>CALKWZ010000031.1 GCA_938003985.1 uncultured Verrucomicrobiota bacterium | reverse complement strand
GGCATCGCCGGCACCGCGCCGGGCGGCGGCGGCGGCGGCGCCTATCGCACGGCCAACAACCAGACGGGCGGGGCGGGGGCGGCCGGCCGCGTGATCGTGGCCTACGACACGGCGACGGCCACCTCCGGCGTCCTCGGCGCGCCGCCGAACCTCTGGACCGGCGGCATTCTGGGCACCGGGGCGACGGTTTCCATCAGCTTCCAGGCCACCGTCGATTCGCCTTCCGCGGTGACGCAGCTTCTCAACGTGGCCAGCGCCTACAGCGCGGTGCAACCCGTCCGGACCGCTTCCGTCACCAACTGCGTGCAGTTCGCCGACGTGGGCATTCTCAAAACCGCCACCAAGACCGATCCGGACCAGGTCGAGATCATCGAATACGTCCTGACGGCGACCAACAACGGGCCGAGCGTCGCCACCGGCGTGCAGATCGCCGACGTCTTGCCGAGCCACGTGCAATACAACAGCCACTCCAACGGCGCATACAACGCGGGCACCGGCATCTGGGACTTCGGCCCGCTCGGCGTGGGAGCGGCGACGAGTCTGTATATCAACGTGACCGTGCGCGAAGGCACCGGCGGCGTGCAGATCACCAACGTCGCCACAATCACCGGCCGGGACTTGTACGATCCGAATCCCAGCAACGACACGAGCACCGTGGTCATCGTGCCCAAGGGCGGGGCGACGATCGGCGACCGGGCCTGGTTCGATGCGAACCGCAACGGCATCCAGGATCCCGGCGAAACGAACGGCGTCGTCAATCTTCCCGTCGCGCTGATGACGACCAACGGCACGGTCGTGACGTCGACCGTAACCTCGGCGGAGGGGCTGTACTTGTTCGCCAACGTGCTGCCCGGCACCTACTACGTGCGGTTCGACCTGACGGACGTTTCGGACCTCATCGCGCTGACGGCGGCCGGCCAGGGCGGCGATCCGGCGCTCGACAGCGACGTCATCGGCGGCGAGGTCGGTTCCTATGCCTGGACGACGAACTTCACGATCGGCGGTGGCCTGACCAATCTGACGATCGACCTGGGCCTGCGGGCGGCGCATTCGACCCGCGCCGACCTGGCCGAAGTCTGGGGCGAATGGCGGGACGGCGAAGGCCGCCTCGGTTGGCGGACGAGCGCGGAATGGAACACGGCGGGCTTCTTCGTGTACCGCGTCGATCCCAAAACCGGCGCGGAGACGTTGCTGAACGAGCTGCCCGTGCCGGCGTCGTACGATCCGGCCGGCGGTCTTTATGAACTGGCGGATCCCGCGGCCCGCCCAGGCCGCCGCGGCACGTACCGGATGGAAGAGCTGGAATTGTCGGGCGGGACGCTGCCGCTGGGCGTTCACCAGGTGACGTTCGCGGACGAGCCGGACGTCGCCAAGGCCGCCCGCGCCGAGACGATGGCCGCGCAGGCGCTTCGGACGGCGGCGCCCAAGGCGTCCGCGAAAGCGCAAGGTCCGTCGCCGGTGCTGAAAGTCTTCGTGCGGCGCGAGGGGCTCTACGGCGTTTCGTTCGCGGCCCTCGCGGAAGGCCTGGGGCGGACGGAAGAAGACGTCCGGGCACTGGCGGCGGCCGGGCAGTTGCGGATCGAGGCGCAAGGGGCGCCGGTGCCGGCGATCGTGGACGACGGCCGCGGCCGGATCGCGTTCTTCGGCCAGGGCATCCGCGGCCGCTACGTCCGCGACAACGCCTATCTGATTTCCGCGGAATCGGGCCGGACCATGCCGCGCCGTGCGCCGGGCGCGGCGGCGGGCCAAACGGTGTTGTCCGCGACGGTCCGATTCGAGGAAGACCGCAACGTGTTCGACAGCCCCACGGTGCCGCTGGAGGACTTCTTCTATTGGGACTACGTCGTTGCGGGCACCAACGCGGCCTCCTTGAAGGACTTCGCCGTCGACTTGACGGGTGCGGCGGGAGACGTCGCCTTGAAGATCCGCGTGATGGGCTGGTCCAGCACGACCAACGCGCAGGACCACCAGGCCGAATTCCGATTCAATGGAACGACGCTGGGCTCGGCCGCTTTCGATGGCCAGCAAGCGGTCGCGGCCGAGGTGTTGGTGCCGGCGGCGCTGGTTTCGAACGGCCTGAACACGGTAACCGTCAAGGGGCTGTTGCCGGCCGGCGTCAAGGCCAGCACCTTCGTGGTGGACTGGATCGAGGCGTCTTTCGCGCGGGAACTGGTGCCGTTGCCGGGCACGGCGTTGGTTTCGGCCGACTCCGCGGCGCCGGTTTCGGCGGCGGCCTTCACGGAGCCGCTGGCGGTGGCGCTGGACGCAGAGGGCAATCCCACTTGGCTTGCCGAGGCCAGCGGTACGTTGCCGGACAAGGCCTGGGCGCCCGCCCCGCACGACGCGCGCTTCGCCGTCGCCGAAACCGACGGGTTGCCGATGCTCGTGCCCAAACCCGCCGCGGCGGATGCCTGGTTCCTGGCGGAAACGAACCGCATCGACTACTTGATCGTCGCGTCGCGCGAGCTGGCGCCGGCCGCACAGGAACTCGCCGATTACCGCGCGGGCCAAGGGCTGCGCGTCGGCGTGGCGGTTTTCGAAGACGTGTGCGACCTGATGGCGGGCGGCCTGCGCACGCCGGAGGCCATTCCGGAACTGCTGGCCTACGCCGCCGGCGTCTGGACGGAAGCGCCGTGGATGCTGGTGCTGGCCGGCAACGGCAACTACGACTATTTCGGCACCCTGGGCGCCGAGGTCAACCACTTGCCGCCGCTGCTGGTCCAGACGGCCGAAGGCCTGTTTGCCGCCGACGAGCGCCTGGCCGACGCGGGCGGCGACGAACTGCCGGACGTCGCCGTCGGCCGGCTGCCGGCGCTGACGGCCGCGGATCTGGCCGCGATGATCGCCAAGATCAAGGCCTACGAAGCCGGTTTCGGCCAAAGCTGGCAAGGCCAGATCGTGTTCGCCGCCGACACGAACGATCCGGCCGCGGGCCGGTTTGCGGACGCCAACGCGGAATTGGCCGCGCTGGTCGATGCGAAACACGCGGCGGACGTCGTCGATCTGAACGCGACGGCGATCACGCCGGCGCGCAACAAGCTGATGTCGTATTTCCAGAGCGGCGCGGGAATCATCCATTACACCGGCCATGGCGGCGTGGCCAACTGGAGCGGCAAGGGGCTGCTGAAGGCGGCGGACGTCGCGGGCATGAACAACACCAACCGGCCGCCGGTCGTGGCGGCGCTGAGTTGCCTGGTCGGCCGCTACGAGGCGCCGGGAGTGAACAGCCTGGGCGAATTGCTGGTGCGGAAAAACGGCGGCGGCGCCGTGGCGGCTTGGGGTCCTTCCGGACTGTCGCGCAACGATCCGGCCAAGGAACTGGGCGCGGCGTTCTACCGCGCCGTGCTGCAGGAGGGCGCCGGCACGCTGGGGTTGGCGGTGCTGCAGGCCCGCCGCAGCCTCCAGTCGGATCTGTTCCGGCAGGACACCTTCGGGGTCTACAATCTGCTGGGCGATCCGGCCCTGCGGATCGTCAACAACGCCGACGGAGGCCGGAACGCCGGCAGTTTCGCCGAATGGCGCTGGGAACGGTTCCGGCCCGGCGAGCTGGCCGATCCGGCCGCCAGCGGCGCCACCGCCGCCAATTTCGCCGACTACGCGCTGGCCGGAGACGACCCCGTTCTGGCCGAATTGCCCGAATTCGGGTTTGCCCTGCCGGAAGAAGGCCCGGAGGCGGGCTTCATCGTCCGCTGGAAGCGGCGCGTGAAGCGCGACGACGTGGAATATCGGCTTTTCCTGTCCCACGACCTGGAAAATTGGACCGATGCGCCGACCGATCTGGAAGAAGTCGGTGCGACGCCCGATCCGGACGGCGAAATGGAAACCGTGCGGACCCGCATCCAGCGGCCCGCCGCGGAACGAACCTATCTGGGAGTCAAGGCGAAGCGAAAATAGGGATTCATTTCGGAAGCGAAACCGCCTGTTTGGGAAGCAATTAAGCCTGAATCGGAATATAAATGTCTCAATCTGGACAATAGAGAATAGATTTCCCCTCAATTGATGAGAGAAAACAGTTTTCGGAAAACACATGATTGAGAGAAATCGTTTCGCGCATGTCAGGTGGCTTAAGCTCGCCGGACTCGTTGCGGCGGCGCTGCTCGCGCCGGTGGCCGCGCTGGCGGCGAATCCGGACGGAGATCTGCGCATCGAGCCGATCGCGGCCTACAACTTCGTGGTCGATTCCAACGTGGAGTCGCCCTCGACCTATGCGCCGCGCGCGGCGTACCTGAGCGCCAAGTTCCACAACGACGGCACCAACGCGCTGACCAACGTGTGGGCGTACATCGGCGACTACACCAACGGCACGCCGGGGATCTATCCGCGCCGCGCCCACCCCGACCTGAACGGGTTTCCGCCCGACGACAAGTTTGCCCTCTGGCACGAAGGCGGATCGGCGGGCACCGCCGATGCGACGCGCTATCTCGGCACGATCCTGCCGGGCGAGAGCAAGACGGTGTACTGGCTGGTGGGCTATCCGAACCTCGACGAGGACGGCAAGACAGTGACGGGCGGCGTCAAGCCCGACGACGACCTGTGGTTGCAGTACGGCATCTGGGGCACGGCCCTGGACGCCGGCGCCTACCGCCAGGCCGACGTCACCCGCACGGTGACGATGCGCAACGAGATTTCGGCCATGGCCAACAAGATCTTCCCCAACGGCGCCAACAAGGTGCCGCAGGAATACCAGGACATGCTGGCGCTGTACGAGCCCTCGTGGACGAACAAGGCGGACGACGGCTCGCCGGGCACGGTCATCGCGACGGAAGGCGTCTGGTACGACCTCGGCAACGTGGGCGCGGGCTTCGACAACAACGGCGACCTGATCCCGGATCGCAACGCGTGGCTGCAGCCCGTGGGCGACGCGGCGCTCTTCGATTCGTCCTGCTTCCGGCTCGTGCACACCTACGCGCTGGTGATCGTCAAGCTCAACGACGGCACGGACGTCATCTACAACGTGGAAGACCAGCTCTACTTCGAAAACATCCCCGAAAACAACCGCGGGGCGGTCGGCTACGTGCGCTACGAATTCATGGCGATGCGCTCCGGCTGTTCGAGCGTCCTGACGCCCTACCAGGAAGTGGCCTCGGGCTACGACAACGAGAAGTTCAACGGCGACTACGGCGCCTTCCTGGGCCAGGGGCTGACCAGCTTGGCCGCCCACATGGAAGTGACCAAGACCGTGGACAAGCCGTTCGCCCAGCCCGGCGAAACCCTGTCCTATACCATCGCCTACACCAATCCCGGTCCCGTGACGGTCGGCGACCCCTCCGGCGGAGCGCCGCTGGTCATGCGCGAGAAGATTCCCCACGGCACGCTGTACGTCGGCCTCAGTTCCAGCGCCAGCAACACGCTGCCGGGCGGCGTCAGCTCCTACACGATCCTGTTTTCGACCAACAACGGCGCGACCTGGCAGGAAGCCGAACCGGCCGATCCGACGACCATCACGGACGTCCAGTGGTGGCTGAGCGATCCGCTGGCGACCAACGTGGCCGGCTCGGTGAAAATGCAGGTGACGGTCACGACCAACGCGGGGCCGTTCATCACGAATTCGGCCTGCGCGACGATCGCCGGCGCGGGCGAACTGGATTGCGGCGAGACCACCACGTACGTCTCGGGCACCAACCGGCTGGGGGATTTGGTCTGGCGCGACGACGGCGCCGGCGGCGGCGTTCTCGGCAACCGGCTGCAGGACGGCAACGAGACGGGCATTTCGAACATTGCCGTCCGGCTCTACTACGACGCCAACACAAACGGGATCTACGACGCCGGCGATCCGCTGTACGGCACGACCTCCTCGGCCACCAACGGCTACTACATGTTTACGAACCTGCCGGACGGCAAATTCGTCGCGGTGGTGGATTGGCTGGATCCGGACCTGCCCGTGGGCTTTTCGCCGACCACGCCGACGTCGTTCGGCGCCGACCTCGATTCCCCGCGCACCAACGCCGCCACGGTGTCGTTCCTGACCGCCGACTTCGGATTTGCCCCGGCGCTGACGCTGACCAAGACGCGCACGAGCACCAACGCCGTCCGCGAAGGGCTGAACGTCACCTACAGCCTGACCGTCTCGAACAACCTGCCGGGCAACGGACAGGGCGGGACTTTCGTCACCACCTACGCCTGGGCGACCAACGGCCTCGCCGGCGACACGGAATGGTTTGGCTACACCAACGTCTACCGGCCGCCCGGACCCGATGGGTTATATGCTTCCAACCGCTTCAACGCCGCGTCCAAGACCTTCGGTTTGACGAATTTCCCGGTAAGCTCCTCCAACGGCACCATCACCAACGTGACGGTGGTGATGCCCATCATCGGCGCGGCCTCCGGGTTCTCCCCGGATGGCGAGTTGGAAGTCCACGTCCACCGGCTGGCGCCGGCGACGGATATCTTCTCCAAGATCTTTCTCGCCACGAACACCTTCACCAATACGACCTTGCGCACGTGGGAAATCCCCATGACCGGCACCTTCGCCTGGGCCTGGGCGGATTTCGCCACGAATTACACGGTGGAACTGCTCGCCCGGAAAAACGCCGGAGGGGCCGGCACCTCGTATCTGCAGATCGATGCGGTGGGATTCCGGATCAGCGGCGTCACGACCGGCGGCACGGGCAGCGCCAGCACCACGCTTTATCCGGTGCCGCTGACGGACCAGTACGACGCGGACAAGTTCCAGTTCGTTTCCGCCGTGCCGCCGCAGACGACGTCGACGACCAATGGGAGCACGCCCAACAGCACCGGCACGCTGACCTGGGCCAACGTGGGGCCGATCCTGCCCGGCGGCACCTCGACCGTGGCGGTGACCTTCAAGCTGCTGAAGCCCGAGACCTACACCAACATGCTGGCGACCAACGTTGCGTGGGTCACCAACGCCACCTTCCAGAACGGCGTGCCGGCCAACTCGGCCACCAGCAGCGTGGTGGTGACCCAGACGCCCGCGGCCACGCTGGGGAACTACGTCTGGCGCGACCTGAACGCGGACGGCGTCCAGAACGAGACGAACATGGGCATCGCCTACGTCGCCGTTTCCATCACGCCGCCCGCCACCATCGATCTGGGCAACGGGCTGGGCGCGGCGATTACCAATTTCACGGACGCGTACGGCTTCTACACGTTCGAATCGATTCCCGCGACGGGCGTCTACACGGTGCGGGTGGTGACGGCGACGCTGCCCGGCGGCTCGGGGTTCAACACCTACGACGAGCGCGGGGCGTACGACAGCACGGCGGCGATCTATCTGGACGTCAACGCGGCGCCGTCGAGCACCAACAACGTGCACCTGACGACGGACTTCGGCTACCAGGTCGGCACGACCATCGAAGGCACGATCTGGCACGACTACGACCGCGGCATGGAAACCAACCGCGAGGCGGGCGAGGACTGGCTGACCAACGTGACCGTCTACCTCTGCGCCAGTCCGGCGCCATGTGGCCCCGGGGCCTCTATCGCGACGAACGTCACGACGACGAACGGCTATTTCCGGTTCGTGGGCAGCTACACGGGGACCTACACCGTGATGGTCGCGACCAACACGGGCATGATGACGAACAGCGCCTGGAACCTGTCGTGGGACACGAATGGGACCAACACGCCGAATTATGCCGCGGTGACGGTGGTCACCGGCGGCGTGGCGCGGGCGGACTTCAGCTACTGGCGCACGGGGCCCTACGAAATCGGCGACACCTTGTACTACGACTGGGACGGCAACGGATCCCAGAGCAACGCGTGGGAAGAGGGCATCGCCGACGTGACGGTCTACCTCTACGAAGATGCCAACAGCAACGGCGTGGTGGACGTCGCCACGGACGCGCTGGTCGGAACGGCGGTCACGGCGACGAACGGAACCTACCTGTTCACCAACCTGTTCGCCACGAACACCTATCTCGTCTACGTGGATCGCAACGATCCGGACCTGCCGACGAACTACTACGTCACGGGGGATCCGGACGGCGTGAAGGACGCGCGCAGCGTGGTCACGATCACCAACGCCAGCCGGCTCGACCAGGATTTCGGCTTCCAGCCCTACGGCAGCGGCGCGATCGGCGACACGGTCTGGCGCGATTTGAACGCGGACGGGGCGCAGACCGGCGTCCAGGAAACGGGCATTTCGAACGTGCTGGTCACCCTCTACGTGGACTTCAACGGCGACGGCACCTACCTGCCGCTGCGCACCACGAACACCAGCGCGACCGGAACCTACTTGTTCAGCGACCTGCCCGACGGCGACTACCGCGTGGTGGTGGATGCGGGCGACGCCGACCTGCCGCAGGACGCCTTCGGCAACGTCTATTATCTGACCACGACGTCGGCGCACAACGTGGCGATCAGCGGCGGCAACACCTATCTCGACGCCGATTTCGGCTTCGCGCCCTATGCGGCCATCGGGGACACGGTCTTCTGGGACGCCAACCGCAACGGCACGCAGGACTATTCCGAGGAGGGGGTTTCCGGCGCGGTGGTGCGGCTGTATTACGACGCCGACGGCGACGGGTTCTACGACGCGGGCGAGACGCTGGTCTCCAGCGCCACCACGGACGTCAACGGACTCTATCTCTTCGCCGGATTGGCGCCGAGCAACTACGTCGTGGTGGTCGACGGCGCGAGCGGGCCGCTGGCGGGCGCGTTCCTTTCCGCCGATCCGGACTCCAACGGCCTGACCTGCGAAGACCTCGACGTCCCGCAGCCCTGCGACGGCCAGCACGGCCGGGCCCTGGTCAACGGCCAGAACTACATGGGCGCCGACTTCGGCTATATCCCGCCCGGCGCGGTCATCGGCGACACGCTGTGGGTCGACACCGACAACGACGGCGTGCGCGACGGCAACGAAAGCGGTCTCGCCTATATTTCCGTGGTGCTCTGGTCCAACGGCACGGCCATCGCCACCAACGAGACCGACGCGGACGGCTGGTACTACTTCAGCAACCTCGGCAACGGGACCTTCCACGTGGCGGTCGTCGGGAGCGATCCGGACTTCCCGCCGGGTCTGGTCCAGACCTACGACCCCGACGGCGCCCTCGACGGCGTCGGCACCAACGTCGTGGTCGCCGGCGGCGTCGTGACGTCCGTCGGCGGCGTGCCCTGCACGGGCTGCGATTTCTCGATCGACTTCGGCTACCGCTACGCGGGCAACAACAGCTTGAGCGGCACGATCGGCTTCGACGCGACGCCCTACGACGGCGTCCTCAACGGCACGAACTGGACTGGCGTGGCGACCAACGAAATCGCGTACGCGGACGTCCAGGTCTACCTGTACCTCTGGGACGACGACGGCGACGGCAACGTCGAACCGGGCGAATACGTGCTGGTTTCGAGCACCTTCACGAGCACGAACGGCGACTATTCGTTCACGGGGCTGCCCGACGGCGACGGCAACGACCAGTACGTCGTCGCCAGCCTCGCGCCGGAAGACTACCTGAAGCTGACGACCACCAACGGATCCATCGCGGGCGTCGGCGTGGTCGAAACCGCGAACCCGCAGGGCAACACGGTGTCGGCCTACCTGACGGTCGCCATCGCGCCGGCCATCGCCGGCATGGATTTCGCCTACCGCTCGACCAAGGTCTACGATTACGGCGATCTGCCGGACAGCTACCAGACCACGATTCCCGGCGGCGCGCGGCACATGGTGACCTACCTGACGAACCTCTATCTGGGCGCCGGCGTGGACGTCGAGGAGAACGGCGTGCCTTCGGCGCTGGCCGACGGCGACGACCTGGCCGGCACGGACGACGAAGACGGCATGCTCATGCTCGGCCGCTGGACGCCGGGCGCAGCCGGCGGCACCGTGCAGGCAACGGTGGGCAAGGGGGCCGGCTGGCTGCTGGGCTTCATCGATTTCAACCGCGACGGCGATTTCGCCGACGGCGGCGATATGGCCGTCAACCAAGCGGTCGCCACCAACGGCGGGCCGGGGCTGGACGGCGTCTACGCGATCCCCGTGACGGTGCCGGCGGGTAGCCTGAGCACGACGAACAGCACGGTGCTCTATGCGCGCTTCCGGCTCTTCCCCAGCGCGCCGTTCCTGCCGCAACTGGCCTATGCCGGCACGGCGGACAACGGCGAGGTCGAGGATTACCGCTGGATCCTGCACGTCATCCGCGGGACCGTCTATGCGGATGCCGACGTGACCTCCACGTTCTCCGGCGGCGACACGACGATCCCGGGCACGGTCGTCCATCTGTACAACGATCTGGACAACCTGATCGCCTCCGCCGTCACCGATCTTTCCGGCAACTACGCGTTCGTCGGCCTGCCGGACGGCGATTACCGCGTCGAGATGGAGACGCCGACGGGCACGACGGCCATCCTCGATCGGGACGGCAACGGCAACGGCGCGACGAACGTCGCCGTGACCGTGTCGGGCGCCAGCGTGTTCACCCGCGACTTCCTGGTGGACAACGGCGCCACCCTGGCCGACATCCGCGGCACGGTCTGGGAGGACGACGGTTACGGCGCGGCGGGCGACGGCCTCTTCAACGTCGCGGACCGGCCCGTCCCGGGCACGACCGTGGCGCTGTACCGCGACATCGACGGCGACGGCGTGGCCGATCCGAACGAATGGATCGCCGAGGTCCTCACGGACGTGAACGGCGACTATGCTTTCAACAACCTGCCCAACGGCGACTATCTCGTGGTCATGACCACTCCCGCCGGCGCCACCAGCATCACCGACGTCGAAGAAACCGTGCAAGCCAACGGTTCCACCCTGATCGCGGTGCCGCTGGCCGGCACGGACGTGACGGACCGGGACTTTCTGGTGGACGGCGCGCCGCCGGCCTCGCTCAGCGGCCTGATCTGGTTCGACGCGAACGACAACGGCATCCGCGCGGGCTCGGAAACCAACCGGTTCGCGAATATCCCGGTCTATCTGCTGGACGTCGATTCCAACGTCGTGGCATCGGTCACCACCGGCGTGAGCGGGGCCTACGCCTTCACCAACCTGGCGCCCGCGCAGTATTTCGTGCGGTTCGACCTGGCGGCGCTCAACACCAACGACTACCGCATCACCTCGCCCTACCAGGGCACCAATTCCGCCCTCGACAGCGACGTGATCCAGGGAAACGTGGGCACGAATGCCTTCACCGCCGTGCTGCTCCTGGCCGTCGGCCAGCACCAGGAACACGTCGATCTGGGTCTTACGCCGCCGCCGCCGACCTGGGCCGCCGTGGCCGACGTCTGGGGCGAATGGACGGACGGCACCGGCCGCGTCGCCTGGCACACGAGTTCGGAATTCGGCACGGCGGGCTTCTTCGTCTACCGCGTGGATCCGGACACGGGAGCAGAAACGCGCCTGAACGACGTGCTCGTGCCCTCGGCGTTCGATCCATCCGGCGCCATCTACGGGTTGGCGGATCCGGACGCGGTGGAAGGCGGGAGCGGAACCTATCGCCTGGAGGAAGTGGAACTGTCGGGCCAGGTGCTCGACGTCGGCATGCAGACCATTGCCTTTGGCGAGCCGCCCGCGGCGGCGAAGGCGGCCCGGGCGGAAATCCGGGCGGCCAAGACCGTCGCCCCGGTCAAGCAGGCGACGGTGAAATGGACCGGGCCTTCCCGCGTGCTGAAAGTGCTGGTCCGGGACGAAGGCCTCTGCGGCGTGTCCCTGCAGGCCATCGCCGACGGCATGGGCCTCGCGCTGGCCGACGTGCAGGCGTTGGCTGCGGCGAATGGACTGGCGATCACGGCGCAAGGCGCGGTCGTCCCGACGGTATACGACGCGGCGCGGGCACGGCTGCTCTTCTACGGCCGGGGCGCGGACAACTGGTATGCCCGCGACAACGCCTATCTGATTTCGCAGGGGGCGGGCGCGGCGATGCCGCGGCGCGATCCGGGCGCGGCGTCCGGCGCCGGCGTCTTCCCGGTGCAAATCCGTTTCGAGCAAGACCGCTATCCGTTCGACAGCGCCTTGGTCAAACCCGCCGACTTCTACTACTGGGATTACGTCATCAGCGGCGCGACCAACGCGACCTCGTTGCGCAGTTTTCCGCTGGATCTCTCCGGCCGCACCGGCGACGTGGTCCTGAAGATTCGCTTGCAGGGGTGGTCGAGCACGACCAACGAGCCGGACCATCTGGCGGAGATCCGCTTCAACGGCGCAACGGTGGACTCGGTGGCGTTCGACGGCCAGGAGGCGGTCGAGACCGAAGTGACGATTCCGCTGGCCGCGGCGACGGACGGCGTGAACGCGCTGGCGGTGAAGGGCGTGCTGCAGGCGGGCCGCAGCCACAGCTATTTCACGGTGGATTGGATCGAGGCGTCGTTCGCGCGCGCGCTGGCGCCGCCGGCATCCGGCACGGCGCGCTTCCGCTCCGGCGATGCCGCGGCGGTCTCCGCGGCCGCGTTCGCGGAGCCGCTGGCCGTGGCGCTCGACGAGGCCGGGAATCCGACGTGGATCGCCGACGAGGCCTGCGCGCTGCCCGCCAAGGCGTGGGCGGCATCTGTCGCCGACGAACGTTTTGCGGTTGCGGAAGCCGGCGGCATTCCGTTGTTGGCGCCCGAAGCGGTCAATCCCGCGCCGTGGTTCCTGGCGGCGACCAACCGGATCGACTACCTGGTGATCGCGTCGCGCGCGCTGGCCACCGCGGCGCAGGAACTGGCGGACTACCGGGCGGGCCAAGGCTTGCGCGTCGGCGTGGCGACGTTCGAGGACGTCTGCGATTGGATGGCGGGCGGCCTGGCCACGCCCGAGGCGATCCCGGCGTTGCTGGCCTATGCGACCGAAACCTGGACGGAAGCGCCGTGGATGGTGCTGTTGGCGGGGAACGGCCATTACGACTATCTCGGCGCATTGGGCAACGAGGTCAACCACGTTCCGCCCATGCTGCTGCAGACCCTGGATGGGCTGTTTGCCGCGGATGGGCTGCTGGCGGATCTCGACGGCGACGAACGGGCGGACGTGGCCATCGGCCGCCTGCCGGCGCTGACCGCCGCGGAACTCGCGAACATGATCGCCAAGATCAAGGCCAGCGAACTCGGTTTCGGCCAGGCGTGGCAGAACCAGATCGTGCTGTCGTCCGACAAGGCCGATCCCGCGGCCGGCGACTTCCGCGCCTCCAACCAGCAACTGGCCCTGCAGGCCACCGCGACGCATCCGGTGGCGCAGCAGATCGATCTGGATGCCATGACGATCGCCGCGGCGCGCAGCGCCCTTTCGAACTGGTTCCGGAACGGCGCCGGCTTCATCCATTACACCGGGCACGGCAACGCCACCACGATCGGCTCGCTGAGCACGAAGCTGCTGACGGCGACGGACGTTTCCCGGATGTCCAACGCCACGCGCCCGCCTGCGTTCGTGGCGCTGAGCTGCCTGGTTGGCCGCTTCGAGGCGCCGGGCGTGCAGAGCCTCAGCGAAGTGCTGCTGCGGCGCGCCGGCGGCGGCGCCGTCGCGGTCTGGAGCGCGTCGGGCATGTCCCGCAACGCGCCGGCCACGGAGCTGGCCGAGGCGTTCTATCGCGCCGTGGCGCAGGCCGGCTCCGGCACGTTGGGCCTTGCGATTCTCCGCGCCCGGCGTTCGCTGGTCGGCGAGTTGTCGACGAAAGACACGTTCGCCATCTACAACCTGTTCGGCGATCCGGCGCTGCGCATCGCCGGCAACGCGGGCGCGGAGCAGCCCGCCGCCGAAACCTTCGCCCAGTGGCGCTGGGAGCGGTTCGCGCCGGCCGAACTGACCAACGCGGCCGCCAGCGGCGCCACGGCGGAACATTTCGCCGATTACGCGCTGGCCGGAGACGACCAGGTGCTGGCCGAACTGCCGGAATTCGGATTCCCCTTGCCGGAAACCGCCGAGATCGCCGCCCGCGCGGAAAACGAGTCCGGCGTCGTGCTCCGCTGGAAGCGGCGCGTCCGGCGCGCAGACATCCAGTATTTATTGTCTATTTCGGAGAATTTGGAACAATGGGAACTGGATCCGGCGGATCTCCAGACGCTGGGCGTCGAACCGGATCCGGACGGCGTGATGGAAACCGTGCGCACGCGGGTCAACCGCCCGTGGGCGGAACGGGTGTTTATCGGCGTCAAGGCCGTGCGGAAATGAACGTGGAACGCAACGTCCAAAGCAGATATCGGATGAAGGGCAAGGTGGTGCTGCGCCGGATCGGCGAGGACCGCCTGTTGGTGCCGGTGCTGGGCGAGATCGCGCGCGAATGCTGCGTGTTCCCGGTCAACGCGACCGGCGAATTCATCTGGGCCGGCCTGGCGCAAGGCCGGACGCTGGACGAGACGGCGGCGGCGCTGGCGGCGGAATTCGCCGTGGCGCCGGCCGCGGCGCGCGCCGATTGCCGCGAGTTCGCGGACAAGCTCGTGGCGCAGGGGTTGCTGGAGGTGGTCGGGTGACGGACGCCGTCCAGAACGCGACCCGGGAATGGACCGCAGGCTTCCGCGCGCGCGCCGCGCGGGCGCGGACGCCCATCGCCGCGACGCTGGAGCTGACGCGCCGCTGCAACTTGCGCTGCGTCCACTGCTATTTGGGCGACCAGGCGGCGCAACACCGCCTGAAAAGCCGCGAACTCGCGGCCGCCGCGATGAAGGCCGCGATTTCGGAATGGTCCGAAGCGGGCTGCCTGTATCTCACGCTCACCGGCGGCGAACCGCTGTTGCGTCCCGATTTCGCGGAAATCTATCGCCATGCCCGCGAGCTGGGCCTGGTCGTGACGGTCTTCACCAACGGCACGCTCGTCGCGGACGAAATCGCGGCACTGTTCCGCGAATGCCCGCCGCGCAAGGTGGAAATCAGCCTCTACGGCGCGACGCCGGAAACGCACGACGCGGTGACCGGCGTGCCGGGTTCGCATGCGCGCGCCTGGGCGGGCATCCGCCGCCTGCAGGGCGCCGGCGTGCGCGTCGTGCTGAAAACGGTTTTGATGAAGCCCAATCTCGGCGAGCGGGAGGCCTTGGAACGGCAGGCCGCCGGAATCGGCGCCGCGTTCCGCCACGACGCGGCGATCTTCCCGTGCCTGGACGGTTCGCGCGCGCCGCTGGCGCTGCGCATCGCGCCCGACGAAGCGGTGCGGGCGGACATGGCGACGGCGGAACGGCGCGCCATGTGGCGCGAAAAAATCGAGCAAACCGCGGCCCAGCCCCCCGGCGACCGGCTGTATGCCTGCGCCGCGGGCCGTTCCGCGTTCCACGCCGATCCGTTCGGCGGCTTTTCGCCGTGCCTGCTGGCGGAACATTTCCGCTGCGAGTCCGCCGGCCGCGCGTTCCGGGACGTGTGGGACGGCGACCTCGCGGTCCTCCAAACCCGGAAGCGCGCGCGGTCCGACACCAGTTTTGCGGGCGATCTGCGCGGGGCCTGCGTGCATTGCCCGGCCTTCAACCTGATCGAAACCGGCCATGAAGAATGGGAATCCGACTACATGAAGAACACAACGGCGCTGCGTTTCCGCGCGGCGATGGAGATTTGCCATGAATCCGAAAGCTGAAAACCAATCGCCGGCGAGCGAAGAACTGACGGCGCGCCAGCCGTACGAGAAGCCCGACATCAAGCGGGTGGACCTGGCTTTGGCCGAAACCCTGTCGGAAGGATGCAAGCTGGAATCGGACAGCGGTTGCGTCGGTCCGCCCGTGACGGGATACGAGGGCGGTTCTTGAGGAACGCCGTCCATCTGGACGTCGGTCCGTTGCGGTTCGCGCTGCGGACGGCGGGGCCGGAGCCGGTGCGCTACGCCGATCCGGCCTACGGCGGCTTTTTCTGCGCGGCCGGCGGCGAGCCGCCGCTGGCGGAAGTGCCGGTGGACGTCGTGCGCGGCGTGGCCGCGCGGCCGGCCGGCGAGCCGTTGTGGCGGGCGGGGGACCATTGGGCGGTCTGGGCGGTCGGCGCGGATTTGGTTTTCCACGTCGGCTTGCGCGCGCCCGCATCCGCGCAGCGGTCCTGCCGCGTCGCGCGCGATCTGGCGCGCGCGGAATTGGCGCTGCCGGCGGCCGTCTGGGCGGACGGCGTCTGCGAGGCGCCCCTGCGCTATCCGCTGGACCAGATTCTGTCGTGGGGCCTGCTGGCGCGCCTCGGCGGCGCGCTGCTGCATGCGGCGGTGGCGGTGAAGGACGGCCGCGGCCGCGTGTTCACGGGCCGCAGCGGAGCGGGCAAGTCCACGATTTCGGCGCTGCTGCGGGACGCCGGCTGGCGCATCTTGAACGACGACCGCGTCGTCGTGTTCCGTCGCGGCGGGAAATGGCGCGTGGCCGGCACGCCGTGGCATGGCTCGGGGCGCTTCGCCGAGGCGGCGGAGGTTCCGCTCGACGGCATCTATTTTTTGGGCAAGGCCGCGGAGTGTCGCTTGGAGATCCTGTCGGCGGCGCAGGCGCGGTTGGCCTTGCTCGACGTGGCGGCGGTGCCGTGGTTCGAGGAGACTTGGGCCCAGGGCGTTTTGGACGGTCTCGACCGGTTGACCCGCGAAGTCGAAATCGCGCGGTTCCATTTTTCGAAAACGCCCCAAGCCGTACGGGCGTTGGCCGGGATTCAGGAATCCCAACGGGCGGGAGTTTGCGCGTGATGCGTCTGGCGGAAATTCCAAAGCGCGCGCCGTACCGGGCGCAAAACGAAGCGCGCCAGGCCCGCCAGTCGGCCGCCGGCGGTATCCAGCCGGATCGTTTTTCCGTTGCGGCAGACGCCGGCGGCGATGCCCAGCACGTCTTCGGCCGGGATCCACTCGCCGCCGTCCACGGCGGCGTCGCCGACAACCAAAATCCGATTTGTTCGTTTATCGTTAATCGTATATCGATGCAAGACAAGACGTCCGTGTATTTGGTAGAGTACAACGCTTCCACGACGGATGGCGCCGGGCGGTCGGGGCAGGACGGCCACGACTTCGCCGTCGCGGACGGTGGGATGCATGCTGGGCCCGCCGGCACGGAAGGAGACCGGCGTGCGCTGCCGGAGCAGCGCGGCGATGATTTCCGAGGTTTCGGGCATGACGATGGCGGCGGACGGATGAAAAGGTAGTACAAGCCATGAACAACACAAGCATCGTTTTGCGGGTTGCCCGGCGAATGGCGGTCGCGGCGGCGTTGGCTTGGGCCGGCGGGGCGCAGGGCGCACGGCCGACGGGCGAATCGGTCGTGGCGGCCATGACGGGTCAGGCACAGGTCCGCGTCTTTTCCGGCCCGGTCCACGAAGGCAAGACCGATCTGAAGGATTTATTCGAAGGCGCCGCGATGGGAGAGGGCGTGGTCGTGCAAACGGGCAAGGACGGCCGCCTCTGCCTGGCCTGTTCGCCGGGAGCCATCGTGTGCGTGGCGCCGGACACGAAATTCGAAATCCGCCAATTGCGCCACGCCGCCGACGGCTTGCCGCAGTCCGAAGACGATTTGATCCGCCGCATCCATCTCCAGCTCTTCCGGGGCCGTCTGCTCGTCAACGCCGGCGAGGCGCTGCCGACCATGGACGTTCGCATCGAAACGCCGGCCGGCGCGGTCCGGTCTTCGGGCGGCATCTTCGCGGTGGCGGAAGACGGCCAGGACGCCTGGCACGTCTGGTGCGAAACCGGCGAACTTTCCCTCGTGCCCGCCGGGGGCGAACCCGTCGCCTTGGCGGCCGGCGGGGCCGCCCGTTTCATCGGCACCGGCACCGCCGACGAAAACCTCGACGAGAACGCGGCGCTCTTCCAGTTCGAGCTGTGCGAGGCCTTTTTCGGCGATCTGGAACCGTTCGTTCACCGCACCCGTGAATTCGACCGCGCCGGCTTGAGCCAATATCTCGGCCTGACCGAACCGCTGGCCGCGGTGGACGCGGGCGCGCTGGTGACCGATGCCAGCCCGTCGATCCGGCCCGCGGTGGCGGGCGTCCTGCCGGCCCGCCTGCCGCGGCCCGGCGTCGGCGAACCGGGCGGTCGCTGGGAAGAGCCGCGCATCTGGCAGTGGTATGAAAGCATCGGCCCCGTCAAAGGCGTCAACTACGTGCCGCGCACCGCGGTCAATTCCGTGGACATGTGGCAGGCGGACACGTTCGCTGCCGACGTGATCGACGAAGAACTCGGCTGGGCCCAGGACGCCGGCTACACCTGCATCCGCGTGCAACTCCAGTTCGCGGTCTGGCAGGCGGATCCCGAAGGGTTCCTCGACCGGCTGGACCGGCTGCTGGAACTGGCCGTCCGGCACGATCTGCGCGTCGTGCCGGTGCTGTTCGACGATTTGAATCTGGCCGGGCAGCCGCCGGCGCTGGGCGCGCAGCCGCCGCCGGTGTCCGGCGAGCACAACGCGCGCTGGGTGCCGAGTCCGGCGGCGGCGGACGTCGCCGACCGCGACCGGTGGCCCGAGCTCGAGCGCTACGTCCGGGCGGTGCTGGGGAAATTCAAGCGCGATCGGCGCGTGCTGTATTGGGATCTCTACAATACCGCCGGCAACGGCGGCCTGGGGGAAGCGACCCTGCCGCTGCTGGACCAGACCTTCAACTGGGCCCGCGCCGAAGATGCGTCCCAGCCGCTGGCCGTGCCCGCCTGGCGGGATTTCGGCAGCGCCATGTCCGCGCGCAAGCTCGAGCGTTCCGATCTGGTCACCTTCCACAGCTACGAAGGCGCGGCGGGCATCGAAGCGCGCATCCAGCTTCTGAAGCGCTTCCACCGCCCGATCATTTGCTCCGACTGGTTGCTGCGCCAGGCGGGCGCCGATTTCGAAAAAGTCCTGCCCGTGTTCGCCGCGCATCGCGTGGGCTGGTTCAACCGCGGCCTCGTGGCCGGCAAGACCCAACTGCAGATCCAGCAACCGCAATTCCGGTCGGCCGAACATCCCGATCTCTGGCAGCAGAACGTCTTGAAAGAAGACGGCCAGCCCTACGACGCGCGCGAAATCGAGCTGATTCGCGGCTTCCGTTATCTCGAGACTTCCAATCAATGAGGCGCCGGCGCATCCAATTCATGGCCGCGGCCGGGGCGGCGTTGCTGCTGGGGGCCGGCGCCGTCCGGGCCGCCAGCGATTCGTACGCCTCGGGCTTCTACACGCGCGGCGTGGATGCGGCGGCCTATCTCGACCAGGGGGGAGCGGTCGTCGATCCCTTCTACGTGCCGGCGAAGACCGGCGCGCTGCTGCCGCGCGTGACCCTGGCGGTCACGCACGAGGACAACGTCTTCCTGGATCCGACCAATGAAACCGCCGGCACGTCCATCGCGCTGGTGCCCGGCTTGATGGCCATCTGGGGCCGGCCGGCGGGGAACCACCTCTACGCCGACTACGGCTTGAGCTTGCCGGTCTACGAAAGCGAGCGCGAGGTGGACGACCGGCCCAGCCACATGCTGCGGCTGGGCTCGGTCGTTCAGACGGGCAAAAGCCAGGTCATGGGCCAAGCGGGCTACCGCCGCATGGAAGACGTCGATACCGTCCTCGGCGCGCGGGTCGGCAAGGAGGATTATTTGGCCGACCTCGGCTTCGAGCACCGGTTCTCGGGCAAGACCAGCTGGGGGCTGCAGGGGCGCGCCGAAATGCACGAATACGATGCCGACGACTATGCGGACTACAACCGCATCTACGGCGCGGGCCGGATCTACCACCGCGCCACGGCCAAGAGCCAGGTGTTCGTCCAAGGCGGCCTCGGCCGGGACGATCCGCAGGATGCCTCCGGCGCGGCGCTCGCCGCCGATTTCTTCGACCTGTCGCTGGGCGTGCGCGGCAAGCAGTCGCCCAAGTTCCATTCCACCGGGCGGATCGGCTACACGTGGCGTACCTACGACGACGAGCGCCGCGCCGATTATTCCCATTGGATCGCTTCGCTCGGCGCCGAAAGCACCCCTTTCGGTTTCACCACCTTCACCGCCGATCTGAACGCCGACGTCCGGCCCGCCGTCGACGAGTCCGGCCTCGATGCGATCGACCAGAACGTCGTGCTGGGGGCCTCGCGGCGGATGTTCACCGAACGCCTGCGCGGCAACGCTTCCGCCACCTTCGGGCAAATCGACTACGCCGGCCTCGCCGCGGACGGCGCCGGCGGCCGGATCTACGCGGGCCGCACCGATCGCTACTGGGGTTTTTCCGTGGGCGTGGACTGGTGGACGCGCCAGCGCTTCTCCGTGGGCGCGGCCTATGCCTACATGCGCCGCGACGGCGACGTGGACGGCACCGCCGAAAACCAGGACGCCACGACCTACGAAACCGGCCGCTGGACCTTGCGCGCCAGCTGGAACTACTGAACGGGCGAATTCCGGCGTTTCCTTTCCGGTGCGTCGGTGCTATAAACAAGACATGGCGCGGCTATTGACCAAAGTCGGGAAACGGGGACGGGGGGCGCTGGCCGGTTTGTTCCTGGCCGGGGCGCTGGCCGGATGCGCCGGCGACGATTTCATGCCCCTGCCGCCGGGCGGGGTATTGGACGACGGGTCCTACCGGTGGGATGCGGCGGCCGAAGACGCGCTGCCGGAGAGCGAAACGGTCGCTCCTTCCAAGGCCCAAACGAAAACCGCCCGTCCGCCCGCCGCCCGCGCCGCCGCCGCGGAGAAAAAGGCGGCAACCCAAGAAACGACGCGCTGGCGCGACGGAAAATCCGAAGCGGTCCCGGAACCGGCCGAAATCCGCGCGGACAACGCCGCGCCGGACGCAGCGCCGGCCAACGGCATCCACGTCTTGCAGGCGGGCGACGAAATCGACGTCCAGGTCTACCGCGAACCGGAGCTGTCCGGCCTGTTCAAGCTCGGCGCCGCCGGGGAAATTCGCCACTCGCTGATCGGCGTGGTGCCGCTGGCCGGCCAAACGGTCGCAGGCGCCGAAGCGGAGCTCACGCGGCGGCTGGGCAAGGATTACCTGGTGAATCCGCGCGTCATCGTCAAATTGGCCGCGACCCAGGGGGCGCAGGTCGTGGTGCTGGGCGAAGTCAAGAAACCCGGCGTCTATCCGCTGCCGTTCGGCGAGCCGCTGACGCTGCTGCAGGCGATCGCCGGGGCGGGCGGCTTCACCGATCTGGCCAGCCCGGACCGCGTCAGCCTCGTCCGGCGGTTGCCGGACGGGGGCCAGACCACGCTGAAAATCCGCGTGTCGGATTTGCTCGGCGGCAAGGGCCGGCAACCGGACGTGCCGTTGGAGCCCAACGACGTCATCATGGTCCCGCAGGTGTTCTTCTGAAGGTCGACGCGCGGAAAAGCCGATGAACAAAACTCCTTTTATCGCGAGCGAAACCGAGCCGGGCGAATCCGGCCTCTCGAAGTTCCCCGACTGGCGCGAAGGCGTGGCCATCGTCATGGAACGCGCCTGGCTGGGCCTGCTGATTTTCATGGCCGTGTTCCTGTTCTTCTTTTTCCAGGCCCGGCGCCAGATTCCCTGTTACCGCAGCACCGCCTCGCTGCTGGTCGAAGCGCAGATTCCCAAGATCCTGAACTACCAGGACATCCTGGCCTACAACACCCGGAACCTGGAGTACTTCAACACCCACATCAACGCCCTCCACAGCCGCAAGATGATGGCGGCGGCGCTGGAGCAAAGCGGCCTGGCGGCCCGCGCGGATTTCTTGCCTGGCCGGACGCTCGAGGAAAAATCGGAGCTCGCCCGCCAGTGGGTCACCATCACGCCGGTCGAGAAAAGCCGGATGATCAATCTCGCCGTGGAGCATCCCGATCCGCAACTCGCCAGCGACCTGGCCAACGCGCTGGCCCGCGCCTATATCCAGCAGGATCTGGAAATGCGCATGAACACGTCCATGGAAGCCGTCGAATGGTTGCGGGCGCGCGCGGAGGAATACCGCGAGAAGCTGGAAAAAGGCTTGCTGGAACTTCAGGAGTACCGCGAATCCACCGGCTCGGTTTCGCTCGAAGAGGACCAGAACATCGTCATCGAAAAACTGAAGGCGCTGAATTCCGCGCTGACCGCCGCCCAGACGGAGCGCATCCAGGCCGAAACCCTCTGGCAATCCGTCCAGGCGCAGATCGATGCGGGCGTGGAAACGGCCAAGATCGCGCCGTTGCTCAACGAACTGGCGGTGCAATCCGCGCTCCAGCGCCTCCAGGACCATCGCCGCGAATTGGCCGTGCTGCAGCAGCGCTACCGCGCCCAGCATCCCGATCTCCAGCAGGCTCTCGAGCTCGAAGACAAGCTCCAAAAACAATTCGAACAGAACTGCGCCGACGCTGTTTTCGCCCTGAAAAGCCGCTTCGAAATGCTGGCCGACCGCGAGAAGAACCTCCAGGCCGCGTTGC
Source organism: uncultured Verrucomicrobiota bacterium (assembly GCA_938003985.1). Taxonomy (GTDB): domain Bacteria; phylum Verrucomicrobiota; class Kiritimatiellia; order CAIQIC01; family Lenti-01; genus Lenti-01. The sequence continues at coordinate 99,656 of CALKWZ010000031.1, read as the reverse complement.
GGGAGCAGGAACAGGTGTCGTTCGAGCTGGACCGCAAGCTGGTCCGCTACAACGAACTCAAGCGCAACATCGAGGCCGACAAGGAAATCCAGCAGGCCGTCATCGCCCGCATGAAAGAGGCCAGCATCACGGAATCGCAACCCGTGGACATCATCCGGTTGGCCGAGGAAGCCCGGCCCGCCAAAGCGCCGTTCCGTCCGCGGCCGGGCCAAGCCGTGATCCGCGGCGCGGCCTTCGGCTTGCTGCTCGGCCTGGGGGCGATTTTCCTGTTCTACTATGCCGACCATCGCTTCCGCCGCAACGAGGAGGTCGAGCGCCTGCTGGGCCTGCCGGTGCTGGCGACCGTGCCGCTCATTTCCGAGAAATCCATCCGGACGCGCGGCTTGGTTTCGCATCTGCAGCAAAGCGGCGAAGTCGCCGAAGCCTTCCGCACCCTGCGCGCCAGCCTGCTCCTGAAGGGCGACGTCCTGCGGGCGCCGGTGCTCATGGTCAGCAGCGCCGGGCCGGGGGAGGGCAAGTCGCTGGTTTCGACGAATCTGGCCATCAGCTTGGCCCAGGACGGCCGGCGGACCCTGCTGGTCGGCGCCGATCTGCGCCGGCCGGCGCTCTCGAAGATTTTCGAATTGCCGGCTTCGTCCCGCGGCTTGGCCGAAGTGCTCGCCGGCGAAATCGGTTGGCGGGACGCGCTGGCCGCGACCGGCGTTCCGCAGCTGGATCTGTTGCCCTCGGGCCGCATTCCCTCGCATCCCGCCGAACTGCTGGGACGGCCGCCGTTCGTCGATTTCCTGAAGGAAGCCCGGGCGGCCTATGCGCACGTCGTCATCGACGCTCCGCCCGTGCTCGGCGTGAGCGATGCGCTCGTGTTGCTGCCCAACATGGACGGCGTGCTGTTCGTGGTCCGCTACGGCGTCACGCACAGCATGGGCGCCGGCCACGCGGTGCTCAAATTGCAGGCCAGCGGGACGCCCTGCTGGGGCACGATCATGAACGGCGTCAATCTGAAGTCGGTGGCCAATTACTATTACTACCGGCGTTACGGCGGCTATGCCTACCGGCAATACCATTCACAGACCGCCGAAGCCGTCCCGTCCAGCCGCGGATGAAGCCCCGCCGTTTGCCCATCTTGCCCCTGCTGCTCCTGCTGCTGTTCGCCGCCGCCGCATGGCCGTGGCCGGTGCCGGCGGCCTGGAACGCGGCGCGGTTGCCTCTGCTGGGCGTCGCGGGGCTGGTGGCTTGCCGGCGACTGCCGGCGCGCATCTGGCTCGGCGGCGCGCTGCTGCTGGGGCTGATCGCGCTCTATGCCTGGAACCCCACGCATCTGTGGCGGGAGGGCGTGGGGCTGATGCCGCGCGAGCACGTCGCCTGGTTGCCGGGCACGGCCGACCCCCCGGGCACGTGGACGACGCTCGGCGTGGCCGGCGCGGCGTTCGCGGCGTTCGCGCTGGGCTACCGCTTGCCGAAATCCCAGATCGGCTGGCTGCAGGGCGCCGCCCTGGCGGGCGGCGCCATCCTGGCGCTGGTCGTGCTGGCCCAGCGGCTCGAACCGAACGCGCCGCGGATCCGCGAGTACACGGCGATTTTCGTCAACGAAAACCATTTCGCCGTGTGGACCAATCTGCTCTTGCCCGTGGTGCTGGTCATGGCTTCGCGCGCCCGCTTCCGCGCGGTGCAGGATGGCCGTCCTTCGAGTCCGGCGGGGCTCTACGTGCTGATCGCGGTGCTGATGGGGGCCGCGGCGGTGGTTTGCCGTTCGCGGGCCGGCGTGGCCATCCTGGCCTTGCTGGTCGCCGCGCACGTGGGACTGGCCCGGAGAATCGTGCGCGACTATCCGTTCGCCGGCATTCCGTCCGGGGCTCTGGCCAAAATCTTCGCCGGAATCGCCGTCGCGGTCGCGGCAACGTTCGCCGTGCGCGCCTTTTGGGTGGAATGGCCGCAGCTCGGCGTCGTTGCCAAGGAGTGGGCCTACCGTTCCGGCATGGCGCAGGATGCCTTGGCCGCTTGGCGGGAGCGGCCGGTTTGGGGTACCGGCCCGGGTTCGTTCGCCGCGGTGTTTCCCTATTATCAATCCGACCTGTTCGCGGGCCGGACCATTTTGCATGCCCATTGCGAACCGGTGCAGTTCCTGATGGAATACGGCGTGGCCGGCCTGGCCGTGGTGCTGGCGGCCGTGGGCCTGCTGGCGTCCGCGCCCGGCGCCCGCGCCGACAAAACCGGAGAGATCCCGGCCTATGCCGATCTGGAACGCCGGGCGTTCGGCTTCGCCCTCGTCGCCGTGGGTCTCCATGGCCTGATCGACTTTCCGCTGCGCATTCCGTTGCTGGCCGTCATCGCCGCCGCCTGGGCCGGCCTCTGGGTCGGAACCCGGCCGGCGGCCGCCGCCGATTCCGCCGCCACTGAAAACGGGTGAACGCATGGCCGGTCGCAAACCCGAATACGTGCGCCGTCCGCGAACGGGCTGGTTCGATCTGGCCCTCGGCGAGTTGTGGGACTACCGCGATCTGCTGGCCACGCTGGTTTGGCGCAACCTGACCGTGCGCTACAAGCAGAGCGCCATCGGCATCGCCTGGGCGATCCTCAAGCCCGTGATGCAGATGGTCGTCTTCAGCGTGGTGTTCGGGCGCCTGGCCGACCTGCCGTCGGACGGCATTCCGTATCCGGTGTTCCTGTATGCCGGCCTGCTGCCCTGGACCTATTTCTCGTCGACGATCACCAGCGCGGCGGGCAGCCTGATCGGCGGCGGCCACATGATCAACAAAGTCTATTTTCCCCGCATGGCGCTGCCGTTTTCCTACCTGTTCACCGGCCTGATCGACCTGGCGCTGTCCCTGCTGGTTCTCTTCGGCATGATGGCGTGGTATCGCGCCGGCCTGGATTTCGGGTGGCGCCTGCTGCTGTTTCCCGCGTTCCTGCTGCCGGCGATCGCGGCCGCCGGCGGCCTGTCGCTGTGGCTGAGCGCGACCGCCGTCCGCTATCGCGACGTCCAGCATCTGGTGCCGTATCTGCTCCAGATCGGCATGTTCGTCACGCCGGTGGTCTATGCCGTGAAGCTGCTGCCCGCGCGCTTCCAGTGGCTGCTGCAGCTCAATCCCATGACGGGCGTCGTCGAAGGGTTCCGCTGGTCTCTGCTGGGCAAGCCGGTGGCCGGCTGGCCCCTGCTGTTCGGCGGTTTCCTGATCGGCTTGCTCCTGCTGGTCTCCGGCATGGTCTATTTCCGGCGCGTCGAGCGCACGATGGCGGACGTCGTATGAACGCCGCGCCCGCCATCGAAGCCCGGCATCTGGGCAAGACGTTCCGCCTGGGGGAAATCCACCGCGACTGGACGGCCCGGCTGGCCGGCTGGCTGTGCCGCCGCCCGCTGCCGCCCGGCGCCCTGCTGGCGGCGCTCGCCGACGTGGAGTTCACCGTGGCCGAAGGCGAGGTCTTCGGCATCATCGGCTCCAACGGCGCGGGCAAGAGCACGCTGCTGAAAATTCTGGCGGGCATCACGGATCCCACCTCCGGCCAGGCCATCCTGCGCGGACGCATCGCGTCGCTGCTCGAAGTAGGCACGGGGTTCCATCCCGAACTGACCGGCCGCGAGAACGTCTTCCTCAACGGCACGCTGCTGGGCCTGCGCCAGCGGGAAATCCGCGAAGAGTACGACCGCATCGTGGACTTCGCGGGTCTCGAAAAATTCATGGACACGCCTGTCAAGCGCTACAGTTCCGGCATGCAGGTGCGGCTGGCGTTCGCCGTGGCCGCGCACCTGCGGCCGGAAATCCTGCTGATCGACGAAGTGCTCGCCGTGGGCGACGTCGCCTTCCAGCGCAAATGCCTGGGTGCGATGAAGGACGTCGCCGGCGGCGGCCGCACCGTGCTGTTCGTCAGCCACAACATGGCGGCGGTCAGCAGCCTGTGCCATCGCGCGCTCATGCTCCGGCAGGGGCGGGTGGCCGCGCTGGGGCCGACCGACGAAGTCATCCAGGCCTACGTCCATTCCACGGAAGGCGTCCATGCGCGGGACGAGCAGGGATTCGTTTCCCTGCATGAGCGCAAGCCGCTGTTTCCGCATTCGCCGCTGTTGCTGCGCGCGGCGCGGTTGGTGGACGACCGGGGGTTGCCCGTTTCGTCGGCGCGCACGGGCGAGCCGCTGCGGGTGGACGTCCGCGTGGAGGGTCTGGACCGGTTTCCTTCCGCGGTGGTCGGCCTCACCGTCCGCTCGGTGTTCGACCAGAAAATTTTCCATTTCAACACCGCCATGGCCGGCGGCTTCGGATCGGCGCCGCGCCAGGCCCGCGAAACCGTCCGCCTGGAGATTCCGGAACTGCCGCTGATGGCCGGCGCCTATTCGCTGGATCTGCTCGTGTTCGAGCCTGGCGTGCGCCTGATCGACCGCGTGGACGGCGCCGCGCCGTTCGACGTCATCGAGACCGATCTCTACGGCAACGGCTACCGCGGCGAGGCCCGCGAAGGCCTGATCGCGGTGCGCGGCGAGTGCTCGATCGCCGGCGAGGAGGCCGGAGCATGAGCGCGCGGCCCGGACTGTTCGCCGTCGTCACCACGATCCAGGCGCCCACGCCGGCGGTGCGCGAACTGCATTGCCGCCTCGCGGCCGCCGGCGGCCGCCTCGTCGTGGCAGGCGACAAGAAGGGGCCGCCGGCGTTCGATCTGCCGGATTGCGATTTCCTGAGCCTGGAAACCCAGCGCGCCAGCGGGTTCTCCCTCGCGCAGTTGCTGCCGACCGGTCACTATGCGCGCAAGAACGTCGGCTATCTCCACGCCGTCCGCGCCGGCGCCGCGTGCGTCTACGAGACGGACGACGACAACGCGCCGCTCGCGGCCTGGGCACCGCGCGCCGAAACCGTGGCCAACGTCCGGTACGTCTCCGGAACCGGCTGGACGAACGTCTACCGCCATTTTACCGGCGATCCGCAGATCTGGCCGCGCGGGTTTCCGCTCGAGCGGCTCGCGGATTCCGTCGCGCCGTGCGCGCCCGCGGGCGCACCGGTCCGCGCACCGATCCAGCAGGGACTGGTGAACGGATCGCCCGACGTGGATGCCGTGTGGCGGCTGACGCAGGACCGGCCGTTCGATTTCGAGCCGCGCGCGCCGGTCGCGCTGGGCCCGGGCCAATGGTGCCCGTTCAACACCCAGAGCACGTGGTGGTGGCCCGCGGCCTATCCGCTGCTCTACGTGCCCAGCCACTGTTCGTTCCGCATGTGCGACATCTGGAAGAGTTTCGTCGCCCAGCGCTGCCTGTGGGCCTTGGGCGCGGGCGTGGTCTTCCATGCGCCGGAAGTTCGCCAGGACCGCAATCCCCACGACTACCGGCGCGATTTCGAGGACGAAGTGCCGGGCTATCTCCGCAATGCCCGCATCGCGGAAATCCTTGCCGGCCTGTCCTTGGCGCCGGGCGCAGCGGCCGTCGGGAACAACTTGCGCGCTTGCTACGCCGCGCTGGTGGCCGAGCGCATCTTTCCCGCGGACGAGCTGGCGCTGGTCGCGGCCTGGCTGGACGATTTGGAGCGGATGCCGAAGCCGTGAAAACGCCGCCGCCGCTTCCTCCCTTGCCCGCGAATCCGTTGGTTTCCGTCGTCGTGCCCAGCTACAACCAGGGGGCGTTCATCCGCCAGACGCTCGAATCGTGCCTGGCGCAGGATTACCGGCCGATCGAGGTCGTGGTGGTGGATGGCGCGTCCACCGACGGCACCGTGGCCGTGCTGGAGTCCTTCTCCGGCCGGCCCGAAGTGCGCTGGGTTTCCGAACCAGACGCGGGCGTCGTGGACGCGGTGAACAAGGGCTTGGCCCGCGCGCGCGGGGAAATCGCCGTCATCCAGAGCTCGGACGACTTCTTTCTGCCGGGCTGTTTTTCCGCCGTGGCGGAAGGCTTTCGGAAACGTCCCGCGGCCGGGCTGGTGTTCGGGGACGTGGAACGGGTGGATGTCGAAGGCCAGGCGGCATTCTCGCCGCGCCAGCCGCGCTACTCGCTGGCGCGCCTGCTGGCGCGCGAACTGTTCATCTACCAGCCCACGGCGTTTTTTCGGCGCGGCTTGGCGTTGGAATTGGGCGGGTGGAATCCGGAGATTCCGTACGTGCCGGACATCGATCTGTGGATCCGGCTGGCATTCCATGCGGAAGTCGTTCAACTCGACGCGGTGCTGGCGGCCTACCGGTCGCATCCCGGCCAGCGGGACCGGCACCGGCAAAACATCTACCGCGACTATTTGAGGATGCTGGAGCTTTCGCGGGAAATTCCGGCCGCGCCGCGTCGGTTGCGCCGCGCCGCGGCCGCCGGCGCCGCGCTGCTCAAGTTCCGCTACGGCGGGCCGTGGACCGACGCCGAACTGACCCGCGCGGCCTGGCAGGCGCTGTTGCTCCGGCCCGCGCTCCTGTTTTCGCCGCTGTTGCCGAAGCATCGGCTGGTGCCGGGCTATTTCGCGCTGACCGGCCTGCGCCGGAAATTGTTCGGCGGAGGCCCGCCATGAATCCGCCGAATCTCCGGCGGAAAATCGGCTGCTGGCTGCACGAGCGCTGGCGCATGGAAGCGGTGCTGCGTGCGCCGCATCTGGCTCGCCGCGCGGGCCTGGACTGGCTCGATCTGCGCAACCGGCACGAACGGCTTTTGCGCGGCGCGGGCGTCGGCCGGATCTGCGATTGGCCGGAATCCTCGTTGCTGACCGCCTGCCGCACGTTTCCGCGCCTCGGCGGCCGACTGCTGCAACACGTCGCCCGCGAACACCCGTTTGCCCTGCGGCCGCGGCCCGACGTCTCTCCGGTTTCCGCCATCGTGCCGGTTCGCGGCACGGACCGGCTGCAGACGTTGGCCTTCGTGGTCGCCGCCTTGCGGGCCGTCGGCGGACCGGCCTCGGAAGTGCTGGTCTGCGAGCACGACCGCGCGCCGCGGTTGGAGCGCGATTGGCCGGAGGGCGTCCGGCACGTCTTCGTTCCGGCGGCGGACGGCGAGGCGTTCAACAAGAGCAAGGCGCTCAATGCCGGCGCCTTGGCCGCGCGGCATTCCATGCTGCTGCTGCACGACGCGGACGTCTGGCCGCCGGCGGATTACTTCGTGCGATGCCTGGAACTCATGGCGCAGGGAGGAGGGGAGGCCGTCCGGCCCATCCGCTTCCTGTTCCTGCTGGACGAGACGGAAAGCCGTCGGGTGCTGGATTCGGGCTCTGTCCAGGGCGTGCGGGAAGTGGCGAAGGTCCAGCAGAACAATCCCGGCCTGTCTGCCTTCGTCCGGAAAGACGCCTACGTGGAGATCGGCGGGCACGACGAGCGCTTCACCGGGTGGGGCTGGGAAGACGTCGAATTCCTCGACCGCCTGAAGACCCGCCGGCTTCATCCCGGTGCGTTCCTGCCGGCGGTCCATTTGTGGCACGCCGTGCCGCCCGCGAAACAGGTCCGCGATTGGAACAGCGGACGGTTGGCGGAGATTATGCGCGAACCGGTCGAGGAACGCATTGCCGCGGCCCGGCGGCGGCTGGAAGGGGGCGCGCGGTGATCTGGCTGGTCATTCCCGGCGCGCGCGAAGGCGAACGCGGGGCGGGGCAGTGGAAGGATCTGCAAGGCATCCGCCTCGTCCTGTCCGCGCTGGGCGCCGACTGGCGCGAATTCCCCTTCGACGAGACCAACGTCGGCGATTTGGCGGAACGGATCGGCGGAACGGAGGCGACCGTCGTCTGGTACTACACGTTCTGGCCCGAGGCCATGGAGGCTTTGAAGCGCCGCTGTCCGCGCGCGCGGATCGTGTTGCGGACCGTCAACGCCGAGGCCTTGCAGCACTGGACGCGCGCGAAAAAGGATTGGCGGAAATGGCGCGGCCTGCCGCGCGACGTCTACGGCTTCGTGCGCCTGCTGGCGCGGGATCGGCGTTGCGGCCGGGCCGCCGACGCCTTGGCGGGCATCAGCCCGTGGGACGACGATCGCTATTGGAGCCGTCTCGCCGGGCGCGCCAAGGTGTGCCACGTGCCCTACGTGTCCCCGTGGCCGAGCCTGCAGCCGGAGACGAAGCCGTTGCCTTGGGAGCGGCGGGAGGATGTCGTGCTTTGCCTGGCCGGAACGCGCGACGCGATCGGCCGCGCGCACGTCGCCGGATTCGCGGCGCTGGCCGTCCGTCCGGAATGGTCCGGCTGGCGGTTCCAGCTCAGCGCGGGCTTCGGCGACGATTCGCGGGACGATTTGCCTCCGGTCGTGGAACGGTTGGGCCGCATCGAGGATCCATGGGAACGGCTGTGCCGGGTCAAGGCCGTCGCGCTGCCGTCGCCGCTGGGCTACGGCTGCAAAACCACGGTGGCCGATGCGCTGGCCGCCGGTTGCCGCGTGCTGGTCCATCCCCGCCAGCACGAACGACTGCCGTCCGACGAACGGGAGTTGGCCATGCCCGTGGATCCCGCGTCGGCGGACGACGTCCGTCGCGCGGTCGCCTGTTTGTCGCGGTCGCCGTCGCGCCTTGCCGCCGCAGTCCAGCAGCAGCAGATGGTGCGCGCCGTGGCCGAATGGAAACGAGTGCTGGAACCGTGAATGCGCCGGCCATTTCCGTCGTGATGGGCGTTTGCAACAACGCCGCCACGCTGCGCGCGGCGCTGGAAAGCATCCTGTCGCGAACGGGCCCGGCGCTGGAATTCATCGTCGTGGACGACGGCTCCACGGACGGTTCCGCCGCGATCCTCGACGAAGCGGCGAAGAAGGAACCCCGCCTGAAGGTCGTGCACAAGAAAAACGAAGGTTTGACCCGCGCGCTGATCGATGGCTGCGCGCTCGCGACCGCGCCGTGGATCGCGCGGCAGGATGCCGACGACGTGTCGCTGCCGGGCCGGCTGGCGGCGTTGCTGGATCTGGCGCGGCGCCAACCGGAAGCCGTCTTGCTGGCGTCTTCGGCCTGGTGCGTGGGGCCGAAGGGGGAACGCCTGCGCCTGGCGAGTTGCACGCCCGATCCGGAGCTGGCACGGGCGCAAGTCCTGGATCTGGGCATCGGGCCGCCTGCGCACGGCAGCACGATGTTTTCACGCGCGGCCTACGAAGCCGTCGGCGGCTATCGCGACTGCTTCTACTATGGCCAGGATTCGGATTTGTGGATGCGACTGGCCGAACGCGGCGGCGTGGCCTACCTCGCGGAGCCGTTTTATGCCTATCGGTTCGGCGCGGATTCGATTTCCGGCGGCCGGCGATCCGTGCAGAAGGCGTTTGGCCGGCTCGGCCGCGAATGCCGCGCGGCGCGCCGCGCAGGCCGCAGCGAGGAACCGGCGTTGGTCCGCTTGCGCCGCTTGTCGGACCAGGTCCGCCGCGGACGCCGGCCGGCGACCCGCCGCGGCCTCGCCCAAGGCCATTACCACGTGGGCTGCCTGCTCGAGGCGTCCGATCCGGCCGCCGCCGCGGACTATTTCCGGGCCGCTTTGATGTGCGATCCGCTGGCGTGGAAAGCCCGTTTCAAGCTGTGGCGCCTTCGGCGCGGGGGGCGGGCATGAGATTCCTCGTCGGCGCCGACTATCCGCCCGATCCGAATTCCGGGGCTGCCGGCACGGTTTTCCAGAGCATCCGGGGGCTGCGGGAAATCGGCTGCGAAGTGGATGAAATCTGGCGCGACGATCTCGGCCGGCGCATCCGCCACGGCAATCTGCATTATTGGCTGGAGTTGCCGCGGGCTTTTCGGCGCGCCGTCGCCGAACGCTGCGCCCGGAAGGATTACGACGTGGTACTGCTGAGCCAGCCGCATGCGTGGCTGGCCGGCCAATACCTGCACCGGCACCATCCCCGCACGCTGTTCTTGAACCGCAGCCATGGCTGGGAAGGGGCGGCGGAGGAGGTGCTGGAGCGCCTCGCGGACCGGACCGGCGGCGCGCCGGAAGTCTCCGCGCCGCGCCGGTGGCTGCGGCGCCAAATGCGCGCCCGCCTGGCCCGTTCCCAGGACCGCGTCGTGGAACAGGCGGACGGGCTCGTGGTGGGCTCGGCGCTGATCGCGGATTTCCTGATGGAAAGGTACGGCTGTCCTGCCGGAAAGATCGGCATCGTTCCGCATGGAGTCCATGCCGGCTATCTCGCGGCCGAACCGCCGCCGGACCGGCCGGAGCGCTGGCGGAAGATCCTCTACGTCGGGCAATTCACGCCGATCAAGGGCCCCGAACAGGTGGCCCGGGTGCTGAACGAAACGCTGGGCCGCCGGCCGGAGGCTTCCGCCGGCTGGGTCTGCGATGCCGTCCATCACGAAGCCGTCCGCGGGCTGCTGGCGCCGGAGATCCGGGGCCGGACCACGATCTATCCGTGGATGGATCCGGATGAGCTCCAGAGCGTCTTCGACGAGCATGGGCTGTTTCTGTTTCCGTCTTGGTACGAAGGCTGCGCCAAGGCACCCATCGAAGCGATGAGCCGGGGCTTGGCCGTCGTGTCGTCGCGCATCGGCGGTCCGGCGGATCGAATCCGGCCCGGCGCAAACGGCTTTTTGTTTGCGCCCGGCGAGACCGCGGGCATGGCGCGTCAGTTGGAGGAGTTGCTGGACGATCCGGATGCCGCGCGCCGCATCGGCCGCCAGGCCCGCGCGGACGTGCTTGGACTCACGTGGGCGAATCACGCCCGCCAGGTGGTGGCGTTCGCGGAACGCTTGCGGGCCGAACGGTCGGGGGCAGGAGCCGCAGGCGCCAGGCGGCGCGCTTGAGCGCCACGTAGATCCGGATCCCGCGGTACACGCCGCACGCGCGGGTCAGCAGCCGGATGCTGAGCCGGCGTTCCGCCGGCCGGAAACCGGGACAGAGTTCTTCGCACCCGTCCCAGACCCGCCGCCATTCGGCGGGATCGTATTCGGCGAGGACCTGGCAATCCCGGTAGTAGTATTGCGCCAGTTTCCGCCGCCGGTCCGGCGTCAGGGCATTCTGGGCGCGGAGTTCGCGCTCCACCATGCGGAGCAGCCCTTGCCGGCCGCGGGTGGAACGGATCGTCAAGTCGCCGTAGCCGGTGATGCGTTCGCCGCCGTGATGGTTGTAGGCGCACGAAGGGAGGTCCAGCGAGGCGAACCGCGCGCCTGCCAGGCAAACGACCCAGGCCCACCCCCAATCCTGCGCCTTGGTCCAGGCCGGATCCCAGCGCAGCGGCTGGACGAAGGCCGTCCGGTACAGGGCCGAACTCGCGCAGGGCGCTTTGCCCACGAGCATGTCGTCGATGCCGTGGCTCAGATCGGGCGCGGCGCGCGTCCGGCGCCGGGCCCGGTCTTCCGTGCCGTCGGCGCGGAAGCTGCGCTCTTCCCAGCCCGTCAGCAGGGCGTCGCAACCGTCCCGGCGGGCGGCATGGATTTCCTGCGCCAAGGCGCCCGGCAGCAATTCGTCGTCCGAATCCAGGAATTTGATGAATTCGCCGGCGACCAGAGCCAGCCCGCGGTTGCGGGCGACGCACGCGCCTTGGTTCTCCTGTCGGACGATCCGCAGCCGGGCGTCGGGGCCGAATTGGTCGGCCAAGGCGGCCGGCACGTCGTCGGTCGAGCCGTCGTCGACCACGACGACTTCCACCGCGCACGGCTGTTCGAAGCAGGAGCGCACGGCGCGGACGAGCATGGCGGTCCGGTTGTAGACGGGGATGACGACGGAAACGTCCGGGGCGCTGGCGCGGGTGGATTCCATGCGGGGGCAATTTCGCATGCGTCCGGCCGGATTTCAACGTTGGATGCGTCCGGCGGGCCTGCTATTCTCCAGCATGAACTTGAAACGGCCCTGGCAGCTGTTCCGGCGCTTTCCCGTGCGCATTGCGCTGGCGCGGACCACGTGCGAAGGGGTGCGCGCGTGGCTCGATCCCTGGGCCCGGTGCGGATACGGCCGCTGCGGTGAAGACGTCGTCCTGACGCATTACCTGGATTTCTCGAAGCCCGATTTCTACGTGGACGTCGGCTGCAACCATCCCATCAAGGGTTCGCTCACGGTGAATCTGTATTCCCGGGGCTGGCGCGGCCTGGTGGTGGACGGCAATCCGGAACTGATCCGCCGGTTCCAACAGTGCCGGCCCAAGGATGTTTGCGTGGCGGCGGTGGTCAGCAACGAGGAGCGCCCGGTGACGTTCGCCGTGGCGAAAGCACCGACCCTTTCCACGTTGTCCGCCGAATTCGAGGCGGCCCGGCTGGGGGCCGAAGGCGTCGAACGCCGCCTCGAGACCCGCTCCGTCCGTCTGGACACCCTCTTCCGCGCACATGCGGTGCCCCGCGCCTTCGGGTTGCTGTCCATCGACGTCGAATGGCACGACTGGGAGGCGTTGACCTCTTTCGATCTCGAGGAATACCGGCCGCGCGTGGTGGCCATCGAAATGCACGGTTTCCGGCCCGGGGAAACCGCGGACGACAAGATCTATGCCCATCTGACGGCCCATGGCTACGCGCTGAGAAGTTATGCCGTCGACACCGCCATTTTCGTGGATGAGCGTGAAAATTGACCGGCACAGCCATCTCGGATGGTCGTTAGATCGTGGGCGGCCGGCATGATCGATCTGCGTCCAGAAAACGTCAGCGTGGCGGTTCCGACCTACCGTCGGGGCCACGCCCTGCTGGACACCCTGAGCCATTTGCGGGGGCTGGATCCGCCGCCGGGCGAAATCCTCGTGGTGGACCAAACCGAGGAACAGCCGCCGGCCGTGGCGGAAGAACTCCGGCGGCAAGAGGCCGCGGGCCAGATCCGGATCCTACGGTTTGCCCCGCCGTCGATTCCGCGGGCCATGAACGCGGGTCTGCGCGAAGCGCGGAATCCCGTGGTGCTCTTCGTGGACGACGACGTCGTTCCCGCGCCGGATTTGGTGGCCGCGCACGCCGTCCGGTACGCGGAAGGTCCGGTGGCGGTTTGCGGCCAGGTGCTGCAGCCGGGGGAGGGCCCCGATCCGGCAGCTAACCGCGGGCCGCGCGCCACGGGCTTCCGGGCCGATCTCGACTTCCGCTTCAACGGCACGCACGCGACCGAGGTGGCCAACGTGATCTCCTGCAATCTGTCCGTGGACCGCGCGGCCGCACTGGCCATCGGCGGGTTCGACGAACGCTTCCTCGGTTCGGCCTACCGCTACGAAACGGATTTCGCCCGGCGCCTCGTCGCCGCGGGCCGCCGGATCCTGTTCGCGCCGGAAGCGTCGCTGCGCCATTTGCGCTTGCCGTCGGGCGGCACGCGCAGCCAAGGCGACCATTTGGCGCGGCCCGCGCCCGGTCATGCCGTCGGCGATTATCTTTTCGCGTTTCGCCATGCGCGCGGCGGGGAATGCCTGCGCCACGTGGCGCGGCGCCTGGTCCGCGAAACCTGCAACCGCTATTATCTGCGGCATCCATGGAAACTGCCGGTCAAACTGGCGGCGGAAATCCGCGCGCTGGCCTGGGCGCGCCGCCTGGATCGCGAAGGGCCGCGCCTGCTGGAAGCGTGAAGACTCATGTGCGCCAGCGCTGAAAAACAAAATGGCCGGCCGGCCGCCCACGACGATTCGCAGGCGGTCTACCGGCACGACGCGCGCCCGCCGTGCTCGAGCGGCTATCTCGTGCCTGTCGTCGTGCGCGCCTGCCGCGCCGCGGGGGCGCGGAGAGTGCTTGATCTGGGTTGCGGCAACGGCACGCTCTGCCGGGCCTTGGCGGATGCGGGCTTCGAGGTCGCGGGGTTGGAACCGAGTCCCAGCGGAGTCGCGGCCGCCGCCCGGGCCGTGCCGGAAGGCATGTTCCGCTGCGGCAGCGTGTACGACGGACCCGGGATCGTTCCCGAAAGCGATTTCGACGCGGTGGTCAGCACCGAAGTGGTCGAACATTTGTTCCGGCCGTCGGCGCTGCCGGTCCTCGCGTTCGCGAAGTTGAAGCCCGGCGGAACATTCGTGGTGTCCACGCCGTACCATGGTTATCTCAAAAACCTGCTGCTCGCGCTGGCCAATCGGTGGGATTCCCACCATTCGCCCAATTGGGATGGCGGCCACGTCAAGTTCTGGTCGCGGCGCACGCTGACGGCGCTGCTGGAGGCGAATGGATTTCGGGTGCTGGAATTCCACGGCGCGGGCCGGATCCCCGGACTGTGGAAATCCATGGTGCTGGTGGCGCAAAAGACCTCCGGGGGCCGGACATGAAGCTCCAGCTGGCCATCGTCGAGACGCATCCGATCCAGTACAAGGCGCCGCTGTTCCGGAAACTGGCGGCGGATCCGCGCCTCGACTTGACGGTGTTCTTCGCGATGGTGCCCGATGCGGCGCAACAGGGGGCCGGCTTCGGCGTGGCCTTCGAATGGGATTCGCCCTTGCTCGCGGGTTATCCCCATGAGGTCTTGGCCAATCGCGCGAAACGGCCTTCCGTCACCGCTTATGCCGGTTGCGACACGCCGGGAATCTACGGGCGTTTGCGCGGACTGTGCCCGGACGCGGTGCTGGTGAACGGCTGGGTCGCGAAAACCTGCCTGCAGGCGCTTTGGGCCTGCAAACGACTCGGGATTCCGTGTCTGGTGCGCGGCGAGGCGAATTTGCTGCGGCCCCGCGCCGCCTGGAAGCACGCGCTGCACGGCCTGTTGCTGCGGCAATACGCCGGCTGGCTTGCCATCGGCTCGGCCAACCGGGAGTTCTATCGCTTCCACAACTGTCCCGAAGCGCGCATCTTCTGGGCGCCCTACGCGGTGGACAACGATTTCTTCGCCGCGCAGGCCGCCGCGCGCGCCGGAAAACGGCGCGAACTGCGCGCCGCGCTCGGCCTCCCGGCGGAAGCCGTCGTGTTCCTGTTCGCCGGAAAACTGGAGGCGAAAAAGCGGCCACTTGATCTGCTGGAAGCCGTGGCGCGTTTGCCGGCGGACCTGAAGTCCCGCGTTCACGTGCTGATAGCGGGCGACGGGCCGCTGCGGGGCGAGTGCGAGCGCCGCGCACAGGCGGAAAACCTGCCCGCGACATTCGCGGGATTTCTCAACCAATCGCGTCTGCCCGATGCCTATGCCGTCGCCGACGTGCTCGTGTTGCCGTCCGACGCGGGCGAAACCTGGGGACTGGTCGTCAACGAAGCGATGGCTTCCGGTCGGCCGGCCGTCGTGTCGCGCGCGGCCGGCTGCTGCGCGGATCTCATTGCCGAAAACGCAACGGGCCGTTCGTTCGAATGCGGCGACGTCGCGGCGCTGGCGGACGTCCTCGCCGGCTACGCGCGCGAACCTGCCGCGGCGGCCCGACACGGAGCCGCGGCGGCCGAACGCGTCCGCGCGTTCGGCCTGGACGCCGCCGCCGCCGGGATCGCGGCGGCCGCGCAGGCCTGCGCGGGAGGTCCGCCATGCTGAGCGTTCTCGCGCTGCTGGTCGCGGTTTCCTGCCTGATCGCCTTGGCGAACTGGCGCTGGGGCATCCTGGCCGCCGTCGCGATCAGTTTCCTGCAGGATCCCTTGCGCAAAATGATCCCCGGCGCGCCGGCGTACATGACGATGGCGGCGTCTCCGATCTGGTTGTGCGCGCTGACGTCCGCCGGATTTGGCGGCCAGCTGTCGATCCGGCGCTTTTTCAACTGCTTCCCGCGGCTGGGCAAGTGGGCCCGGATTTTCGCCGCGTATCTGCTGGTGCCGGCGGCCATCTCGGCCACGTATGGCCGGAATTCTTGGATCATCACCGTGCTGGGAGCGTTCGTCTATTCCGTCATGTTCCTGATGCTGGTGGCGGGTTGGAGTTTTCCGCAGCGCGGGTTTCCCCTGCAGCGGTTTCTGGCGTTTTACGGCATCGTGGCCGCGCTGATGCTGGCGGGCGGTCCCCTGGAAGCGCTGGGCTACCAGGAAACCACGCCGCTGATCGGCACGGAGGCGCTGGGGCACGTCTGGGTGACGCATCGCACGGGTGCCGCCGTGCACATGCTGGCGGGGCTGTTTCGCAGTCCCGACGTGATGGGCTGGCATGCCGCGCTGGTCTTCATGGTCGGCGTGATCCTGGCCTTTCGGTCCAAGGGGTCGGCCCGCTGGTTCTGGATCGCGGTGGCCGTCTGGGGCGTGCTGAACATCTGGCTGTGCGGCCGGCGCAAGATGCTGTCCATGCTGCCCATCTTCTTCGGCTGCTATGCGCTCTTCGTGTTCCGGTTCAAGAAGGTCCAGAAGATCCTGTCCACGTCGGGCACGGCGCTGCTGATTCTGGGACTGGGGTGGTATCTCATTTCGTCGCTGTTCTACGACGCGGCGGTCGAGCGGTTCTATCTCACGGCCTTCACGGAAGCGGAGGAGCAAATCCATCGGCACGGCGTCCAGGCCGTGATCGGCACGGTGCGCCAAGCCGGATTCTGGGGCTACGGTTTGGGCATGTCCCAGCAGGGCGTCCACAATCTCAAGAACGTGGAAAAGCCCCGGACTTGGCAGGAAAGCGGGCCCGGCAAGCTCGTCGCGGAACTGGGGGTGCCGGGCAACGTGCTCTATCTGGTGCTGGGCGTCACCCTGTTCATCACGGCCTTCCAGGTGGTGCGGCTGGAACAGGGCCGGGATTCGTTCTATTTGTCGGCGGGATTGTTCTCGGTCTTGGTGGCCAACGTGGCCTCTTCCGTGGTGTCGGCCCAGATTTTCGGCGATCCGTTCGTGGCGTTCCTGATCGCGTTCCTGGCGGGCCTGTTGCTGTCGGGCGCGCGCGCCGGACCCGCGCCGCCGCCGCCGCCGGAGGCTCCGCCATGAAGCGGCTGGTCTGGATCCGGACCGCGCCGCCGGACCCGCCCGGCAGCATGGCCGCCTACGCCGAGCTCGTGCGGCGCGCCGTCGAACCGCCGGCGGCCGGCTGGTCGTTTTCCGTCTGCGATCTGTTCGATCCGCGCGGCGGCGGTTCCATGTGGCGGCATCATCTGTGGCGTCTGCGGCACGCGCGGCGCGTTTTGGCGGCACATCCCGCCGATCTTTACCACTGGCTGGACGGTTCGATGGCGGCTTTCATTCCGCCGGCCCTGCGCGCCCGGAGCGTCGCGACGGTCCACGACCTGATTCCGCTGCTGCAAAGCCGCGGCGAGTTGCCTGGAAGACCCAGTTGGCCCGCGGCGTGGCTGATCCGGCGCACCGTGGATGCGCTGCGCGGTTGCGCCGGGCTGTGCGCCGACTCCGCGGCCACGCAGGCCGATCTGGCGCGGCTGGCCGGCATCGCCGGGCGCGTGGCGGTCGTATCCGTGCCGTTGCGGCCTCTGCCGCCGCCGCGACCGGCCGCGGTCGCGGATTTGCCGCCCGGCGTCCGGTTCATCCTGCACGTGGGCCACAACGCGGCCTACAAGAACCGCGCCGGAGTCGTGGACGTTTTCGCCCGGCTGGACGACCTGCCGGATCTGCATCTGGTGCTGGTCGGCCCGCCGCCGACTCCGGAGTTGCGCGCCCGGTCCGCCGCCCTCGCGCACGTGCATTTCGCCGGGCCGGTGGACGACGCGGCGTTGCACGATCTCTATCGTCGCGCCGCCTTGTTCCTGTTTCCGAGCCTCTACGAAGGCTACGGCATGCCCGTGCTGGAGGCCATGGCCGCGGGGTGTCCGGTCGTGTGTTCCACCGCGCCGGCCCTGGTCGAGGTGGCGGGAGCGGCCGCGCTGTGCGCGCCGGCGACCGATCCCGAGGCGCTGGCCGCGGCGTGCCGGTCGCTGCTGGCGGACGAAGCCCTCCGCCGGCGCCAGATCGAGCGCGGCCGGGTTCGCGCCGCCGGTTTTGACGTTGCATCGCTGGGCCGATCCCTGCTGAAATGCTACGAACAAGCGTTGGAGCGAAAGGAACCCCATGGCTGACGTGGCCTCGTCTCGAATTCGGGTGGATCGCGCGGCGTGTCCCAGCCCGCACTCGTCCGCCAACAAGGCGGCGCGCTTGCTCTGGCAGGCGGTCTGGCTGTTGCTGTTCCGCCCCTCGCCGTGGTTCTGGCACGCGCCGCGCCGCGCGCTGTTGCGGCTGTTCGGCGCGCGGGTGGGGCGCAAGGCGCAGATCATGCCGTCCGCAACGATCTGGGCCCCGTGGAATCTGGCGCTGGGCGATTGCGCCACCGTCGGCGCCGGCGTGGATCTCTACGACGTGGACCGCATCGAGATCGGCGCCCATGCCACCGTCAGCCAGCGCGCGTTCCTCTGCACCGCCACGCACGACGTCGACCACCCCCACATGCCGCTGAAGACCGCGCCGATCCGGATCGGGGCGGGGGCGTGGGTCTGCGCCGAAGCCTACGTCCATCCCGGCGTGGAGATCGGCGTGGACGCCGTGGCC
Source organism: uncultured Verrucomicrobiota bacterium (assembly GCA_938003985.1). GTDB lineage: Bacteria > Verrucomicrobiota > Kiritimatiellia > CAIQIC01 > Lenti-01 > Lenti-01. The sequence goes on along the minus strand of CALKWZ010000031.1, from coordinate 81,547 downwards.
GGCGTGCGCGCCGTCGTGCTGCGCGACGTGCCGCCCGGCCAGATCGTGGGCGGGAACCCCGCGAAGTTCCTGCGGATGCGCCATCTGGAGAAAGCGGAAAACGGGTGACGGTGCCGCTGTCCATTTCGGCGGTCGTGCTGGCGCACAACGAGGCGGCCAATCTGCCGCGCTGCCTGCGCGCCTTGCGCGACTGCGCCGAAGTCGTCGTCGTGGACGACGGCAGCACCGACGACAGCCCGCGGATCGCCGCCGCGGGCGGGGCGCGCGTCGTCGTCCACCCGTTTGCTTCTTTCGCCGACCAGCGCAACTGGGCGATGGATCACGCCGGGCTGCGCCACGACTGGGTCCTGCATCTGGACGCGGACGAGGTCGTCACGCCGGAACTGCTGGCCGAAATCCGCCGCCGTTTGCCGGCGCTGGAGACCGGCGCCATCGGCCAATTGGCGCGCAAGGTGATGCTGGGGGACCAGTGGCTGAAGCACAGCGCGGACTATCCCGTCTACGTGCCGCGCCTCGTCCACCGCCGGGGGCCGCGCTACGTCATGCGCGGCCACGGCGAAACGCTGGCGGCCGCGCCCGGGGCTTCCGTCTATTTCAGCGAGCCGCTGCTGCACTTCAATTTTTCCAAGGGATGGGCCGACTGGCGCGCGCGGCACCTGCGCTACGCGGCCGCCGAAGCCGCGCGCATCCGGGCAGGGGGCGCCGTCCTATCGCTCCGCGCGCTGATCGCGCGGGATCGGTCGACCCGGCGCGCGGCATGGCGCGCGCTGTCCTATCGCTTGCCCGGCCGCCCGGCGCTTCGTTTCCTGTATGCCTACGTCCTGCGCCTGGGTTTTCTCGACGGCGCGGCCGGCTGGCGCTTTTGCCGCGAAATGGCCGGCTACGAACGCATGATCGATGCCGCGCTGCGCAAGCCGAATCCGGACCGCGCATGAACGTCGTGCTGATCAACCAGTTTTACCCGCCGGCCCAGGCGCCGACGGGCCGCCTGCTGGCCGATCTGGCGGCGGAACTGGCCCGGCGCGGCCATGCCGCAACCGTGTTGGCATCCGCCGCCGGCTATGGCGCGGAGGCCGGTCCGGCCGCGGCGGCACCCGCCGGGGTGCGGGTGGTGCGCGTCGGCCGCCGCGACGTCCATCGGCATGGCGCGGTGGCGAAGCTGCGCGATTACGCGGCCTTCTATCGCGGCGCTTGGCGGGAGCTGGCGCAAATGCCTCGGCCGGACGCGGTCGTTTGCCTGACCACGCCGCCGTTCATCGGGCTGCTGGGCGCGCATTTGCGGAAAACGGCGGGCGTGCCGTTCGCGCTGTGGTGCATGGACCTTTATCCCGAGGCGCTGGCCGCGCACGGCTGGCTGCGGCCGTGGAATCCGCTGAAGCCGCTGCTGGCGGCGCTGGCGCGCGAAGAACGCCGGCGCGCGTCCGCCGTCGTCGCTTTGGGGACCGACATGGCCGGCCTCCTGCGCGCGGACGGCGCGGCCGCGGTGGAGGTCATTCCCGTCTGGAGCGAGCTCGCCGCCGACGAGAAGACCCGCGCCGCCGCGCACGCCTTGCGTCGCGCGCGTGGCTGGGGCGACGACGAGCTCGTCCTGCTCTACAGCGGCAACATGGGGCGGGCCCACCGCGCGGAGGAGTTCGCCGCGCTGGCGGAAGTCCTGCGGGGTTCTTCGCCGCGCTGCCGCTTCGTCTTCGCGGGCACCGGTCCGGCCCGGACGGCGTGGGAACGGCGCTGGGGCGGATGGTTCGAATTCCTGCCGCCGGCGGCGGACGACGCCTGCGCCGCGCATCTGTTGGCGGCCGACGTCCATCTGGTTTCGCAGCGTATCGAGTGGACGGGCGTCGTGGTGCCGAGCAAGTTCCAGGCCGCCTGCGCGTTGGAGCGGCCAGTGGCGTTTGCCGGGCCGCCGGACAGTGCCGTAGGCCGCTGGGTGGCGGAAACGAACGCCGGCTGGCGACTGCCTCCGGGCGATGAACCCGCCCTCGCAACGGCGGCCACGGAAATCCTCGATCCACGGCGGCGCGCCGAAAAGGGCGCCGCCGCGGGAGGCCTGTTCGCACGGGAATTTACGCGGGCCGCGAATTGCGCTAGATTGGCGGCGCTGGTGGAACGCATCGCGGAAAAACGTCCATGACTCTCGAGGCCATTCTCAAGTATCCGGCGGTGTTTCTGGCGGGCCTGCTGGCCGTCTGGGCGCTGACGCCTTTATGGCGGAAGTGGGCGCCCGGTTGGGGCTTCCTGGATCGGCCGGGCCAGCGCAAGGTGCATCGCGAGCCTGTTCCGCGCGGTGGCGGCCTCGCGGTATTCATCGGCTTCCACGTGGCCTGCGCGGTCGTGTTTCTGTTCCCCTGGAAACCGTTCGCGGGACAGTTGTCCGTCGACTGGTGGTTCCGTTTTCTGCCGGTGAGCGCCGGCGTGGTGCTGCTGGGCCTCCTGGACGACCGGTTCGATCTCAAGCCGATGGTGAAGTTGGCGGGGCAGGTGGTCGTCGCGGCGGCCGCCTACGAGTCGGGCATCCATCTCCAGAACATTCTCGGCTTCGCGTTTCCGGAATGGGTGGATGCGATCGCGACGGTTTTCTGGTTCGTTGCCCTGATGAATGCGTTCAATCTCATCGACGGCGTGGACGGATTGGCGACGGGCATCGCGCTGATTGCGGCCGGCGGCATCGGCTTGTCGCTGGTGTTTCGCGGCGCACCGGGCGACGTGTTGCTGTTTCTGGGACTGGTGGGGGCGTGCCTCGGATTCCTGCGCTACAATTTCCATCCGGCCAGCGTGTTCCTGGGCGATGCCGGCAGCCTGTTCCTGGGCTTCACGCTGGCGGCGCTGTCGATTTCGACGAATTCCAAGGGGCCGTTCATGGCGGGCCTGGGCGTGCCGTTGCTGGCGGTGGGCGTGCCGCTGTTCGACGTGGTGCTGGCCGTGTGGCGGCGCGCCATGCGCCGCTTGTTGAGCCGCGTCGAAGGGCAGGGGCCGGCGCCGGGCCTGGACGAAGGCGATGCCGAACATTTGCACCACCGGTTGTTGCGGCAAGGCCGGGGACAGGGGCAGGTGGCTGGGTTGCTCTACGTCGCCACCTTGGCGCTGGTGGCGGTGGGTTTGCTGGCCACCATTTTCCACGACCACGCGTTGGGCATCCTGGTGCTGGCGTTCTTGCTGGCGGCCTACACCGTCGTCCGCCATCTGGCGGGCATCGAACTGCACGAAAGCGGCCGGGTCGTCCTGCAAGGTCTGGCGCGGCCGGTCCGGCGCAACCAGACGCTCCTGTTCTATCTGGCGGGGGACGTGCTGATCCTGAACGTCGTCCTGCTGGCGGGCCGGGCCTTGCTGGATCTGCAGGACGGCGTGCTGGACGTGCCGCTGAAGACCGTTTGGCTGCGGGCCGCGCCGATGGATCTCTTCGTGCCGTTCGTGGTCTTGCTGCTGTTCCGGTCCTATTCGCGCGTGTGGTATCTGGCGCGGGTGTCGGAGTACGCGGCGACGGGACTGGCCGTGGCGTTGGGCTACGCCATCGCCGGCGGGCTCCAGCTGCTCGTCGCGCGCGGCCGGGGCGAAGTGCTGTCGCTGCTGCTGTACTACCTGCTGCTGGCGGGGCTGGCGGCGCCCGCGGTGGTGATGACCCGGGCGGCCTTGCGCGTGGTGCAGGACCTGATGCAGTGGCGGACGCGCGGGCTGCGGCCCGACGGCGCCGCGCCCGCGCGCGCCCTGGTCTGCGGGGCCGGCTACCGCACGACGCTGTTCTTGCGGCAGATCGCCCTGCCCGCCGCGGAGCGCGCGCCGATCGACGTCGTCGGTCTCGTCAGCGAAGACGCCGCCATCACGGGGCATTTCGTCCATGGCGTGCGCGTGGTCGGCACCTGCCACGACTTGCCGGCGCTGATCGCCCAGCACCGCATCGACCGGCTGTATCTCGTCGAAGCCGTGGCGGAGGCCGATTTGGAGCGCGTGCGGCGCCTGCTGGCCGGCCTGCCGGTGCGCGTGATCCGCTGGGACATCGTCGAGACGGACGTGTCGCCGCATGGCTAAGCTGCTGGTCAACGCGCTGTCGGCGACCAATCCGAGCGGGGCTTGCGTCTTGCGGGGGCACGTGGGCCAGCTGGCGGACGCCCTGCGGGGGCGCGTCCGGATCGTCGTGCTGGGCCGCGCGGACATGGCCGGCCTGCGCGCGGAGCTGGGGGACCGGGTCGATTGGGAATTCGCGCCGGCGGCGACCCGCGGCTGGCTGTTCCGCGTGGCTTGGGAACGTGCGCAACTGGGGCGAATCCTGAAGAAGCACGGTGCCGGACTCTATTTCACGCCCAGCGGCATCGCCGCGCACGTGCCGGCGGGCGTTCGCCAGATCGTCTTTTGCCAGAATCCTTGGGCGCTGGTGCCGGCCGCGCGCCGGCGCCGCGATTTCGCCAAGGCGGGATTGCAGCGCCGGGCCTACCGCCGGACGATGCGCGCGGCCGACGTGATGGTTTTCAATTCCCGCTACATGCAGGCGGCGTATCGCGCCAACGCCGGGCGCGAAGAAAAGCGCGGCTTGGTCGTCTACCAAGCCGCCGAAGACGCCACCCGCGTCCGCGCGGCGGCGGCCGGCGTCCCGCGCCAGCCGAACCAAATCCTGTGCGTGTCCGTCATGGGGCCGCACAAGAACGTCGAGACGCTCGTGCGCGCCTTGCGCGAGGTGCGCGCGGCTTGTCCGGACGCGCATCTCCTTCTGGCCGGTTCCTGGCCCGATCCGGCCTACGAGCGGAACGTCCGCGGGCTCGTCGCGGCGCTCGGTCTCGGCGCCGCGGTCGAGTTTGCCGGATTTGTCGCGCGCGAACGGCTCGACCGCCTGTATGCGGAATCGCGCGTTTTCTGTTTGATGAGCCGGTGCGAGTCGTTCGGCATTCCCGCCCTCGAGGCGCAGCTGTTCGGCACGCCGGTCGTGAGTTCGGCGGTTTGCGCCATCCCGGAAATCTGCGGCGCGGGCGGCTGGTTCCGCGCGCCGGACGACGTCGCCGGCGTCGCCGCCGCGCTGCGGACGCTGCTGGCGGACGAGGCGGAGTGGCAGCGGCTCTCGGCCGCGGCGCGGGCGAACGCGGCGCGATTCGCCTGGCGCGAGTGCTCGCGTCCCCTGGCCGCGCTCGTCGCGGAGATGGCGGACGGATGAACGTCGCGTTTGCACGGATGGCGAAGAAGCTGGTCCTGCTGGCCGCCAACCTCCTTGTGGCGGGCGTGCTGCTGGAAGGCGCGTGCCAGGCGCTGTATGCCTTCGTCGTGGCGCCGCAACTGGCCGCGCAACGGAGCGATCCCGCGCACTACTACGAGGCCTCCGGCGATCCCGCGCTGGCCTATCGCCTCAAGCCCGGTTGCCAAATCGAGAAGGACGGCCGCGTCGTCCGCATCAACCGCCACGGCCTGCGGGACGACCGCGACGATCTGGCCGCGCCGGCGAGCGTGGCGCTGCTGGGCGATTCCGTGCCGTTCGGCATCGCGCTCTCGCAGGACGAAACGCCGGCCGCCGCCCTGCAACGCCTGGCGGGCGGCGAAACGCGCGTGCTGAATTTCGGCGTGCCCGGCTACGGCATCGAGGAATTGCGCCGCGAGCTGGAGCGGATGTTTGGCCTGTGCCGTCCGGACCGCGTCTGGTACGTGCTCAATCTCAACGATTTTTCCGTGCGCGACACGGTGTACGAGGGCGGCGACAACGGGTTGTACCGGATGTACGTCCGCCCCACGTTCAAAACGCCGTTTTTCGTGCGCAAGGCCATCTATCGCTTCATGAAAGGCGGCCGGATGTCGTCCGTGCGGTGGTATCGCTGGCTGTACGAAGGCAACCAGGCGCGGCTGTTGCCGGTCGTCCGGGAAATGGCGGAATGCGCTCGCGCCCGGGGCAGCGAATTCGGCGTGGTGCTGTTCCCGCCGGCCGTGGCGTACGAGGCCGGCCGCTTCGCGCTGCAGGACGTCTTCGATGAAATCGCCGGCTATTTGCAGGGCCAAGGCATTCCCGTGTTCGCGCCCGTCGCCGAGTTCGGTGCCGACGTCCGGAGCCTCCAGGACGAGACCGACCACTTGACCGCGGCCGGCAGTGAAGTCATGGCGCGCGCAATTTGGCAGGATTTCGCGAGGGAATGAACGGTTGCCGCCGATGACGGAACGCAAACCAATCGGTTGGGGATGGGCCTGGGGCCTGATCGCGCTGGCGGGCCTGGTGCCGTTCGCGGCGGACATGCTGCGCAACTTCCAGCTTTTCGCGCCGGCGCAGCTGGCGTGGTCCGCCGCGGCGGTCTGGGCGGCGACCGGCGGATTGTTCGGAGCGTGCGCGCTGGTTCTCGCGGCGCTGGGGCGCCGCTGGCCGGGCCTTCGCGATCGCTGGAGCGCCGCGGTTTTCGCGGGGGCCGCCGCGCTGGTGTTTGCGGCGTTCCTCTACGACGCCAATCTGACCGAGTTGCGGCAGGTTTACGGTTGGCCGCGGGCGGCCGCGTTCGGCGCCGTGGTGGCGCTGTTCTTCCTCTATTGGGCCGTGGCGGCGCGGCTGGGCGCGAAAGCGACCAGCGGACTGTTGCTGCTGTTGCTGGCCTTCCGCGCGGGACAGGCCGGCTGGGCCATCGCTTCCGCCGCGACGCGCGGCGACGATCTGGTTCCGGCCGACAAAATCGCCGTCTACGAGCAGGTGGAATTGGAGCGCACGCCGAACGTCTATTTCCTCTGCCTGGAGTCCTACCACGGCTTCGGCGCGATGCGGGAACTGTATGGGTTCGACAACGCGGAGTTCCGGAAGTTCCTCGGCGAAACCGGGTTCGTCGTCGCGGACGACGTGCTGTCGAACTACTCGTTCACGATGACCAGCTTGCAGTCGTTCCTGCAGATGGGTCACCATTACGCGGCGGGCGCGTTCGGCAACCACGATTCCCTCTATGCCCGCGGCTTCATCGCGGGCAGCGGCACCTACTACAATCCCGTTTTGCGCATCCTGAAGCGCAACGGCTACGACGTCGTCTATCTGCTGCCGACGGACTACTATTACCGGCCCGGCGCCGGCCTGGTGGACTACTCCCTGATCGACGCCTCGTGGCCGTTCGCGCCGCTGAAGGCCAGCCTGCCGCGCTTCATCGGGCGCGAACCGGAAACCGTGGTGCCGGATTATCCGCGCCAGGTCGCGGAGACGCTCGCGCGCTGGCCGTTGGCTCGCCCGACGTTCTTTTTCGCCAAGCTGGGGGCGGAACATGCGGCGGACGGCTACGACTACCGGACCGACCGAGAGGCCTTCGCCGCGCGCTACGTCCAGACCGTCGCGCGGGAGAACGCCGCGATCGAGGCGTTGTGCCGGCAAATCGCCGCCCGCGATCCGGAGGCCATCGTCGTGCTGGCCGGCGACCACGGGGCCCAGAGCTACCGCAGTTCCCGGCGCGGTTTCGCGGCGACGAAGCGCGCCGGCGAAATTCCCGCCGACCGGCTCGTGCGGGATTGCCACGACGTGCTGTTGGCCATCCGCTGGGGAAACGGGCCGGCCCCGGCCCCGTACCCGCACCGGAGCCTGGTCAACGTCATGCGGTTCGTGTTCCTGCAACTGGGCGGGGGCGAGGCCCTGCGCCGGACCGCCGCGGCCGATGACGCCTATCTGCTGGACGACGTCGGCTTGCTGCGCGTGGCCGCAGACGGCCAGCCGCTGGCGGAATGGGCCGTGGTGCCCCGCAAAGGGTGGCGCTAAACCGCCGTCAGGGACCGAACCGCACGCCGCGCGCCGGGCGGAACACCCAGTACAGCGCGCGCAGTGCCGGCGGCAGGGACAGTCGCTGGAAGTCGCCGTCGCCGGGCGTGAACGTCCGGCGCCAGCGGTAGGCGAGGATTTCGCTCGGCGTCATGAACCGTTCGTGGAACTCCCGCAGTTCGCTCGCGTTCATGCCCCGGGTCTGGCCGCCGAGCCGCGCGGCGGCGTGGGCGACGACGTCGGGATACATCCGGCCGACGGGACCGAGGCCGGGACCGAACAGCGCGTCGGCGACGGCGCAGCCGATGGTCAGCGCCCGCTCGGCGAAGGGGCAGCCTCGCGCCAGCGCCATGGCTTGCGCGAAAACGTCCGGATGCCGCGCGAGCAGGCCGGCGAGGTCCGCAATCCATGCCAGCCGGGCCCAGCCATGCCAGATGGCGTGCTCGCAGCCCAGCAGCAGATGCAGCGCGGGGGTCGGCGCGCGCACGGCGGCGGCATCCAGCGGTTGGGGGGCGAAGCCGGTCGTCCCGGTTGCGCGAATCCGGCGCGGCCAAGGATAATGCGGCGGGAAGAACCGGTGATTGGCTTCGACCAGAAACCCATCGGGATGCCGGAAGGCGACGCCCCAGCCGTAATGCCACAGGTGTTCCATGCGCCGCGGATCGTCCGTGGCCGGGGCGTAGCCGGCGGCCCGCAAGCCGGCGAGCAGGTGCGGGTAATCCTGGCGCGCGCAGATCAAATCGAGATCGTCGAAACTGCGCAAGCCGGGTTGCGGCCAGGCTTGGGCGGCCAAGGCGGGGCCTTTGACCAGCGCCAGCGCCGACAGGCGGGGGGATAGCAAAGCAAAGAGCCGTTCCGCTTCGTGGGTGAACCGAGCGGCGTGCTGCGCCTGGCCGAAGGCCGCCGTTTGCGGGGCAGCGTCCGTTGCCGGGGAGAAGGTCGCCATCAGGCCGGTCAACCGGTGCCGCCGAGCCCAGGCAAACAGGGGTTCCGGGGCATCCGGCGCCGAAACGGGCTCGGATCCCGGCGGCAACCCGAGCTGGGCGCGGAACGCCTGCCGGGCCGCTGGCAGAAAATCGACCATGGGCGGATTCGACACTTCCGTCCGGCGTCCGTCAACCGCGAAAGACGGCGGCGGCATCCGGACGGAATCCGCATCTGACAACCTATTGGGCGGGAGTTGGATAGGGGAAAGCGCTCGACCGGTGCGGGGCGGTGCGGTAGAGTGTGCGCTCGGTTGAAATCGCCCCGCGTGGCGCTCCGGCGTTCGTAGCTCAATTGGACAGAGCTTCTGACTTCGGATCAGAAGGTTGCAGGTTCGAGTCCTGCCGGACGCGCCAGTTCGCGCCCTCCTTTGCGGGATTTCAGGAAGGAACGGAACATGAAAATCGGCTTGGGATCGGATCACGGCGGCTTCGAAATGAAGCAGAAGATCAAGGATTGGCTGGCGGCGCGCGCGGACGTGGAAACCACGGACTTCGGCACCTACAGCCCGGAATCGGTGGACTATCCCGATTTCGCGGTCGAAGTGTCGCGCCGGGTGTCGGAAGGCGCGCTGGACCAGGGGGTCCTGGTGTGCACGACGGGCGTCGGCATGGCCATGACGGCCAACAAGTTCCCGCGGGTGCGCGCGGCGCAGGTGTTCACGTCGAAGATGGCCCGCATGGCGCGGGAGCACAACAACGCCAACGTCCTGGTCCTGGGCGCGGCCGTTACGCCGCTGGAGGACATCCCCGCCATTCTGGACGCCTGGTTCGCGGCGGAATTCGAGCCCGGTTCGCGCCACGACCGCCGGGTGCAGAAGATCAACGCCTGCGCGCTGCGGGTGACCTCGCCCGAGGCGATCCACGAGCGCGACACGGAAATTTACGCCGCCATCCAAGGCGAAACGAAGCGCCAGCGGCAGAACGTCGAGCTGATCGCGTCCGAAAACTACGTCAGCCGCGCGGTGCGCGAGGCGCAGGGTTCGGTGCTGACGAACAAATACGCCGAGGGCTATCCCGGCAAGCGCTACTACAACGGCTGCGAGTTCGTGGACGAAGCCGAGCGGCTGGCGCTCGAGCGGGCCAAGCAGCTCTTCGGCGCGGAGCACGCCAACGTGCAGCCGCACAGCGGCAGCGGCGCGAACATGGCGGTCTATTTCGCGATGCTGCAGCCGGGCGACACGATCCTGGCGATGAGCCTGGCGGCGGGCGGACACCTGACGCACGGCCACAAGCTGAATTTCTCGGGCCGGTTCTTCAACGTGGTGCCCTACGGCGTGGATTCCGGAACGGAGCGCATCGACTACGACGCCGTCGAAAAGCTGGCGGCCGAACACAAGCCGCGGCTGATCTGCGCGGGCGCGAGCGCCTATTCGCGGATCATCGATTTCAAGCGGCTGCGCGCCATCGCCGACTCGGTCGGGGCGCTGCTGTTGGTGGACATGGCGCACATCGCCGGACTGGTGGCGGCCGGCTTCCATCCGAGTCCGGTGCCGTTCGCGGATTTCGTGACGTCGACGACGCACAAGACGCTGCGCGGGCCGCGCGGCGGCTTGATCCTCTGCAAGGAGGCTTTCGCGGCGGACATCGACAAGCAGGTGTTCCCCGGCCTCCAGGGCGGACCGCTGATGCACGTGATCGCGGCCAAGGCGGTCTGCTTCCACGAAGCCTTGCAGCCCGCGTTCAAGGACTACGCGCGGCAGGTGGTGGCCAACGCCCAGACGCTGGCGGCGGAACTGGAAAAGGCCGGATTGCGCATCGTGTCGGGCGGCACGGACAACCACCTGATGCTGGCGGACCTGACGCCGCTGGGCGTGACCGGCAAGGACGCGGCGACGGCGCTCGACCGGGCGCTCATCACCGTGAACAAGAACGCGATTCCCTTCGACAAGCAGAAGCCGTTCGTGACGTCCGGCATTCGGCTGGGCACGCCGGCGGTCACCACGCGCGGGATGAAGGAAAAGGAAATGGCGCAGATCGCGGCCTGGGTGGGGCAGATCGCGGCCAAGCCGGCCGACGAAAAGCTCCAGCGGCGCATCCAGGAGGAAGTGATCGCCTTCACCCAGAAGTATCCCGTGCCGTGACGGGTCGGGAAAACGCCGCGTCCGCGGCGCGCCGGAGCCGGGAGCGATCCCGGCTCCGTTTTGTTTGTTCCGCGGGGCCGCCGGGCGCCGGGCGGGCGCTAGCCGTTCGCCGCGAGCGGATCGTGGACCGGTCCGGTTTCGATGAAGCCGTTGGCGGGGGCGGCGAACAGGCCGCAGGCCGCCACGGCGTCTTCGAGGCGGTCCAGCAGATGGGCGGGCACGACGAGATCGCAGCATTCGCGGGCATGGGAAACCAGAACCTCTTCGGCGGCGTCGGCCGTCGTTTCGGGCGCGCGGCGCGAGAGGCGCGAAAGGGTGGCGCCGCCGGCGCCGGCGTCCAGCGCGGCGCGGACGAGGGGGGCGGCCGTGCCTTCTTCGCAGACCAGCGTGAAGTGGACCCGTTCTTCCCGGTCCACCGCCGGCCGGGGCCGGGCCGCGCCGGTCATCCGCCGCCAGTCGGTCGAACCGCGCAGCAGGTCGAGCGTGCTGATGACCTGTTCCATCGTGGCGACGTGCCGCCGCCGGTCGAGATTCATCCGGGCGTTGACCGCGAGGGCGCGCACGGGAATGCGGCCGATGAAGCCGTTGCCCGGCTCGCGCAGGTTGCCTTTGCGGATGGCGACGTCGATCACGAAATCGGCGTCGCCCGGCGGCACGAGGAGCCACAGGATTTCCTTTTCCTGCGGGATGGCGATGCGCAGCAGGCCGAGGCGGTCGCGCAGGCCCATGCCTTCGCCGTAGCCGACGATGGGCACGCCCAGCCCCATTTCCAGCAGGGTGCGCGCCAGTTCGCCGCCGCGGCCGCGCGGCAGGATGCAGAAAATCTGTTCGTAGGGCGCGGGTTGCAGCCGGTTCTCGGCCACCCAATCCGGCGGTGCCGCGCTCAGTTGCCGCTCGTCCCACAGCCGGAAGTCCTCGCCGACAAGCACCGCGTCCTCGGCAAAGATGCTGCCGCGCCCGGGCAGGAAGAGATCGGCGGCGGCGGCCAGCCGGGCCATGGCGGCCAGTTCGTGCGTGCGCGGCACGTAGCAGCGGATCAGGTCGGCCGGGGCCTCCATCAGCAGGAACCGGCGGCCGAACGGTTGCCAGAACGGCCGCGCCTGCAGGGCGATTTGCTTGCCGCGCTCGGAATAGGTTTCCCGCAGGCCCAGGCGGTCCGCTTCGGCTTCGACCCGCGCGGCGAGGCGCACGTCGGCGATGCAGGTGATCTTGGAGACTTCGAGCCGGTTCATGGCGCGTTCCTCCGCAGCGGAGTCGGCGCGGCGCCGGGCGCTTCGTCCAGTTCCAGGGACTTGCGGCGCGCGGCGACGAGGAAGCCGGAGAGCAACACGGCGATGATGGGGAAGACCGAGCCCATGGTCACGACGCCGAACGCTTCGGCCGCGCCCGCGCGCTGGCCGATGCCCAGCCCGGCCGCGATGACCAGCGGCACGGTGATGGGACCGGTGGTGACGCCCGCGCAATCCCAGGCGATGGCCGCGATTTCTTCCGAGGAAAAGACCGTCAGCGCCAGGGCCAGCGCATAGGATCCGGCCAGCAGCGGAACCATCGGCCAGGCGAACAGGATGCGGCCGAAGCCCATCGCCATGCCCGTGCCGACGCCGAGCGCCACGGTCAGGATCAGGAACGAGCGCTTGTAGGTGCCCGTGGTCAGTTCTTCCAACGTGATGCCGAGGGCGTTGAGGGACGGTTCCGCGAGGGTGGCGCCCATGCCCATCACGAAGACGAACGCGAGCACGAGGAAATAGCCCCAGAACGCCTCGTCGCCGGCGACGGGGCCTTCTTCGGGAATCCAGCGGTATTCCCGGGTCGCCGCGTCGTAGCGGTCGCGGTGGAACGGCACGAATTCCGGTCCGTTCTTGTCGGCCAGCGGCAGGAATTCCGCGACGGTGCCGTCGGGCCGCGCGGCGCGGACCAGCAGGCTTTCATCGACGTCGCGGTACGTCACGGCCTTGTCGGGGCGCGCGGTGGCCTCCCAGGCGCGCGGCAGCGCGCGGCCGGCCTGGTTGCCGAGGCGGGACAGGCCGCGGTCCATGCCGTAGCTGAACAGCAGCATGCCCGCGAGGCTGAAGGCGAGGCCCAAGGCCACTTCGTCGGCGTGCGGCAGGCGTTCGCGCACGACGACCAGCAGCGCGAAGAGCAACACGGCCGCCAGGGGCAAGATCGCCTTGACCGCGGCGAAGACGTGGGTGCGGACTTCCGTGCGGGGGAAGAATCGCCGCGGGTCCGTCGGCGCGGGCGAGGTTTCGGGTTCGGCGCCGAACCGCGCCGCCATTTCGGCCGGCGACAGGTGGGCGGCCGCCAACTGGCGCAGCGCCGCCTCGCCGCCGGCGACCTGCACGGCTTGCGCGTGTTGCGCCGGCGCGAAAAAACCGCTCGCTTCGCCGGGCGGCGGAAAGCGGGGGGCCAGCGCGAGGCCCAGCAGCAGCACCATGACCACGGGCAGCGCGGACGCGAGCGTCACGACGCCGAGTCCGCCGGCGGGTTCGTCGCCGCGGCCGGCGATGCGCGAGACGCCGACGCCCAGCGCGATCAGCAGCGGCACCGTCACCGGGCCGGTCGTGACGCCGCCGGAATCCCAGGCCAGGCCGATGATGGCGGCGGTGCGCGGATCGCGCGCGGCCCACCAGGAAAGAACCAGCAGCCCGGGCAGCGCCGCGTACAGGAACGGCTTGAGGCTCCACGCCCGCAGGGAACGGAACACGCCGAGCGCCACGGCGAGGCCGACCCCGGCGGCCACCGCGCCGACGGTCAACGGCACGCCCGCGTTGAGCAGGTAGTACAGCAACGGCGCGCGCCACGGCAGGGTGGCGCTGCCCTGCGCCTTCAGGAACCCGATGGCCGGTTCCGCGTAGGTGGCGGTGAGGCCCAGCACCGCCGCGAAGGCCACCAGCGCGCCGATGCCGACGCGCGCCGGCAAGCGCAGGCCGCAGCGCTCGCCCAGCGGCATGATGGCCAGGAACAGGCCCTCCATGAACAGCGCCAGCCCGACGATCACCGCCAGGATGCCCAAGGCGATCTGGGCGAACTCCGCGATCGGCGCTTTCAGCACGAACAACTGGAACAAGGCCAAATAGGCGGTGATGAACGCCACCGCCCGCACCTGGCGGGCCAGGCGCTCCTGCGCATAGGCGGCCAGCAGCGCGAATTTCCGCCGCAACGGAATCCGCAACGCATCGGCGCCGGCTGGACGGGACATGGGCAACGCATTTTCTCCGGGCCGGGGGCGTCGCCCCGGCCCCGCTCATCGTGTAGCAGAACGGCGGGCGCCGTTCAAGCCTGGCCGCGGTTGATCCGTTCGGCCAGTTCGAGGGCGGCGGCGGGCGTCAGGACCGGCGGCTCGAAGCAGCGGTCGTTGATGAAGCGGATGGCGTCGCGGACGTGGAACGCGCGCCCTTGGCCGTTGGCGATCTGCAGCTTCACCGCGGGGTGGGTGAACACCGCCAAGGCGTGGATGCGGTCCTCGGGCACCCGGGCGGCCAGCAGGGTGATGAACATGCGCCGCTGGCGCTCGCACTGCTGGACCGGGCTCTTCACGTGCCGGACGGAGCCGTTGGATTTCTTCTGCGTCCATTGGGCGTCGCGGACGTCGCCGGAAAGCGTGCCGGCCCAGAACTTCGATTCGATCACGTAGATGCCGGACGGCCCGATCACGAGATGGTCGATCTGCGCCCGCTCGTGCGCGACGCGCAGTTCGAGGTCGTTGAGGATCACGTGGTCGTCGGCGAGCTGCTCGGCGAGGCGCTCGGCCATTTTCTGCTCCCCGCGGCGCCCGCCTTCGAGATTGCGGCTTTCAACGGCGATTTCGCGCAGATGGACCTCGTAGCCGGCGGCGAACACCAGCGCCAGCGCGCCGAAAATCGCCCCGTGATACGTGTGGGTCAGGAGGGCATGGGCGCCCAGCAGCCCGGCGACGACGAGAGCCGCGGCCCACGCCAGAATCCGCATGGCCCCGCCGCGGGACAATTCGCGCCCGATGGCGAGCTGGCGTTTCAGCAGGCTGTTTTCGCTGCGGAGGATCTTGGCCACGCCGGGCGCTCCGGTCCGCTCAGGCCTCGCCGGAGTGTTCGTTCAGGCCCTGGGCCAGCTTTTCGACCTCGGCGTTGGACAGCACGGGCTTTTCGAAGCAGAAATCGTTGATGAACGTGACGGCCTTTTCGGGCGTCATCACCTTCGTGCCGGCGTTGGTCACCTGGATGTCCGCGTTCGGATTCGCCAGCACCACCAGCGGAAAAACGCGCTCCCAGATCAGGTTCGTGCCCTTGAGCCAGTTGCACAGGATGCGCCGTTCGCGCAGGGCCCGGCCCACCGGATTGCGCGCGGGCCGGATTTTGCCGTCCGGGGCGCGGATCTTCCAGACGTAGGACTGCTTGGCGGTGTCGCCGACGATCTTGCCTTCCCAGTTCATCGTGTTGATGACGAACATGCCCGAGGGCGCGACGACGAGATGGTCGATCCAGCACTTTTCGCGGCCGACCTTCAGGTGCAGGTCGTTGAGGACGTAGTGGTCGTTGGCGAGCTTGTCGTCGAGCAACCGGGCCACCGCTTCCTTGGCGCCGCGCATCTGTTCGGTATCGGCCAGCTCTTCGAGCTGTTCGCGGCGGCGGGCTTCGTGGCCCAGCGCCAGGAAGACGAGGAATCCGCCGAGGAACAGCACGAACGGCGCGGCCTCCACGCCGAACGCCTTGAGCAGGAGTCCGGCGGCGACGAAGAGCGCCGCCGCGCCCCATTCCACGAGGCGCATCTGTTTCAGCAGGCGCAAATCGCGCGCGATGGCTTCCTGGCGCTGGCGGAGGTTGCGTTCATTGGTGAGGGTTTTGGCCATGGGATTCTCCTCGGCGGGGGGCTGCGATCAAGGGGCCGCGGGGGCCGCGGGCGCTTCCGGAACGACGGCCGGCGCGGGGGTGGCCGGGGCCGGGGCCGGGGCTTCGGCCGTGACGGGGTCGCTGGTGACCTCGCCGCTGGCCGCGCGCGGATTGCGGTCCGTGATGCGGACGTGGACGGTCTGGCCGGGAGTCGTGGCGCCCTTCACGAACACGACGAGGCCCGCGACCTTGGCGACGCCTTCGGTTTCGGGATTCTTGTTGGACGGCTCGGCGATGGTGGCGGAGATCACGGCGCCGGGCACCACGTGCGGGGCGGAATCGCCGGCGCGCGGCACGAAGGCCGGCCGGGGGGCGCGCGCCGGGCGGCTGGATTCGATGACGGGCAGGGGGCCGGTGCCGGCGGGCTGGCCGGTGGGCTCGGCGAAAGCGATGCGCTCCTTGCGGTCCACGATGCGCACGTTGACGCGCTCGCCGACGGTCGTCGCGCCCTTGACGGCGACGACCAGGCCGCCGACCTTGGCGATGCCTTCGAGGCCGGGATTCTTTTCGGATTGTTCGGCGATGACGACGTCCAGTTCCGCGCCCGCGACGACCGGATCGCCGGCGGGAGGCACGAAGGCCGGGCGCGGCGCGCGCGCCGGGCGGCTGGATTCGATGACGGGCAGGGGGCCGGTGCCGGCGGGCTGGCCGGTGGGCTCGGCGAAAGCGATGCGCTCCTTGCGGTCCACGATGCGCACGTTGACGCGCTCGCCGACGGTCGTCGCGCCCTTGACGGCGACGACCAGGCCGCCGACCTTGGCGATGCCTTCGAGGCCGGGATTCTTTTCGGATTCCTCGGCGATGACGACGTCCAGTTCCGCGCCCGCGACGACCGGATCGCCCGCCGGCGGCACGTAGGCGGCGCGCGGCGCGCGGCTCGAGGCGATCATGGGCAGGGGGCCGGTGCCGGCCGGCTTGCCCGTGGGTTCGGCGAAGGCCAGCCGTTCGCGGCGTTCGACGATGCGCACGTTGACGCGTTCGCCGATCGTCGTCACGCCGTTGACGAAAACGACCAGGCCGCCGATCTTGGCCACGCCTTCCGTCTCGGGATTCTTGGACGACGCTTCGGAAATGACCACGTCGAGTTCGGCGCCCTCGACGGCCGGATCGCCGGCCGGGGGCACGAAAGCGGCGCGCGGCGCCTTGGGCGGCAGATCGACCTGGGAAACCACCTTGACGAGGACGGCGTCCACGACGCGCTCGCGCACGCGGGTGACGTCCACGATGGCGGTCTGGCCGCGGCGGGCGTCGGGAATGAACGTGGCGAGGCCGCCGATCTTGGCGATGCCGGACGAGCGGTCGTCGCTTTCGTCGTCCACGAACACCTGGTAGCGGTAGCCCAGCCGGGGCACGAGGCCGTAGCCCGCCGCCCCGGTGGCGTCGATGACCTCGCCGGTGTTGATGGCGGCGGCGCCGGTCCCGTCCGCGCCGACGACCACGGTGACGACGGCTTTTTTCTTGGCCTGGGTGGCGAAAATGACGGCGATCACGAGCCCGATGCCCAGCAGGGGCAGCAGGATCAGAAACAAGGTGCGCAGGGAACTGACGGATTTGTCGGTGGATTCGCTCATGGCGGGGACGGGCTCCTTCGGTAGGTATTTAAACGAGAGAAGATAGGCGGCGGCGCGGGCTTCGGCAAGGAAAACCGCGCCGCGCCGGGGCCGCGAAGAGCGCAGTTGAGAAACCGGCCGCCGGGGTGTATGGTTCCTGCGATTCCGCCCAAAGCGTTTTACCTCGTGGATTGCGGCGCGTTCGCGGGATCGGCCCCCCGGAAACCGGGGCCGGAAAGCCAGGTTGGAACCATGTTGCTGGAAGAAAAGAAAGATTGGGCGCGCGCGCGCATCGTCCCGGCGGAAATCGACAAGTATCTGGGCACCGGCGGGGCCGATTTCATTCCCGACGCCGAGATCCACCGCCTGCTGGCGGAAACCGGCGCGCCGGAAACGGCGCAGGTGCGGGAGATCGTCGCCAAGGCGCTCGCGATCCAGACGCTGACGCTGGCGGAGCTGGCGACGCTGCTGCGCGTGCGCGATCCGGAACTCTGGGCCGAGATGCGCGCGGCGGCGGGCGCCGTCAAGCGCAAGGTCTACGACAACCGCATCGTGACCTTCGCGCCGCTCTATCTCGGCAGCAAATGCGTGAACGACTGCGCCTACTGCGGCCTGCGCCGCTCGAATCCCGCCGTGGAACGCCGCGTGCTGGACATGGCCGGAGTCCGCGCCGAGACCGAGGCGCTGGCCGGCCAGCTGGGCCACAAGCGCCTGATCGTCGTCTACGGCGAGCATCCGGACACGGACGTGGACTACATCGCCGAGAGCATCCGCGCCGTCTATTCCGTGAAGGTGCCGACGCGCCGGGGCGTCGGCCAGATCCGCCGCGTGAACGTCAACGCCGCGCCGATGCGCGTGGCGGAACTGAAAACCTTGAAGCAATGCGGGCTGGGCACCTTCCAGGTGTTCCAGGAGACCTACGACCGGCGCGCCTACGCCCAGCTGCATCCCGCGGGGACCGTCAAAAGCGATTTCCGCTGGCGGCTGACGGCCATGCACCGCGCCCAGGAGGCGGGCATCGACGACAACGGCATCGGCGCGCTCTACGGGCTTTCCGACTGGCGCTTCGAGCTGCTGGGCCAGCAGGCGCACGCCCTGGAAATGGAGCGGTTCTGCGGCATCGGCCCGCACACGCTGTCGTTCCCGCGCCTCGAACCCGCCGTCAACACCCCCTTCGTGGACCAGCCGAAGTGGCGCGTGTCCGACGACGATTTCGAGCGCCTCGTGGTCCTGGCGCGGCTGGCGGTGCCGTACGCGGGGCTGATCATCACCGCGCGCGAGACGCCCGCCATGCGCCGGCGCCTGCTGCCGCTGGGCGTGACGCAGATGGACGCCGCCTCCAACGTCGGCGTGGGCGCCTACGCCGACGGGCAGGAGAAGCAGAAGGGCGAGCGCCAGCAGTTCCTGCTGGGCGATCCGCGCGGCCTCGACGAGTGCGTCCGCGAATGGGCCGCGGCGGGCTGCATCACCAGCTTCTGCACCGCGGGCTACCGCTGCGGGCGCACCGGCAAGTGCATCATGGACCTCCTGCGCAGCGGCGCCGAAGGCAAGTTCTGCAAGCTCAACGCCATCCTGACCTTCAAGGAATGGCTCGACGACTTCGCCACGCCCGAAACCCAGGCCGTCGGCGCGGCGCTGCTGCAAAAGGAACTCGACGAAACCCGCCGCACCCAGCCGAAGATCTGGCCCGCGTTCGAGGCAAACTACCGGCGCATCGTGGCCGGCGAGCGCGATCTCTACTTCTAGGATGGACAGCCGCGGGCGCCCGGTGGCAGGATGATTTGCTTGTGAGGAACCGACCGTGACCATTCGATTGTCGCCCAACCACCGGCTCAAGCCGCTGTTCGACCGCAACCACGTCGCGTGGCTGAGCGAAGAGGCCGCCGAGCACCAGGATATCCGTCCGCTGCGCATCGGCATCCTCAACATCATGCCCCACGCGGAGGACTACGAATTCAACCTCCTCGCGCCGATGGGCCGCAGCATCCTCCAGATCGTGCCCATCTGGATCCGGCTGCGGACGCACGACTACAAGAGTTCCGACCACGCCCACCTCGACCGGCACTACGTGCCCTACGACTGGGCGCAATCGGTGGCCTCCCTCGACGGCCTGATCGTGACCGGCGCGCCGGTCGAGGAACTGCCGTGGGAAACCGTGACCTACTGGAAGGAACTGTGCGGGATCATCGACGTCGCGCGGGCGTCCGGCACCTGCCTCCTCGGCATCTGCTGGGGCGGGCTCGCGCTGGCGAAGTACCTCGGCATCGAGAAGAAGATGTATCCGCAGAAGGTGTTCGGGGTCTATCCCACGCGCAGCCTCGTGCCGGGCCACCCCATCACCGGCGGGCTCGACGACGTCTTCTGGTGTCCGCAGAGCCGGCATTCCGGCATCGACGACGCCGCGCTCGAGGCCGCGGAAAAGGACGGCAAGGTCCGCCTGCTCGCGCACGCGGAAAAGGGCGGCTACACGATCTTCGAGACGCCCGACCACCAGATCGTCATGCATCTGGGCCACCAGGAATACAATTCCTCGCGCCTGCTGTCCGAGGCGCGCCGCGACCGCCAGAAAGGCCGGCCCGACGTCGGTCCGCTGGAAAACCTCGACGAGAAGAATCCCGTCAACAACTGGCGGGCGAACCGCAACGAATTCTTCAATTCGTGGATCAAGTACGTCTATCTGACCACGCCCTTCGCCAAGGCGCAGACCCCGGCCGCGCGGACCAACGAGATCGTGGTGGCCGAACGGGCCGGGAACGCGAAATGAAGATCGCGGTCATCGGCGACGGGGGCTGGGGCACCGCGCTGGCGTTGACGCTGGCCCGCCACGGCCACGCGCCGCGCGTCTGGGGGCCGGACGCGGACTATCTCGGCGAGATCCGCGCCACCCGCCGCAACCGCAAGTTTCTGCCCGGCGTGGAGCTGCCCGAGAGCATCGGCTGGACGGCCGATCCCGACGAAACGCTCGCCGGCGCCGAAGCGGTCGTCCTGGTCGTGCCGTCGAAATACGTGCGCGCCACGCTCGAGCGCTTCGCCGGCGCCTACCGCGCCGCCGGCGCGCCCCCGGTCGTCAGCGCCACCAAGGGCTTCGACGAAACCACCCGCGAGCGCATGACCGAAATCTTGGCCGAGCTGTGGAGCGCGGAACATCCCGCGGCGCTTTCCGGCCCGAGCATCGCCCCCGAGACCGCGCGCGGCGTGCCCACGGCCGTCACGATCGCCTGCGCCGACGAAGCGCGCGCGCGGCGCTTCCAGGAATGGTTCACCGGCGACGCCTTCCGCGCCTACACGAGCGACGACGTGCGCGGCGTCGAGTTGGGCGGCGCCCTCAAGAACGTCATCGCCCTCGCGGCCGGCATCTGCGACGGCCTGGGCTTCGGCAACAACGCCAAGGCGGCGCTGATCACGCGCGGCCTGGCCGAAATGACCCGCCTGGGCGTCGCGCTCGGCGCGCATCCGCAGACCTTCTACGGCTTGAGCGGCATCGGCGACCTGATGGTGACCTGCATGAGCCCGCAGAGCCGCAACCGCACCGTCGGCGAGCGCCTCGGCCGCGGCGAAAGCGTCGCGGACATCCTCGGCGGCATGGTGCAGGTGGCCGAAGGCGTCTGCACCTGCGGCCCGGCGCTGGCGCTCGCGCGCCAGGCCGGCGTGGCCGCGCCCGTCATGGAACAGGTGGACGCCATTTTGCGCTGCGGCAAGAAACCCAAGGACGCCGTGGTCGAACTGATGCGCCGCGATCCGCGCGCGGAGCGCGACTAGGAGCCCCGCCATGGCCGCCGCCGGAAAAACGACCCTCCTGCTCGTGGACGACCACGCCATCGTGCGCCAGGGCCTGGCCGCCTTGCTCGCGCGCGAAGCCGATTTCGCCGTCGCCGGCGAAGCGGGCACCTACGAAGACGGCCTCGCCGCCCTGGCGGCGCTCGCGCCGGACGGCGTCGTGCTCGATCTGTCGCTGCGCGACCGCAGCGGCCTCGACTGGATCCGCGAGGCGCGCGCGAAAGGATATGCCGGCAAGATCCTCGTGCTCTCGATGCACGACGAAGCCGTCTACGCCGAAAAGGCGCTGCGCGCCGGCGCGCAGGGCTACGTCATGAAGGACCAGGCCGAGGAAACGCTGGTCGCCGCGCTGCGCCAGGTCCAAGCCGGCGGGACGTATCTGAGCCCCGCGGCGGAAAAACTGCTGGCGGCTCCGGCCGCCGCGGCCGAAAAGGGCGCCGACGGCGTTCCCGGCCTGACCGCGCGCGAAACGGAAATCCTCTATGCCATCGGCGGCGGCCTCACCACGCGCGACATCGCCGAAAAATTCGGCCTGAGCGGCCGCACGGTCGACGTGCACCGCGCCAACATCAAGCGCAAGCTCGGTTGCGCCTCCCTGGCCGAGGTTCTCGTGCGCGCCTTGGACTACAAGCGCGCGCAGGACGCCGCTCTCCAACCGCCCGCGCCTTAGGTGCGGAACCGTTGCCCTTGACCCGACCGGTGAGACACCGGGCGGACAAAACGTCGCAGCCCGGTGCGTGATTTTGTCGCAAGCCGGGCGCAAGTCAGGCTGCCCAAAGGGGCTTTCATGGGCGTTTTGGGGGAGTTCACGGGCTCTTGATCGAAATTGGCATGGGGTCTGCTCATGCGGAAAATCATGGCCCGACATGGGCCTGGAGACAGCCAAGAAAAGGAATGCGCGCATGATCAAGGTGGAGCATTTGGTCAAGAAGTTCGGGTTGCGGACGGCCGTGGACGACGTGTCGTTCGCGGTGGACAAAGGCACGGTGCTGGGGGTGCTGGGGCCGAACGGGGCCGGCAAGACGACGACGATCCGAATGATCGCGGGGTACTTGCCGCCGACGGCGGGAGCGGTTTCGGTCAACGGCATCGACGTGGTGGCCGACCCGGTGGCGGCGCAGAAGCAGATCGGCTACATGCCGGAGAACACGCCGCTCTACGACGAGATGACGGTGGCGGGGTTCCTGGGCTTCCTGGCGGAGCTGCGCGGGTTTTCCGGCAAGGAGCGCGACCGCCGGGTGGACGCGATCCTCGAGAAGTGCATGCTCGCGAAGGTGCGCCACCAGACGATCGACACGCTGTCGAAGGGCTACCGCCGGCGGACGTCGCTGGCGCAGGCGCTGCTGCACGATCCGGCGGTCCTGCTGCTGGACGAACCGACGGAAGGCCTGGACCCGAACCAGAAGCAGGTCGTCCGCGACATGATCCACGCGATGGCGCAGGAGAAGATCATCCTGCTCTCGACCCACGTGCTGGAGGAGGTCGAGGCGCTGTGCTCGCGGGCGGTCATCATCAGCGAAGGCCGGCTGAAGGCGGACAGCGCCCCGGCGGACCTGAAGAAGCGCAGCGCGAGCTACAACGCGCTGACGGTGGAGCTCCTGGCCCCGCGCGCGGAGGCGCTGCAGGCGTTCGGCCGGATCCCGGACGTGGAGCGGGTGGAATTCGTGGCGGGCGACGACCGCAAGCAGGTGCTGCGGCTCGTGCCGCGCGACCGCCAGTCGCTGGCGGTGGGCGCGGTGGAAACCGCCGCGCAGCACAAATGGATGGTGACGGAGATGCGGTCCGATCCGGGCCGGCTCGACGAGGTGTTCCGCCAGATCACGACGACGGCGGACGTGGCGAAGCCCGCCGTCTAGGACGAAAGGAGAAAGATCCATGGAATTCTGCGCACATGCCCGGGCCATCGCGAAGCGCGAATGGAGCGCCTATTTCCATTCGCCGGTGGCGTACGTGTTCATCGTGATTTTCCTGGCGCTGGCCGGGTTCTTCACGTTTTCGGTGGGAGGCTTCTACGAAGCGGGGCAGGCCGACCTGCGCGGCTTCTTCTTCTGGCATCCGTGGCTGTACCTGATCCTGGTGCCGGCGGTGGCGATGCGCCTGTGGGCGGAGGAGCGGCGGCAGGGCACGCTGGAAATGCTCTTTACCTCGGCCGTCACGCCCGCGCAGGCGATCGCGGGGAAGATGGCGGCGGCGTGGGGCTTCCTGGCCCTGGCGCTGGCGCTGACGTTCCCGGTGCCGCTGACGGCGGCGTGGCTGGGCCAGCCGGACTGGGGCGTGGTGGTCTCGGGCTACCTCGCGAGCCTGCTGCTGGCGGGGGCCTATCTGGCGCTGGGGATGTTCACCTCCGCGCTGACGCGCAACCAGGTCGTGAGCTTCGTCCTCGCGGTGGTGGGCGGCCTGTTCCTGATCCTGGCGGGCTTCCAGCCGGTGACGGAACTGCTCGCGCGCTGGGCGCCGGCGTGGGTCGTGGACGGCGTGGCCGCGTTCGGCTTCATGCCCCACTACGAGGCCATGCAGCGCGGCGTGCTCGACCTGCGCGACTTCCTGTACTTCGGCAGCGCGACGGGCTTCATGCTGTTCCTGACGCAACTGGTGCTGGCGAACCGGACGGGGCGCTAGGCGCGGGTCCTTTTCCAAAGAGGTGAGCGAATGAAAAAGACGACGTCGAAACTCTTCGCCGGGGCGGCCGGCGGCTTGGCGGTGCTGGGCATTTTGATCGCGGCGAACGCGCTGGTGGCGCCGGTGCGCCTGCGCAAGGACCTGACGGCGGAGCGGCTCTACACGCTGGCGCCGGGCACGGTCCGGATGCTGCGGGAACTGGAACGGCCGGTGACGCTGAAATTCTACTACAGCAAGGGCAATGCGAACCTGCCGCCCGCGCTGAAGAACTACGTGCAGCGCACGCAGGACTTCCTGCGCGACCTCGCCGCGCGCAGCGGCGGGAAGGTGACGCTGGAAACCTACGATCCGCAGCCGGATTCGGACGCGGAGGAATGGGCGCAGCGCTACGGGCTGATCCCGCAGGCGACCGGCGGGCTCGGGATGCCCCCCGATTTTTATCTGGGCCTGGTGGCGGTGGCGGGCACGAAGGAAGCCGCGATCCCGTTCCTCGATCCGTCGGCCGAGCCGCAGATGGAATACCTCGTGGCGCGGCTGGTGCAGGAAACAACCCAGGCGCGGCGTCCGCGCATCGGCCTCCTGAGCACCCTGCCGGTGCTGGCGGAGCCGGCCTCGCCGTTCGCGCCGGCGCGCAAGCAGGATTGGCTCTTTGCGGCCGAACTCAAGAAATCCTACGAGGTGGTGCCGGTGGAACCGGAGGCGGAGGCGATCCCGGACGACGTCGATGCGCTCGTGGCGGTGCATCCGCGCAGCCTGTCCGAGCGCACGCTGTTCGCGCTGGACCAGTTCGTGCTGAAGGGCGGGCGGTTGCTGGCGTTCATGGATCCGATGGCGCTCGTCGGCGAAGAGGAAATGCAAGAGGGCTTCGGCCGGCCGCAGCTGTCGTCCGATCTCAACCGCCTGACGAAAGCGTGGGGCGTCGAGATGTCGCCGGCGCAGGTCGTGGTGGACCTGGCGGCGGCGACGCCGATCAACGTCGGCGACGGGCACGCGGAGCGGCTGCCGGCGTGGCTCTCGCTGCGGGGCGGGGACAACCTCGACCGCGACGAGATCGCGACGGGCTCGCTGGAAAACCTGATGCTGCCCTTCGCGGGCGCGTTCGTCGGGACGCCGGCGGAGGGGCTCGAAATGAAAACGCTGGTCCGGGCTTCGGCCAACGCGGCGACGCTGAACGCCTATCTGGCGCGGAATCCGACGGGCGCGAATCCGCGCGACGGCCAGCCGGCGCCGAACGCGGCGCTGGCGGTGCGCCTGGCCGGGAAGTTCAAGACCGCGTTCCCCGACGGCCAACCCAAGCCGGATGGCGCCACCAACGAGATCGCCGCCGCGACGAACGCGTGGCTCAAGGAGAGCGCCAAGGACGGCGCGGTGGTGCTGGTGGCCGACGCGGACCTGCTTGCGAACGACTATTCGGCGCGCGCGATCAACTTCTTCGGCCGGACGCTCTACCAGCCGTTCAACGACAACCTGAACTTCGTGCTGAACCTCGTCGAGCAGCTCTCGGGCAACCCGGCGCTGATCGGGCTTCGCGGGCGCGGGACGTTCAACCGGCCCTTCGACCGCGTGCTGGCCATGGAAAAAGCCGCGCAGGAACGCTGGCAGGTCGAAGAAGAGAAGCTGCAGCAGAAGCTGGAAGAAGCCCAGCGGCGGCTCAACGAACTGCAGGCCGCCAAGAGCGCGGACCAGCAGCTGGTGCTCAGCGCCGAGCAGAAGGCGGAGGTGGAGAAATTCCGCCAGGAGCGGTTCGAGACCCAGCGGCAGCTCAAGGAAGTCCGCAAGAACCTGCGCAGCCGCATCGAGAACCTCGGGCTGGCGCTGAAGGTGCTCAACATGGCGGCGGTGCCGCTGCTGGTGGCGGCGTTCGGCATCGGGCTGGGCTGGCGCCGGCGCCGGCAATCCGCGGCTTGATCGGGAAAGGAGAACGACCATGTCCAAGAAAACGATGTGGATGTTGGTGATCGTGCTGGCGGCGCTGTCGGCCGCGGTCTGGTGGAACGTGCGGCGCGCGGCGCCGGCGGCGGCGTTCGCCGCGGGCGGGCGGTTGCTGCCGGGCGTGGATCTGGCGACGGTACGCGCCGTCGCGCTGGAAACGGCGGCGGCCACGACGCGCCTCGCGCAGGCGGACGGCGTCTGGTGCGTGGCCGAGAAGGGCGATTGTTCCGCCGACGTCCGCCGGTTGCGCGGGCTGATCCAGGCGCTGGACGAAACGGACGACGCGCAGGTCGCGGACCAAGGCGCGGACCGCCTGGCTGAATACGGCTTGGCGGCGGAAGGCGCGGAAGCGCCGCTGCGGATCGCGCTGGAGCACGCCGCCGGCACGACGACGATCAGCCTCGGAAAAACGCGCGCGCCGCGGCGCGGCGAGGAATACTGGGGGCCGCCGGCCGGCCGCTACGTGCGGGTGGACGACGGTCCGGTCCTGCTGCTCAAGGACGACCTGCCCGGGGCCGACGCGGATCCCGCGCAGTGGTGGGACCGCGCGCTGCTGGAAATCGAGCCTGAAACCGTCCGCAAGGTGGAAGTCGCGGGCGAAGGCGAAACCGTCGCGCTCGAGCGCGGCGAGGCCGGCATGTTCGCGCTGGCGGGCGCGGCCGAAGGCGAGGAAGTGGATGCGGCAGCGGCCGAGCGGCTGTTCGGCGCGCTGCGCAATCTGCGTGCGGACGAGATCCTTTCGGCGGAGGAAGCCGAAAAAGTGTTTGCGGAAGTTGCGACTTATAAGGCGGAAACGGAAGGCGCGACCTATCGGATCGAAATCGGCGCGGCGCAGGCCGACCGCGGCAACGGCCGCCCGGTGCGGATCGAGGCGACGGGCGACGTGCCCGCCGCGACGGCGAAAAAGCTGGCCGGCCGGGCGTTTCTGGTCCCGGCCTATCTGGGCGATGCGCTGGTGGCGAAACGCGATGCGCTGGTGCGCAAGACGGAGCCCGCGCCCGCCGAACCGGCCCCGGCCGTCGCGGAAGAAGCGGCGCCGCTCGAGCCGCCGCCGATTCCGGACGCGACTCCGGTCGCGAACGAAGCACCGTAGGCGTTCGTCCGATCAATCGCGGTTCGCGGGCCGTTCATCCGCCGTCCGGGTTGCGGGCGGCGGATTTTTCTTGGCGTAGCGCTTGCCGGAGCCCATGAGGACGGCGAGGGGAGCGAGGGCGGGGATGTGCGCGAGGGCGATCTGGATGGCGGCGGCCAGCGGCACCGCCAGCAGCGCGCCGGTGATGCCCCACAGCCAGCCCCAGAAGACGAGGAAGAGCAGGATGACCACGGGCGAGAGGTTGAGGCGGTCGCCGTAGACCTTGGGGGCGATGAAGTTGCCGAGGGTCTGCTGGATGACGAAGAGGGCGGCCGCGACGCCGACGGCGGGCCAGAAGGAGGGGGCGAACTGGGCGAGGGCCATGAGGACGGGCGGGAGGCTCGCGACGATGGAGCCGAGGGTGGGAATGAAGTTGAGGACGAAGGCGAGCAGGCCCCACGTGAAGGCGAACTCGACGCCGATCCAGGCGAGGGCGCCCCAGACGACGAGACCGGTGACGAGCGAAATGACGAAGAGCGCGCCGAGATACGCGCCGATCTGGCGGGAGATGGCGTTGGTGACGGAGATGAAGGCGTCGGCGCGTTCGGGGGAGAAGGCGGCGCGGAGCTTGTCGTTGGCGAACGGCTTGGCCAGCAGCATGAACACGAGGAAGATCATCACGAGCACGGCGTTGGTGATGAAGGCGATGAAGAAGCGGGACGTGCGCAGGACGAGCGGCCCGATTTGCGCGGTCAAATCGAGATCCTTGAGGACGGATGCGGGCACGTTGAGTTCGGTGCCGTAGTGGGCGTAGAGGGCGGCGAGCTTTTCCTGATAGGCCGGGAAGGCCTTGGCGAAGGCGAGCAGGCGCTGGTGGATGACGAGGCCGGCGCCCCAGGAGGCGAGGAGCAGCAGGAGAACCACGCCGGCGACGGCGAGGGGGGCGGGGAAGCGCAGGCGGCGCACGAGGAAGGTGACGGCAGGGGCGAGGAGATAGCTGAGCAGCCACGCGATGAGCAGGGGGATGACGACGCCCTGCGCGGCTTTGAGCACCGCGCCGACCGCGATGACGGCCAGCAGGCCGAGCGACAGGGCGGTGGCGTTGAGGCGTTGCGGGCGGAGCGGGGCGGATTCAGGCGTGTTCATGGCGTTTTCCTAGAGGGCGGGACGGGCGGCGAAGGCCCAGGACAGATAGAGATCGATGCAAGCCGGCCCGCAGAACATCCACAGGACGGCGGCCAGCGCGATGTGCGGGCCGTAGGGGATCCGGCTTTGCAGTTCTTTTTTGCCAAGCGCGATGAGGGCGAAGCCGAGCAGGGTGCCGGACAGCGAGGACACGAAGACGGCGAACAGGACGGCCTGCCAGCCAAGACAGGCGCCGACGGCGCCGAGGAGTTTCACGTCGCCGAAGCCCATGGCCTCGCGCTTGAGCGCGAGACGGCCGACGGTGGCGACGGTCCAGAGGATGCCGTAGCCGAGCGCGAGGCCGAACGCGGACTGGAGCAGCGCCGGGAGGCGTTCGCCGCGGCCTTGGAGTTCCGGAAACGCGAACGAAAGGACCAACCCGGCGACCATGCCGCCGAGGGTGACGCGGTCGGGCAAAATGAGATGGTCGAAATCCACGAAAGTGCCCAGGATGAGCGCGCCGGTGAAAAAAACGTAAACCGGCGTGAGCAGCGACCAGCCATGGGCGAACCACAGACCCGCAAAGAGCGCGCCGGTGAGCAGCTCGACGACGAAATAGCGCGGGGAAATGGGGGCCTGGCAGTGGCGGCACTTGCCGCCGAGCAGGATCCACGACAGCAGCGGCAGGTTGTCCCACGGCGCGATGGCGTGGTTGCAGGCCGGGCAATGGGAGCCGGGCCAGACGATGGATTCGTCGCGCGGAATGCGCCAGATGCAGACGTTGAGGAAGCTGCCGATGCAGAGTCCGGCCAGGAACACGAAGACCGAGACGGCGGCAAAGGCTTCTGGAGGGAAAGGCATCACGCGCGCTTGGCTTTCAGGGCTTTTTCCAGGGCGGCGCGCATGACGGGAACGGACGGCTTGCGGCCGGTCCATTGGCGGAAGGCGCGCACACCTTGGTGCAGGAGCATGCCGAGGCCGTTGGACGTGCGCGCGCCGGCGGCCCGCGCGGTCGCCAGCAGCGGCGTGACGGCGGGATTGTAGATGAGGTCGAACACGAGCTGGCCCTTGCGGAAGGATTCGGGAGGCAGCAGCGATGGATCGCCGGGATGCATGCCGACGGGCGTGGCCTGGACGATCAAATCGCAATCGCGCGCGGCGGCGCGGGCGCGGGCGAGGGAAAGGCCGGCGACGGGCAGGCCCGGCGCGGTTCGGCGCAGGGCGAGCAGCAGGCGGCGGCGCGCGGCGAGGTTGACGTCGGCGACGTAGATTTCCGCGGCGCCCTGCATGGCGCAGGTGAGGGCCAGGGCGCGTCCGGCCCCGCCGCAGCCGAGCACGAGCGTGCGCCGGCCGCGCGGGGAAGCGCGGAAGGCCTCTTTGAGCGCGTCGAGGAAACCGGGGGCGTCGGTGTTGTCGCCGTAGAGCGTGCCGTCGGGGCGGAAGACGACCGTGTTGACGGAATGCAGCAGTTGCGCGACGTCGGAGAGCTGGCCGTGGGCGGCGAGGAAGCGGTAGGCGGCTTCCTTGTGGGGGATGGTGACGTTGGCGCCGCCGCAACCCTGCGCGCGCAGGGTTGCGAGCGTGCGGGGCACGTCGCCGGGGGCGACGTCGAGCAGGGCGTAGTTCGCGTTCAGGCCGAGGGCTTTGAACGCGGCGTTGTGCATGAAGGGCGAGAGCGAATGGCCGACGGGATGGCCGAGGAGGAAGAACGGAGCGGGCTTTCCTTTTTTCATGACGCCGAAAGAGTGGCGCATTTCGCGGAGGAGGAAAAGAGCAAAAGGGACGTTTCGCCGCCGGCGGCCGCGCGGCGGAACTCAGAAGGCATTGGCGCGGGAGTATTGGTCCAGGAACGAGCGGGCCGCCTCGTTGGCGGGATCCGCGGCCAGGACTTCGCGGGCCGTTTGGGCCGCGGCGTCCCAGCGTTGGGCGTCGACATGCGACTGGAAGACCAAGCCTTTCCAACGCAGGAAATCGTCGCGGTTCGCCGGCTGGAAGCCTTGCAGGACGTCGGCGGCCAGATCGGGCCGGCCGTTGAACGCGCACAGCCGCAGGATCTGGACCGGCACGCCGAAATCGTGCGGACGCAGCTCCAGGCACCGCCGCAATTTGGCGAGTTGGGAGGGGAACGCCGGATCGGCGCCCTTCCACTTTCCTTCTTCGAACAGCCGCGCGAACTCGAACAGCGCTTCGGCCTCGACGCGGCAAGCGTTCATTTCCGCTTGCCGGGCGGGATCGGCCTGCGCGGCGGCCTGCGCGTACCAGGCGGCGTCGGAGGGGAGCATCTCGTCGAGGGAAACGCGGGCCAGATCGGCCAAGTAATCGGCCGAGGCGACGTGGTTGCGAACGTGGTCCGCATCCGGTCCGGCCAGTTGGAGCGCGAGGGCTTCGGCCAGGCGCTGCTCGCCGAACGGAGTCAGGTGGAGGCCATCGGGCTGGTAGATGCGGACGTCGGGGCCGAAATCGCCGGCTTGGCGACGGACTTCCAGGTTTTCCACCGTCGCGCCGGCATCGAAGAGGGCGAGCCCGTTGCGGTTCGCGACGTCGCGCTGGATGGCGGCGGTTTCCGCGTGTTCCCGGTCCTGCCAGGCGCGCTCGTCCGCGGCGCGGTGGCGCGCGGAATAATAGGCGGCCATGGCGGGACCCAGCGCCGGCGGCGGATCGCGGCGCCACGGCGGCCGCGTGAAAATCAGGCCGGGAACGTTCCGCTCTTTGCAGAGCCGGGCGAAGCGTTCGAGGTTGGCGCGGAAACGGTCCGGCGGCACGCGGGGTTCGGGACTCCGGAAGCGGTCGATCCACCAGCCGATGGCTTGGAAAATCCGCGTGTGCCGCAACGGCTGCGTCCAGCGCGGCGGCGGCCCAGGGCGATTTGCCGCCGCATCTTTCTGGTCGTCGCGGAAGCCGTCTTCCTGGATTTGCGCGTCGTTCCAGCCGTGGTAAAGGCAGATGAGATCGGGCTGGAGGTCGAACACGAGGCGCTGGAGAACGATGAGGCTCTGGTGCGTGGAGTAGGAAGAACAAGCCGCGTTGAGGGCCTCGTAGCGGTTCGTGCCGGCGGCGGCGTTGAGGATGGCGACGGCGCGCGCGGGATAGGGCCGATAGCCGCCCTGGGTGGTGGAGCCGCCGAGGAAGGCGATGCGGAACTTGCCGGGCTCCTTGCGGTCCGGCAGTTCCGGAAGGCGGAAGCCGCGGCGGTCCGTGTAGGGCGTGCGGGGCGCGGCCAACCAGACGTAATCCGGCGGGGCCAGTTGCGTGGGGATGAAAAACTCGTAGGTGCCGTGGAAGCCCGCGACCGTCGGCACCCACAACGTGGGTTGCCGCGGGGCATAGGCGAATCCGGCCAGGCGCAGCGCGGCTTCCGCGCCGCCCAGCGCCAGCGCGGCCGCGCAGGCCGCGAAGGCGATTTTCTTGCCGAGCGGCAGCGGGCGGGCGGGATTCACGGCGGCAGGAGGATGACGACGAATTCGCCCTTGAGCGAATGGGTCTGGTAATGGGCGCGAAGTTCGGCGGGCGTGCCGGCGACGGTCTCTTCGAACTTCTTGGTGAGTTCGCGCGCAATGAACAATTTCCGGTCGGGACCGAGTTCCTGTTCGACTTCGTCGAGGAGCTTGAGGATGCGATGGGTGGATTCGTAGAAGACGACGGGGGCGGGAAACGCGGCGAGCTCCAGCAGGCGGCGCCGGCGCGCGGCGGTTTTGTGGTCGAGGAAGCCTTCGAACAGGAACCCGCGGCTCTCGACGGATCCGCACAGGGCGACGGCGGCGGAAAGCGCGCAGGGGCCGGGAATCACGGTGACGGAAAGGCCCGCGGCGCGGACCGCGTCGGCGGCGCGCGCGCCGGGATCGGAGATGCCGGGCATGCCGGCGTCGGTGACCAGCGCGAGGGCTTCGCCGGCGCGGATGCGGCGGAGAATTTCCTCGGCGCGGGCGCGCTCGTTGAACTTGTGGCAGGAAATCAACGGCGTGCGGATGCCGTGGCGGTCGAGCAACCGGCGCGTGTGGCGCGTGTCTTCGGCGAGGATGTGCGTGGCGGAGCGGAGAACCCGCAAGGCGCGCAGGGTGACGTCTTCGAGGTTGCCGATGGGCGTGCCGACGAGGTAGAGGCCGGGCGCAAGGGGCGGAGACGGAACCGCCCCCGGCGGTTCGGGCGCGGGGGCGGCGGCGGAATCGGCCATGGCCGGTTCGCTATTCGTTGTCCTTCTCCACGAGGCGGATGGTGCGCGGCTTGGCCGCGTTCTTGAGCAGCTGGTCGGATTCGGCCAGATGCCGCTTGAGCTCGACAAGCGTGGACTTGAACTCGTCGGTGACGGTGACGCCCTTGAGGGTGCCGTCGACGGCTTGCTGGAGCTTGAGGACGTTGTCGATGGAAGAAGCCAAGGCGGTGACGCGACCGAGCTGCGTGGCGACTTCGGTCTGGGCCGCGCCGATCTTGGCGGAGGACTGGTCCAGCGCCGCGGTCAGCTGGGCGGCCATGTCGGTCTGGGACTTCGCGACCTGGGCCGAGGCATCCGCCTGCGACTTGGCGATCTGCGCCGCGGCTTCGGCCTGGGCCTTGGCGATCTGGGCGGCGGCTTCGGCCTGGGCCTTGGCCAGTTGCGCAGTGGCGTCCTGCTGCGCCTTGGCGGCGAGGGCGGCGGCCTGATCCTGCGACTTGGCCAACTGCTCGACGAACTTCGCCTGGGCGGCGGCGAGGGCCGCCAGAGATTCCGAGGCGGCCTTGCCGGCGGCCTGGGCGAAATCGGCGGCCGCGGCGGCCGGCGTGTCGTTGCCGATGCGGGCCAGCAGATGCGATTCGATGTAGCCTTCGCACTGCGAGGCCAGCTGGAAGCGCGCCAAGCCGACGAGGGCCACCAGCACCAGCAGGCCCGTGCCCAGCGTCAGCAGCGCGCCCGGCGCGGCGAAACCCGCGGCGGCGAGGAGCACGACGAGGATCGCGCCGGCCTCGGCGACGAGGAGCGCCAGCAGGCGTCCGGTCTGGTTGGCCGCCATGACGGCGACTTGCGGGCCGGAGGCGCCGGCGCCCCACGCGCCCAGCAGGCGGCGGGCATGGCGTTCCAGCAAAGAGCAGCCGGTCAGCGCAGCCACGCGTTCGCGGGCAATGGCGCGGTCGGACAGGTCGAGATCGGCCGGAAGGGGATTCTTCGCGAGGGCGAGGCGCTGCAGGACCCAGTCGGCCGCGCCGAGCAGGACGTAGGCCAGCGCGATGCCGGTGGCCAGCACGGAAGCGACGTCGGAACAAGTCCACGTCTCGGGCTTGAACGGAACGGCCAGCCCGGCGCCGAACACGAGGCCGAGGATGCCGATATACAAAATGCCCGTGAACATGCCGTAGCGGCTACATTTCGCTTTGCGCTGCTCCATGTCTTCCACCTTTCGCGTCGGATTGACGATTGCCGGTACAGTATGGGGATTTCGCGGTGGAATGTCAAAGGCCGATGCGCTTTAATGCGGAAATGAACCGAAGTTGGGTCATGGGCATGGCGGGGTGGCTGGTTTGCGCCGCCGGCTGCGGCCAGGGGCGGTGGGCGGCGATACCTCCTCCGGAATCGGAGTCCGGGACGGCGGCCGGCTTCGAGCTGGCCCGGTGCGAGACGACCGTGGGGGAGTTCGTCGGCTTTCTGAACGCAACGGGTGCGGCGGACGTTCCGGAAACGACGCAGATTGCCCGCCGGCCCGGCGGGGGCTACGCGGCCAAGGCCGGCCTGGCTCGGCAGGCGGTGGCGGAACTGACCGCGGCCGAGGCGGAGGCCTTTTGCGCTTGGCGCTCGCAGCGGGAGGGCCGGACGGTGCGCCTGCCGACGGCGACGGAATGGGAATGGGCGGCCCGGGGCGGCGTGGACGGCGCGCCCTATCCATGGGGCTGGGGCGGCAACCCGGCGGAGCGGGCGCGGTTCGATGCGGAAGGCCCCGCGCCCCGGGTGGGGGCGTATCCGGCCAACGGTTTTGGGCTGCATGACGTGGCCGGCAACCTCTACGAGTGGTGCGCGGCGGCTCCGGCGGAACCTGGCGGCCGGCGCCGGGCCTGCGGCGGCAGTTGGGCGGAGCGCGATCCGCGGCGCCTGGAGGTCGTCCATCGGCAGGATTTCCCGGCGGACTATCGCGGGCGCGACGTCGGCTTCCGGGCGTTGCGGGAAACGAAGGAGACGGCAAGATGAACGCGGACGTTCCGGGAATGGCGACGCACGAGGCGCGCATGCGGCTGGCGCTGCGGCAGGCGAAACGGGCGGCGGAAGCCGGCGAGGTGCCCGTGGGCGCCGTCGTGTTCAACGGCGGGGAACTGGCGGGGCAAGCCTGGAACCAGACGCGGACGCTGAAAGATCCCACCGCGCACGCGGAAATCATCGCCATCACCCAGGCCGCCGCCGCGGCGGGCGATTGGCGCCTGACCGACAGCATCCTCTACGTGACGAAAGAGCCCTGCCCGATGTGCGCGGGGGCGATCGTGCTGGCGCGGATTCCGCTGGTGGTGTGGGGCATGACCGACCCGTTGCGAGGCGGGGCGGTCTCGCGGTTCCAGATCCTGCAATCGGCGGAATTGAACCACCGTTGCGAGGTGCTGGCGGGGGTGCTGGAAGACGAGTGCGCGGCCTTGATCAAGGGGTTTTTCAAGCAACGCCGGCTGGAAAACAAGCAGGGCGACGAAACGGACTGACGAAAATCGGTTGCATCGCGCTCTGCGATAGATGGATAAGAAATCAATATTCACCTGAAAAACGGCACGTAGCGGCCGAAAACCGGGCAATTTCTATCGAAAATGGGCCGGCGGCGCGCCGCCGGAGAGAAAAAGCGTTTTACTTGCCGGGGGTCCGCGCGAGGTTTTGATTGTAATCCAGCGGAGATTTGGATAGCCTATATAAATTGATATAGAGAAAAGACGACACCATGGCAGATGCACAAAACGACGATTTGAAGGGCGCGGCCGCGCCCGGTTCCCCGGAAGCCTACGACGGCTCGAAAATCCAGGTCCTGGAAGGGCTGGAGGCGGTGCGCAAGCGCCCGGCGATGTACATCGGCGACACCTTCCAACGCGGGCTGCACCACTGCGTGTACGAAGTGGTGGACAACTCCATCGACGAGGCGCTGGCGGGCTATTGCACCCGCATCGAGGTCGAGCTGGCCGCCGACGGGTCGGTGTCCGTGACGGACAACGGCCGCGGCATTCCGGTGGACCCCCACCCGAAACTGAAGAAGCCGGCGGTGGAAGTGGCGCTGACGGTCCTCCACGCGGGCGGCAAGTTCGACCACGGCAGCTACAAGGTGTCCGGCGGCCTGCACGGCGTGGGCGTCAGCTGCGTGAACGCCCTGAGCGAATGGATGGAAGTCGAAGTCCGGCGCGAGGGCCGGATCTACCGCATGCGCTTCGAGCGCGGCGTGACGAAGTCGCCGCTGGAGGTCATCGGCTCGTGCGCCGACCGGGGCACGAAGGTGACGTGGTATCCCGACGACCAGATTTTCAGCACGATCGAGTTTTCCTGGGACATCCTGGCCGCGCGGCTGCGCGAGCTGGCGTTCCTGAACAAGGGCATCGAGATCGTTTTCCGCCAGGAGCAGCAGGACGGAACGATGCGCGCGGAGACCTTCCGCTACGACGGCGGCATCCGCGAATTCGTCCAGCACCTGAACAAGAACAAGGTGGTGCTGCATCCGGATCCGATCTGCTTCGAGAAGGAACAGGACGGCGTCGCCGTCGAGATCGCGCTGCAGTACAACGACAGCTACGCCGAGTCGGTGCTGACCTACGCGAACAACATCAACACGATCGAGGGCGGCACGCACCTGAGCGGGTTCCGCAGCGCGCTGACGCGCGTGGTCAACGTCTACGGCCGGGCGAACAAGCTGCTGAAAGACGAGGACGCGATGTCCGGCGAGGACATCCGCGAAGGCCTCGTGGCGGTGGTGAGCGTCAAGGTGCCCGATCCGCAGTTCGAGGGCCAGACGAAGACCAAGCTGGGCAACGGCGAAGTCGAAGGCATCGTGTCCTCCATCGTCAACGAGGGGCTGGCGACGCACTTCGAGGAGAACCCGGCGGTCGCCCGCAAGGTGGTGGAGAAGGGCGTGCTGGCGGCGCGGGCCCGCGAGGCGGCGCGCAAGGCGCGCGACCTCACCCGCCGCAAGGGCGCGCTGGATTCCGGCTCCCTGCCCGGCAAACTGGCGGACTGCTCCGAGCGCGATCCGGCGCTGTGCGAGCTGTTCCTGGTGGAGGGCGATTCGGCCGGCGGCTCGGCCAAGCAGGGCCGCGACCGCAAGTTCCAGGCCATCCTGCCGCTGCGCGGCAAGATCCTCAACGTCGAGAAGGCGCGGCTCGACCGGATGCTCGGCAACCAGGAAATCCGCACGATGATCACCGCCATCGGCGCGGGCATCGGCCACGACGATTTCGACGTCGAGAAGGCGCGCTACCACAAGATCATCATCATGACCGACGCCGACGTGGACGGCTCGCACATCCGCACGCTGCTGCTGACGTTCTTCTACCGGCAGATGCCGCAGCTGATCGAGCGCGGCTTCGTCTACATCGCCCAGCCGCCGCTCTACAAGATCAAGCGCAAGAAACAGGAGCGCTACATCGACAACGACCGCCACCTCTCGCGGGTGCTGATCGAGCTGGGCATCGAGGACGTGCGCATGCTGAACCTCGACGGCTCGCCCGCGCTGGAAGACGGCAAGATGGCCGAAGTGCTCAAGATCCTCGAAGAGGTCGAGCACGTCGCCGAAGCCATGGCCCGCAAGAGCGTGGATTTCGACGAATACGTGAAGCGCTACGACCCGGCGGCCAACCGCCTGCCGCTCTACCGCGTGCGGGTGATCCCCCCCGGCGGCGACGTCGAAAACCAGGAA
The DNA here is from genome assembly GCA_938003985.1 of uncultured Verrucomicrobiota bacterium. Classification (GTDB taxonomy): domain Bacteria; phylum Verrucomicrobiota; class Kiritimatiellia; order CAIQIC01; family Lenti-01; genus Lenti-01. The sequence continues at coordinate 45,028 of CALKWZ010000031.1, read as the reverse complement.
ATCCACCTCGCCTTCACGGACGAGGAAATGCGCAAGATCCGCGAGGACGCGGAAGCGCGCATGGGCCCGCTGGATCCGTCCCAGTTCAAGTGGGACGAGCTGCACCTCGCCCCCGGCCTGGTCAAGCAGTTCGCGCAGCTCCAGGCGCTGGGGTTCGGCATTCCGGCCCTGCTGCGCAACGGCGCGCCCATCTACGAGGCGGACGTGGACGGCAAGAAAGTGCCGCTGTTCGCGCTGGGCGACCTGTTGGACCTCGTGCGCGAGGTCGGCCGCCGCGGCCTGAGCATCCAGCGCTACAAAGGCTTGGGCGAAATGAACCCCGAGCAGCTTTGGGAAACCACCCTCGAACCCACCAAGCGCAAGCTCCTCCAGGTGCAGCTCGACGACGCCGTGCGCGCCGACCAGACCTTCACCGTCCTGATGGGCGACGAGGTCGAACCCCGCCGCGCCTTCATCGAGGAAAACGCCCTCAACGTGCGCAACCTGGACGTCTGACGTCCCCCGAACCCGGAAACCGGAACCATGAGCGACGAACTGAATCCCAACGCCGGCGGCGAGGCCGCGGGCGACAACCTGCCGGCGGCGGCCGCGCCCCAGAACGCGCCGGACCGCATCGAGCGCATCAACATCGAAGAGGAGATGCAGAAGGCCTACATCGACTACTCGATGTCGGTCATCGTCGGCCGCGCCCTGCCGGACGCGCGCGACGGCCTCAAGCCGGGCAACCGGCGCATCCTCTTCGCCATGCGCGAGGGCAACTACGTCCACGCCCGGGCCTACGTCAAGTGCGCCCGCGTGGTCGGCGACGTCATCGGCAAATACCATCCCCACGGCGACGCCGCGGTCTACGACACGCTCGTGCGCATGGCCCAGGATTTTTCCACGCGCTACCTGCTCATCGACGGCCAAGGCAACTTCGGCAGCATCGACGGCGATCCCGCGGCGGCCTACCGCTACACGGAATGCCGGCTCGAGAAGGCGGCCGAGGAGCTGCTGGCGGACATCGACAAAGACACCGTCGAGATGCAGCCGAACTACGACGAAAAGCTGCTGGAACCCAAGGTGCTGCCCGCGCGCATCCCGAACCTGCTCGTCAACGGTTCGACCGGCATCGCCGTCGGCATGGCCACCAACATCCCGCCGCACAACCTCGGCGAGATCGTCGACGGCACGATCCACCTGATCGACCATCCCGACGCGACGGTGGCCGACCTGATGCAGTTCGTGAAGGGGCCGGATTTCCCGACCGGCGGCACGCTGTGCGGATTCGGGCCGATCCGGGAGATGTACGAAACCGGCCGCGGGCACCTGCGGCTGCGCGGCAAGGCCGCCGTGGAGCCCTGGAAGGCCGACCGCGAGCGGATCATCATCTCCGAAATCCCCTACGCCGTGAACAAGGCGGCGCTGATCGAGAAAATCGCCGATCTGGTCCACGAGAAGAAGATCGAGGACATCAGCGACCTGCGCGACGAGTCCGACAAGGACGGCATCCGCGTGGTGGTCGAGCTCAAGCGCGGGGCGATCGGCCAGGTGGTGCTGAACAATCTCTTCAAGCAGACCCAGCTGGGCGGCACCTTCGGGGCGATCCTGCTGGCGATCGACCACGGCCGGCCGCGGGTGATGAACCTCAAGGACCTGTTGCGGTGCTTCATCGACCACCGCTTCGAAGTGCTGACGCGGCGGACGAAATTCGAGCTGCGCGAGGCGGAAGCCCGCGCCCACATCCTGGAAGGCCTGCTGAAGGCGCTGGACAACCTCGACGAGGTGGTCCGCCTCATCCGCGCCGCCCGCAACCGCGACGAAGCCAAGATCCAGTTGATGGGCCGGTTCGGGTTCTCCGAGCTCCAGGCCAACGCCATCCTCGACATGCGCCTCTACCAGCTGACCGGGCTGGAGCGCGACAAGATCGAGGCGGAATACAAGGCCATCCAGGAACGCATCGCCTACCTCAAGGAACTGCTGGCGGACGACGCCAAGCTCTTCGGCGTGATGAAGGACGACCTGCGGGACATCCGCAAGAGCTACGCCGACGAACGCCGCACGGAAATCGTCGCCGACGAAGGCGACATCGACATCCAGGACCTCGTCGCGGACGAGGACTGCGTGATCTCGCTGTCCCACGCGGGCTACGTCAAGCGCACGCCGACGAGCGTCTACCGCGAGCAGAAGCGCGGCGGCAAGGGCGTCGTGGGCATGGACACGAAGGACGAGGACTACGTCGAGCACGTGTTCAACTGCTCCGCCCACGACTGGATGCTGTTCTTCACCGAACGGGGCCGCATGTACTTCAAGAAGGCCTACGAGATTCCGGAGGGCGCCCGCGATTCGCGCGGCAAGGCGCTGGTCAACCTGCTGGACATGCAGGGCGGCGAGAAGATCGCGGCCATCATCCCCATCCGCGGCTTCGATGCGGACAAGTACCTGTTCTTCGCCACGGAAAAGGGCACGGTCAAGAAAACGGCGCTGGACGCCTACCAGAACGTGCGCGCGGCGGGCATCATCGCCATCAACGTCGAGGAAGGCGACCGCCTCATCGGCGTCGAGCTGACCGGCGGCGGCGACGATCTCGTGCTGGTGACGCGCAAGGGCATGGGCATCCGCTTCCACGAGTCGGATTCCCGCCCCATGGGCCGGGCCACCGGCGGCGTCCGCGGCATCTCGCTCGCGGACGACGACGTCGTCGAGGGCGTGGAAGTGGTCCATGAAGACGCCATGCTGCTGACCGTCACCGAAAACGGCTACGGCAAGCGGACCGCGTTCGCGGACTACCGCGTGCAGAAACGCGGCGGCAAGGGCCTGATCGCCAACGACCTGACCGCGAAGACCGGCGACCTGGTCACGGCCCTCAGCGTGCACGCGGCCGACGCCATCATGATCGTGACCCGCCAAGGCACGATGATCCGCATGCCGGTCGACGGCGTGCGCGTCACGGGCCGCTCGGCGCAGGGCGTGAAATTGATCGATCTGGCCGAGGGCGACGTGGTGATGAGCGCGACGCCCGTGGAACCTGAAGACGAAGCGGCGGCCGCACCCGCCGCGCCCGCCGGAGAGGAGACCCCGTGAACCGCATTGCCTTGTGGACTTGTTCGCTGCTGCTGGCCGTGCCGGCGGCCCGGGCCACGCTGAACGTGGAGGAAGACGCCAGCGGCGAAACCGCCTTGCTGACCTGGAAGGATCCCGTGCCCTGGCAGGCCGGGCTGATCTACCAGCGCCTTTCGCGGCCCGTGGAGCTCGACGGAACCGAACGGGATTTGAAGGCGCACGTCGCCGAGGCGATGGTGGGCGTTTCGCCGTGGCCGTGGCTGTTGCTCTACGGCCAGGCCGGCGCCTCCGAGGCGCGGCTGGCCGAGGCCATGGCGGCTTCGGCCGACGCCGGCGCGGGCGGCCTGCTGGGTGTCCGCCTGAACGCGTGGCAAATCCACCAGGGCGCGCACCGGACCGCCTGGCGCCTCACGCTGCAGGCGGCGGGCCAGTATGCCTACCGCGCCAGCGCCGACGGCGGCGAAGGCGACCTGCGCTGGCACGAAACGCTCCTGATGCTGCCGCTGGACTACCACCTCTCGTTCGCCCGCACGTTCCGCAACACCTATGCCGGCGAATTCCAAAGCCTCCACGTCTACGTCGGTCCGGCCTATTCGAAGCTGGACGGCACCTGGTCGCGCGACGGGCGGGATCGGGACTTCGAGGGAACCGAAGAGTTCGGCGTGGTGGGCGGCGGAGAATTGTGGCTCCTCGAAAACCTCGCGTTCGGCGCGCGTTTCGACTGGTTCGACGGCACGTCGGGCCAACTCACCGTCCGCTACCGCTTCTGAGGAGAAACCCATGGCCGCCCGCATCCTGGACGGAAAGAGCCTGGCCGCCGACCTGCGCGCGGAAGTCGCCGCGGCCGTGGCGGAGTGGCAGGCGGCGACCGGCCGCGCGCCGGGCCTGGCCGTGGTGCTGGTGGGCGACGATCCGGCCTCGCGTTCGTACGTGACCGCCAAGGAAAAGGCCTGCGCCGCCGCGGGCATCCGTTCCCGCGAGATCCAGTTGCCGGCGTCCGCCGCCAAGGCCGACGTCCTGGCGGCGGTGCGCGCCCTCAACGCGGACGACGCCGTGGACGGCATCCTCGTGCAGTTGCCGCTGCCCGAGGCGGCCATCGAGCGGGAAGTGATCGAAGCCGTCGATCCGGCCAAGGACGTGGACGGCTTCCATCCGACGAACGTCGGCCGCATGGTGCTCGGCCTGCCCGCGTTCGTGCCGTGCACGCCGGCCGGCGTCGTGGAGCTCCTGCGCCGCGCCGGGGTGGCGCTGGCGGGCGCGTCCGTCGTCGTGATCGGCCGCAGCCAGATCGTGGGCCGGCCGCTGTCGATCTTGCTGTCCCAGAAGGGCGTGGACGCCACGGTGACGCTGTGCCACACCCGGACGCGGGACCTCGCGCGCTTCACGCGCGCCGCGGACGTCGTCGTCGTGGCCGCGGGCCGGCCGGGGACGTTGACGGCCGACATGGTCAAGCCCGGCGCGGTCGTGATCGACGTCGGCGTGAACCGGGTGCCGGACGCGTCCAAGGCGACCGGCTACCGCCTGGCCGGCGACGTGGACTTCGCGGCGGTGGCCGAAAAAGCCGCCGCGATCACGCCGGTGCCGGGCGGCGTGGGGCCGCTGACGATCGCGATGCTGCTGAAGAACACGCTGGAAGCCGCGCGCCGCCGGAGGGGCGCCGGCGCATGACCCGGGTGTTCAACCGCTACCTGCTGGGGGATTTCATCAAGAATTTCCTGATCACGCTCGGCGTGCTGACGTTCGTGATGTACGTCGGCGCGGTGGTGCAGGCCATCGACTACATGTCGCGCGGCATCTCGGGCTGGCTGATCCTGAAGATTTTCGCCCTGAACATCCCGTTCACGCTGTCGTTCGTCATCCCGATGAGCGTGCTGACCACGGTGCTGCTGCATTTCGGCCGGCTGTCGGCCGACGGCGAGATCACGGCGATGAAAGCCTGCGGCATCAGCCTCTGGCAGACCGCCGCGCCGATCGTGTTCTGTTCCGCGCTGCTGTCGGCCGTCTGTCTCTACATCAACGCCGAACTGTCGCCCCGCAGCCATTACGCCCGCCGCGTGATGCTGCGCGACCTCGGCGAGGAGGATCCCTTGGCCCTGCTGGACGAGGGCCGTTTCGTGAACGATTTTCCCGGCGTGAAGGTCTACGTCGGCAAGAAGGCGGACCGGCAGCTGGAAGACATCATTCTCTACCAGTTCGACGACCGGGGCGCCCGGGCGGAAGTCCGCGCCAAGTCCGGCACCGTCCATTTCGATTCCGCCACCCGCGTGATGGAAATCGACCTGCGCCAGGTGCGCCTGACGGAATACGACAAGAACCATCCCGACGACCAGAGCAAGGCCCGCACCCTCAGCGCCGAGAGCTATCCGGTCACCCTCGATCTCCGCCAGATGCTCCGCAAGGGCCGGATGAACAAAAAGCCTTCCGACATGACCTTCGCGGAACTCGTGGGTTCCATCCAGAACGTGCGCCAGACGTTCCCGGACATCCAGGAGACGAACGTGCCGCGCCTGCGGACCAAGATGGCCGTGGACGCCAACAAGCGCCTGGCCCTGGCGATGTCGTGTTTTTCGTTCACGTTGCTGGCGATTCCGCTGGGCATCCGGTCCCACCGCAAGGAGTCCTCGATCGGCATCGCCCTGGCGCTGGTGCTGATGTTCGCCTTCTATCTGTTCATCATCATCGCCGACGCTTTGGTGGAACGTCCCGAATGGCGGCCGGACATGATTCCGTGGATCCCGGTGCTGGGCAGCCAATTGCTCGGCTGCCTGCTGCTCTTCCGGAACCGCTGAACCGCCTTTTTCGCTTGCCGGACCGGGCGGCTCCCCGTAGTGTCCGCAACAGTCGATTTCCGGCGTGCCTGTAGCTCAATTGGACAGAGCGTTAGCCTCCGGAGCTAAAGGTTGTGGGTTCGACCCCCGCCAGGCACACCATGTTCCGGACCGCCGCGCCCGCGGGGTCCGGTTTTCGCTTTTCGGGGCTCAGTAGTGGGCTTGGCCGGGGATGACGCCGCGGATGCCGCCGCGGGGAGCGGGGTGGTCGCCGACGCGGCGGGGAATCAGATGCAGGTGGCAGTGGAACACGGATTGGCCGGCCGTTTCGCCGTCGTTGGCGCCGAAATTGAAGCCGGCGATGGTCGGATCGGCGGCCTGGAGTTCGGCGGCGAGCCGCTGCGCCAGACGGTGGGCGGCGGCCCATTCGTCCGCCGTCAAGTCGCGGAACGAGGCGACGTGGCGCCGGGGAATGATCAGGGTATGGCCGGCGCTGACGGGAAACCCGTCGCGGAACGCCACGCAGGGGCCGTCGGCGGCGAGGACGCGCTCGGCCGGCAGGGCGCAAAAGGGGCAGGGCGGATTCATGGGACGGCAGGATAAAACCGTTGCCGGCGCCGGGCAAGCGTATTGACAGGGGCAGGCAAAACCCGCTATACACCCCAAACACTTTTCTTTGGGTGGCGAGATAGCTCAGCTGGTAGAGCAACGGACTGAAAATCCGTGTGTCATCGGTTCGATCCCGATTCTCGCCACCACTTTTTTGCTCCGGTGGCGGATTCTAGAGGAAAGCAAGTGAATACGGTTCAATCGGCGGCTGCGGTCGTTTGGAACTGGCGCGGGGCCAGCGCCTCGCCGCCCGTGGCCGCGTCCACGGCCGGAGCGGCGCTGAAGCAAGCCGCCGGCATGGGGATCGTCGGCGCGGGCCTGTATTTCTGGCTGGAGCACCGCGCCATGGGCATCGTGGTTTGGTGCCTGGCGGGCGCGGTGTTGGCTGCGGGACTTTTTCTGCCGCCCGTTTTCGCCGCCATCGAGCGGTTCGGCCGCGGGCTGGGCAAGGGGGTGGGCGCGGTTCTGACCTGGGGGTTGCTGGTGCCGTTCTACTATCTGTGCTTCGGCAGCCTGCGCCTGGCGCAGAAAATCGGCGGCAAGGATCCCCTCTGCCGGACGTTTCCCTCGGACGAGCCCACCTACTGGACTCCGCGCAAGCCCGTTCGGAACGTGGCCCAATACCGGAAGCAGTTCTGATGAACATCCTCGGCATCAGCGCGTTCTACCACGACTCCGCCGCGGCCCTCGTCCGCGACGGACGGATCGTCGCCGCCGCGCAGGAGGAGCGTTTCACGCGCAAGAAGCACGATGCCGGTTTTCCCGTCCAGGCCGTCCGCTATTGCCTGGCCGAAGGCGGCGTCGCGCCCGGCCAACTGGACGCGGTGGCCTTCTACGACAAGCCGATCAACAAGTTCGCCCGCATTCTCGAAACCTACGCGGGCGTCGCGCCGCGGGGGCTGCGCTCCTTCATGCAGGCGCTGCCCGTCTGGCTCAAGCAGAAGCTCTGGATCCCGCTGGAAATCGAATCGGCGCTGGAACGGGCGGGCATCCCGATGCCGCCCGAGACGTTTTTCCCCGAGCACCACGAGTCGCATGCCGGCAGTGCGTTCTATCCTTCGCCGTTCGAAAGCGCCGCCATCCTGACCATCGACGGCGTCGGCGAGTGGGCCACCAGCACGATCGGCCACGGCCGGGGCAACCGGATCGAGATTCTCGAGGAACTGCGCTTCCCGCACTCCTTGGGACTGCTGTATTCGGCGTTCACCTATTTCACCGGCTTCAAGGTCAATTCCGGCGAATACAAGCTGATGGGGTTGGCGCCCTACGGCCGGCCCGTCTACGTGGACCTCATCCGCGAGAAGCTGCTCGATCTGCGTCCGGACGGTTCGTTCCGCCTCAACCTCGACTGTTTCGGCTATCTCGACGGCCTGACCATGACCAACGACCGCTTTGCGGAGCTGTTCGGGGGGCCGGCGCGCCAAGCCGAGTCCGACCTGACCCAGCGCGAGATGGACATCGCGGCCTCCATCCAGGTCGTCACCGAAGACGTCGTGCTGAACATGGCGCGCCATGCCCGCGAAATCACCGGGGAAAAGCGCCTCTGCCTGGCCGGCGGCGTCGCGCTCAACTGCGTGGCCAACGGCCGGTTGTTGCGCGAAGGCATCTTCGACGACGTCTGGATCCAGCCCGCCGCCGGCGACGCCGGCGGCGCCCTCGGCTGCGCTTTGGTCGCCTGGCATCAGATCAAGGACCAGCCCCGCGCCGCCGACAACCGCCGCGACCAGATGAACGGCGCCTATCTGGGGCCGGAATTTTCCGACGACGAAATCGGCGCGTTCCTGGCCGCCAAGGGCTATCCCGCCGTGAAGCACGAGCCGGGGAACTGGGCGCCCGCGATCGCCAAATTGATCGCGGAGGAAAACGTCGTCGGTCTGTGCCAAGGGCGGATGGAGTTCGGTCCGCGCGCGCTGGGCGGGCGATCCATCGTCGGCGACGCGCGTTCGCCGAAGATGCAGTCCATCATGAACCTGAAGATCAAGTACCGGGAATCCTTCCGCCCCTTCGCGCCGTCGTGCCTCGAGGAGCGGGTGTCCGATTATTTCGAACTCGACCGGCCGTCGCCCTACATGCTGCTGGTCGCGCAGGTCCGCAAGGAGCGCTGCATCGGCCTGGAGGGGGCCGAGAAGCTGGCCGCCCGCGAGCGCATCAACCAGGTGCGGTCGGACGTGCCCGCCATCACCCACGTGGACTATTCCGCGCGGGTGCAGACCGTCAACCGCGAGACCAGCCCGCGCTATTACGACCTCCTCAAGGCCTTCGAGGAACGGACCGGCTGCGGCGTGATCATCAACACGTCGTTCAACGTCCGCGGCGAACCCATCGTCTGCACGCCCGAGGACGCCTACCGCTGCTTCATGCGCACCGAGATGGATTACCTCGTGCTCGGGTCCTACGTGCTCGACAAGCAACAGCAGCCGCCGTTCCGGGACAGCGCCAACTGGCGCAAGGATTTCGTGTTGGACTAACCCCATCGGAAAGCCGCCCATGAAAGTGTTGAAATATCTCGGCGTCCTCCTCAAGGAATTCGGCGAATTCGCCTGGCACAACAAGGCCTGGTGGATCGTGCCCGTCGTGCTTGTCCTGCTTCTGCTGTCCGTGCTGATCTTCGCCGGATCCTCGGCGGCCCCCTTCATCTATACCCTGTTCTAGCCGGTCCGGCCGCGGAAATCCGGCCTTGCGGCGGTCGGGGGAGCCCTGCTAATCTTTTGTTGTCAGGCGAAGACCGGTCGTGGGCGGGCGGTCCGTCCGGCGGGGTTTCGTCGGGTAGGCAGGAGATTTGCGACCATGTACGCCATCCACTTTGTCTGTTCCGCTTGCGGCAAGCATCTGGAGGTCGACGAGGCCGGGGCGGGACTGATCGTTCGCTGCACGGATTGCGAAGCGCCGATCCGGGTGCCCGAGCAAGTCGCCAAGTGCGTGTGCCCCCATTGCCACGTCGGGGTTCTGGCGGCGGCGAATCTCGCGGGGCAGGAAATCGAATGCTCGACCTGCCGGCGGACGTTTTCCGCGCGCCATCCCGCGGCGAATGCGCCGCGCGGGCTGAACGTGCATTTCAAGTGCCCGGCCTGCGGCAAGCATCTGGAAGTGGACGAAGCGGGGGCGGGGCTGATCGTCCAATGTCCGGATTGCGCCGCGCCGCTGAAAGTGCCCCACAAGACGGCCCGGTTCGTCTGCCCCTTCTGCCAATCCGCCGTGCTGGTGGCCGAAAATCTCTGGGGCCAGTCCATCGAATGCTCGACGTGCTTCCAGCCCATGCTGGTCCAGGATCCCAACGCGCCCGTCCAGCATGCCTGCCCGTTCTGCTACTTCGTCGTCATGGTCGACCGCGCCAAGCGCGGCCAGTTCGTCGAATGTCCGGCCTGCCGCCGGCAGTTCCACGTGCCGAAACCGGAGGTGGACGTCGAACAGGAAGGGCCGCCGCCCGCGGCGGAATCCCTGTATTAACCGGATCGCGGCGGATCGCGTTCAGCGGGGATCGAAGATCAGCAAATCCTGTCCCGCGCCGGAAAGCACGAGCTGCCCGTTGGCAATGCGCCAACGATCGACCTGGCCGAGGAGGGCGTGGTAGAGGCTTTCGGCTTCCATGGCCGCGGGTTCGCCGGCCATTTCCGTCATGGCCAGCGCGCCGACGGAGAACCGGCCGTCGGCCGCCGCGGAATAGTCGCCGCCGTACGAATTGACGGCGGAACGGCCGCCGATCCGGCCGTCGGCGAATTCGGCGGTGACGTCGAACCCGGCGGGGTTCAGGGAACCGGCGGACCACGCGGCGAGTTTCCAGCGGGTGTTTTCAAGCGCTGCCGCGCCGGATGAATCGTCGCCGTCGCGGATATCCACGGTCAAGGTGAACGTCTGGTCGGCGGCGGTGGTTTCCCAGGAACGGCGATAAACGAGGCCGAGAACCGTGCGCCCGGCCCGGAGGGTTTCAAACCGGAAAACGTAGGTGCCGCCGGAGCCGACGGCGGACGATTCGGCGGCATAGGTCGAACCCGCGAGGCGCAAGTGGGCGGAGTCGATCTGCGCGACGGTCCATTCGTAACCGGTGGTGGGATTCCCGGCCAGTTCGACGGCCAAGGACGCGCCGACGGCCAGCGCGACGGTTTGGCCGTTGCGGTCCTGGCCGAAGACGACGGCCTCGTCGGAATCGGCGGACGAATCGCCGCAGCCGCAGGCGCCCGCAAGAACGGCGCAAACCGCGCCGAGAAGCATCCAAGGTTTCATGGCCAGTTCCCTTTCCGCTGGCCGAAGCATAGCCGGAGCGGGCGGCGATTTCCTCAAAAAACGATTAAAATCCTTTGCGGCGCGCGGGGCGGCCGCTAGTATCCGACAATATTGTCACGGGCAGGAGACCGGAACGCATGAACCAGATTCTATTCAAGGAGCAGCTCTCGCAGGACGTGTACCGGATGCGGGTGCGGGCGCCGCTGATCGCGGAAGAGCGCCAGCCGGGGCAGTTCATCATCCTGCAGCTGGACACGGAGTTCGGGGAGCGGATTCCGCTGACGATCGCCGATGCGGACGCCGCGGAAGGGAGCATCACGCTGATCTTCCAGGCGGTGGGCAAGAGCACGAAACTGCTGGCGCAGATGCAGGTCGGCGAAAAAATCGCGAATCTGGTGGGGCCGCTGGGCAAGCCGACGCATATCGAGAAGTTCGGGACGGTGGTCTGCGTGGGCGGCGGCATCGGCACGGCGCCGCTCTATCCGATCGCGCAGGGCATGAAGCGGGCGGGGAACAAGCTGATCGTGATCATCGGCGCACGGACGAAGGAGCTGGTGATCCTGGAGAAAGAGATGCGGGCGATCGCCGACGAAGTCGTCGTCTGCACCGACGACGGGTCGTACGGCCGGAAGGGCCTCGTGACGGAGCCGCTGAAGGAACTGTGCGAGCAAACGCCCAAGCCGGATCTGGCGGTGGCGATCGGTCCGCCGGTCATGATGAAGTTCTGCGCGCGCACGACGCAGCCGTACGCGGTGCCGACGGTGGTCAGCTTGAACACCATCATGATCGACGGCACGGGCATGTGCGGCGGCTGTCGCGTGACCGTGGGCGGCAAGACGAAGTTCGTGTGCGTGGACGGGCCGGAATTCGACGGCCACCAGGTGGAGTTCGACCAGATGATCGCGCGGTTGAGTTCGTACCGGGAGCAGGAGAAGATCGCGGCGGCGGGCTGCAACCTGCACGACGAAGCCGTCAAAAAAGGACTGCGGGAATGAGCTTCCACACCCCCGAATCGCTGCAAGAAGCCGCGCGCGCCGAATGGGCGCGCATCCAGGCGCTGCCCCAGCCCTTGAAGCCGCGGGACCGGCTGGCGATCCCCATGCAGGAAATGCCGACGCAGGAGCCGCTGGCCCGCGCCCGCAACATGCAGGAAGTGGCGATCGGCTACTTCGAAGAGCAGGCCCGGGTCGAAGCGGCGCGCTGCCTCCAGTGCAAGAACGCGCCCTGCGTGCAGGGCTGCCCCGTGCGGATCCGGATTCCTCAATTCATCGCGGCCATCGCGGCAGGCGACATGGCCCAGGCCATCGCGATCATCAAGGAAACCAGCCTTTTGCCGGCGGTCTGCGGGCGGGTCTGTCCGCAGGAAACCCAGTGCCAGGAGCCGTGCACGGTGGGCAAGAGCCTCAAATCCGTGGAAAAGGCCGTGTCGATCGGCCGCCTGGAACGCTACGTGGCCGATTGGGAGCGGGCCAAGGGCGCGGCGGCGGCGCCGGTCGTGGCGCCGGCCACGGGCAAGAAAGTGGCCGTGGTGGGCAGCGGGCCGGCGGGGATCACCGTCGCCGCCGACGTGCGCCGCGCGGGCCACGAGGTGGTGCTGTTCGAGGCCTTCCACAAGGCCGGCGGCGTGCTGGTCTACGGCATTCCGGAATTCCGCCTGCCGAAGGCCATCGTCCGGGCGGAACTCGACACGCTGCGGCAGATGGGCGTGGAAATCCGCACGAATTTCGTGGTGGGGCGCACGCGCAAGATCACCGACCTGATCGACAAGGACGGCTTCGACGCCGTCTTTGTCGGCTCGGGCGCCGGCCTGCCGAAGTTCATGAACATCGAGGGCGAAAACCTCGTCGGCGTGTATTCGGCCAACGAGTACCTGACGCGGTCGAACCTGATGAAGGCCTACGACCGCGAACGGGCCGTCACGCCGATCCATGCGGCGCAGCGGGTGGCGGTGCTCGGCGGCGGCAACGTCGCGATGGACGCGGCGCGCACCGCCCTGCGCCTCGGCGCGAAGGAAGTGCACCTGATCTATCGCCGCACGGAAGTCGAAATGCCCGCGCGCGTGGAAGAAGTGGCCCATGCCAAGGAAGAAGGCGTCCAGTTCCACATGCTCCAGAACGCCAAGCGGATCCTGGGCGAAGGCGGCAAGGTGACGGGCCTCGAATGCCTGCGCTACGAACTGGGCGAGCCCGACGCCAGCGGGCGCCGGCGCCCCGTCGAAATCAAAGGCAGCGAATTCACGCTGCCCATGGATGCGGTGATCGTGGCGATCGGCAACGAGTCGAACCCCCTGATCGAACAGACCACGCCCGGGTTGGCCGTCGACAAGTACGGCCACATCGTCGTCGACGAAAACGGCCGGACAAGCCTGCCGGGGGTGTTCGCCGGCGGCGACATCGTGTTGGGCGCGGCCACGGTGATCCTGGCCATGGGCGAGGGCCGCCGGGCCGCCGCCGCCATCAATGAAATGCTGAAGGGATAGGAATTTTCATTTCTTCTTCGTCCCGCAAGGGATAGAAACGGGCGGAAGACGTAACCTTCCGCCCGTTTTGCGCGACTGAACGGCCGAAGTCTCCGGAGAACGACATGCAGACGAAGAATAGCAAGGCGTGGCTGTATTGGATTTTGACGCTGGCCGCGGCCGGCGGAGGCGCTTGGGCGTGGTTCCATTTCCGCGGGGCGGCGTCCGCCGCCGGCCCGGCCTACAAGACCGTCGCGCTGGAGCGCGGGGATATCGTCCAAACGGTGACGGCCAACGGCGCGCTGGGCGCGGTGCAGACCGTGACGGTCGGCAGCGAGGTGTCGGGCAAGATCGTCGAACTGTTCGCGGACTACAATTCGGCCGTGACCAATGGCCAGATCCTGGCCAAATTGGACGCCTCGACCTACGAACGGCAACTGGAACAGGCGGAGGCCGAGCGGGAAAGCGCGCAGGCTTCGCTGCGGCTCGCGGAAGCCAATTTCCGGCGGGCGAAGGAACTGCGCGGGCTGGAGCTCGTCAGCCAGGCCGATTACGACCAATCGGAAGCTTCGCTGGCCCAGGCCCAGGCCTCGCTGCGGATGAAAGAAGCCAATCTCAGCAAAGTCCGGGTGGACCTGGAAAAGACCACCATCTTTTCGCCGATGGACGGCGTGGTGATTTCGCGGGCGGTGGACGTCGGCCAGACGGTGGCGGCCAGCCTCAACGCGCCGACGCTGTTCACGCTGGCGCAGGATTTGCGCGCGATGCGCATCGAGGCGCAGATTTCGGAGGCCGACGTGGGCGGCGTGGCGGAAGGCCAGGCCGTGACGTTCACCGTGGACGCCTATCCGGCGCGGACCTTCGCCGGCACGGTCGACCAGGTGCGCTACGAGCCCGTCACCAACCAAGGCGTGGTGAACTACGTCGCGATCGTGGACGTCGACAACTCCGACCTCAAGCTGCGGCCGGGCATGACGGCCAACGCCACGATCGAAACGGCCCGGCGCGAAAACGTCCTGCGCCTGCCCAACGCCGCCCTGCGGTTCCGGCCGCCGGACGGCGCCGTCGTCGCGGAGCCGGAGCGTCCGGCCGGAAAGCCGGAAGGCACCGGCCGCGATGGTCGCCCGCGGCAAGAAGCGCGCCGCGCCGCCGCCGCTACCGACCGCAAGACGGTCTATGCGCTGGACGATTCGGGCGGCTTGCGCCGGCAGCCGGTGCGGCCCGGGATCAGCGACGGGAACTGGACGGAAGTGCTGGAGCCCGGTCCGGCGGATGGCACCTTGATCGCGACGGGCATCCAGACGGCGGCGGACAAGACTGCGAAAACGAGCGGAAAATCTCCGTTCATGCCCCCGCGTCCGCGCGGCGGCGGCGGACCGCCGCCGATGTAGGAGCCGGCCATGGCGATCCAACCGGTCATCGAACTGGAAAACGTCGAGAAGGTCTACCGGACCGGCGAAGTCGCGGTGAAGGCCGTGCGCGGCGTGTCGCTGACGGTGCGCGCCGGCGAATTCGCGGCGGTGATGGGCGCGAGCGGCTCGGGCAAGTCGACGCTGATGAACCTGATCGGCTGTCTCGACCGGCCCACGGCGGGCCGCTACCGGTTGGACGGCGAAGACGTCGGCGGCCTCTCGAAAAGCGACCTGTCCCGGGTCCGGAACCAGCGGTTGGGTTTCGTGTTCCAGGGCTTCAATCTGCTCGCCCGCACTTCGGCGCTGGAGAACGTGGAACTGCCGCTGCTGTATTCGCCCCACGGCCACGGCCGGCGCGAATTGCGGCGGCGCTCGCTCGCGGCGCTGGAGCGGGTCGGTCTGGCGGACCGCGCGGACCACCATCCCAGCCAGCTGTCGGGCGGCCAGCAGCAGCGCGTGGCGATCGCCCGCGCCCTGGTGAACGAGCCGGCGCTGCTGCTGGCGGACGAACCGACGGGCAACCTCGACACCCGCACGAGCCTTGAAATCATGGCGATCTTCCAGGAATTGAACGACCGGGGGATGACGATCCTGATGGTGACCCACGAGCCGGACATCGCCCGCTACTGCCGGCGCGAAATCGTCATGCGCGACGGCCGCATCATCCGCGACGAACCGGTCGCGGACCGCCTCGTCGCCGCTGCCGAACTGGCGCGGGCCCGGGATCCGGAGGCCGCGCCGTGAAGTTCTCCTCCACGTGGACGATCGCGCTGCGGGCGCTGCGGCGGAACCCGATGCGCACGGGGCTCACGATGCTGGGCATCATCATCGGCGTGGCCGCGGTCATCGCCATGGTGGCCATCGGCACGGGCGCCAAGGAACAGGTGGCCTCCAGCATCGCCCAAATCGGCCAGAACACGGTGATGGTGATGTCGGGCGCGGGCTCGCGCGGCGGGGTGCGCGGCGGCTGGGGCAGTTTGCCGACGCTGACGCGCCAGGACTACGAGGCGATCCGCGCGGAAGTGCCGGGCGCCGTCCGCGCGACGCCCGACGTCCGCAAGGTCACGCAGATCATGGCCGGCAACCAGAACGTCAACACGACCGTCAACGGCGTCGGCGAAGACTACGCCGACATCCGCGCCTGGGAATTCGTCGAAGGCGGCAACTTCACCGCGGCCGACGTCCGCAGCGCCGCGAAAGTGGCGATTCTGGGCCAAACGGTGGCCACGAACCTTTTCGGCGAGGCCAGTCCCGTGGGGCAGGTCGTGCGGATCCAGAACGCGCCCTACGTGGTGGTGGGCCTGCTCAAGCCCAAGGGCATGAGCATGATGGGTTCGGACCAGGACGACGTGGCGCTGGTGCCCTGGACCAGCGCGCAGGTGCGGTTGACGGGCACGGACTCGTTCCGGGCCATCACCGTGCAGGCCGAAAGCGCGGACCAGGTGGCCGGCGTAATGGAGGACATCAGCGCGCTGCTGCGCCAGCGGCACCGGCTGCGCGACGGCGCCGAGGACGATTTCCACGTGCGCAGCCAGCAGGAAATCATGGAAATGGCCACCTCGACGGCCAAGACGATGACGCTGCTGCTGGCGGCGATCGCGGGCGTGTCGCTGCTGGTGGGCGGCATCGGCATCATGAACATCATGCTGGTGAGCGTGACGGAGCGCACGCGGGAAATCGGCGTGCGCATGGCGGTCGGCGCGCGCGGCGGCGACATTTTGCTGCAATTTCTCGTCGAGTCGGTGGTGCTCAGCGTGGGCGGCGGCCTGCTGGGCATCGGCCTGGGCTTCGCCATCGCCCGGATCGTTTCGGCGAAACTGGGCTGGATGACGCTGGTTTCGCCCGATTCGGTCGCGCTGGCATTCGTCTTCAGCGCGGTCATCGGCATCTTTTTCGGTTTCTACCCGGCGCGCAAGGCGGCGGGGTTGGATCCCATCGAGGCGCTGCGGTATGAATAAATCCAAGACAATGTCCAATATCCAAGTGGGGATGGCTTTGCTGGTGGGATTGCTGGCGGTTGTTTCCGCGCCGGCGGCGGAGCCGGCCAGCCGCAACTTGACTCTGGCGGATTGCGTCGGGCTGGCGCTGGAGAACAACCTGGATCTGCGGATCGAGCGGATCGCGCGCGAAGTGGCGCGGCAGGACGTCGCCGCCGCCCGCGGCGGCTACGATCCGAATCTGACGCTGTCCGCCAAGCGTTCGCACGAGGAAACCGCCGGCGCCAGCGCCGGCACGGCCGCCGGCGCGCTGGAAGTCCTCGGTTCGGACACGGACAACGACTCGTTCGCGGCTTCGGTCGGCGGCGCGACGGCGCTGGGCGGGCTGAACTACGAAGTCGGCGCGCGGGTCGGCCAGTCCGACGGCGAGCGCGAGGGCAATCTGTTCGACACGAGCACCGGCAGCGCCAGCGTCACGCTCACGCAACCGCTGCTGAAGGGCTTCAAGACCGATTCCGTTCGTTACCAAGTGGCCGCGGCCCGCAAGCAGTCCGCGGAAGCGGCGGCGCAGCTCGAGACGCGGATCCAAAACGTGCTGGCGCAGGTCGAAACCGCCTGGTTCGGCCTGATCGAGGCGCGGGAGAGCATCCGCGTGCAGGAAGATGCCGTGCAGTTGGCCACGCAGCTCTACGAGGACAACCGCCGCAAGGTGCAGATCGGCGCGCTGTCCCGGCTCGACGAAAAGCAGGCCGAAAGCCAGGCCGCCGCCGCGCGCGCGGCCCTCAGCTCCGCGCAGCGGGCATATGCCGAGGCCCAGAACCAGCTCAAGACCTTGCTGTACGCCGACCACCGGAGCGTGCGCGACGTGGAGTTGGCGCCGATCGGCGAACTGGCGGCCGAACCCGTCGCGACGGATGCCGCCGCCAGCGGCGAGCGGGCGCTGGTGCAGCGCCCCGATCTGCGCCAGGCGCGGCTGGCGCTGGAACGGCAAGGCATCGCCGCGGACTACCAGAAGAACCAGACCTTGCCGTCGCTCGATCTGGTGGGCAGCTACGGCGTGGCCGCCAGCGACGAGTCCTCGACCGGCGACGTCTACGACCGGATGGAAGCCGCCGACGAGCCTTTCTGGAGCGCCGGCGTGGCGCTGACGTTCCCGCTGGGCAACCGCGCCGCGAAAACCCGTTACGCCCAGAGCCGCGCCAACGAGGAACAACAAAAGCTGGCCTTGCGCCAATTGGAAGAAAAGGCCCTGGTGGAAGTCGAGGATGCCGCCGCCGCCGTGCGGACCGGCTACGAAAAGGTCCAAGCCACGCGGGAGGCCCGCGATTACGCCCGCGAAGCCCTGGAAGCCGAACAGCGGAAGCTCGCAAGCGGCAAGAGCACCAGTTTCGTCGTGTTGCAACTCCAGCGCGACCTGACGAGCGCGCGCAACGACGCCATCCAGGCGCTCATGGACTACAACCGGCAACTCGCCGCGCTGGCTTTGGCCGAAGGTTCCATGCTCGATCGCCACGGCGTCGAGTTCGCCGAAAAGAATTGAAGCGTCGGCATTGTCGCCGAATCAGACGTCCGCAACGGCTCCGCCGCGCACGAACAGCAGCGTGCAGGCCACTCGGTCCGGCGGGAGCGCGAATAATTTGGCCACGGCCTGGCGGTAATCGTCCATCTGCCCGCGGTGGCGTTCGGGATCCGGCGCGCGGTCGGTCTTGAAGTCGAGCACCCGCGCGCGGACGGGGTTGCCCGCGGCATCCTTTTCGAGCTGCAGGCGGTCGATCTTGCCGGATAGCCAGTGGCCGTCCAGCACCGCTTCGAACGCCTGTTCCCGCAGCAGCTCGACGGCGCCGGCGGGCTGCTCGAACAGGGCGTGGATGCGCGGGTTCTTCAGGCACGATGCGACCAGCCGGACGTCGGCCGGCGCGGCGTCCCGAAATTCCGGAATTTCGCCGGGCGCCAGCCAGGCGATCTGCTCGAACAGGGCATGCACGCGCGTGCCGAGATCGCGGGCTTCCGCGCCTTCGGGTCGGAACGCGCGGCCGCCCGCGCCGGCGCCGCCGACGTTTTCCTGCGAAGCCACGCGCGCGTCCAGCGGCTTTTCGGCGGGCGCGCCCGGCAAGTCGCCGAACCGCAGCGGAACGCCCGGCGCCGGCGCCGGTTTGTCGCCGGCGGTTTCCTGTTTCCACCAGTCGGCCGTGCCATTCTCCAAAACGGGATGCTCGGGATCGGGGCGGGCGTCGGGCGCGAGGGTGTTCTGCAGGACGTTGTCGAGGCGGAGGGTTTTCGTGCTTTCGGCGGGGGCGACGGTGATCAGATGCAGCGCGCGCTTGGCGCGGGTCATGGCGACGTAGAGCAGGCGCAGTTCTTCGAGGGCTTTGCCTTGGCGATAGGCGGCCAGTTGCACGGCGAGGGGCGGTTCGGCTTCGACGATGGAGGTTTCGGGCGCGGACAGGATCCAGTCCACGGGCGGATTGGGTTCGCGGCCGTCCCGCTCGCGGACGAGGAGCGCCGGCTTGCCCATGGACGTGATGCCCTTGTCGCCGAGGGCGGGGAGGACGACGACGTCGAATTCCAGGCCCTTGGCCTTGTGCATGGTGAGGATCTGCACGTTGGAGCCGGTTTCCTCGGCGGGGATTTCCTGGGCCTGGACGCAGGCAACGAACTGGAGGGCGTTGCCGCCGGGCTGGCGGTCGAATTCGGCGGCGACGGCGACCAGCGTGCGCAGCCGGCTTTGTTCGAGGGGCGCCGCGGACAGGTCCAGCGCGGCGGCGAGCCGCGCCACGAACCCGGAGTAGCCTTGTTCGCGGATGAGGCAGGCCTGGGCGGCGAGCGCGGCCGGCGCGAGCGACACCCGGCCCGCCAACGGCGACATTTCGACGTGGCGCCGGGCAAGTTTGTCCCCGGGGTGCTCCGTGAGCTTGGCGTAGGAGAGAACGGCCGGGATGAGCGCGTTGTCGAGCAACGGCGAATTGCCGGCCCAGACGGCGCGGATGCCGCGTTCCGCCAAGGCGTCGAGCAGGGCGAGGCCGTCGGCGTTGCCGCGCGCGAGGAGCGCGACGGAACGGCGGTCGAAATCGGGAATGCTCCGCCGGAGTTCGGCCACGAGGTCGGCGGCGCGGGCGATGGGCGTCGGGCCTTCTTCGTCCGGTTTCGGCCGCGGCAGCACGTGGAGCGCGACGTGGCCGGCCAGATGCTCGTTTTTCGGCGCGGCGGCGTGGGGTTGCCATTCGTCGGCCCAGCACGCGGCGATGGCCTGCCAATCGGCCGCGAGGTCTTCGTCGCCGGGCAGCGGCAGGGCGGGCAGGTGGCCGAAGACGGCGTTGACGGCGTCGAGGACGACGGGGCTGGAGCGCCAGGAGCGGACCAGCGGTTCGGCTTCCTCGATGGCGACGTGGCCGGGCCGGTTGTACTTGGCGAGGATGCGCCGGAAGAGGCGCGGATCGCCGCTGCGCCATTCGTAGATGGCCTGTTTGACGTCGCCGACGTAGAACAGCGTGCGGTCGCCGTCGGGATTCTGGACGACTTCGTCGAGAAGGTTTTCGATGACGGCCCATTGGACGAGGGAGGTGTCCTGGAATTCGTCGAGGAGCCAGTGCAGGTAGCGGCCGTCGAGACGGCTTTCCAGCAAGGCGCGTCGGCGGGCGGGGATCGGGCCGGAAGCGGGCGCGAGCAGCTGGGCGATGTCGTTGAAGGAAAGCTGCCCGGTGCGGGCGACGTGCGCGCGGTGTTCGCGGCCGTAGGCGGCGAGGAGGCGGTAGAGTCCCTGCGTGCGGACGATCTGCCGGGCGAGGGCCGCGTGGCGGATATAGGCGAACGCGGCAGCCAGCGCGGCCTGCGTTTCGGGCCGCAGGACCAGCGCGCCGCGGCCGAACGGGATGGATGCGCGGTCGCCGCCGGGCGCGACGTAGGCGGCATAGAGGCGGTCGTTCAGCTTGGCGCCGAATTCGTAGTCGCCGCCGTTTTCCACGCCGCGGAGCATGGCCGTGAATTTGTCCCACGCCTTCCGGTCGCCGGCCGTGCGCAAGACGTCGACCTGCGCCTCGAGGGCGGCGAAGACGGCGGGCCAGTCGGGGGCCGCGGGCGCCGCGAGCAGGGCCGCGCCGTTTTCCCAGATGCGGGCGGGATCGCCCCAGACGGGTTGCTCCGGGGCGCGCTGGTAGAGTTCGTACTGGTTCTGGACGAGGCGCGCGATGGAGCCGTACACGCTCTTCTTTTCCTCGCCGAACGTGGCGAGCTTGAAGGTCTCCATCAGCTCGCGGCGTTCGTCGGCGGAGAGCGCGGCGCGTTCGAGCAGGCTTTGGAGGATGAGGTTTTCCTCGGGATCGTCGGTCTGCGGCGCGATCGCCAGTTCGGCGCCGATGCCGGCTTCGAGGCGGAACGGCCGGAGGATCTGGAGGAAGAAGGAATCGAGCGTCCCGATGCGCAGCCGGGGCAGGGCGTGGACGAGGCGGCGGAGCGCGGCCTGCGCGGCCGCGGGATCGGCGAAGCCGGCCAGGTGCGCCTCGGCCAATTCCCGGCTCAAGCCGCGGTTCCCTTCCGCGGAAGCGGCGGCCCGGGCGAGGCGGGTCAGGATGCGCGCGAGGATTTCGCCGGCGGCCTTGCGGGTGAAGGTGAGGGCGACGATGGCGGCGGGATCGGCGCCGGCCGCGAGCAACGCCAGATAACGGCTGCTGAGGGCGAAGGTCTTGCCCGTGCCGGCGGAAGCGGCCAAGGCCGCGTTGCGGATGGAAACCGGCGCGCTCACGGGGACGGCTCCGCGATGAGCGGCGGGTTGCCCGCGAAGAGCAGGGCGAAATCGTCGCGGTCGGGCGGCAGCTCGTTCGGCGGCCAGAACGTGCCGGCCCGGATGGCGGCGACGACGGCGCGGGCGGCTTCGAGCGCCGAGGGGTAGAGGTCTTCGCCGCTCTTGCCCGCGAACTTCAGTTCGTGGATCGCGGTGTCGGCGGCCGCCTTGGGCAGGTTGAAGTAGCCGACGGAAATATCGATGCCCGGATGGAGCTGCGCATAGAGATGGCGGTAAAGCGGCAGCTGGAGATCGATCCATTCCCGGTTGCGGGACCGGTAGTGGGTTTCGGCGGGCGTGGCGCCGGAATCGGTCGTCTTGTAGTCGAGGATGCGGATGCGGCCGTCGGCATGGCGGTCGATGCGGTCGATGCGCGCCTTCACGAGCATTCCGTCGAGCTCCGCTTCGTACTTTTCCTCGGCGGCGACGATGCGCCAGCCCGCGCGCACGGTGGCGGCGTGGACGCCGGCCGCGGCGCGCAGGCGCTGGCGCAGGGAATCGAGCTGCACGAGGACGGCCAGCGGCGGATGCGCGCCGTAACGCGTTTTCGCGAGCCGCTCGAGCTCGGCGAGGAGCAAGCCCTGGAGCGCGCCCTCGTCGTCGAGCGCAGGATGCTTTTTCAGAAGGCTCAGGGTTTCGTGGGCAAGGTTGCCGAAGCCCATGGGGTCCAGTTCGCGCGCGCCGTCGTCTTCCGCGCGCATGCCGAGGACGTGCGCGAGATAGAAGCGGAACGGGCACGCCAGATAGGCCTTGAATGCCGTCGCCGAAAGCGCAGCGGGGATCCACTCGGGCCGGCAGGCCGGCGGCCGGACGGTCAGGACGGGCCGCGGCGGCGCGGCGGGCCGCGCTGGGCGCAGGGCGGGCCGGGCGAAGAGGAATTCCACGCGCGCGGGCAATTCGGCGTCGGGGCAGGCCAGCAGCAGGCGCGAAGGGAGTTGCGGCTCCTGGTTGGCCGCGCGGCGGCTGTACAGGAACCGCACGCCGTCGGCCGGGCGCGATTCCAGCAGCGTGCGCGCCAGGAAAAGATCGCGCGCCAGGCCGTCGCGATTGCTCGCCAGGCCGGCCCGCGCGCGCAGCGCGTCGGGCAGGAAGGCGTCGCCGAGGCGCGTTTCGGGCACGATGCCTTCGCGCATGTCCGCCAGCAGCACCGCCGGCGCGGTTTCCCACTGCGTTTCCAGCCAGCCGATGGCTTCCCGCGCGGCGGTCGGCTTGGGAAAAACCGATTCGCGGGCCAGCGCCGCCTGCAGCAGCTCGAGGGTTTCGTCCGGTTCCAGTTTCAGCGCGCGCGCGGATTCTTCGGTCGCCCGCACGAGATCGGCCAGGCCTTGCGCGGCCTCCGCGAACAGCGGATCGGGCGGCGCGCCCTCCACCGGCCGGCGGGCGTCGTAGAGATCCGCCAGAAAGACGGACAGCGGGTCGGCGAAGCGCCGCTCCAATTCGTTCAAGGCGTTTGCCAGCAGCGCAAACTCCGGATGCGGCCGAACGCAGCGGCGCAAGTCGTCGAACGTCGTCGGCAGATGTTCCGCTTGGCAACGGTCGAGCTGCGAGAGCAGTTCGCGGGCGTCGTCGCAGCCAAGCCGGACCTCCAGCCAATCCTGCGCGTCGGGATGCCGCAGGAAGGCGGCGGCCGCGGCGTAGTCTCGGCGGCGCCGAAGCGCGAGCCAGGCGGCCAGCAGCCGGCCCGGCGCGGTCTGCGCCAGCGGCACTCCGTTGGGGAGGAAGAGCGTCCGGCCGTCGATCTGCAACCGCCGGGCCAAGGCCTGGGCGTTGCCGGGATCCGGCGTGCAGACCGCCAAGGCGCGGCCGGCCTGCTCCGCTTCGGCCAGCATCGCCGCCAGCGCGTCGGTCTCGTCCGGTGCCTGCTCGAAGACGTGGATGTGGCGTTCGGCCAGCGGCAGCGGTTCGTTTTCCCAGCGGTCCGGCAGCGGCCGGCCCCAGTCGTCGAAGCGGTCCGCTTCCGATTCGGGTGCCAAGACGTGGATTTCGACCGAACTGCTTTGCGCCGCCGCTTGCAGGCGGCGGACCGCCAGCGCGGAAAAATCCGGCACGAAAAGCGCGATCACGCGGGTATGGGAAACGTCGGGTGGTTGTCGCGCCGCTTCCCGGCGGGCGGCGAGCGGATCATTTTTTCCTAGGCGGGCGACGTCCTGCAGCAATCCCTTTTCGAGCTGGGCGATGGCCGTCCAGCGCGCGCGTTCCTCGTCGGGCACCAGCGGCAGCAAGTCGGCGGGGGCGCGGTCGGCTTCGGACAATTGGCGGCGGACGTCTTGCAGTTGCGCGGCGAGACCCAGCGCGAACGGAAAATCCCACGCGACGTCCGTCGCGGGAAACAGGGCGCCGAGCTGGTCGCGTTGCGCCACCAGCCGTTTGGCCAGCAGGGCCAGGACCAGCGCGTCGTCGGCTGCCTCGGGCGGCATGGGCACCAGATGTTCCGGCGTGACGATGGAGCCCGCGAGGACGGCGGTCCCGCGGGCGGCGGCGGTCCGGGCGAGTTCCGCGCGCAGGCGGCGGCCCGCGTGGCGCGTCGGCACCACGATCAGGCAACCGCGCAGATCCAGCGGACCGACGCCGCGCCAGTTCCGCGTCAGGACGTCCACGGCGGCCGGAAGCGACGGCGTCGTCCATCCGTGGAAATGCCGGCTGATGCTCACGCCCGAACGGTGACGGAAAATTCGCCAAAAATCAATGTTGGGGTGGCGGTTGCGCGCTTGAAGAATCGCGGTAAGGGGCGCCTCTTTGCCAAGGAACACATGGCGGCTTCGTTTCGGCGCCGGGCAGAGCACGCGACCAGCTATGATATTATGGATAGATTAATGGCGGCATGGGATGGAACCCATTCGCGGTCATTCGGATGCGCGATCCGATTTGCCTTGCGATCCCGGACAATCAGCTTATTGTATAACAATGCGGTGTGTGTTGCCGTCTGTTGCATATCCTCATCTGCTGGAATGAATTTAGATTATCATACACATAATTTTTATAAGTTGGGCGGCGGCATCCTCCTTGGGGTGGTCCTGTGGGTGTCGGGTTGGCTTGAGGTGCCGTCTGCCCTGGCGGCCAAGCCTTGGCAAACGCTGGATGACTGCCGGATGGTCGAATATCCGGGCAACGACGGCGATTCATTTCGGGTCCATTGGAACGGCGGCGAACTGACGGTGCGGCTGTACTTCACCGACGCGCCTGAGTCGGATCTGCGGTTTCGCGACCGTATCCGGGCGCAGGCGGCCTATTTCGGCATTTCGGAGGCCCAGGCGGTGGAGGTGGGCAGGATGGCCAAGGCCTTCACGCGAAAATTCCTCAGAAACGGGTTCGAGATCCGGACCCGCTGGCAGGGCGTATTCGGCAACGAACGCTCGACCCGCAAGTACGGCATCGTGACCGCGGGGGGGCGGGACTTGGCCGAAACGCTCGTGGCGAACGGACTGGCCCGCATCCACGGCATGGGCATCGGCGGCAAGACTTGGGACGAAGTGGAGCGGCTGAAATCGCTGGAGGAGACCGCGCGCGCCGCCGGCAAGGGCGCGTGGGGGATCGGCGGGGCGACGAACTAGTCCGAGTGGCCGGACGCGACTACCGCGGGCGCGCGGCCAATCGTTCCTTGACCGGGAGCCGGGCGATTTGGGAACCTACACCCAAGGGAAAGAGCAGCGAAAGAAAGCAGGCGCGCGATGAACAAAACCATTCGATTGGGGTTGATGGCGGCGGCGCTGGCGTGCTCGGCGGGCTGCATGACGATCCACAAGGCCGCGAACAAGGGCGATCTGACCGCGGTGAAGGCGTTCCTGCTGAAGGGAACGGACGTCGATGCCCGGGACGCCTATGGTCGGACGCCGCTGATGTACATGGTGTCCGATCCGGAAAGCGTCCGGTATCTCCTGGCGCAGGGCGCGGACGCGAACGCCCGGGACGATCAGGGCGAAACGCCGTTGATGAAGGCCGCGTGGGTCGATCAGTTGCCCGTGGTCCGGCTGCTCGTGGAGACAGGCGCGGACGTGAATGCGCGGAACGCCGCCGGGGAGACGCCGCTGATGCGGGCGGTCCGGAACCTGGACGTCGTGAAATATCTGGTGGAGCAGGGGGCGGACCTCAACGCCAAGGACGGCAAAGGCGAATCGGTGCTGCTGAAGGCGTCGACGTCGGGCCGGGTGCGGACGGTCCAGTATCTCAAGCAAAAGGGCGCCGCGGTCGAAGGCGACGCCCAATAGAACGCTGGGCGAATTGTCGGCCCCAATAACGCAATTGGGAGCTCAGCGGAGACCAGCCCATCATCGCATCCTTCGCGCTCTTTCCTCGGGCGGCTGGCCATCCCAACACTTCCGCCGAGCTCCACCCGTAGCCTACGGCAGGAATCGGGAATTTCAACTTCCGGACCGAAAAAAATCGGGAAAAAACGCGAAAAAAACGATCAGCGGATTTCTTCGCCGGGTTTCTTCTTGCGGCGCTTGTCCTCGTACATGCGCGCGTCGGCGATTTTCATCAGGTCGGCGAAATCGTAGGGTTTCTCGGCGAACGCGGTGCCGACGGCGACGATGCACGGGATGCCGTCGTTGACCTCCCGGTTGACTTCCGCCAGCGCCTCTTCCCAGCGCGCCTTCAGGGGCTCGACGTCGGCGGCTTTCCCGTTGCAGGCGATCATCAGGTATTCGTCGCCGCCGAGGCGGTAGCCATGGACGTCGTCCGCGGTGACCTTGCGGATGCTGGCGGCGGCCTTCATGAGGAGGCGGTCGCCGGCTTCGTGGCCGTGGGTGTCGTTGGTCTGCTTGAGGTAGTTGACGTCGAAGTTGAAGATGGCGACGGAATCGAGATGGGGATATTCGTGCTTGAGCCGGGCGAGGTATTTGCCCTTGTTGTAGAGGCCCGTGAGCTTGTCGTGTTCGCTTTCGTAGATGATTTCCTCGCGCAGGAGGCTGTTTTCCACGCACAGCGCGATGATCGCGGCGAGGATGGCGATGTCGAGGGCCTTCCGGTCGCTGCGTTCGTCCAGTTCGAGGTAGAGGGCGTAGCGCTGGTCGGAGAAAGTGCCGGCGCAGAGGCGGATGTAGCGGTTGCGCGGGTCGCCGCCGCGGGCGGCGATCAGCGCCTGGACCGGCTCCGCGAGCTGGTCCGCCGTTGATTCGGTCCGCCCCGGGGCGCCGAAGGCGGCGTCGTGCGCGGGGGCGAGGGGCCGGTGGCCGCGCGTTTCGGCGCCGGCGCGGGCATCGTAGGCCGTGGTTTCGAGCCGGCCGTTGCGGGCCAAGAAGAAATAGAGCCGCGGCGTCTTGAAGAAGCCGGCGATGACCGGCAGCAGGGCGGAGTGGGAGGCGGAAATCTTCTCCAGCATGGCGGACTGGAAGGTCGACACTTTTTCGGACAGGACGGAATACTCGGTGACTTCCTGGCTCAGGAGCATGAACTCCGTCGTGTTGGTCAGCTGGCCGATCTTGTAGACGGCGCCGTCCTTGTCGAACAGGCCGTGGTGCAGGCGCCAGTAGATGCCGCGTTCGCGGTCGACGCATTCCCACTCCGTGGCCTCGTCGCGCGACAGCGGCGCGTGGAGGCTGCGGGCTTCCCACGGGAAAACGTCGGCCGCGCGCTTGCCGACCAGCCCGGAGCCGTACAGCCGTTCCACGGCCGCGTCGGCGAAGGCGATTTGGCGGGTCTGCTCATCGACGATGTAGATGCCGCCGATGGCGGCGGTGACGAAGCGGGCGATTTCGCGTGCGAAGTCCATGGGTCGAGCATACGCCGACCGCGGGGGCCCGGTCAATCGGGGAGGCGGCAAGCGATCGGCGTTCCCGCTTGGCGGATCCCGGGCAACCGGCTATCCTGCGGCCCATGAATCAGGCGGCGTCCACGGAGGCGGGGGCGGGCGGAATCTCGCGGGAGCGGGCGGCCCGGCAAGCGGCCGCCATGGCGTTCGCGGACGCGCTGATCACGTTCGGCGCCATGGTCGCGGCCAATTCGGCGGTGATCCTCGCGGATTTCTGCAAGACGTTCCTCGAATTCGTGGCGGTGTTCCTCTCGTGGTGGGCCATCCGGCGGATGGCGCGCGGCGCGGGCGGCGGCTTCGACTACGGCTTGGGCAAGATGGAGAACCTGACGAGCCTGGTCGTGGGTTTTCTGATGTCCATTTGCCTGTTGATCATCGTGGGCAACGCCGTCCGCAATTTCCTGCATCCGGCGCACGTCGCGGGCATCGGCGTCCAGATCAGCTTGGCGGCCCAGGCGGTCTACGCCGTGATCAACGGCGCCGTGGCGCGGCGCAGCCGGCGCGCCGCGCGGGCGGAGAACTCGCCGCTGCTGGAAGCCCAGGCCCGGCTGCACTTCACGCGCGCGGCGGCCAACGTGTTCATCCTGCTCTCGCTGGGCCTGAGCCTCGCCTTGGCGCGCTACGACTGGGTGCGCTACGTCGATCCGGCGGCTTCGCTGGTGATCGCCGGCTCGATCCTGATGGCCGCGCTGGGCATCTTCTCGACCTCGGTGGGCGACCTGCTCGACCGGACGCTCGAGGAATCGGACCAGCTCTTGATCCTGCGGGAACTGGCGCGGCATTTCGACGACTACGAATTCCTGCACGGCATCCGGTCGCGGCGGGCCGGCGCCGAGGTCTATATCGACATCCTGTTGGAATTCGATCCGCAGAAACAAGCCGGGGAAATCCACGCGACGGCGGCCAGCCTGCGCCGCCAGATCGAGGCGCAGATCCGCAACAGCCACGTCACGATCGGACTCTCGACCGGGTCGACCGATGCGACCATGGGGCATCCCCGCGGGCAAGTTTGACGGGCGACAAAAACAACGCGAAACAAATGCAAAGGGAGACGACATGCGCACGGGAATCCTGATCCTGACGGGGCTGATCTTGGCGGGTTGCGGCAAGGCGGACAAAGCCGGCTCGGAACAAACGGCGGCGGCCCCGACGACGCTGCACGCGGCCGTCTGCCCGACGTCGCCGCCCAACTGCTTCCAGCAGGACAAGGAATACGTGGGCATCGACGTCGACATCATCCGCGCCTTCTGCGAGAGCCGCGGATATGCCTTCGACGTCACGGCCTACGATTGGGCGGGCATGCTGGGCGCGGTGGTCGCGGGCCGGGCCGACGTGGCGTTTTCCGGCATCTCCATCACCGACAAGCGCAAAGAGGTGATGGATTTCTCCGAACCCTACATGGTCAACACCCTGGTCATCGCGGCCCTGGCCGACCGCGGCGTGGCGATCGCGACGACGGCGGATTGGAAAAAATACAGGCTGGGCTTCGTGCGCGGCATGTATTTCGGCGATCTGGTCAAAACCACCTACAAAGACGCCTACGCCTACGAAGATCTGAAGCAATATCCTTCCTACAACGAACTGCTCGCGGACCTGGGCAACGGCAACGTGGACGGCGCGTTCATGGATTCCCTCGTCATGGCGGACCAGAAGGAAAAGGGCATCTACGCCCTGGCCACGGCCTTCACGCTGGCCGAGGCGGACAATTTCGGCTTCGCCTTCCCCAAGGGCAGCGCGCGCCGCGACGAGTTCAACCAGTTCCTGCGGGAGCGTTCCGCCGAAGTCCAGGCGATCATCGATCGCCACATGCGGAAGTAGCGCGGACGGCGGGATCTCTCCTTGGAGTTTGTCCGGATCATCTGCGCGCTGTCCGCCGGCGTCCTGAACACGCTGGGGATCACCCTGTCCGCCATGGCGGTGGGGTTGGCCGGCGGCACGGCGCTGGTGCTGGCCCATCAACTGGCGGGCCCGCGCGGGCAGCGGGCGCTGCGCGGCGGAACCTACGTCGTGCAGAGCGTGCCGGCCCTGGTGCTGATCTTCATGGCGATGTTCGGCTTGCCGCGGATCGGCGTTTTCCTGCCGCCGTTTCTCACCGTGGTGGGGTGTCTCGGGCTCGTGGCCGCGGCCTACGTCGGCGAAGTGCTGCGCGGCGCGCTCGCATCCATCGATGCGGCGCAGCGCGAGGCGGCGCTGGCGCTGGGGATGTCGCCGCGCCGCGCGTTCTGGAGCGTGCTGCTGCCGCAGGCCTGGCGGCTGGCGGTGCCGGGCCTGATCAACGAATTCTCGTCGGTGCTCAAGGCCTCGCCTTTCGCCTACGTCGCGGGCGTGCCGGAAATCCTGAAGGAAGCCCAGGCCCTCGTCGCGGTGACCTCGCGCGGCCTGCCGGTCTACGCGGCCGCCGCGCTGCTGTTCCTGGCGCTGTATCTCGGCTGCAACGCGCTGTTCCGCGCGCTGTACCGCCGTTTCCACGTTCCCGGCTTCGAGGAGATCTGACCCATGGCGCTGCTGGAAGTCCAAAACCTCTCGCTCGAATTCGGCGGCAAGACCGTGCTGCGCGATCTCGGCTTCACGCTGGACCGCGGCGAGGTCAAGGTGGTCATGGGACCCTCGGGCAGCGGCAAGTCCTCGCTGCTGCGCTGCCTGAACCTGCTGCAAAAACCCACGGGCGGCAAAATCCTCCTCAACGGCCAGGACATCACCGCGCCGGGCACGGACGTGTGCGCGGTGCGCCGCCAGATCGGCTTCGTGTTCCAGCAGTTCGGCCTGTTCAAGCACCTCGACGCCCTGCACAACGTCGCCTTGGCGCCCATCCAGTTGCTGAAACTGCCCCGCAAGCAGGCCTTGGAGCGGGCCGAGCGGGAACTGGCGCGCGTGGACATGCAGGACCATGGCCGCAAATATCCGGCGCAGCTCTCCGGCGGCCAGCAACAGCGCGTGGCGATCGCCCGCGCGCTGGCCATGGATCCGAAGCTGATCCTGTTCGACGAACCCACCAGCGCGCTGGATCCGGAATTGTCCCGCGACGTGTCCGTCATCATCAACAAGCTCTACCTGGAAGACGTCACGATGCTGTGCGTCACCCACGACGCCCATTTCGCCAAATACGTGTGCGACAAGATCCTGTTCCTGGACCACGGCGCCATCCTGGCCGAACAGTTGCCGGAGACGCTGTACGCCCAGACGAAGGACGAGCGCATCCGCCGGTTCTTCCAGATGGCCCAGGACGGCTGACCCATGGGCGAATTCTTCCAGGAACTATGGCTGGAATGGCCGGGACTGGTTTCCGGCCTGAAATGGACGATCCTGCTGTCCGGCGCCATGACGGCCTCGGGATTGCTGGGCGGGATGCTGCTGCTGTTTTTCCTGACCCACCCGGCGCGCGGGGTCCGTGTCGTCGCCAACGCCTACGTGACCTTCTTCGTGGGGACTCCGCTGCTGGCGCTGCTGTTCCTGGCGTACTACGGCCTGCCGACCGTCGGGATCGATCTGTCCCCGTTCGCCGCCGCGTTCATCGGGTTCACGCTCAACGTGTCCGCCTACAACGCCCGCTACCTGATGAACGGCTACCGGGCGATTTCCGCGGCCGAACAGGCCGCCGTCCAGGCCTTGGGCTTCGACCGGCGGCAGGCCTTCCGCCTGCTCATCCTGCCGCAATCCTTCCGCTACGCCGTGCCCGGGCTGACCAGCCAGGCCATCAACAACCTCAAGGACAGTTCCATCGCCTTCCTGATCCAGTGCGACGGATTCCTGTCGTTCGTCCAGAACTTCACCTCGCAGAATTTCATGTTCTTCCGCGGCTACCTGCTGGCGGCCGCCGGCTATCTGGCGCTGGTGGTGCTGCTGACCCTGGCCGCCCGGAAAATCCAGCGGGCCACGCGCATTCCGGGATTCGCCTAGGACGGCGTTTTCCGCGCGGCCGACCGGCGACGGATTTTTCCACGGCGTGGAATGCGTCTGGGGCCGGAAGCCTACAGGCCCTGCATCTTGGCCAGATAGGCGTCCATTTCCGCGATGCTGGAGAAGATCTGCATCGAGGGCAGGGCTTCGACGATCTCGAAGGCCTTCTGGATGGGGGCGGGGATGCGCGCGAGGCAGAGATAGCCGCCGGCGCGGGCCAGGTCCTTCTGGGCCTTGAAGACGACGCGGATGCCCATGCTGCTGATGAAATCCAGTCCGGCCACGTCCAGCGTGACGACCTTGGCCGCGCCCTCGGTCAGCAGATAGGCGAGCTTCGATTCCAGCTGGGGATAGGTCGTGCTGTCCAGCGACCCGGCCAGCGTCACCACGAACACGCGCGGTTTGTTTTCCAATACCTTGATCGTCAGTGCCATGGTTCCCGCCTTTCTGGATGGGAGCGTTGTAGCATGTCGGCCCCGGCGAGGCAAGAAGCCGGCGGGCCGATTCAGCGCGGCCGGGCGGCCGCGGCGGTGCACGCCAGCCGGAATCCATTGGATTCGACGGTCCATTCGAAGCCCGCGAGGGCGAACCGGCGCGCGAACGAGCGCAGCTTGGCGCGCGTGCGCGCCGAGTCGTCCGGCGTCCAGCCGGCCGTGCGGATTGCCAGGGCCGGCGGCATATCGCCGGCGTGGCCTT
The DNA here is from genome assembly GCA_938003985.1 of uncultured Verrucomicrobiota bacterium. Taxonomy (GTDB): domain Bacteria; phylum Verrucomicrobiota; class Kiritimatiellia; order CAIQIC01; family Lenti-01; genus Lenti-01. Next base: position 13,462 of record CALKWZ010000031.1, on the reverse strand, counting down.
CCACGTCGAGCGCGTGCGCGCCGGCCAGTCCGAGCCATTCCAGGAACGGGAGCAGGACGTCGCCGAACCGGGCGGCGGCCAGCGGCACCAGCGGTCCGCCGGGGCCGGGGTCGAAACGCACCGGGACGCGGCGGGCCAGCGGCGGATGGCCGATGCGCCGGGCCAGTTCCGCCGCGAAACGGTCCGGATCGTCCGCCGCGTCGGCGATCGATCCGTCGCGGTGGGGGCTGGCTTGCCAGACCGCCGCGATTTCGGCCACCAGGGCGGCGACGTCGGTCGGCACGAATTCCTCGGGATTGCGGACGCCTTGCGCCAGCCCCATGAAATCGAGCAGCAGCCGTTGCGCCTGGCCGACGAGGGCGGCCGGCAAAAACGCGCGGAGGGGTTCGGGCGCGAAGCCCGCCCGGAGCTTCTCGACGATCCGCGCCGCTTCGATCGCGAACGCCACCCGCGGAACGTCGCCGGCGGAATACGCCTGGCACCGTTCCCGAAAAGCGTCGAGCAGGGCGTCCGTGGCGTCCATGTCCAGGGTTTCCCGGCAGCGCTGGGCCAGCTTGGGTTCGTCCAGCAGGTCCAGGCGGTCGGCCACGTACAGCAGGCGTCCGGCGAGGGCGGCGAACGTTTCTTCGGCTTCGTCGATCAATTCCAGCGCGCCTTCCACGGTACGGAAGAGCCGATCGACGTCCAATTCCTCGATTTCGCCCGTGCGGTCCGCCTGGTCCCGCTGGCGCCGCAGCAGGTCCAGGGTCTTTTCCGCCGGCAGCGGATGGCCATGGCCGGGGCAGCACCAGCGGATGGTGCCCGTTTCCAGCACGCGGATGACGTCCGCCAGCGACTGCCGGAGCTCTTGGAGATTCCAGCCATGGACGCCGGCGACCAGCGGTCGGTTAGCGTTCAGCAGATCGCCGACGAACAACAGATCGCCGACGCGGTAGCACACGTGGTCCGGGCTGTGGCCGGGGCAAGGCAGGACTTCGATCGCGCCGCCGCTCCATTCCAACGTTTGCCGGATCGCGCCTTCGCGCCGCTCCGTGCGGACGAGCGCTTCGACGTTCGCGCCCAGCCGCATCCGACGGGGGGCGCCCGAGCGTTCGTCTTCCTCGGTCAAGAGCGGCACGTGCGTGGGCATGTGCGGCATGTCCAGGCCATACAGGTCCGCCGCCGTTTGCCGGAGATCGCCTGCGGCCAGCGCCCGGGCGCCGCGCGCTTGCGCCGCGAACCAAACCGGGCGGTCGGCGTCGCCCAACCAAGCCGGCGTTTCCCGGACGTGGTCGAGATGGCCATGCGTGGCGCAGATCAGCAGCGGAAGGGTGCGGTTGCCTTCGCGGGCGCGGAGCATCCGGCGCAAATTGTCCGTTTGCGCGGGCAGCGCGCCGGGATCGATCAGCACACGGCCGCCATGGAATTCGATCCAATAGGAATTGGCGGACAGCACGTCGGGCCGGCGGACGTAGGGACACGCGAACGCGCCCGGCATTCCCGGAATCGGCTGCCAAATTCCATTTTCCATCGATTGGCTCAAAGGTTTCGGTCGGCGTCTTGCGGTGGGCGGGGCCCAAACTGGCGTCCATCATACCCCGCGGCCGATGCCGGTGGAAGAAAACACGAAAGCATTGACGCGATTTCGCGAAAGGTCCAGCATTTGGCCCAAGGTGGGGCCCGGACCGGGGCCCCCGGGAAAGGTGCCGCATGAAGACGAAAGCGATCGGATGGGTGCTGGGGTGGGTGGTGCTGGGCGCGGTCGCGGCCGCATCGGCGGCGGAGATTTCCGACGAATTGCGCCAGGCGCTGCAAAGCGATCTGGCGGCCATCGAGAAGGAAACCCCGCAGATGGGCGAAGTGATGGCGGCCCTGCGCGAGATCGGCGCGGCCTACGTCCCGGAACTCGTTGCGCCCGTCGATATCGACCGCTACCAGGGCGTGGTGCGGCGGCGGATCATGACCGGCACGTACCTGATGGATCTGACCTATGCCTCCACCTTCGGCCGGCAGGCGGATGCCGCCCGCTACGGGCAGGCCGTCTGCCAATTGCTCGAACTGGTGGGCTATCCCCAGCCCGAACTGGAACGCCGCTACCGGGAGGCGCTCGACCAAATCGACGAACCCGGCGGCGACGAGCGGCTGCGGAACCTGGTCCAGGAGCAGCAGCAGAGCAAGCTTTGGCAGGATCGGCTGCAAAACAGCGACGGCGTGGAATTCGCGGCGGACAACCTCTACGGCTTCCTGCTCGAAGGCCTCTATCTGACCGCGGAATTGTGCTATCTGTCCAACTACGATCCGGCCTCCATGGCCTACGTCGCCTATTTGCGCGATTCGTTCCAGGCCTACAACCGGCTGCTGGACCGCATGGGCGGCAGCCCGGAATTCGCCGGCTGGGTCGAAGCGCACGACCGGATGAATTTCCTGGCCTCCGTCTTCGTCATCCTGGGCGACAAGCCCGAGATCGCGCCGGCGCAACTGGATGCGCTGCGGCCCGCCATCGTCAAGGCGCGCGACAAGTTCGTCCGCTGACGCCGGACCGGATTCCGCTCCATGCATGAGCATGCGCTGAACGGCATCGTCCACCTCTTCGCTGTGTTTTGCGCACGGACGGGAGACCGGAAGGGCGAAGCCGTCCGCCGCGCGGAGGAGTATCTCGTCGGTACGCTGGGCTTGCGCCGCACGGATCCCAGCTTCGGCATTTTTGGCGATCTGCTGGACCTCTACGCGGGCCAAGCCGACTCTGCCGCGCCCGAAACCGCGCTGGCCGGCGTTTGCGAACGGCTGGCGCCGGTCCTGTCGCCGGACGAAAAGCAGTCGTTCCTGTTGCATTCGCTGCAGATTCGCCAGGCGTTGCCGGATGCCGGCGAACGGGCCGACCGCCTGCTGGCCCGCGCGGCGGAAACCTTCCACGTGCCGGAATCCGAATGGACGGCGTGGCGGCGCTTCATGGCCGCCGGATCCGATTTGGCCGACGACGGCCTGTGCCGCCGCTTCGGCCGCGCCGGCTGGCGCGCGGAAATCGCCGTGCTCCACAGTCCATGGACCGGGCGGTTTTTCGTGCGCGCGCTGCGGGGAGAGGTGTCCGTCGACGACAATCCGACGGCGGCGGGGCGGTTCTATCCGCTCGAACCCGGCGCGATCCTCCGCGACGGGGGCGGCCAGGCGGTCTACCGGTGCGAAATCGAACGGCTGTTCGGCGGCGCCGCGGCCTTCGCGCCGATCCGCTTCGAAGCCGAAGCCCTTGAATACCGGTTCCCGGGCGGCGAAAACGGCATCCGCGACTTCTCCTTCCGCGAGACCGGCGGGCGGCTCGTCGCCGTGATGGGCGGCAGCGGCGTGGGCAAATCCACGCTGGTCCAATTGCTCAACGGCAGCCTGAAACCCCAGTCGGGCCGCGTGCTCCTCAACGGCATCGACCTGCACCGGAATCCCGCCGCGCTCGAAGGCGTCGTCGGCACCGTGCCGCAGGACGACCTGCTGTTCGAGGACCTGACCGTCCGGGAGAACCTCGACTACAACGCCCGGCTGTGCCTGGCCGGACTGTCGGTCGCCGAACGCGGCGAGCGCGTCCGCCGGATGCTGGCCGAACTCCAGCAGGAGGAAATCGCCGACCTGAAGGTGGGCGACCCGCTGTCGAAAACCATCAGCGGCGGCCAGCGCAAACGGCTGAACATCGCGCTGGAATTGATCCGCGAACCATCCGTCCTGTTCGTGGACGAGCCCACGTCGGGCCTGTCCTCCGCCGATTCCGACGTCGTGATGGGCCTGCTCAAGGCGCAGGCCGCGCGCGGGCGGCTCGTGATCGCCATCGTGCACCAGCCGTCGTCCAACCTGTTCCGGCAGTTCGACGCGCTGTGGATCCTGGACAAGGGCGGGGTACCCGTCTACATGGGGCATCCGCTGGAAGCCGCGCGGCATTTCCGCGAAGCCGCGCATCTGGCCGGCGGCGAACGCGGCGCCTGTCCCGAATGCGGAAACGTCCATCCCGAGCAGATTTTCGCGCTCATCGAGTCCAAGGCGACCGATGCCGACGGCCGGTTCACCCGCGCGCGGCAGTTCCCGCCGGAATTCTGGCACGAGGCCTGGCGCAAGAGCGCTCCGGCTCCGGCTGCGGCCGGCGCTCCGGCCAACGAACCGCCGCCGCGCCACCTGAACCGTCCCGGCTGGCTCGGGCAGCTTCGCGTTTTCCTGTCGCGCACGGCGCGCGCGCGTCTCGCCAGCCGGGCCTACGTGTGGGTGAACCTGCTGGAGCCGCCGCTGCTCGCCGGCCTCACGGTCTGGCTGTGCCGCGGCGCGACCGGCGGGGCCTACGTCCTCGGCGGCAATCCGTATCTGGCCGTCTATTTCTTCATGGCCGTGATCGTGGCGATTTTCCTGGGACTGAGCGTCAGCGCCGAGGAAATCGTGCGCGACCGCCGCGTGCTGCGGCGCGAGCAGTTCCTGCACCTGAGCTGGAGCGCCTATTCCGGCGCGAAGATCCTGCACGTCGCCGGGCTGGCCTTGCTGCAGACCGCGATTTGCGCCGCGATCGGCGTCGTCGGCCTGCGCGTGCCGGATTTCTTCGGCAAGTTGTGGCTCGCGCTTTTCTCGGCGGCGGTCTTCGGCGGCATTCTGGGCCTGAACGTCTCGGCGCGGTTCAAATCCGCCGTCACGGTCTACGTCCTCCTGCCGTTGCTGCTGCTGCCCCAGATGCTGCTGGGCGGGCTCATCGTGGACTTCGACGATTTGCGCTCGCGCGCCGCGCCGCATGCCTGTCCGCCGTGGTTCGGCGAACTGACGGCTTCGCGCTGGGCCTTCGAGGCGCTGGCGGTCGAACAATACCGGGCCAACGCCTACCAGCGGCATTTCGAGGCGGCCGACCGAGAATTGTCCGGACTGGATTATCGCGTGAACGACCACGTGCCTGCGTTGCTCGGCCGGCTGGATGCGCTGGTGCTCGCAGCGCCGGAGCGCCGCGAGGAAATCCGCGCGCTGCTGGTCCGCGAATTCCGCGCGCTGGAAAGCGAAATGCCGCGCCTGGCTGGCGCCGCGGCCGTAGTCGCGGATTGGCAGCCGCCGGATCGCGCGGCGCTGGAGTCGCTGAAATCCACCTTGCGCGAGGGAGCGCGCGAGTTGCAGGCCGCGCGCCAAGCGGCGCAAGCCCGCCGCGACGCGATCCAGGAAGCGTTGCTCGCCGACCGCGGGGAAGAAGGCCTGGCGGCCTTCGTGAAAGCGAATACCAACCGGAAGCTCGTTGAACTAGTCCGCCGCAAAGGCCTGAAGGATCCATTGCGCGAACAGGGCGGACGCCTCGTCCGGCTGGCGGATCCCGTCTATCAGTCCGCCGATTCGCCGTGGGGCCGCGCGCCGTTCATGGCCGGGGAAAAACGGCTCGGGACAAGGACGTTCCGGACCTATGGCTTCGATCTGGGAGCGCTCTGGCTCATGAACGCGGCTCTGGCCGTCGTTCTCGCGGCGCGCCGGCCGAAGACCTAAAAAGACACTTAGACAGGATTAACAGGATTGGACAGGATTCCAAATCCGGGAATCCAGAAGCCGTTTTACCGCTCCGCCTTTTCGAGATCCTTCTTCGCGTCGCGCGTGAAGGAGGCGGTCAGGTAGTCGAGGGTCTTGGGCAGGGTGAGTTCCATGCTGAAAAACACCTGCAGCCGGACGTCCAGATGTTCCGGCTCGCAGTTCAGCAGATGCCCGCCGGCGGAGAAATCCTTGTCGATGAAGTGGAAATGGAACCCGGGTACGTTTACGGACGGCACAAAGCCCGGCGTGTAGAAGCCGACCAGATGGCCCTCCGCGTTTTCGAAGCGGCGCAGCTTCTGGTGGTCCGTTGCTTCGGACAGCGGGCGGTAGTTTTCGGTGCGGGGCACGGACCGCGTCAGCACCGAGCGGAACCGGCCCTGCATGTGGAGCGCCGTGAACATGTTGTCCGACGGCAGAATGGTCTTAAGTTGTGCCGAAAAAGCTTCCCACGAAAGCGGCCCGGAGATTTCCTCGGCCAGCGTCGGCTGGAACCGGCACACGGTGGAAAAGGGCGTTTTCAGGTCGTCGCCGACCGGGCGGGCGTTGCCGTCGAGATCGAGCTGGAAGTAGCGCCCGTCGAGCGCGATCAGTTCGCCGTCGAGGTTGTTGAACGTGCCGATGCCGAAGTCGCCCTTTTCCCGCAGCGTGGCGATGGTGACGTCGTCGCGATAGAAACCCTCCAGCAGGGCGTTGATGGGGCTGCTCATGTAGAGCATGGACGGCATGGCGGCTATTCCTCCGGGAAATCCACGCGCACGACGTTGCGGCCGGCTTCGCGGCGATAGGCGAGCTGGAGGCCCATCTTTTTCAGGATGTGCAGGCCCAGGCCGCCGATGGGGCGGTCCTCCACGGGGCCGTCGAGCACGGGCGGGGGGGCGTCGGCGAGGGGGTCGAACGGCTTGCCGTCGTCCGCGATCGTCAGGTGGAACGGCGCGCCCGTCTCGAGCTTCAGGTCGATTCGGTGCCGCGCCGCGTCGTCGTAGGCGTAGCGGATGACGTTGGACAGCAGTTCGTCCAGGGCGAGCCGGACCGCGTACTTCCGTTTGGGGGAGACGGGCAGCGGCGCGAGGCGTTCGTCGACCTCGTCCAGCACCCGCGCCAGATCGGCGGAGTCGTTGGCCATGGACCATTCGAGCATGGGCCGGATCCGGGGAACCTACTTCAGCAGGTCGAGCGCGGCGGCGCGGTCCGCGGCCAGCGGCAGGATGTTGTCGAAGCCGGAGATCGTCATGACGTCGCGCACGGCGGGGACCAGGCCGCACAGCGCGAGGCCGCCGCCGGCGGATTTCACCGCCTTGGCGAGCACGAGCAGGCTGCGCAGGCCGGCGCTGCTGACGTACTCCACCTTGGCGAAGTCCAGCAGCAGGCGGTTCGCGCCTTCCTGGATCAGCGCCTTGCAGCGCGCCTCGAGCGTCGGCGCGCCGGCGGCGTCCAGCTTGCCGCTGGCCGCCACGATCGAGACCTGGTTTTGCTTGTCAACGGTGAGTTCCATGTTGGTCCGCCTTTCTGGGGGATTGCCTGCGTCCGTCATCCTGCCGCATCGGTTCAAGTTCCATCAAGTGGTTATTTGCGCCGGCGGGAGCGAGCGCAGGACGAGCATCGTGATGTCGTCGGACTGTTCCCGCGCGCCGGCGAAGGCGGCGACGTCGGCGACGACGCTCCGGAGAATTTCCGCGGCGGTGGCGTCCGCCGGCAGCGCGCCGAGGCGGCGGTCCAGGCGGTCTTCGCCGTAGAGCTGGTCGGCCTCGTTGAACGCTTCGGTGACGCCGTCCGTGTAGAGGACCAGGACGTCGCCGGGCCGCAGGGCGAGCGTCTCGCGGGCGTAGGTCTGCCCCTCCAGGGCGCCCACGACCATGTTGGTCTTCGTCGGCACGGCGGCCACCGCGCCGGCGGCGTTGCGGAGGCGCGGGGGATTGTGGCCGCCGTTGGCGAAGACGACTTCGCCCGTGCGGACGTCGAGGATGCCGGCGAACAGCGTCACGAACGTGCAGCTTTCGTTGCGGAGGGCGAGGTCGTCGTTCACGCGGCGCAGGATTTCGGCCGGATCGCGCCAGAGCTTGGCGGCGGAGCGCAGCAGCACGACGGCGGCCGACATGAACATGGCCGCCGGCATGCCCTTGCCGGAGACGTCGCCGATGGCGAAGAACAGGTGCGCGTCGTCGAGCGCGAAGTAGTCGAACAGGTCGCCGCCGGCCTGCTTGGCGGTCTTCATGGCGGCCTGCAGCTGCACGCGCCCGCCCAGCTCCGCCGGCGCGAACGGGCCGGGCAGGAAGGTTTCCTGGATCTGGCCGGCGATGCGCAGCTCGCTTTCGGCGCGCTCGCGGGCGGATTGGGTTTGCTTGAGCTGATCGATGTGCTCGGCCAGGTTGGCCTGCATGCGGTCGAAGTCGTAGGCGAGGATGGCGGTTTCGGCCTTGGTTTGGTTGCCGTCGGGGAACAGCCCGGCGTCGAGGCGGATGTCGGCGGAGAACCCGCCCTCCACGAGCCGGCGGGTGAAGTTCGACAGGCGGGTCAGCGGCTGCGTGATGGTGGTGCTGGCGACGTAGCTGAACACGACGGCCAGCAGGAAGCTGGCGAAGCCCATCATGAAAAAGTTCAGGAAGGCGCGGCGCTTCAGGGCCTCGACCTCGTAGGCGTGGATGTCCGCGCCGACGATGAAGCGCCGGCCGGCGGAATCCTTGTGGCCCATGACGACGGACCGCAGCAGGCCGTAGTCCGGATCGGGCGTGGTCGAGATGTTCGGCTCCCAGGTCTTCTGGACTTCGTAGACGTTGGGCGCCGGATTCGTGTATTCCGCCCAGTACACCGTGTCCGTGGCGGCGGAAGCGACGAAATAGTAGCGGTTGCTCACCCGGTTCAGCGCGTAGAGGTAGGTGCCGCCGACGTTGCGCAGGAACGTGTCCAGCCGCCGCGTGTTGGCCCAGTGTTCCGGTTCCGGGATGCTGTCCGGGGTCTGGACCCGGTCGAAATAGTCCGCCGGCAGCAGCTGCGGCATCGTCAGCGCGGCGATCAGCAGCCGCTTGTCGATCTCGTTCTCGATGGCCTTCACGTTCTGGATGAAGCCGTAGATCGTGAACAGCGTGGACGAGAGCAGGGTGATGGCGAAGAAGGGGATGAAGATCTTGCGCCGGACGGGCTGCCGGCGATACCAGGCCAGCCACTTCACGGCGGGGTCCCTCCGTTGCGCGGGCCGAGCGCCCAGAAGATCGCGGCGCCGGCGCCGAGCGCGGCGGCGATGGCGGCGATGCCGAGGCCCAGGCTCAGGCTGGCGGCCAACCCGAAGACCATCGGGCCCAGCGCTTCGCCGCCGGACTCGAAAACGTTGTAGACGCCCATGGCCTTGTCCGCCCCGAAGCGGCGGACGCTCGGCAGCGAGGAGTAGTAGGACATGCCCTGGTTGAAGACCAGGCTTTCGGTCAAGCCGAAGAGGATGATGGTGGCGTACGCCGCGCCGAGCGACTGGAACGCGGCGAACAGCAGCAGGGCGGCCGTCATGGTCAGCGCGCCGACGGGCATGGCCCGGCGCGCGCCGAACAGCGCCGTGGTCAGCCGGGTCAGCGCCGGGCCCAGATAGACGCTGGCGGCGCCGAACAGCATGAACGCCAAGCTGATCTCGTTGATCGAGCAGCCCTGTTCTTCGGCGAACAGCGGGAACAGGAAGCCCAGGAACAGGCCGCATGCGGTCACCGGCAGGAAGATGAAGACGAAGAAGCTCCACACGGCCCGGTCGCGCAGGAAGGCGCCCGGCGTCGGCGCACCCGCGGCCCGGCCGTTCGGCGGCGGCCGGCGGCGGGGCCGGACGAGCGCCAGCGCGGCGATCGCCGCCAGCACCAGCAAGGCCGCCTGGATCCCGAAGACCGGCCGCATGCCGATCCGCGCGGCGATCATGCCGCCCGAAACGGAACCGACGTTGATGCCCGCGATCACCCCGGCCGTCAGCGCGATGATGCCGGATTCCTTTTTGCCTTCGTCCGGTTCGATCAGGAAGTAGGTGCGGAAGGCGATCATCAGCAGCCCCATGCCCATGCCCACCACCACCCGGCCGGCGATCAGCAGGTCGTAGGTCGGCGCCAGAGCGGTGGCCACCATGCCGCCCGCGACCGCCAGGCAGCCCAAAACGACGTCCGTCTTGAGGCCCGCCCGGAAGCGGACGTGGCCGTAGAGCAGCGCGACCAGGGCGCCGCAGAGCGTTTCGATCACCATCGGCAGGCCGATGATCAGATCCGGGAAGCGTCCGACGGCCGGGGCCAGCGATTTGATGTACAGCGGCAGGAACGAAGCGGACAGGAACACGCCGGTGATGGCCAGGAACGACGTGAAGCGCAACGCGCCTTCGTCGTAGCGCTGCCCCGCCGCATCGTTGCGGTCGGTCCGGTCCATCACGTGCGAGCTGAAGAAACCGATTTCGAAGAAGACGAACAGCAGCACGAACAGGACCATGGCCAGGTCCATCAGCGTGCTCTTGAAAAGGGTCCGGTTGGCTTCGCGCTGGGCGGACTGGTCCACGCCCACTTCCAGCAGGCCGACGGTTTCGCCGGCGGAATTCTTCAGCGGCACCACGCCGTTGAGCCAGACGCCGTAGATGTCCACGACTTCCCCGACGTAGGGCTCGCCGGTCTCGGCCACCCGGGCATAGATGGATTTGGCGTACTGGTAGTCGTAGGGATAGAAGATGCCCCGCAGGCCGTCGTGGTAGGCCAGCGCGGACAGCTTGTCGCCGAACGTCTTGTAGACGCCCGAATACGTGCTCGGATCGATGGCGCCGTTGCGGGTGATCGTCTGGCACAGCTGCTTCAGCACCGCCTGGTAGTCGGCGTTCATGTAGTGCTTCACGTGCTGGATGCGGTCCACCGCGTCGGCGTCCACCACGATCTGGCCGACCGCCAGATAGCCGCGCAGGTTGTTGCGGGCTTCCTCCTCGAGGCGCCGGTTCATGTTGTTGAAGATCATGTAGGTCGTGATGCCCACGGCGGTGCCGATCATCAGGCCCACGAGCGCGACCTGCTTGGCCATGCGGCGGCCGTCGGGCGACGCGTGCCGGATGGCCAGGAAGACCAGTGCGAGGGACACAACCGCGAAGGCCGCCAGCTGCAGCCAGATCGCGGCCCGCCTGGCCCAGAGCGCGGCGTCGCCTTGCGCGCGGTCGAGGGTCCGGATGGCGGCGGGCGCCGCGGTCCGGAAATGCACCGCCTTGCCGTTGTTGGGCAGCACCAGGTCTTCCGGGCCGATCTGGAAGCTCTTGCACTCGTAGAAGTCGTCGGCGTAGCCGTGCGCCTGCGCGATCGCCTTGTCGAACAGCGGTTCCGCGGCGTCCGGACCCGTCAGTTTCACGATGGCGTCGCGGCCGAGGTCGGAAAAGACCAGTTCGTCGCCCAGATAATGCAGATCCGAAGGGATCGACTGCACTTCGTCGGGCAGGTTCCGGCCGTCGTAGCGCTTGGCCAAGGCCCCGCCCGGAGCGCCGGCGTAGATTTCCGTGGCGGCCGTGGAATACGCCAGTTCGCGCCCGTCGGCGGAAATCGCCGCGTAGATCACGTTGTCGTCCGCGTGGACGAGGGGCGTGACGGTTTCCTCGGCCGGCGCGCCGCCGGCGGGGTCCGCGCGCACGCCGCGGATGCCGTCGGCCTGCACCAGGCAGAACCGCAGGCCGTCCGGCGTCCATTGCAGGGAACGGATCGTCCCGATGTTGTCCGTATAGCGGTCGGGCGAATGTTCGAGCGCATACACGACCGCTTCGGGCCGGCCTTCCGGGGAAAACCGCACGATGGCCTCGCGGTTGACCGTCAGCGTGGCCGTGTCGATGTAGGTGCTCGCCACGTACAGGTTGCCGGCGGGATCGAACGCGATTTCGTTGGCGAAGAAAAAGCCCTTTTCGGGATCGTTGCGGGCCGGAACGAGATAGATCAGCTCGCCGTCGGCCCCCGTGCGCGCGATGCGCTTGTTCGAGTCGAACACCACCGCGAACGAGCCGTCCGCGCATCTGGCCGCCTTGGAGAGGTTCTCGAACGGCACCGTGCTGGAGAGCGAGAAGGATTCGGGGATGCGGCCGCGCTGGGCGAACAACCCGCCGCCGAGCAGGATCGTCGCGGCCAGCAGGACGGGAATGACGGGGCGGGGTCGGGCCATCGGGTTCCTCGGTTGGGGTTACCGTTCAATCGCTCGATAATACCAAAGCGTGTCTTCTCCCGGATAGTAGAAATCGGGGAAACGGCCCACCTGCTTGAAGCCCAGATCGGCCAGCAGCTTGTGCATCGGGGCATAGGACGGGTCCGAGGAAGTCTCGAACAGCAGGCCGCGGCCCTTGGCCTCGGCCACGAAATCCAGCGCCAGTTGGAGCAGGCGGCGGCCGAGGCCCCGGCCGCGGCGGCCGGCCTGGATCGCCAGGGCGCTGACCTCGAAAATGCCCGTCCGCTCGACGTTCATGCGCACCCCGATCACCGCGCAAATCGCCCCCGCGGCATCCCGCACGTACCAATAGCCGTCGTCCGCGCAGCCGAGGGCGGCCGCGGGGTGGGTTTTGAATTCCTCCTGTTCGCCCGGCGTCAGCGGCGTGCCGAACAGGCTGGGTTGCAGCAGGAACGCCGAAACCTCCTCCGCCTCCGCGCGCGCGGCGACCCGTTGCGCCGCGCATGCCTCTGCGCCCGAACTGGTTTTGGGCAAACTCACGGCCGACAGTGTCCCACGAACCCCCGCCGAACTCAAGACGAACCGGAGGGGCAAATGGCCACAAAGATCACAAAGAATTCAAAAGGAAGCACCTTTGTGATCGATGTGTTCTTTGTGGTGAATGTTTTGAAGGATGGAAGCCGCAAAACCATTGACAACCGGCCCGCAGAAGCCCGACATTGTCTTCCGTACGGATCGATCCATCCCCTCATCCCAAGGAGAGTTGTCCGCATGAAGAAGACGCTGGCCCTGTTGATTCTCGCGGCGGTTGCCGCGCCCGTGTCCGCCGGGGCGGCGGAGGGTTCGATCTACGCGGACGTCCTCTCCGCTTACGTCTACAACGGCCTGCAATACAACGACGAAGCCGTCTTCCAGCCCGGCCTCGACGTCGCCGGTCCCTTCGGTTTCGGCTACAGCCTGTGGGCCAACATGGATCTGACCGACAATCCGGCCTCGACCGCGCCCAACACCTCCGGCGAATGGAGCGAAGTGGATCTGAGCCTGAGCTGGACCGCCCCCAGCGTCGGTCCCCTGACTTTCTCCGCCGGCGGCCTCTACTACATTTACCCGCAGAGCAGCAGCACCGTCGCCACGAACGACGACGGCACGGTCGCCACCGTGTCCCAGGCCCCGGCCGACGGCTCCTACCAGGTCTTCGCCAAGGTCGCCGCCGACTTCCCGCTGGCGCCCGCCGTCAAGTTCTGCCACGAGCTGGACAACACCGACGACTGGATCGTCCTGGTCACCGTTTCCCACGGCTTCGACCTGATGGACAAGCTCGCGCTCAACCTCGGCGCCGTGCTCGGGTTCGCCGGCGACTACTACGTCGAAAGCAACTATGGCTCCGGCACCGGCGCGGCCTTCACCCATGCCCAGTTCGACGCCGCGCTCAGCTACGCCCTCACCGAAAAAGCCTCCGTCGCCCTCAAGGGCTCCTTCAGCACCCTGCTCGACGGCGACCTCCGCGACGACGTCGACGCCGGCGGCGTCTACGCCGACCAGGACGTCTTCTTCGGCGGCGTCAACGCCAGCTACGCGTTCTGATCCGCCGGATTGCGGCCCGCGCGAAAGTTTTTACGTTCTACGTAAAACCCGCGCAAAGTTTTTACGTTCTACGTAAAATCCGCGTTGGCCGGTTCGTCCACCGGGGTTTCGAGCCAGCGTTCGGCTTCGGCGCGGGAGCGGAAAGCGGCGATCCGGCGGGAGGAGTGCGGGGCGGATTCGCGCAGGGATTCGTACATGCGGCCAAGCCCGAAGTACAGGTCCTGCGGCGCGACGATCGCGAACTTGGAGGGCA
>CALKWZ010000030.1 GCA_938003985.1 uncultured Verrucomicrobiota bacterium | reverse complement strand
CCACGGACAGCGCCACCACGCCCAAGCTGGACCAGACCATCGACTTCCCGGCCATCGGCAACCAGCTGAGCACCAACGTGGTGGCCTTGTCCGCGACGGCCACCAGCGGACTGGACGTGGAATTCGCCGTCGGCAGCGGGCCGGGCAGCATCGACGGGACGACCCTGACCTTCACGGGCGCGGGATCGGTCAGCATCGTGGCCTCGCAGCCCGGCAACGGAACTTACAACGCCGCGCCGGAAGTCACGAACACCTTCGACGTGGCCGAACCGGACCTGGCCATCGTGCTGAGCCAGACGAACGTCAACGTGCGTGAAAACGGCGAAGGCCGGTTCTTCGTGCGCCTCAACAAGAATCCGGGGGCGAACCTGGCGGCGGCGGTGAGCCGCACCGCGGGCGACGCGAGCGTGTTCATCCAGGCCGGCACGAACTGGGGCTTCAATTCCGGCAACTGGAGCACGTGGCAACCCGTGACGCTGGCGCAGGCCGACGACGCGAACGCCGACAGCGAGGCGGCGACCTTCCAAATCGCGGTGACGGGGCTTGATCCGGCGGCGGTGGAAGCGGCCACGCTGGACGACGACGTCGGGGATAACCTGGCGCTGGCGTCGGGCGGGGCCAGCGCGTCCTCGACGTATCCGTGCCGGGCAGGCCAGCTGATCGACGGCTTGCACAACGTGCGGACGAACTACGGCTACGTGGTGTGCACGAGCGTGCCGCCGGGCACCATCACCGTGGACCTGAAGGTCACCTCGACGGTCTCGCGCGTGCGCATCCTGACTTGGGATTGGGTGTTGCTGCAGCATCGCTACCGGATCGACTCGTCGCTCGACGGCTCGGCCTGGTCGACGCTGGTGGACGCCTCCGGCGAAGACCACCACGGCTGGGAAGACTGGGATGCGGGCGACGTCTCGGCCCGCTTCCTGCGGTTCCACGGCGTGTCCAGCACGCAGAGCAAGGACGCCGTCGCGGTGGCGGAACTGGAAGTGTACGGCACCCCGGCCCTGCAGGAGCTGATCGAAGTGTCCAAGACGGCCGTGAACGTCCGCGAGGCGGGCGAGGGCCGGTTCTTCGTGCGCCTGACCCAGGATCCCGGCGCGAGCACGGCCGTCACCGTGGAACGCACCGCGGGCAGCGCGAGCATCGGGCTCCAGAGCCGCACGAACTGGACGTTCAACGCGGCGAACTGGAACATTTGGCAGCCCGTGACCCTGGAACAGGCCGCGGACGGCAACGCCGACAACGAGGAAGCGACCTTCCAGGTCGCGATGCTGGGTTCGGAACCGCGGACCGTGACGGCGACGGCGCTGGACGACGACGTCGGCGACAATCTGGCGCTGGCTTCCGGCGGATCGTCGATCGCGGGAATCTACTCGAGCCGCGCCCCGCTGCTGATCGACGGCATCCACGTCGTGAGCACCAACTACGGGCATGCGCTGACCTCGACGACGCCCAAGGGCACGATGACGATCGACCTGAAAGCGGCCGCGACGGTCTCCCGCGTGCGCGTCCTGACGTGGGACTGGGTGAATCTGGGCCACCGCTATACCCTCGAGTCTTCGACCGACGGCGTGACCTGGTCGCCGCTGGCGGACGCGACGGGCGCGGACCGCAACGGCTGGGACGACTGGGCGGTGGCGGACGTGCAGATGCGCTACGTGCGCTTCACGGCCGAGGCCACCACGCAGAGCCAAGACGCGCTGTCGGTGGCGGAACTGGAAGTCTACGGTTCGCGGCCGCTGCCCGAACTGATCCAGCTGTCGAAGTCGGCCGTGAACGTGCGCGAAGGCGGCGAGGGCCGGTTCTTCGTGCGCCTGACGCAGAACCCGGGCGCCAGCGTGCCGGTGGGGCTCAGCCGGACGGCGGGCGACGCGGGGATCACGATCCAGAGCCGGACGAACTGGACGTTCAACGCGGCGAACTGGAACGTGTGGCAACCGGTGACGCTGGCGGCGGCGGCGGACGAGGACGCCGACGGCGAGACGGCGACGATCCAGATCGCGATGGCCGGCTCGGCCGCCGCGACGGTGACGGCGACGGCGCTGGACGACGAGATCGGCGAGAACCTGGCGCTGGCCTCGGGCGGGGCGACGATCGCGGGCCTCAGCGCGAGCCGGCCGGGGCTGCTGATCGACGGCATCCACGCGGCGAGCACCAACTACGGGCATACGGTCTGGTCGGCGGTGCCGCCGGGCACGATGACGCTGGACCTGAAGGCCGGCATGAGCGTTTCGCGGGTGCGGCTGCTGAACTGGGACTGGAGCTACCGGGCCCACCGCTACACGATCGAGTCGTCGGCGGACGGCGTGACTTGGGACCCGCTGGTCGATGCGAGCGGTTCGGAACAGTCGGGCTGGGACGACTGGACGGTCTCGGCGGAGAACGTCCGCTACCTGCGGTTCACGGGCGTGTCGAACACGGTGAACCAGTGCGTGGTGGTTTCCGAACTGGAAGTCTACGGCACGCGGCCGCCGATCCGGCGCAGCGCGGTTTCCGGACGGTTGTCCGGGACCGCGGTGGCCGGCGTGGCCGTCGTGGAAAGCGAACCGGTGGCGGTGCTGACCAGCGATGGTCCGGAAGACGAGACCGGCTGGAACGCGCTGGACGGCGACGACGCGACGGCGTGGATCGGCCAAAAGGCCGGCGGCGGCTATCTCGTGGTCGAATACCAACCGACGCTGACGCTCGCGGGCCTGGAAGTGGACGTGACGGAAGCCTCGCTGGCCGCCGCGCAGGTCCTGACCAGCCTCGACGGCCAGGACTGGCAACCGCTGCCGGAAGACCTGGAAACCGATCCGGTCGCCCTGAACTTCCTGTGGCTGGTCTTCCCGGACGACGGCACCGCGGCCGTGCCGGAAGTCATCGAGATCCGGCCGAATCCGTAATCGCGGCCTCCTCGACGGAGGGCCCTGCAGCCGGGCGGCGCACGTGCGCCGTCCGGCTTTGTTTTGCCGCGGCATTGGAGTTGCGCTTTCAGGGCCGGCGGGGCACCATCGCCTTCGCCATGGCCAAATCCGCGAAGAAACCTGCGACCCTCCAACCGGCATCCGCGGTCGGGACGAAGCGGGATCGCTCGCCGCCGCGGCCGCAGGGCGGCGTGCGCCGGCTCCTGTTGCTGGGGGCGTTGGCGATCCTGGGGTTCGTGCCGTATCTGCCGACGCTGCGGAATGAACTGCTGCTGTGGGACGACGCCCCCTACGTCACCCACAATTATCGAATCCAGCAGTTCCGCGCGGAGAACGTCGTCGATCTGTTCCGCCTGCGGCCGCAGCGGGGCCAGATGCCGAACGGGCAATACACGCCGCTGGTCGAGCTGTCGTACATGCTGGAGCATCGGCTGTTCGGCCTGTCGCCGTGGATCTACCATCTGGACAACGCGCTGCTGCACGCGCTGAACGTCCTGCTGGTCTTTTTCTTTGCCCGCCGGCTCACGGCCAAGGCGTCCTGGGCCTGGCTGGCGGCCATGTTCTTCGCCGTGCATCCGCTGCACGTCGAGTCCGTGGCGTGGGCGACCGAGCGCAAGGACGTGCTGAGCGCGTTTTTCTATTTGCTGGCGCTGATCTGCCACCTGCGCGGCCGGGACGGGTTGCGCTTCGGCGCCGGCGCGGCCTTGGCGGCGGGCGCGGCGGCGTTCCTGTCCAAACCGCTGGCGGTGACGTTGCCCGCGGCCTGCTTGCTGTGCGATTATTACCGGCAGGGAAGGGTGGAACGCAACGGCCTGCTGCGCCTGGCACCGCTGTGGGCGCTGTCGGTTGCCGGGATTTGGATCACGTTCTATACCCACGTGGCGACGAACGTGGCCAAGAGCCACGAGGTGCTGGCGCTGGGGAGCAATCTGCTGGTGGCGGCGCGGGGCATCGCGCTCTACGCCGAGAAATTCGTTTGGCCGTTCGGCTTGAGCGCGTTCTATCCGGTGCCGGAAACGGGCCAGCCGTTCGGTCCTTCCTATTACTGGGCCTTGGCCGGGTTGGCGGCGATCCTGGGCGGCGTGGTTTGGCTGGCGGTCCGGGGCCGCGGCCGCATGGTCGTTTTCGGCATTCTGTTTTTCCTGGTGGTTTTGTCGCCGAGTTCGCGGATCGTTCCGGTCGGAGTGCGGTTCTTGGCCGCCGACCGATTCTTCTATCTGCCGGGCATCGGGCTGTTCCTGATTCTGGCCGAGGGGTTGGGCCGCGGGTTGCAGGGGCCGGGGAAGGCGCGCTGGGGCGCGCTCGGGCTGGCGGCGGGGCTGGGTTTGCTCTGGGCCGGCGCGACCTGGCAGCGCAGCCGGGTTTGGTTCGACGACGAAACCCTCTGGCGCGATGCGCTGGCGAAATACCCGGAATCGTCGAATATTTTGGGCAATCTGGCGCAAGGATTGCTTGATCGGAAACCCGAGGAGGCCGGTCGTTACGCCGACCGCGCCTTGGCCATCGCGCCGGGCGACGGGCAAACCATGCTGGCCAAGGCGATCCTCGCCCAGCGGGCTGGAAAATTCGACGAGAGCCTCGAGTGGCTGGACAAGGCGGTGTCGTTGGATGCAAGTCCTACGGCGGTAGCGGATTTGCGGGGAAAGATCTATGCCCGGCAAGGGGAGTACAAGAAGGCGATCCTCTCCTATGGCGCCATCGTGGAGATCGAGCCCCAATCGCTGGTTCATTATGGGCTCATGGCGATGGCCTCATTGGCATTAGGCGACGAAGACGGCGCGTTGGAATGCTTGCGGGAGATGGAACGTTTGGACGCGAAGATGGCCGAGCAGGCCCGGATCTTGCGCCAATTCGTCCCGGAATATTCTTCGTTATCCTCTCTCCGGCAGCGCATGGTGTTGATTCCAGGACTGATGCAACACCAGTACGAGTTGGCCCAAAACTGCCAATTCGAGCAGAAGGACAACGAGCGGGCCCTGCGGGAGTATCGACTGTTGCTGGCTCATTATCCCGGCGTGGTCGATTTCTGGATGAATGCATCCCAACATATTCCGCCGCAGGTGAATATGCCACAGGAAGTCGACATCCGGAAGAACCATGTCCGCAAGTTGGCCGTGGCCTTTTACAATCAGGCCTGTTTGCTGGCGCTCACCGGCGAATTGGCGGAGGCAGACGCTGCCTTGCGCCGGGCCTTCCGGTATGACCCCTCTTTAGAGGAAAGCGCCGCGACGGATCCCGATTTGGTCGCGTTGAGAGAACCCACGGGATTTTGACGGGTTCAGCGCCCCGCTGCGATGCCGGATGGCATCGGCCTCATTTCGGTAAAACGCATCTTCCGTTAACACGATTTTAACTATATGCGCAATCCTTCGCCATGTAGCATGGCCCGACTGGGAAAAGAGAGTTTTTGAGGTATATTGGGCATCACTGCGCGGAGAATGCCGCCCGCGGAAGCCTTTGGTTTCGGCGGATGATTGCGATTTAAAAAAGCAAGGGTCGAGGAAACACACATGAAGACAAGTCGAGTGACGAGATTGATTCTGCCGATCTTGGCCGTGGTGGCTTTTTGCGTCGGGACCGGCGCGGCCAATGCGGCGCTGTCCGAAGGCTTCAACGCCACGGGCTGGGGCGCCAGCTATGGCACCTACACGGTCAACAGCTGGGTCCTGACCAGCGTCTTCCGCGAAACGACGACCCGGTATGAAGGCGTCGCCGCCATCCGGTTCTCGAGCACGGGCACGCGCAGCATCGTCAGTCCGCAGAACGCCGCGGGCATCGGCACGGTGAGCTTCTGGCACCGGCGCTGGTCGGCCACCGACGGCACCGTGAACTTCTCGCTCTACGTTTCCAGCGACGGCTCGACCTGGGGCTCGGCGGTCGCGACCGGCAGCAGCACGTCGGACACCTATACCCAGTTCAGCTATGCCGTGAACAACGCCACCTACAAATACGCGAAAATCGAAGTCACCTCGGGCAAGCGCTGGCTGGTGGATCTGGCCGAAGTGTCGGACGCGCCGTCCGGCCCCGCGGCTCCGTCCGTGTCGACGGTGGCGGCCAGCGGCCTCGGCGCGACGGCGGCCACGGCCAACGGCAACGTGACGGACGACGGCGGCGACACGGTGACCGAGCGCGGCGTGGTCTACAAGACCTCCTCCGGCGTGGCGATCACGGACAACCCGACCGCGGCGGCGGCCGGCGGCGAGGGCGAGTACGGCGTGGATCTGTCCTCGCTCTCCGTCAATCAGATTTACTACTTCCGCGCCTATGCCGTAAACAGCGTGGATACGACGCTGGCGGCCAATGAACTGAACTTCTGGACGCTGGCCAACGTGCCCGCGGCCCCGACGGTGGACAATCCCACGGCGACGACCCTCGACGTGACGGTCAACGCGAACGGCAACCCCGCTTCGACGGAATTCGCGATCCAGCGCACGAGCGACAGCCAGTATCTGCAGGCCAACGGCACGTTCGGCGCCTCGGCGGTCTGGCAGACGGCGGCCACCTGGGACACGACCACCGCCACCGGACTTTCCCCCGAAACCGAATATTCCTTCCAGGTCAAGGCCCGCAACGGCGCGAACGTGGAAACCGCGTTCGGCACGGCGGCCAGCGAATCGACCACGGCGGCCGCTTCGGGCATCTGGATCAACCCGATGAGCGCCGGTACCCCGATGGGCAGCTACACCCTCGGCGACACGCTGGGCGAGTGGTACGTGAACTTCGAGATCGGCGCGGAGTCGTGGAACTACGCGCAGGTCGGCGTCGGCACCGCTTTGGACGGCACCGGCTACAGCTGGGGCGAAGCGGCCTGGTACCAGGACGGCGATTGGCCCAACAAGCGCGTGCGCCGCAATCTGAGCGGGGTCCAGTTCACCTCCGTGGCGAACTATTACGTCATTTGCCAGGCGCGCGCCGCGGCGGAGGACGACTACACCTCCAAGTCCGGCAACGGCTGGGGCAACTCCACGCTCTATCCGCCGGAAGACCTCGCCTCGGCCTACTTCGCCGTCAGCGCGATCAACGACGCGTCCGATGCTTCCGCCGAAGCCAACGGCACCGACCCGACCCACGCGATCGATCTGGGCTGGAGCAAGAACGCGCAGAGCCACAACGTGATGGTGGTCCGCAAAGCCGCCGCCGCGTCCTGGACCGAGCCCGCGCAGGGCACGACCTATTCGGTTTCCGACACCCTTGGCGCCGGCACGGTCGTCTACGTCGGTTCCGGCACCTCGGCCACGGACAGCGGGTTGAGCGAAGACTCGACCTACGACTACAAGTTCTACTCCGTCAACAACGGCTACTACGCTTCCGGCGTGACGGCGCAGGGCGCGACCCTGCCGTGCGAGCCGGATGCCCCGACGGGCCTCTACGCCAGCGAAACCAACGAGACCAGCTTCACCGCGACCTGGACGGCGGCCGACCGCGCGACCGGCTACCGGCTCGACGTCAGCACGGAAGAGGCCTTCGGCGTCTCGTCCCCCGCGGCCGACCTGTTCATCTCGGAATACATCGAAGGCTTGAGCAACAACAAGGCCGTTGAAATCTTCAACGGCACCGCTGCGGCCGTCGATCTGTCGGCGGGCGGCTACACGCTGCGCGTGTACGCCAACGGCGGCACCTCGCCCACGACCATCACCTTGTCCGGCACGCTTGCCGCGGGCGACGTGTACGTGGTGGCGAATCCCAGCGCCAACGCCGCGATCCTGGCCCAGGCGGACGCGACCTCCGGCAGCTTGACCCACAACGGCAACGACCAGATCGCGCTCGCCAAGAGCTCGGTCAACATCGACGTCATCGGCACCATCGGCGTCAACGTCACCAACCTGATCGACGTGACCAAGGTCCGCAAGGGCGCCGTCAGCCAGGGCGTCACCACCTACGACGTCAACGAGTGGGACAATTACGCCGTGGATACCACCAGCTATCTGGGCAGCCACGTCTATTCCGGTGGCCTGACGCCGTCCTTCGTCTCCGGCTACGAAAACCTCGCGGTGGCGGGCACGAGCCAGCTGGTCGAAGGCTTGGACGACAACGTCACCTACTACTTCCGCGTGCGCGCGGAAGGCGAGGGCGGCTGCCCGAGCGTGGATTCGGCGACGGCCAGCGTGACCACGCTGGAAACCATCGGCGGGCCGCAGACGATCGACTTCCCGGCCATCGGCGACCAAGTGACGACCGACGTCGTCGTGCTGGCGGCCACGGCCTCCAGCGGCCTGGACGTGTCGTTCGCCGTGTTCTCCGGTCCGGCCGATCTCGACGAAGACGGCGTGACGCTGACCTTCACCGGCGCCGGCGAAGTAAGCGTCGTGGCCAGCCAGGCCGGCGGCGGCGGCTGGGATCCGGCCGACCCCGTGACCAACACCTTCACCGTCACGAAGGCCTTGGCCACCGTCACTCTCGGCGATCTCGCCCAGGTCTACGACGGCACGCCGCGCGCCGCGTCGGTCGCGACGGTGCCGGAAGGCCTGACGGTGGACGTCACCTACGACGGCGGCGCCACGCCGCCGACCGTTCCGGGCAGCTACGCCGTGGTCGCCACGGTCGTGGATGACCTGTACCAGGGCTCGGACGCGGACACCTTGACGGTGTCGGTGGCCAGCCCGGCCTCGTTCTCCGGCGTTTCCGCCGGCATGGACGCCGTGGAATTGTCCTTCACGCCGAACGCGGCGGGCAACGACGTGGTGATCGTCGTCAACGAAACCGGCGTCTTCGAAGATCCGGCCGGCGCGCCGGTCGTGGGCGAAGCCCTGGCCGGCGGCACGGTGCTCTACGTCGGCGCCGTTTCCCCGCAAACCCATGCGGAGCTGGAGGCCTGCACGCCGTACTACTACAAGGCGTGGTCGTACGTGGACGGCTTCTATTCTTCCGGTCTCGCCGGCAGCGCCAACACCGACGGTCCGGACGCCCCGACGAATCTGGGCGCGGTTCCGGACTACGCGAGCTTCGTGGCGAGCTGGGATGCCGTGACCGGCGCCACCGGCTACCGTCTCGACGTCAGCACGGAAGCGGACTTCCAGGCCAGCGCGGCCGGCGGCTTGTTCGTTTCCGAAGTGGCGGATCCGCTCGACGTGCCCAATGCGAAGTTCGTCGAACTCTACAACGCCACGGACTCGGCGATCGATTTCGGCGCGGCCACCTGGTACCTCTGGCGGCAGGCGAACGGCGGGTCTTGGACGAACGTCCAGCTCACCGGAACGATCGCGGCGGGCGGAACCTACGTCGTCGCCAACAGCGCCACCTACGACAGCACCTTCGGAAAGGCCGCCGACCAGTACAGCAGCCTGACCGTTTCCGGCAACGGCGACGACGGCTATTTCCTGGTTCAGGGCGGCACCGTTACCGCCATGGGTACCGTGGTCGATGCCTACGGCGTCGTCAATCAGGATGGCACCGGATACGCGTGGGAATATCTCGACAAGCACGCGGTGCGCAATGCGGACGTGGTCGTGCCCAATGCCACCTGGACGGCTTCCGAATGGACCATCCCGGCGGGAACGGTCAATGCCGCGGCGATGACGCCGGACGCCCACGTCTGCGACGGCGCGGCGGTTCCGTCCTTCGTGGCCGGCTACGAGAACCTCGCGGTGGCCGGCACCAGCCAGGAAGTGTCCGGGCTGGCGGAAGGCGTGACCTACTATTTCCGCGTCCGCGCGGAAAGCGCCGCCTGCGCGAGCGATGATTCCGCCACGGCCAGCACGACCACGCTGGAACACCTGCGCCTGGTGACGAGCCAGGCTTCCGTCAACGTGCGCGAAAACGGCGAAGGCCGGTTCTTCGTGCGCCTCAACAAGGATCCGGGCGCCAGTCTCGCCGTTTCCGTGCGCCACGGCGCCGGCGACGCGAGCCTCGCGCTCCAGGGCCGGACGAACTGGGCCTTCAACACCAACAATTGGAACGCTTGGCAGACCGTGACGCTGGTGCAGGGCGACGACGCAAACGCCGACGCCGAAACCGCGACGTTCACGGTCGCGATGACGGGCGTGGATCCGGTGACCGTGGATGCGGCCGCGCTGGACGACGATGCGCTCGGCGAAAACGTGGCGCTGGCGTCGGGCGGCGCCACGGTGACCGCGACCTATCCCTGCCGGCAGGCCCTGCTGATCGACGGCGTGCACAACGTCCGGACGAACTACGGCTACGTGGTGTGCACGAGCGTGCCGCCGGGCACCATCACCGTGGACCTGAAGGGCACCACCGTGGTCTCGCGCGTGCGCGTCCTGGCTTGGGATTGGGTGCTGCTGAACCACCGCTACCGGATCGAATCGTCGCTCAACGGGACCTCCTGGACCACGCTGGTGGATGCCTCGGGCGAAGACCACCACGGCTGGGATGACTGGGCCGTGGCCAGCGTTTCGGCCCGCTACCTGCGGTTCGTCGGCGTGTCCAGCACGCAGGAAGACGGCGCCGTCTCCGTGGCCGAACTGGAAGTGTACGGCGCCCGGGCGCTCCCGAGCCTCTTCGAGGTGTCGAAGTCGGCCGTGAACGTCCGCGAAGCGGGCGAAGGCCGCTTCTTCGTGCGCCTGACTCAGGCGCCGGCCGCCAGCGCCGTCGTTTCCGTCAGCCGCACCGCGGGCAGCGACAGCATCGCCATCCAAAGCGGCGCCAGCTGGGTCTTCAATGCCGCGAACTGGAACGTCTGGCAGCCGGTCACGCTGGCGCAGGCCGCGGACGGCAACGCCGACGCGGAAGAAGCGACCTTCCAGCTCGCGATGCTGGGCTCGGAACCGCGGACCGTGACGGCGACGGCGCTGGACGACGACGCCGGCGTGAACCTGGCGCTGGCTTCGGGCGGCGCGACGATCGCGGGCACCTACTCGAGCCGCGCGGCGCTGCTGATCGACGGCATCCATACCGTGAGCACCAACTACGGGCACGCTTTGAGCTCGACGACGCCCAAGGGCACGATGACGATCGACCTGAAGGCCGTCGCGACGGTCTCGAACGTGCGCATCCTGACGTGGGACTGGGTGAACCTCGGCCATCAGTACAAGCTCGAATCCTCGACGGACGGCGTGACCTGGTCGCCGCTGGTTGACGCGACGGGCGCGGCCCACAACGGCTGGGAGGACTGGGACGCGGGCGACGTGGAATTGCGTTACCTGCGGTTCACGGCGGAGGCGACGACGCAGAGCCAGAACGCGCTGGCGGTGGCGGAACTGGAAGTGTACGGTACGCAAGCGCTGCCGAGCCTGATCCAGCTGTCGAAGTCGGCCGTGAACGTCCGCGAAGCGGGCGAAGGCCGGTTCTTCGTGCGCTTGGCCCAGGATCCGGGCGCCAGCACGCTGGTGAGCCTCAGCCGGACGGCGGGCGACGCGGGCATCACGATCCAGAGCCGCACGAACTGGACGTTCAACTCCTCGAACTGGAACGTCTGGCAGCCGGTGACGCTGGCCGCCGCGGCGGACGAGAACGCGGCGGACGAGACGGCGACGATCCAGATCGCGATGGTGGGCTCGGCCGCGGCGACGGTGACGGCGACGGCGCTGGACGACGACGCGGGCGAAAACCTGGCGCTGGCGACGGGCGGAGCGACGATCTCGGGCGTCCGGGCAAGCCGTCCGGCCCAGCTGATCGACGGCGTGCACGCCGTGAGCACGAACTACGGTTCGGCGGTCTGGTCGACGACCCCGGCGGGCACCCTCACGCTGGATCTGCAGGGCGCGCATACGGTGACGCGGGTGCGCTTGCTGAACTGGGACTGGGCGTACCGGACGCAACGGTACGTGCTGGAATCCTCGACGGACGGAGCGACCTGGACGCCGCTGGCGGATGCGAGCGGCAGCGATCGGTCGGGATGGGACGACTGGGCGGTGGCCGATGCGTCCATCCGCTATCTGCGGCTGACGGCCGTGACGAATTCCGGCGGCACCCAGGTGGTGGTGGCTGAACTGGAAGTCTACGGCACGCGCGAAGCGGGTCGGCGGTCGCTGAAGGCGTCGGCCGGCAGCATCGCCGGCGAGGAAAGCGAGCCGGTGGCGGTGCTGACCAGCGAAGGGCCGGCCGACGAAACCGGCTGGAACGCGGTGGACGGCGACGACGCGACGGCCTGGATCGGCCAGAAGGTCGGCGGCGGCTATCTTGTGGTCGAGTACCAGCCGACGCTGACGCTCTCCGGCTTGGAAGTGGACGTGACGGAAGCCTCGCTGGCCGACGCGCAGGTCCTGACCAGTCTGGACGGCCAGGACTGGCAGCCGTTGCCGGAAGATCTGGAAGCCCATCCGGTCGCTCTGAACTTCCTGTGGGTCGTCTTCCCGGATGACGGCACGGACGCCGTGCCGGAAGTCATCGAGATTCGGCCGAATCCGTAATCGCGGCCTCCTCAACGGAGGACCTCGCAGCCGGGCGGCGCACGTGCGCCGTCCGGCTTTGTTTTGCATTGATTAGGGGTTTGTGAACCGACGAAGCGGCGCGAAAAGGTCGAACGGCGCCAACTCCTCGAATATCGGGAATAATCGAAGTCATCTACGATTAGGTCTTAATTTTTTCGCAACAAAGCTTGCACTGTAAATTAACCATACAATATTTGACATGAGGGCGTAAAAATCATGAAATCGCTCCTACATGAAAACATGTCGAGGAGTGCAAACGGGTCGTGTTGCGAAGGTCTTTTGCCGGGCGTTTTTAGGCCTGGTCGCGCTGGCTTTGCCGCCGTCCGCCGCGGCGGCTCCGGCGGCGAAAGACGGCGACGGTACGCTGTCCGTTGCGCCGGCAACCGTCGCCGCGGCCAGTGCGGACAACCGCTTGGAATTCCAGTTCCGCAACGGGAACCGCGGGCCTTTCAACGCCGGGGCGCAACTCGAGCTGACCGTGCCGGCGGGGTGGACGGCGCCGCAAGCGGCCGATCCGGCCGCGCCTGGATACGTGGAAGTGGTTTCGACGGCCGGCACGGCTGCGGCCGCGGTTTCCTCGGTTTTGGGCTCCGGCCCTTGGCAGGTGGCGGTGGATTTCACGGCCGCCAAAGGTTCGGCCAACGGTTTCGGCCTGGCTTACGGCGGCGCCGCGGCGCCGGCCGCGACCGGCACGCAGACGTTCGCCGCGCGCACGCGGCAGGCCGGCGGGGCGTTCGTCGCGCTGGGCGCGAGTCCGGCCGTGGCGGTGGTTCCTTCCCAGGCCGGCGTGACGCTGGGCAATCTGCTTCAAGACTATGACGGCACGCCGCGCGCCGTGTCCGTGCAAACGGATCCGGCCGGATTGGCCGTGGCGGTAACCTACGCCGGCCAGCCGGACGCGCCGATCGCGACGGGCATCTATGCCGTGGTCGCCACGGTGGTGGCGCCCGGCTACGAGGGTTCCGCCGCGGGCACGCTGGTGGTGCGGGAAGCCGGCGGCGGCGAACCGACGCTCGGCCTCGAGACGTTCGAGAATTTCGCGCCGGCCGCCGGCGGCTATCAAAGCGGCACGTTCCTCGGCCAGGACGGTTCCGCCTGGTCCTATGCGCAGGCCAGCGGGGGGGCAAGCCTCGCCGGCCGGGCGCTGACGTTGGCCAAAGCCAAAGGCGCCTTCGTCCGTTCGGGGAACGTGCCGGGCGGAGTCGGGACGATTTCCTTGAAATACCGCAAGGCCGGCAACCAGAACGTTGCTTGCGGCGTGTTCGTGAATGGCGCCGAGATCGGCACGGTTTCCGGGGGCGACGGTTCCGTCCAGACCTGGACGAGCGGGCCGGTGAACGTCGCCGGCGAATTCACGCTGGCGTTTTCCAACAACGTGAACGCCGGGGCCATCACGCTGGACGACGTGGCCTGGACGGATTGCAAGCTGCCGGCGACGGTGTCGCTGGCCGGCTTGGCGCAGGTCTACGACGGCACGCCGCGGAGCGTGGCCGCGACGACGGTGCCGGCCGGTTTGGCGGTTGAAATCACCTATGCCGGATCCGCCTCGGCACCGATGGCCGCCGGGACCTACGCGGTGGTGGCCACGGTCGTCGACGACGTCTACGGCGGCTCCGTTTCCGGCACGCTGACGGTGGCCAAGGCGGACCAAACCCTCGATTTCGCGGCGATTCCGGATCCGGCGGTTTTCCAGAAGGTGCCTCTGGCCGCCGCGGCTTCCAGCGGGCTGCCGGTGGCGTTTGCGGTGGGCTTTGGCCCCGCGACGCTGGCCGCGGACGGCGCGGGCGTTTCGTTCACGGGCACGGGGCGCGTGGCGATCGTGGCCGCGCAGGCCGGCGACGGCAATTGGAACGCCGCCCCGGCCGCGACGCGCGAATTCGAGGTTCTGCCCGCTTTCGCGCTCAGCGCGGAGTCCGTCAACGTGCGCGAAAACGGCGAAGGTCGCTTTTTCGTGCGCCTCAACGGCGCGCCGGCGTCCAATCTGGTCGTTTCCGTCGCGCGGGTCGGCGGCGACGTGGATCTCCGGGTCAAGAGCGGCGCGGCGTTGGCGTTCGGTCCGGCGAACTGGAACTGGTGGCAAGCGGTCACCTTGGCGGCGACGAACGACGCCGACAAAGCCAGCGGCACGGCGACGTTCCGCGTGTCGCTGCCGGGCTCCGAGCCCCGGATGGTGTCCGCCAATGAACTGGACGACGACGTCGGTGAAAACCTGGCCGCGGCGACGAACGGCGCGACGATCTCGGGCGGGCTGAATCCCGCGCGGGCGATCGACGGCATCCATGCCAGTTCCGGCAACTACGGCGGCTTGTTCTGGACCGACAACCCGCCCGGCGCGCTGACGCTGGCGCTGAAGGCGCCCAGCACGGTCTCGCGGATCCGGGTTCTGAACTGGAACTGGCTGTATCCCGTGCTGCATCGCTACGTGATCGAATCTTCGCTGGACGGCACGAACTGGACGATGCTGGTCGATGCGCGCGCGACGGACCGCCACGGCTGGGACGAATGGGAAATTTCCGAACAAGCGGCCCGCTACCTGCGCCTGACGGGTTTGGCGAATTCGGCCAATCCGCTGGTGTGCATTTCGGAATGGGAAGTGATCGGCAAGCGTCTGCCGGTGCCGGCCAACGTCGTGCTGCAGAATCTCCGCCAGACCTACGACGGCCGGCCGAAACAGGTGGCCGTGCAGACCGATCCGCCGAACCTGCCGGTGGACGTCGTCTACGAAAACGCGGCGTCGCGCCGCCGTTCCGACCCGGCGCCCGAAACCGCGACCGAGCCGCCGATCGCGGCCGGCGTCTACGCCGTCCTGGCCGAGGTGGCCGACGAGGACTACGAAGGATACGCCGAAGGCACGCTGGTGGTGGAACGGGCGACCCAGACCGTGACCTTCCCGAATCCGGGGAACCAGAGCGCGCCGAACGGCCTCGTATTGCGTGCGGAGGCTTCCAGCGGCTTGCCGGTGAGCTTCGCGGTGGTCGCCGGCCCGGCGGCGCTGGACGAGTCGGGCGCCTGCCTCACGTTCAGCGGCACGGGCACCGTCACCGTCGTTGCGTCCCAGGCCGGCGACGGCAACTGGGAGCCGGCGGAAGACGTTGCCGCCACCTTCGCCGTGACCTGTCCCGGCCTGTGCCTGGTCGTCAGCCAAACCCGCGTCAACGTGCGCGAAGGCGGCGAAGGCCGATTCTTCGTGCGCCTGAACATGGATCCGGGCGGCAGCAAGGCCGTCGCGCTGGCCCGCGTCGCGGGCGACGCGGGCATCGCGATCCAGAGCCGGACGAACTGGACGTTCAACTCGGCCAACTGGAACGTCTGGCAGCCGGTGACGCTGACGGCGGCCGCCGACGACAACGCCGAGAACGAAACGGCCACGATCCAGATCGCGCTGGCGGGCACGGCGGCGGTCGCGGTGGAGGCAACGGCCCTCGACGACGACGTCGGCGAAAACCTCGCGCTGGCCTCGGCCGGGGCCACCATCGCGCGCCTCAACGCCAGCCGCCCGGAATTGCTGATCGACGGCATCCATGCCGTCAGCACCAATTACGGGCATACGGTTTGGACGGCCAATCCGCAGGGCACGATCACCTTGGATCTGAAGTCCGTGGCGACCGTCTCGCGCGTGCGCCTGCTGAACTGGGATTGGACCTGCCGCTACCAGCGCTACCAGATCGAATCGTCCGTGGACGGCGCGACCTGGACGCCGCTGGCCGTGGCGGCGATCGAACGGCACGGCTGGGACGACTGGGCGGTGGCCGACGAACCGATGCGCTATCTGCGCTTCACCGGTATTTCGAATTCGGCGAACCAGTGCGTGGTGATTTCGGAGCTGGAAGTGTACGGCACGCGCGCGCCGGCCCGCCGCAGCGCCGTCACCGGGAAGGCCGTCGCTGCGCTTCCGCCGCCGCCGGAACCGGCGGTGGCCGGCGGCCTCTTGGCGGAGCCGGAGCCCGTGCTGGTGCTGACGAGCGATGGTCCGCAGGACGAAACCGGCTGGAACGCCCTGGACGGCGACGACGCGACGGCGTGGGTCGGCCAAAAGGCCGGCGGCGGCTATCTCGTGGTCGAATACCAACCGACGCTGACGCTCTCCGGCCTGGAAGTGGACGTGACGGAAGGCTCGCTGGCCGCCGCGCAGGTCCTGACCAGCCGCGACGGCCAGGACTGGCAGCCGCTGCCGGACGATCTGGTAGCGAATCCCGTCGCCCTGAACTTCCTGTGGATCGTCTTCCCGGACGACGGCACCGCCGCCGTGCCGGAAGTGCTCGAGATCCGGCCGAATCCCTGATCCGGGACGGTCTTCCGTTCGCCGGGCGACGCCGTTGGGCGCCGCCCGGCTTTTTTGTGGTTGAGCGGAGGCGCCGTCGCGGCATAGACTGACCTTCCAGTTCCTTTGGGGACCCCCACGGACGGAGTGCAGAGACATGTTGAACTTGATGGGCAATGGCGGACCGGTGATCTGGATCCTGCTGGCGTGCGGCCTGTTCGCGGCGCTGGTGTTCTTCGAACGCCTGTTCAACCTGCATCGGGCCCAGATCGCGGCCGACGACTTCCTCAAGGGCGTCTACAACATCCTCAACCGCGACAACCCGGTCGAGGCCGCCACGATCTGCGAGGAAGCTCCCGGACCCGTCGCGCGGCTGGCGCTGGCGGCGGTGCTGCAC
Source organism: uncultured Verrucomicrobiota bacterium (assembly GCA_938003985.1). Lineage (GTDB taxonomy): Bacteria > Verrucomicrobiota > Kiritimatiellia > CAIQIC01 > Lenti-01 > Lenti-01. The sequence continues at coordinate 1,056 of CALKWZ010000030.1, read as the reverse complement.
CACGACGACACCCTGGAGAGCATCGGCCGGGCCATCGAGGATGCCGGCCTCGAGGAAATTCCGCGCATGGAGCGCGGCCTCGGCTGGCTGGCGACGCTCGCGCGCATCACGCCCCTGATCGGGCTGCTGGGCACGGTGCTGGGCCTGATGGACGTCCTGCTGGCCGCGCACCGCGCCGCGCCGCTGGTGCAGTCGGCCGACCTGACGGGCGGGCTGTGGAACGCCCTGTCCGCGACGGCCCTGAGCCTCGTGATCGCGATCCTGGCCTACGCGGGCTACAATCTGCTCGTCTCGCGCGTGGAATCCATCCTGCTGGACATGGAACGCTCGGCCTCGGCGCTGGTGAACTTCATGCGCCAGTGGAAGCGCAACCGGGAAACGCCGAAATGAGGATTCCCGATCAGCCCATCCAGATGCAGTTCCGCAGCGTGCGGCGGCGCTTCCGGGGGCGCTATCGCCGCGCGGTGGGGCCGATCGAGGTGACGGCGCTGCTGAACGTGATCGTGCTGGTGGGCCTTTTCCACTACGCCTCGTCGCGCTTCGTGCTGCAGCCGGGCGTGCGCGTCCGCCTGCCGGAAGCGCCGTTCGCGGACGGCGCGCCCTACTACGGCGCCCGGGTGCTGACGCTGGCCCAGGGCGGCCTGATGTTTTTCAACGATGAGCGCATGACGCCGGCGACGCTGGGGCCGGCGCTGGCCCGGGCCGGCCGCGAACCCGCCGATGCCCCGCTGCTGATCGAAGCCGACGAAGGGACGCCGTACGGCACGCTGATGGACGTGTACGCGCTGGCGGCGGAAGCGGGGATCCGCGAGGTGGTGCTGGCGACGCGTCCGCCGCCGGTGGCGCCGTAGGGGCGGGCCGTGTACCGCCTGCGCCCATCCGAAGATCCCGCCCGGCGCTGGCGGCGTTTCTGCCGTCCGGGCGCGCGGTGGGCGGCGGCGTTCGCGGCGATCTGGTTCGGCGCGTGGGCGCTGCTGTTCCGGATCGCGCCGGCGCCGTTGCCGGCGCTGCGCGAGGCGCCGCCGCGCGTCGCGTGGTGGCGGTCCGCGGCCGCCG
>CALKWZ010000029.1 GCA_938003985.1 uncultured Verrucomicrobiota bacterium | reverse complement strand
TGCATGCCGGAGTACCGCTCTCCGGCGAGACGGAGCCCGCCCGATGCTGAAACTTCCCGCCGCCCGCGGGCGCCGTCGCGCCGGTCGAGGTGTTGGGGAAATCGGCATAGTTGCCGACCGCATTGGTTCCAGCCGAGGATCCGCCGCCGCCACCGTAAGTACCCGTGCCGTTTGCGCCATTGCCGCCGGCATAGAGCACGTCGCCGATGCCGCTGGCCGCCGAACCGCCTGCCGCGCCGGCCGTGTTGTTCTGCGTTCCGCCGCTGCCGCCGCGCGCCAGCGCCCCCGTCACCGAACCCAGGCTGAACCAGGAATCTCCGCCGGCCGTGTTGGCCGCGCCGCTGGCGCCGACGTTCACGACGTAGTTGCTGCCCGGCAGCACGGCCACGGCCGCGCGGCTATAGGCGCCGCCGCCGCCGCCGCCGCCGCCGCCGTTCGACGTGCGCGACGCGCCGCCGCCGCCGCCGCCCCACGCCTGGACCGTCGCCGACGTGATGCCCGCCGGCGCGGTGAAGGTCGACGACGTGTTGTACGTCGTGGAAACGACCGTGCCCGTGGGAGAATAAAACGATGCGCTGACGCTGCCGGGCACGTAGGTCACCCCCGACGGCAGCACGTCTTCCACCGCGATGCCGGATTGCGCCACGGTGCCGGTGTTCTGGACCACGACCGTGTAGGTCACCACGTTCCCTGCGGCCAGGCAGGAACCGGCATCGGAGGTCTTGGCGATGGAGAGGCCATGGACGATGGCCGAAAGGCCCGCATCGCGGGAATCGTCCGTCGTTCCGGGCGGCAGATAGAAGAGCGCGGTGCGCCCGGTGACGGGCGAAACGTCGCTGTCGAGCGCGTCGTTGCCGCCCTGGTCCTGCAGGGTGAACGTGAACCCGCTTGGCGGCGTGAACTGCAGGAAGTAGATGCCCGTGGGCAGGTTGGTGAAGCCGTAGGCGCCGGCGGCCGACGACGTCGTCACGCCCACCACGTTGGAGGAGGCGTCGTAGAGCGTCACCACCACGCCCGGCATGCCGGTTTCCGCGCCGCCGGACTGCAGGCCGTCGCCGTTCACGTCGCGCCAGACGAAATTGCCGATGGAGGAAACGGGCTGGTAGTAGCCGGCGTCGCGGGTCGCGTCGGTCGTGCCGCCCGAAAGCGTGAAGACCGCCGTGCGGCCGGTGTTGGTGCTGATGTCGCTGTCGAGCGCGTCGTCGCCGTCCGCGTCCTGCGCCGTCGGCAGGTAATTGGTGGGCGTGACGAATTCGAGGAAATAGGAGCCCGAGGGAACGTTGGTGAAGGCATAGGCCCCGTTCACGCCGGAAGTCGTCGTCAGCAGCAAGTTGGACCCGCTGCCGTAGAGCCGCACCGTCACGCCGGTCAGTCCGGGCTCCCCGCCGTTCTGGACGCCGTTGCCGTCGAAGTCGTGCCAGACGTAATCGCCCACCGCGTTGGCCACGGAGAAATTCGTGACGGAAGCGGACTGCGGCGGCGTCTGGTTGTTCGTGGCCGTGACCGTATTGACGAACTGCGTCGCAACCAGCGGCACGTTCAAGGTCGCCTGCAACCGCACGCTCACGCTCGTGCCCGCCGGCAAGACGTAGTTCACGAGCAGGTTCGTCGGCGGCCCCGGCAGGTTCGACACTACGCTCACCGTCACGCTGTCGGAATAATCCGGCACGGCGTTGGTCGCCACGTCGTAGCCCCGGTTGGTGAACGTGACGAAGTCGAATTGGATCGCGTCGAGGTTGCTGAATCCCCCGCCCGCCTGCAGGCGCAGCCCCAGGTTGGCCGCCAGAAATGCCGTCAGGTTGGTCGTGACGGAGACCATGGCCGCATCCGTGCCGGCCGTGGTCGGCACGGCGAAGATCTGGGTTTGGGACGCGAATCCGTCGGTGGAAGCCCGGAGGGTAAACGAATCCCCCGCATCCCAGTTGAACCGGCGATACGCGAAGCTCAGCGTCACGTTGGTGTAAACGCGTCCCGGCAGCGTCGTCGCCAGCGGGTTCGTGCGCGTGACGTAGTCGTTGTCGGCATTGGTGTTCGTGAACACCAAGCCCCCCCCTTGGATCAGCACCGTTCCGCTGGCCGGGTTGGCGTTATCGCCCGTCTCGATCCAATCGCCCAGCCAGTTGGTCGTGCCGTCGTTGTTGCCGTAGGACACCGTGCCGAACCCGTCGGACACCGTCTCGACAAACTCGTTGGTCTCCACGGCGAGGAACCGGACCATCTGCGCGCTGTTGGTCACATAGGAAACGCCGGCGGGCAGGAAATCCCGCAGGCGGATGCCGGTCAGCGCGACCGAACCGGTGTTTTCGATCGTGACGTAGTAGTCGTTGGTGGCGCCGTAGTTCCAGTTGGTCGCCAGCGCGGTCCACTTGGACACTTTCAGGCCGACGTCGCCGGCGGCCGCGTTCGTCACGCGCGAGGTCAGCCACGTCGTCTGCTGGTCGCTGAGCAGCCGCGCCGTATTGACGAATTCCGTCGCCGTCAGCGGGTCGTCGACCGTCGCCGTCAGGCGCACGGTCATGCTGGTCCCCGGCGGCAGGCTGTAGCCCGCCAGCAGCGCCGGCGGATCTCCCAGCGCGTTGGTGGCGCTGGCGGCCGAGGCGTCGATGCGGACGTTGTCCAGCCAGACGACGTCCGTCGTGGTGTCGCGCCCCGTGCTGCCGGCGAACCGGATCACCGTGCCCGTCGAGGCGTAGGCCGAGATGTCGAACGAAGCCGTGAAATAGGATCCGTCGTTCGTGGCGCCGCCGATCTGGCCGATCTGCGTGAACGTCGCACCGTTGTTCGCGGACGCGCTGACGTTCACGAATTCCCCCGCTTCCAGCCCCGTGCGGCGGTAGTCGAACGACAGCGTGGCGGTCGGATAGCCGCCGAGGTTGGCCGCGCGCTGCACCGCCGAGGTGGACAGCGTCCGGATCGCGTAGGTCTGGCCGGGAATGGAGCCGCCGTCGACCATGATCCGGACGTTGCCGTTGGTCGGGTCGCCGTCGTCGCCGATTTCCGCCCACGGCCCGGCCCAGGCCACGTTGCCGTCGCTGTTCGTGAAGGCCCGCGCGTTGAAGACGTCGAGGAACGTGTTGGTATGCGGGAACGTCCGGATCAGTTCGGCCGAAGCGTTGGAATAGGTCATGCCGAACGGCAGCAGGTCTTCCAGCCGGAGGCCGGTCTGCCAGATCGTGCCGGTGTTGGCGATCTGGATCGTGTAGACCACGCCCGTGCCCGGCACGAGCAGATTCGTCGTGCTCGACGTCTTCAGCAGCGCGAGGCCTTCCGTGGCGTCGATGCGGTTGGTCACGGGATTCGAATCGATCCAGGCCTGCTGCTGGTCGGCCCGGACGCGCGCGACGTTGACCGCCTGCGTCGCCACGGGCGGATCGTCCACCCGCACCTGGACCGTGGCCGTCAGCGTGGCGCCGGGCGGCAAGGTCACGTTCTGCGCCAAGACCGGCGGCGGCGCGCCGGCGAACGTCGCGTTCGTCCCGACCAGGGTGAAGGCGACGTTGTCGAACCAGACGAAATCGTCCGCGCCCATGGTGGCCGAACTGGAGAAGCGGATGCCGACGTTGGTGGAAATGTAGGCCGACACGTTGAAATTCGTCGCCGTGCGGCCCGTTTCGTCGGCCGCTCCTTGCAGGCGCACCAGCAGGTTGGACGACGCCCAGCCGTTGCTCGAAATGAACACGTCCACGAAATCGGTCGCGCCGTCCAGACCCGACCGGCGGTAGTTGAACGACAGCGTGGCGCTCGCGTGCCCCGAAAGATCCGCCTGCCGCGTGGCGGCGCGGGCGGCGTTGCCGATCTGCAGGGCGTAGGCCTCCAGCGGCACCGTGTTGGTGCCGTCCGCCTTGACCTGCACGCCGCCGGCGGCCACGCCGTCGGCCTCGCCGAATTCCTGCCAGCCGGACCGCCACGGGATCGTCCCGTTGCTGTTGGTGAACGAGCGCACGTCGAAGCGGTCGCTGACCACGTTGGTGATCGCGCCGGAAAGCTGGATCGTCGCGCCGTTGGACGTGGCCGAAACGCCCAGCGGCAGGATGTCCGCGAGGTTCACGCCGGTGAAGGTCACCTGGCCGGTGTTGGCCACCGTGATCGTGTAGGTGAAGTTCGATCCGGGCGCCAGCAGGTTGGTCGTGCTGGCCTGCTTTTGGATGGACAGGCCGGAGAGGCGGACCGGGATCGTCCAGCCGCCGGTCCAGTTACCGTTGGTGCCGCTGACCGTGGCGTTGTTGTGGACGTAGCCGCTGAAATCCGAGGGCAGGTTCGTGAGCACCTGCGTGACGTAGCGCACGGTCGTCGTCTGGCCCAGGCCGATGGTGCCGACGTTGTACCCGCCTTCGTCGAAGGGAAAGCGCGTCAGTTTCGGCGGCAGACTGTCGGGAATCGCGTTGGTGGCGCCGGCGGCGGCCAGCGCCGCGCTGTTGGTGACGTAGACCGTCAGGCTGGTCGGCAGGTCGTCCTGGAAGATCACGTTGTTCGCGGTGGCGAACCCCACGTTGACCACGTCCACGAAGTATTCGATCGTGTCGCCCGCGTCGGCGTAGCCGTTGCCGTTCAGGTCCGTCAGCAGCGACGCGAACTTCTTGGACAGGATCGTCGGAAACGCCGGAATGGCGTAGCCCATGTCGAGGTAGGGATTGCCGGTGTCCGCCCGGGACGGATCCTGGCCCCAAGCCGCCATCAGCACCGCGCCGTCCAGCGTGTAGTAGCGCAGGCCGGTCTGGTCGTCGTCCGTCGGGTCCACCAACTGCACCAGTTGCAGCGCCGTCAGGTTGGTGGCCACGTCGTAGCGGTTGCCGATGGGATCGACGAACGCTCCGGTGTCCGGATCGCTGTCGTAGTCCACGTAGACCGTCGTGTTGCTCATCGCGGAAATCCAGATCGGATTGCCGTTGGCGCCCGTGCCGGTCGTGCCGTAGCCCGGCCCCCAGCCCACCACGCCCATGGTGGACATCATGTTGACCGGCATGAGCCCGATGCCCCAGTCGTAGGTCTGGCAGTGCTGCACGTAGCCGTAGAGGGTGCCGCCGCCCACCGTCGTGTCGAAGGGATTCACGCCGATGAATTTGGCGCCGTTGGTGGTGTAGAACCGCGCCCCGCTGTTCAGCGGCATCCGGAACACGTCGTAGACGCCGTTGGGCGCCACCGCGAACGAGCCCGAGTTGGTCTGCGTGGCGAAATGCACGGTGATGGTTTCCGCGTTGGGATTGAACAGATAGACCAGCGAGGGCACGACGCCGCCCGCGCCGTTCGTCCGCGTGCCCACCGGCGTGAAATAGTCCGTGCCCCACTGCGACTCCGGCCACAGCTCGAACCAGCGCATTTCGTAGGTCGAGCCCACGTCGCCGGTCACCAGATGGCATTGGAACGGCTGGCTGCCCTTCACCGTGGCCCCGGCCACGATGCCGCCGTTGACGAAAAACGCCTCGCCCTGGTCCAGATAGCGCGTTTCCTCGAACGTGCCGTCGTTGTCCTTGTCCAGATCGATGCGCGTGAAGTCGACGTCCGCCATCACGTAGAACGACGAATAGCTGAACATGCTGTTCGTGCCGAAGCCCGTGCCCGTGCCCACGCCCACCGGCGCGCGGTAGAGCGTGCCGTGCGTGCCGACGTCGAACACGCCCATGGCTTCCGCGAGCACTTCGCCGGGGTTGACCGCGTACATGCCGCGCGTCATGGCGATCGGATAGGTCGTCGCCACCTTGTCGCGCCCGTCGTACTCGACCGTCACGCTGTTGCGCGTGACGTCGATCGTGCTCTCCAGCCGGATCACGTCGCCGGCGCTCAGCAAATCATCGGGATATCCCGGCGGATAGCCGTTGTCGGGATCGCCGTCGCCCCAGACCTGCGAAGTCAGCTGGGTCGGTTCGGTGATTTCCGCCTCGTAGCCGTCTTCCCACTGGTCGTAGTAGAGGATCGTGCCGTCCGTGCCCACCACCATCGAGACGGCCGACTGCATTTCGTCGCCGATGTTCCCGCGGTACGCGTCGATCGCGTTGAGCGAGATCTGCATTTCGTCTTCCGGCAACGGCACGAAAAACGTCTGCAGCACGTTCGCCGCCTGCGCCGACAACAAACCGCCCGCCAGTACCAGCAGCGCGGCCAAGGCCCCGATTTTCTTCATTCGGATGTTCATGATCTTGAAAACCGTTCTATTCCGCGAATTCAAACACTCCACCGACAGTTGGCTGGAGGCTAAACACCAAATGTTTGGAAATGATTAGAAAATCTTATTTTATTCAGGTTTTCTTCCGAAACAGGCCGTTTTCCTTCCGAAATTGGTTTAACAATGCGATTTATTGTCGATAGTTGCCCAATATGATGCAAACGCCCGCGCCCAAACGGCGGCGGGCGCGTGAATTTTCCCCGCCCCCCCTGGCGAACGAACAAATCCGCCCGAAGCCTATTTCCCGGTCAAGTCGCGAAGCGCTTTCATGGCGACCTCGCCCAAGCTGATCCGATGAAAGCTGCCCCGGAAGGCGATTTCTTGCCCTGTTTCATCCCCGACGGCCCGGACCACCTGGATTTCCGCCAGATTCACGATCGTGGAACGGTCCAGCGCCTTGAAGGTCTTTTCCGGCAGGAGGTCGCGCCATTCGCGCAGGGGCCGGTTGTGCAGGAATTCCCGGCCGTCGCGGACCAGCACCCGCGTGTAGATGCGCTCGCCGACGATGGCCTGGATCTGGCCGATCGGCACCAAATGCCGCTCGTCGCCCACCTTGAAGGTCTGCACGTCCTCCGGCGAAAGGCGGCTGGCCGCGGGTTTCGCCGCCGCCGCCGTCGCTAACCGCGCCCGCAACCGCCCCAGCGCGCGGGCCAGCGTGTCCTCCATCACCGGTTTGAGCAAATAGTCCGCCGCGTCGATCTCGAACCCCTTGACCGCATAATGCGGATGGGACGTCGTGATGACGACCTGCGGCCGGAATTTCGCCGTTTCGAGGGCCTTGAAGCCTTTGTGGCGCCCCAGATGGATGTCGAGGAAGACCGCGTCCGGCTTTTCCCGCTCGATCATGGCCACGGCGGTCTCCAGCGAGTCCGCCTCGCCCGCGATTTCCACGTCCGGGTGGTCTTCCAGCAGCGTATTCAGGTTCAGCCGGTCGATTTCCTCGTCGTCAACGATGATCGCTCTCATCCCGCCCTCCCGTTCCATCCAGTCCGTCCCACTCCACCCGGAACCGCGCGCCGCCTTCCGGCCGGTTTTCCGCGCGCACCCGCCCGCCCAGCAACTGCGCGTTCGTCTGCACCACGTACAGTCCCAAGCCCACGCCGTGTTCGAGGTCCGCCACGGCGGGCGCCCCCTGGCCGTAGGCCTCGAACGTGACCGCCACGTCGTCCGGCAACCCCGGGCCTTCGTCCGCCACCTCCAGCGCGAACCGGTCCGCTGCCCGCTCGAACCGCACGTCCACGGCTTTCCCCGCCGGCGTGAATTTCACGGCGTTGTGCACGAGATTGATCAGGATCTGCGCCAGCCGCACCGGATCGCTCCGCAGGCTCTGGCCCTCCAATTCCTCCGCCTGCCAGCGCAGCGCCACCTGGCGCGAATCCGCGATGGGCCGCAGGATGTCGCGCACGCTTTGGGCCCAGTCGGCCAGCGCCACGGTGCGTCCATGCACGCGCGGCCGCCCGCCTTCCGTCGCCGACAGGTCCAGCAGGTTGGTCAGCATCAAGTTCAGGTACCGCCCTCCGGAGCGAATCTGCTCCAGCATGCGGAGAAAATCCTCCGGCAACCCGCGGCGCTCGCCCAGGCGGACCATCGCCTGCGACAACCCCACCAGCGCGCTCAGCGGCGTGCGGATCTCGTGGCTCATGTTCGCCAGGAACAGCCCTTTGGCGCGGTTGGCCCGCTCGGCCTCCTCCTTGGCTTGCTCCAGTTCGGCCTGGCGCGCCCGCAGCGCTTCTTCCACCCGCCGCAGTTCGGTCACGTCCGCGAACGTGCCCCGCAGCCGCGGCGGCACGCCGGGCACTAGTTCGCCGCGCGCGATCGCATGGCGCCACTCTCCGTCCGCCCGGCGGAAATCGACCGGCACGGCATAGGGTTCGCCAGTGGCCCGGCACCGGTCCATGGCCGCTTGCAGGCGGGCGGCGGATTCGGGCGCCAGAAACCGCATCTGCGCCGCGGCCGAAGGCGTTGCCCCCCCCGGCTCCAAACCGTAAATCCGCAAGAGCTCCTCCGAACACGTCACGGCGTCCGCGGCCGGCTCCCATTGCCAACTGCCCACGTGGGCGATGCGCTGGGCCTCCGCCAGGTCGGTCTCGCGCGCGCGCACCTCCGCTTCGGCGCGCTTGCGCTCCGTCAGATCCACGAACGTGGTCAGCAGCAGGTCGTCCACGGCGGCGACGCTGACGAGGACGTCGCGCACCGATCCGTCCTTGCAAGCGATCCGCGCTTCGCGGTCCGCGGGGCCGCCCTGTCCCAGATCGGCCACCCGGGCGTCCCACCACGCCCGCACTTGCGCGCGATAGGCCGCATCCGGATAGGCGCGTTCAAACCATTCGTCCAGCGTCCGGATTTCGGTTTGGCCGTATCCAAACAGGCGGGCAAACCGCTCGTTGACGAACAACCCGCCTGCGCCCGAACGCGGAGAAAACACGCGGACGGCCGTGGGCATCTTGTCCAGGATGCGGCGCAAGCCGCGTTCCGCCTCCCGCCGGACTTCCGCCTCGCGCGCGTCGCGCGCGGCCTGCGCCTGCGCCGCCTCCTTGTCCGCGCGCAGCTGCCGCACGCGGTCGGCCATCGCCGCCTGGAAAAGCGTGAACGCCAGCAGCAAGCCGCCCATCGTCAAGACGTTCGGCTCCGTCAACGGGGGCAAGAGCCGCCGCTGCTGGGCGATTTCAGCCGCCACCAGAACCCAGAACGCGGCCCAGGCCAGCAGATAGAACCGCGCCGTGCGGTTGCCCCGGCGCCACGCCGCGAGCGCCACCGCCACGGCCAATGCCCCCACGACGAGATCCAGCGCCTGCACCGCCGCCAGCCGGGGCCGATACGGCCCGAACGACGCCCACGCCAGCAATCCCGCGCAGGCATAGGTCAGCCAGCGGATGCCGCGGTCCGTCCGCGGCATGGTCGCCGGCAGGTCGAAAAACCAGCGCATGTAGACCAGCAGCGCCGCGATGCCCAGCCCGTTGAACGCCAGCGTCCCGTTGGTCGTGCCGAACCGCCAGCCCGGCCAGCCCAGATGCCGCCAGTAGCCCGTCAGCCCCCCGAAAAACAGGATCATGCAGGCGATGCTGCCCGCGTAGACCAGATAGCCCCAGTCCCGGGCGGACACGGCGAACACGACGCCCATCGCGAACAACATCGCGTACGCGCCGAAACAGAAGAGAAAGAACAATCCGTTGTCGTCCACCTGCGCGGCGTAGGCTTCGGGCGCATAGACCGCCAGCGGGATCCGCACCTGCATCGGCGTCCGCACGCGCAGGAAAACCTCCACGGTTTCGTCCGGCGCCAGTTCGATCGCCAGGGCCGGATACAGCTCGGGAACCGTGCCCCGCCCGCGCTGGAAGCGATGGCCGTCGGCCGCATGTTCCGCCGTTCCGTTCGTCCGCACCACGTGCCAGTCGATTTCCTCGAAGCGCACGTGCCGCAGCCCGACGAACCATTTCGCCGGCGCGAGCCGCGCCGACCGCAGGGCAAACCGGACCCACACCGCGTCGTCCGTGAACCCGAGCTGGATCTGCGCCGCCCGGTTCGGCGCAAAGCCTCCCGCGGCGGCGGCGGCTTGCGCCTCGGCCAGCGTCATTGCCCCGGACGGATCGCGCAGCAGCGCCAGATGCGGTTCCAGCCGGACCGACTCCGTTTCCGGCCCCAGCACCACGGGGGCCTGCCCCCGCGCCACGCCCGCCGCGCCCAACCCGATCAACAAGGTCGCAACATGGACGAACCTCTTCACCCGCTCCATGGTGCCCCATCCCCGCCCGCCGCGCAAGCGCAACGCCGCCCCGTTCGAACCATCTCTCGGACAACATATGATCATTAATTAATCATCATACGAACGAAGGCCCAATATTTTCATCTATATGATGATTTATTGGACATATTGCAATTATTGGCGAGTGAACATTCGTATGATCATTAATTAATCATCATACATTGCAAGGCCGGTTCGCTCAACGAATCCAGACCGCTCCCGTCCCATTGCGGTCCGGCGGCCTGCGCGAATGTCCGTTTACTTTTCCCCGGCCTTGCGCTACCAATGACGGGCAACGAGCCCCATGCTTGCCCCCGTCCAGATTGCCGCCGATTGGTTCCCGCGCGCCGCCGCCGCCCGCCCGGTCCAGCCGTTTCCCTGCGGCGTCTGCGAGCCGCCGCCGTTGCCCGCGGCGCCCTTCGCCGAGCGCCACCTCCAATGCGTCTGGGCCGACGACCGCCTGCGCCCGGCGAACCTCGCCACCGCCGCCGGCGAACGCGTCCAGATCGAGCATCCCGGCGAATGGAATACCGGGCCCGGGCCCGACTTCCTGAACGCCGCCCTCCGGGTCGGCCCCGAACTGCGGCGGATCGTCGGCGACGTGGAAATCCACGTCCGCCCCGCCGACTGGCAACGGCACCGCCACGCCGGCGATCCGCGCTACCGCCGCGTCTGCGCCCACGTGTCGTATTATCCCGGCACGCTGCCCGCCGCCGAACTCCCGCCCGGCGCGCTGCAGATCGCCCTGCGCCCGGCCCTCGACGCCCTGCCCGATTTCTCCTTCGACAACGTCGACCTGCTGGCCTACCCCGTCGCCGCCCGCGCCACGCCCCCGCCTTGCCGCGCCGCCATGGCGCGCCTGGCCCCCGCGCAACGCGGCGCCGTCCTCGACGCCGCCGGCGAGTCCCGCCTGCGCCGCCGCGCCGAAGTCCTGCAAGCCGCCATGCTCGACCGCGGCCCCGCCCAAGTCATCTACGAAGAAACCCTGGCCGCCCTCGGCTACCGCCCCAACAAGGCCCCCTTCCGCCGCCTCGCGCGCCTGCTGCCCCTCGACCGCCTGCGCGAAAAATCCGGCGGCGATCCCGTCCGCGCCTACGCCCTCCTGATGGGTCTTGCCGGCCTGCTGCCCGATCCCACGACGCGCCGCGCCGCGGACGCCGAAACCAAGGCGTTCCTGCGCCGTTGCTGGGACGCGTGGTGGCCGCTGTCCGACGAATTTCTCGCGCGCCGGCTCGCGCGCGCCGACTGGACCATGGCCGGCCTCCGGCCCGCCAACCGGCCCGAGCGCCGCCTCATGGCCGCCGCGCTCCTCTTCGCCCCCGCCTCCAGCCTGCCCGAACGCATCGCGGAAGTCGTTCGCGATCCGCGCGGCGTGCCGGCCGGCGAACTGCTCGCGCTTTTCGACTTGCCCGATGCACCGTATTGGTCCCGCCGCCTCTCGTTCGCGACCGCGCCGGTCGCTGAGCCCGTCGCGCTGGTCGGAAAATCCCGCGCGCAGGCGATTCTCGTGAATCTGCTCCTGCCCGCGTTCGCCGCCCTCGGCGCGCCGGCCGCCGCCTGGCAAGCGCTGCTGGCCGATTTGCCCGCGGAAGAACCCAACGAACTCATCCGGCAGACCGCTCTGCGCCTGTTCGGGCAGGACCACGCTCCGCGGCTGTATCGCTCCGGCCTGCGCCGCCAAGGCCTCGTCCAAATCCATCACGATTATTGCCTCGGCGACCGCTCGCAATGCGCCGCCTGCCCGTTCCCGTCCGCCCTGGAAGCCTCCGCCCCGTGAAAAAAGACCCCGTCCCCGTCTACGTCCACCGGTTTGCGTTCCCGCCCGAGGCGGAAGACCCCAACCACCACGTGAACAACGTCGAATACGTCCGCATGCTGCAGGAGTCCGCCATCGCCCACACGCGGCAGAACGGCTGGGCCCCCGAAGAACTGCACGAACGCGGCTGGACCTGGGTCGTGCGCTCGCACTTCATCGAATATCTCCAGCCCTGCCGGGCCGGGGAGGAAATCGCGATCCACACCTGGGTCGCGAACTTCAAGAAAATCCGCTCGCTGCGCAAATACCGCTTCGTGCGCGTCGCCGACGGCGCCGTCCTGGCCGAAGCGCGGACGGATTGGGTGTTCCTGGATTTCCGCCAGGGCCGCCCCATGGCCATTCCGCCCGAAGTGCTCGCCGCCTACGTCGTCGTGCCGGAAGCGGCGGAAAAGGAAATCCGCTGATCAGGTTTTGTCCTTCTGCCGGATCTCCACGCGGCGGATCTTGCCGCTGATGGTTTTGGGCAGCTCCTTCGCGAACTCGACCACGCGCGGATACTTGTAGGGCGCCGTGACCTTCTTCACGTGGGCCTGCAATTCGTGCGCCAGATGGTCGGAAGCCTCGTAGCCCTTGGCCAGCACGACGGTCGCCTTGACGATCTGGCCGCGCTCGTCGTCGGGCACGCCCGTCACCGCGCATTCCATCACCGCCGGATGCTCCATCAGCGCGCTTTCGACCTCGAACGGCCCGATGCGGTAGCCGCTGCTTTTGATCAGGTCGTCGTCGCGTCCCACGTACCAGAAATAGCCGTCCTCGTCCTGCCACGCGACGTCGCCCGTGTGGTAGACTCCGCCGCGCCGGCAGCGCGCGTTGCCTTCCGGATCGCGGTGGTAGCCCAGGAACATCCCCAGCGGCCGGCCGCGGTCCAGCGGGATCACGATTTCGCCCTGCTCGCCCGCGTCGCAGGGCGTGCCGTCGGGCCGCGCCAGGAACATGCGGTACAGCGGCGACGGCTTGCCCATCGAGCCCGGCTTGGGTTCCATGCCCGTGTAATTGCCCACGCCCACCGTCATCTCGGTCTGGCCGTAGGCCTCCATCAGCTTCAGGCCCGTCGCCTTCCGGAACTGCTCGTAGACTTCCGGATTCAGCGGCTCGCCCGCCACCACCGCGTATTGCAGCCGGGAAAAATCGAATTTCGACAGGTCTTCCTTGATGAGGAACCGGTAGACCGTCGGCGGCGCGCAGAAGGTCGTCACGCCGTATTTCGCGCACACTTCCAGCGTCTTGGTGGCCGAGAACTTGTCGTAGTCGTGCACGAACACGGCGCTGCCGGCGATCCACTGGCCGTAGAGCTTGCCCCACATGGATTTCGCCCAGCCGGTGTCGGCCACGGTGTAGTGCAGCCCGCCGTCGCGCACGTTCTGCCAGAACGTGGCCGTCACGATGTGCCCCAGCGGATAGGTGAAATCGTGCGCCACCATCTTCGGCTGCCCCGTCGTGCCCGACGAGAAGTAGATCAGCATCGGGTCGCCGTTCTGCGTCGCTTCCGCGCCGGTCGGCCGCGTCCAGCGGCCGTCGGCCGCCGCCAGTTCCGCCGCGAAATCGATCCAGCCCGGGCGCGCGCCGGAGAGTTTCATCTTCACGATGGGCGCGCCCGGCGTCTTGGCGGCCGCCGCGTCGATGGCCGCCTCCAGCGCCGCGTCGGGCACCGTGACCACCAGGCGGATGCTGGCCCGCTCGAAGCGGTACGCCAGATCGTGCTCCTTCAGCATGTGCGTCGCCGGCACGCCCACCGCGCCGAGCTTGTGCAGTCCCATCAGGCAATGCCAGAATTCCAGCCGCCCCTTCAGGATCAACAGCACCGCGTCGCCCTTGCGGATGCCGTGCTTCCGGAAAACCTGCGCCGCGCGGTCGCTGCCCGCCTTCAGGTCCGCGAAGGTCACGATCTGCTCCGCGCCCTCGTCGTTGCACCAGACCATCGCCCGCCGCGCGGGCTCGGTTTTCGCGTACGCGTCCACCACGTCGTACGCGAAATTGAAGTCCGCCGGCACCCGGATGTCCAGATGGTCGCGGAAATCCTCGTAGGACGAAAATTCCGTCCGGTTCACGAATTGCTCGAGCAGCGCCATGGCGTTTTCCCCGTTCAGACGATCATGGCCAGGAACCGCGCCGGCTTCCCGTCGAGCGCTTCCATCGCGTGGCCGTGGTTGGAATCGAAGTACACGCAGTCGCCCGCTTCGAGCGTCAGCTCGTTGCCGTGGATGCGCACGCGCATGCGGCCTTCGAGCACGTAATCGAACTCCTGGCCGGGATGCGAATTCGCGTGCGCGCCCGACTCGCCCGCGTCCGGCGGCACCGTCACTTCGAACACGTCGACCTTCCGGCCCGCGAAGTTCGCCGCGAGGTTGCGGTACTGGTAGTCCTTGCGCCGCTCGACCGTCACGCCGCCGCCGCGGCGCGTCACGCTGAAGATCTTCATGCGCGGCGCCACGCCCGTCAGCAGTTCCGTCAAATCGGCCTTCAAGACGCGCGCCGCGTCGTGCAGCGCGCTCGCGGGCACGTCGGCCCGGCCCGCCTCCCAGGCCGCGTATTCCTCCGGCGCCGCCCCCACCGCCGCCGCCAATTCCGCCGCCGAAAGCCCTTCGATTTCCCGCAGCTCCTTCAGCCGCGCCGCGATGTCCTGCCGCCGTTCCGCCATGGCCATGCTCCTTTTCGGAAAAGTTCCGGGGGCCATGATGCGCCCAAAACGGCGCCCGCGCCAGCGTTTTCGCGCGGGCGCGGGCGGTCGGAAACGGCAGCCGGAGCCGCGGCTCAGGTCTCGCGTTCGCCGCGGGCCATGATCACCTTGCCGGTGCGGACCAGCTCGATGATCTTGTACTTGCGCAGCAGATCGACCATGGCGTCGAGCTTCTCGGAGCTGCCCGTCGCCTCCAGCACGATGGATTTCTCGGAGAGGTCCACCGTCTTGGCCCGGAAGTGGTCCGCGATCTGCAGCACTTCGCCGCGCTGGTGGCTGTCGACCGCCACCTTGACCAGCGCCAGTTCGCGCGCGACCACTTCCTC
Source organism: uncultured Verrucomicrobiota bacterium (assembly GCA_938003985.1). Taxonomy (GTDB): domain Bacteria; phylum Verrucomicrobiota; class Kiritimatiellia; order CAIQIC01; family Lenti-01; genus Lenti-01. The sequence continues at coordinate 8,606 of CALKWZ010000029.1, read as the reverse complement.
GTCGGTGTGTTCGCGGCACGCCAGCACGTCCACCAGCTTGGAGCACTGCATGATGATCTGCTCCAGGCCGGCTTCGTCGCCCTTGGCCGTGATGGTCATGCGCGAGAAGTCGCCCGTGGCGCCCGCGGACACGACGAGGCTTTCGATGTTGAAGCCGCGCCGCGAGAACGTCTGCGCGATGCGCGCCAGCGCCCCGGGGCGGTTGGCCACGTAGATGCTCAGGTTGTGGGTCGAATTTTCCTTGCTCATGTTCGTCTCCTCAGCCTTTTTTCGCGCCGGACTTCGCCGGATCGTTCTTGCGGCCCGCGGGCCGGCCCGGCTTGCGCCGCGGATGGCACAGCACGGTTTCTTCCAGCGGCTTGCCGGGGGGCACCATCGGGAACACTTCCTCGTGGTGCACCACTTCCACGTTCACCAGCGCCGGCCCCGGATGGTCCAGCGCCTTTTTCAGCACCTTCGGGATGTCCGCCGCCCGCTTCAGGTTCAGGCCGAGGATCCCGTAGGCCTTCGCCAGTTCGACGAAGTCCGGGTTGCCCTCCAGATCCACGCCGCTGTAGCGCTCGTCGTAGAACATGTCCTGCCACTGGCGCACCATGCCCAGGTAGTGGTTGTTCATCAGGATGATCTTGACCGGCAACTGGTGGATCACCGCGGTGGCCAGATCGCTCATGGTCATCTGGAAGCCGCCGTCGCCCACGATGGCGATCACGGTCTCGCCCGGCCGGCCGAACTGCGCGCCGATCGCCGCCGGCAGCCCGAAGCCCATCGTGCCGGCGCCGCCGGACGAAATGAACTGCCACGGCTTGTCGCAGCGGTAGAACTGCCAGGCCCACATCTGGTGCTGGCCCACGTCGGTGGTCATGATCGCCTTGCCGCCCGTCAGCTTGTTCAGCGCGTCGATGACCTGCGGCGGATGCAGCCCGCCCTTCTTGGCGTAGGTCATCGGCCACTTCTTCTTGAAGCCGTCGATGCGCTTGATCCAGTCGGCCGTGTCGCCCTTCTTCAGCAGCGGCAGCAGGTCCTGCAGCACGGTCTTCGCGTCGCCGCGGCAGCGGATGTCCGGCTTCACCAGCTTGCCGAATTCGGCCGCGTCGATGTCGATGTGGATCTTCACGGCGTTCTTGCAGAACTGGCTCGGCACGCCGAGGATGCGGTCGTCGAGCCGCGCGCCCACGGAAATCATCAGGTCGCATTCCACCACCGCGCGGTTGGCGTAGGCCGTCCCGTGCATGCCCAGCCCCTGCAGGCTCAGCTTGTGGGAATCCGGGAACACGCCCTTGCCCAGCAGCGTCGTCGCCACCGGCGCCTGGAGCGTCTCCGCCAGTTGCCGCAGTTCCTTTTCCGCGCGCGAGAGCACCGCGCCGTGGCCGGCGATGATCACGGGCCGCTGGCTCTTGGCCAGCGCGTCCGCGATCTGCCGGATCGTCTCGGGGGCATAGCCCTTCGGTTCCGGCTTGTAGCCGGGCAGGTTCATTTCCGCCTCGAGCCCCGCGGTGCACGCCTCCGTGCCCACGTCCTTGGGCACGTCGATCAGCACCGGGCCCGGCCGGCCCGTCGTCGCGATGTGGTAGGCCTCCTTCACCACGCGCGGAATGTCGTTGGCGTTCTTCACCAGATAGCTGTGCTTCACGATCGGCATCGTCAGGTTGAACACGTCCGCTTCCTGGAAGGCGTCCTTGCCCAGCATGCCGCGCACGCTCTGGCCGGTCACCACGATCATCGGCACCGAATCCATGTAGGCGGTCATGATGCCCGTCACCGTGTTGGTGGCGCCCGGCCCGCTGGTCACCAGCACCGCCGCCGGCTTGCCCGTCGCTCGCGCGTAGCCGTCCGCTTCGTGCGCCGCGTTCTGCTCGTGCCGCACCAGCACGAATTTCATCTTCCGCCGCACCTTGTACAGCGCGTCGAACAGCGGAATCGCCGAACCGCCCGGCAGCCCGAACATGATCTCGATGCCGATCTTTTCCAGGCTCTGGATCAGCGCCTCGGCTCCATTCATCTGATTTTCGCTCATTTTTCGCCTCCAAATCGGAAATTGTCCGAATTTCGATGCCAAAATATCGCTTTTTGACTCGCATGCAAGGAAATTGTCTCTTTTATGATCATTTTTTCATTCTTTTTGACATCCGGAACGAAAAAGGACACATTTTTGACCATGAAACCGACTCTTCGGGACATCTACGACGAATTTGCGGCCGTTTACGAGTCCAACCGGGGCCTGTTCGACATGAAACCCGTGCTGGAGCCCTTTTTTGCGGGCCTGGGCCGGGAAAACGGCCGTTTGCTCGATCTCGGCTGCGGCGCCGGCGAACCTTTTCCCCGCTTTTTTCTCGAACGCGGTTGGGAGGTCGTCGGCGTGGATTTCTCGAAGAAAATGCTCCATCTCGCCGCCCAGTACGCCCCCGGCATGCACACGATCTGCGACGACATGGCCGAAGTGGACTTCGAACCCGCCCAGTTCGACGCCGTCACCTGCATCTATGCCCTCTTCCACGTGCCCCGCGCGCGCCACCCCGAGCTGTTCGCCAAGTTCCGCCGCTGGCTGCGCCCCGGCGGACAGGTCCTGTTCACCTACGCCACGCGGGACTACACCGGCGCCGACGAATTCGAAGGCGAACAGGAATTCATGGGCCAACGGCTGTTCTACAGCCATACCACCCCCGAAAAACTCCGCGCCCAGCTCGCGGACGCCGGCCTCGCCGTCCGGTCCTTCGAAAACCGCGAAATCGGCGGCGAAACCTTCCTGTGGGTCGTCGCCGGAACGCCGGCGAACGCCGAACGGAATTGAACGGGATTAAGGACCGGGACGAGGTCGTCCCGGCTCCAAACAGACGGCTGTTGACGCCTTTGGAGCCCCCGACGACCCCGTCGGGGGTGCGAAACGACCTACTTCAGCTCGATCAGCGCTTCCGAGAGCGCGTGCAGGTACTGGGCGTTTTCCTTGGCGGTGCCGACGCTGACGCGGACGTAGTCCGGCAGGCCGAAGCCGGCCATGGGCCGGACGATCACCTTGCGCTTGGTCAGCGCGGCCGTGAGCCCCGCCGCCTTCTTGAACGGGAAGAGGATGAAATTCGTGACGGACTCCACCGGGTCCAGCCCCAGCTTCCGCATGCCGTCCATCAGTTGCGTCCGGCCTTCGCGCAGCATTTTCCGCGTGGCTTCCAGGTGCGCGTCGTCGTCCAAAGCCGCGACCGCCGCCGCCTGGGCCATGGCGTTCACGTTGAACGCCTGGCGCACCTTGTTCAGCAGGTCGATGCCGTCCGGCTGCGCGATGGCGTAGCCCACGCGCAGCCCCGCCAGACCGTACGCCTTGGAGAACGTCCGCAGCGTCACGACCGGCTTCTTGGCCGCCTTCACGTGCTTGACCGTGTCCACCTGTTGCGCCGGATCGACCAATTCCATGTAGGCCTCGTCGAACACCGTCACGACGTCCGCCGGCACCTGCTCCACGAACCGGTCCACCGCCGCCTGGTCCACCATCGTGCCCGTCGGGTTGTTCGGGTTGCCCACCACGACGATCTTGGTCTTCGGGGTGATGGCCGCCAAAATCGCGTCCAGGTCGTGCGTCATGCCCTTCATCGGCGCCTCGATGAACGGACAGTGGTACAGCGCCGCCACCAGCTTGTAGACGACGAACGAGCGCGCCGACGCCACCAGGGCGTCGCCCCGGTCCATGAACGCGTGCGCCAGCAGCACCGCGTGCTCGTTGCAGCCGCAGCCCAGCATCGTCATGTCGGGGGTGATCCCGTACTTCTTCGCGATGGCCTGCCGCAGGTAGAAGGAGCCGCCGTCCGGATAGAGGTGCATCTTCGGAATCGCCGCGCGCATCGCTTCCATCGCCTTCGGCGAAGGCCCCAGCGCGTTTTCGTTCGACGCCAATTTCACGATGCCGTCGACGTCGCCCAGCCCCAGCTCCCGCGCCACCTCTTCGATGGGCCGGCCCGGCTGGTACGGCTGTTGCGTCGCGATCCAGGGATTCGCCAAGCGCGCAAACAGGCTCATTCCTCTTCCTCCTCGTCCTCGTCTTCGTCGTCGTCTTCGTCGTCGAACTCGTCTTCGTCCTCGTCGTCGTACTCTTCTTCCTCGTCTTCGGCTTCCTCGCCGCCGACGATGTCTTCTTCCGCGACGCCTTCGCGCTCGAACGCCGCTTCCTCGCCCTCGCCGCCGCCGACCGCCTCTTCCGGCGTCGGGCCGGCGGGCACCGCCGCCTCGATCGCTTCCAGCTTCAGCTGGTTCGGATCTTCCGGCGGGACTTCCGGCGCGGCTTCCGCCGCCTTGGGCGGACGGGCGCGGGCCTGCTCGGCTTCCAGCCGCCGCAGCTCGTCCGTGCCGGGCAGGTCGTCGAGGCATTTCAGGCCGAAGTGTTCCATGAACTTCTGGGTGGTGCCGAACATCCACGGCCGGCCCGGCAACTCGCTGCGCCCCACCACGCGGACCAGCTGCATCTCCAGCAAATTGCGCAGAATCGCGTCCACGGCCACGCCGCGGACCGCTTCGATCTCCGACCGCACGCAGGGCTGGCGGTAGGCGATGATCGCCAGCGTTTCCAGCGCCGGCAGGGACAGCCGCGCGCCGCGGCCCTTCTGCAGCATCGTCCGCAGCCACGGCCCGCAATTGGCGTCGTTCTCCAGCCGCCAGCCGCCGGCCACCTCGATGAGGTGGAACCCGACCTTGCGCTCGGCCAGCTCGCGGCCGAGGGCCTCCGCGGCTTCGCGGATCAGCGCCTCGTTGGCCTTCGCGAAATCGGCCGTGATGCCCCCGCGGCGCTCGGCCGTCGCGGTCAACGCGCGGCGGATCTCCGCCACCGTCAGCGGCTCCTTGCGCACGAACAGCATCGCGCCGATGATCTGCTTCAGTTCCGGCAACACGAAATCGCTCATCGTCCCGTTCCTCTATCTCCCCGCCTCGTCCGGCGCCGGGGCCTCGTCCACCAGCGGCGGCACCAGCTCGACGACGCCTTCGGCGGCCTCGATCATGATTTCCCCGTAGGTTTCCTGCTGCACCGCCCGCGCCTGGTTCAGCCGGATCAGCTCCAGCAGCGCCAGGAACGTGCAGGCGATCTCGTTGCGCGACCGCATGCCCTCGAACATCCGCGAGATCGAAAACCGCTTCTCGCGCCGCAGCCGGTCGCCCAGCAGCTCGATCTTGTCGGCCACCGTGAAGCGCTCCGCGAAGATTTCGCGCAGTTCCTCGCTCTTGACCTTCTTGAGGGCCTCGCTGAAGGCGCTGATCAGGTCGAACAGGCCGACGTCGTGCAGCGCCACGTCGGGCTCCTTGCCCAGCACCGCCTCCGCCCCGTCGCGGCCGAAGATGTCTTCCCGGCGCAGTTCCAGCGCCTCCAGGTGCAGCGCCGCGTCCTTGAACTTCTTGTACTCCACCAGCTGGCGCACCAGGTCCCAGCGCGGATCTTCCTCTTCCGCCTCCAGCTCCGGCCGCTCTTCCACCGGCAGCAGCATGCGGCTCTTGATCATCATCAGGGTCGCCGCCATCACGAGGAATTCCCCGGCGACGTTCAGGTCCAGCATCTGCATCAGCTCGAGATACTGGACGTACTGCGTCGTGATCGTCTCGATCGGGATGTCGTGGATCTCCAGCTCGTCCTTCTTGATCAGGTAGAGCAGCAGGTCGAGCGGCCCCTCGAAGACCTCCAGCCGGACTTTGTAATCCTCTTGCGACATGCCTGACCCGTTCCTGAAATCCGGCGCGAACCGGCTATTCCAACCCAACCGCCCGCCGCGCCTTGCGCACGGTCTCGGCCGCCAGCTTCCGGGCCTTCGCCGCGCCCGCCTGCAGCACGTCCTCGACGTAGCCCGGGTTCGCCGCCAGCTCGGCGCGCTTTGCCCGCATCGGCGCGAAATGCGCCTCGAACAGGTCCGCCAGCTCCTTCTTGGCCGTGCCGTAGCCCATGCCCCCGGCGCGGTAGCGCGCCGCCAGGTCGGCCTGCTGCTCCGCCGTCGCGAACAGCTTGTAGAGCTTGAACACGTTGCAGGTCTCCGGATCCTTCGGCTCCTCCAGCGCCTTGCTGTCGGTCACGATGGACATGAACCGCTTGCGGGTCGCCTTCGGGTCGCCGAAAATCTCGATCGTGTTGCCGTAGCTCTTCGACATCTTCTGGCCGTCAAGCCCCGGCACCACCGCCACGTCTTCCGAAATCTGCGGCTCGGGGATCGTGAACGTCTCGCCGAACTGGTTGTTGAACTTGATGGCGACGTCGCGCGTGACCTCGACGTGCTGCTTCTGGTCCTTGCCGACGGGCACCACGTTCGCCTGCACGATCAGGATGTCCGCCGCCATCAGCACCGGATAGGCCAGGAGCCCGTGGTTGGGGGCGATGCCCTTGGCCAGCTTGTCCTTGTAGGAATGGCACCGCTCCAGCAGCGCCAGCGGGGTCACGTTGGACAGCAGCCAGGCCAGTTCGTGCACCTCGGGCAGGTCGCTCTGCCGGTAGAACGCCGTGCGCTCCGGATCCAGCCCGCAGGCCAGGAAGTCCAGCGCCACGTCCCGCGTGCCCTGCCGCAGCGCCGCCGCGTCCGCGACGCTCGTCAGCGCGTGGTAGTCGGCGATGAACAGGTACGCGTCGCCCTTCTCCTGCAAATGCAGGGCCGGCCGCATCATCCCGAAGTAATTCCCGACGTGCAGCTTGCCCGACGGTTGGATGCCCGACAAAATTCTCATTTCGATCTTCTCTTTCCGGTCCAAAAACGATCGGCGCATCCTACCGCCCGCCCTCCCCCGCGCAAAGCCCAAAAAACGGGTCGCCGGCTAGTCCGGCACCCGGCCGCCGCCCGCCGCCCCGAACAGATCGTCCGTCGCCGCCAGCGGCACGCGCTCCAGCAGGCCGGCGTCGTCGTTGCGGACGTCGTTGACCCGCGGCCCGACGGGCACGGCGGCGAAATCCGCCCGGGCCGCCGCGACCAGCCCGGCCAGATCCGCGGCCGGCGTGCGGGGATCCAGCCAGGCGGCGATCTGCTCCGGCTTGAGCACCACGGGCATGCGCGGATGGATGAACGCGATCCCCGGCGCCGCCGCCTTCGTCAGCACCGCGCAGGACGCGACCGGCTCCGCCCCGGGCGCTTCCCAGAGCGACCACAGGCCGGCGAACGCGATCGCCGGCGCCTCGGGACAAGCGATGAAAAAGGGCTGTTTCGGCGCGCGGGGCGTCTCGCCGGCGCGCCACTCGAACCAGCCCCGGGCCGGCATCAGGCAGCGCCCGGCGCGCCACGCGTCGCGCCAAACGGGTTTTTCGGCGGCGTCTTCCGCGCGGGCGTTGAAGGTCCGCGGCGGCGGCGCGGCCTTCGTCCACCAGCCCGGAATCAGCCCCCAGCGCGCGCTCCGCAGTTGCCGCCCGGCCGCGGCGGGCACCACGACGGGCACCTGCGCCGTCGGAACCACGTTGAAGCGCGGCCGGAACGCGCAGGTGCAGAACCCGCCCGCGAACGGCCCGAACGTCGGCAACGCCGCGTCTTCCGGCAACACGTACCGCCCGCACATGGGATTTACCTCGCCTCCGCCGTCGTTGCGCTCATCGCCCCGGATTCCAGCGCATCCGCGCCCCCCGCGCAACCCCAAACCGCCCGCCGGATTTGGGCAAAAAAATGGAGCGAGCGATGGGATTTGAACCCACGACAGCCACCTTGGCAAGGTGGCGCTCTACCACTGAGCTACGCTCGCCCTTATAAAGGACGCGGGGAATGTAGCACGTGCCCTTCCCCGCGCAACCCTTTTTTTCGGGCCGTTTTCAGAAGATCGGGATGTTGCGGCTCATCTTGTCGGCCACGATCTGCTCCATCGTGTAGAGCCCCGGCCCCTTGCCCACCAGCCACAGGGCGCCGAAAATCGCGCCCTGTCCGAACGCCGCCCGGTTGATGCTCTCGTGCACCAGCCGGATCGTCTGGTTGGGCAGGCCGAACACCACCTCGTGCCGGCCCACGATGCCCCCCACCCGGATCGAATTCACGCGCTTCGCCTTCTCCAGCCCCAGCACTTCCGCGATCTTCAGCGCCGTGCCCGACGTCTCCTGCTTCTCCCGGAAATGCTCTTCCACGATCTCGATGTCCGCGTGCGGCGCGATCTTCTGCAGCACCTGCGACGCCACCAGCAGGAAGTTGATCCCCAGCGTGATGTTCGGCGAGACCAGCACCGCCGTTTTCTTCGCCATCGCCCGCAGCGCCGCCAGGTCTTCCGGGGCGTACTTGGAAATGGCCGTGATGATCCGGATGCCGGCGTCCGCCGCCGCCGCGTAGCCGCGGTAGCCCTGCGCGCTCGAGAAATCCACCAGCACGTCCACCGGGTTCTTCGCGAAAAACCGCGGCCCCAGCCGGTCCACGGCGTGGATCGCGCCCGTTTTCGTTTCATAGCCCAGCAGCCGGCTCGCGAAGCTTTCGCCGCGCCGCTTCGTGCGCTTCACGACCCACTTCAGGTCGAAGCGGTCGTCCTTGATGAACTCGCCGGCCACCAGCTTGCCGGTCTTGCCGAACCCGAACAGGCCCACGCGAATCTTTTTCATGCCGTCACCTCGCCGTGACCAAGCCCCCGGACTCCGCCACCTCTGTCTTTCGGGGCCCATTTTCAGGACGCGCCGCCCCCGGCGCAAGGTTTTTCTCGGA
>CALKWZ010000028.1 GCA_938003985.1 uncultured Verrucomicrobiota bacterium | reverse complement strand
GGCGGCGGGCGCGGCCGACGCCGCGGCGGGCGGCGGCAGGGCGACCGGCGCGGCGGCCTTGCGCGCGGCCATCAGCGTCCCCATCTGCGCGGGCGAGAGCGGCCCGCGCAGATAGGACATGCACCAGCGCGATTCCAGCAGCACCGGCGCGTCTTCGTGCACGTTGCGCATCAGGAAGACGCGGCTGCCGAGATTCGCCAGCAGGCGATCCAGCGTCGCGCGGTCGAGTCCCTCGCCCGCCGCCGCGCTCGTCAGGCCTTCGATCACGCGCGCCTTGTCGCGCTCGGTCTGCAGGCGCCCGATGAACCACGTGCCCGCGTTGGACAGCCCGCGATAGTCGAGATCCACCGGATTCTGCGTGGACAGCACGATGCCCAGCCCGAACGCGCGCGCCTGCTTGAGCAGCGCCAGCATGGGCATCTTCGACGGCGGATTGGCCGTGGGCGGGAAGTAGCCGAAGATTTCGTCCATGTAGAGCAGCGCGCGCAGCGCGGAAGTGCCCGTTTGCCGGCGCGTCCACGCCAGCACCTCGTTCAGCAGCACCGTCACGAAGAACATCCGCTCGGCGTCGGACAGGTGCGCGATGGACAGGACGGACACGCGCGGCTTGCCCTCCGGCGTGTAGAGCAGGCGCTGCACGTCCAGCGGCTCGCCCTCGGTCCAGGCCGAGAACCCCGGCGAAGCGGCCAGGTTGTTCAGGCGCAGCGCCAGCGCGAAACGGTCCTTCGCCGGGAAGAACGCTTCCAGCGGCAGGACGCCGACGCGGTCCACGCCCGGCTCCTGCACCGCGTGGATCAACGCCAGCAGATCGAGGTCCCGGCCCGCGCGCCATTCGCGCTCGACGACGGTGGCCAGCAGGATGTGTTCGCGCGACTGGAGCGGGTCGGCTTCCACGCCGACGAGCGCCAGCAGGCCGGACACGGCCGCGGATACGCGGTCGCGCAGCGCGGCATCGTCGGCGGCGAAGCCCGCCGGCGGCGCGGCAAGCGAGGACAGGATCGACAGCGGCAGCCCCGCGCGGGAACCGGGCGTGTAGATCGCGAAATCGGCGGCGGCCTTCAGGCGCGCGATGCGCGCGCCGTCCTGCCCCCAGCGCGCCAGTCCCTGGGTCCAGATTTCGGCCGTCTTGACCGCGAAATCGTCCGGACTCATCTGCTTGCGCGCGGCCTCGCCCTCGTCCACCCACGGGCGGAAATCGGACGCCGCCAGGTGCGGGAAGGTCAGCAGCAGGTTGCCCAGGTCGCCTTTGGGATCGATGACGAGGGCCGGGATGCCGTCGAGCGCCGCTTCCTCGATCAGGCCGATGCCGAGTCCGGTTTTGCCGGAACCGGTCATGCCGACGCAGACGGCGTGGGTGGTCAGGTCCTTCGCTTCGTAGAGCAGCGGCTCTTCCGTCGTTTGCCGCGTTTCGGGATCGAAGACCCGGCCCAGGTAGAACACGCCCAGTTTTTCGAAATCGATCATGGCGGACTCCTTCCGACTTCGCCCGCATCGTAGCGCGGCCGGCCGCGCGGCGCACGGCAAAACTTCGGGGCCGATCACATCAGCGACAGCGCATCCACGGTGGCGTGGAGAGCCACGCCTTTGGGGGGCTTGTAGGCCTTGAGGAAATTCCGCAGGACGGCGCCGCACTCCTTGGCGGACGGCGCGAACAGCAGGAGCTGCGCGCGGAAATGGTTTTTCGCCTTGGCCAGCGGCGCGGGCGCGGGCCCGCCCACCCGCACGCTCGGCGGCAGGTGCGGCTTCAGCTTTTCCGCGAAATCCTTGGAGCACGCGTCCACGGCCGCTTCGTCCGGCCCCTTGAAGAGCACCGTCGTCAGCCGCGTGAACGGCGGATAGCGCAGCTCGCGGCGGAATTCGATTTCCTGGTCGAAGAACGTCTCGAAGTCGGCCGTGCGCGCGGACTGCACGGCGGGATGGAACGGCGCGTAGGTCTGGATGAACACCTCGCCGGGCACGTCGCCGCGCCCCGCGCGGCCGGCCACCTGCGTCAGCAGCTGGAACGTGCGCTCCGCGGCGCGGAAATCCGGCATTTGCAGGCTCAGGTCGGCGTAGATCACGCCGACGAGCGTCACGTTCGGGAAGTCGAGGCCCTTGGCGATCATCTGCGTGCCGATCAAAATATCGACGTCGCCGCGGCGGAACTTGCCGAGGATCTGCGCGTGGGAATCCTTGCCGCCGGTGGTGTCGGCGTCCATGCGCACGACGCGCGCGTGCGGGAAGATCTTCTTCACGGCGGCCTCGACGCGCTGGGTGCCGACGCCGGCCATCTTGACGTTGGGCGCGCGGCATTCGGGATTGGCGCAGCGCGCCGGCACCGGCTTGATCGTTCCGCAGACGTGGCAGACCATGTGGTCCGCCGTCTTGTGGTAGGTCATCTTCACGCTGCAATGCGGGCAGGTTTCGACGTGGCCGCAGACGGGGCACATGACGGTCGTGGCGTAGCCGCGGCGGTTCAGGAAGAGCATGGTCTGCTCGCCCTGCGCGAGGCGCAGGCGGATGGCCTCGACCAGCTCCTGCGAAAGCAGGTGCGCGACGCCGGCTTTTTCGGTCTCGACGCGCATGTCCACCACGCGCACGGTCGGCATCGTGCGCCGGTCCACGCGCTTGGTCAGCCGCGCCAGCTTGTACTTGCCGGCGCGCGCGTGGCGGTAGGATTCGAGCGACGGCGTGGCGCTGCCGAGCACGACCGCGCAGTGTTCGAGGTGGCCGCGCATGACGGCGACGTCGCGCGCGCCGTAGCGCGGGGCTTCGTCCTGCTTGTAGGCGGGTTCGTGCTCTTCGTCCACCACCAGCAGGCCCAGCGGGCGCACGGGCGCGAACAGCGCGCTGCGCGCGCCGACGACGACGCGCGCCTGGCCGGCGGCGATGCGCCGCCATTCGTCGTGGCGCTCGCCGTCGGAGAGATGGCTGTGCAGGACGGCGACGACGTCGCCGAAGCGCCCGCGGAAGCGCTCCATGGTCTGGGGCGTCAGGGCGATTTCCGGCACGAGGGCGATGGCCCCCTGCCCCGCGTCCAGCGCGGCCTGGATGGCGGCGAGATAGACCTCCGTCTTGCCGCTGCCGGTCACGCCGTGCAGCAGCACGACGCCCGGCTTGGGCGCGGCCATTTCCGCGCGGATCACCGCCAGCGCCGCTTTTTGCTCGTCCGTCAGCGGCGGCGGCACGGTCGGCAGGACGTTCAGCCGCGCGTGGGGATCGCGGCGGACCACGCCTTTGGCCAGCGCGATCCAGCCCTTCTTCTCCAGGCGGCGCAGGCCGTCGAGCGCGACGCCGGTTTCCTCCGCCAGCGCGGCGGCGGTCGCTTCGCGGCGCTCTTTCAGCAGCGCCCAGGCGGCGGCCTGCTTGGGACTTTTCTTCGCCAGGGCGGCTTCTTCTTCGGCGGTCGGCGCGGCGCTTTCGCGGACGGCGGCGACGAGCTGCTCCTTGAACTTGGCGCCGTCGCGGCGCACGGCGGCGGGCAGGATGGCGGCGACGGCGCTCTCGAACGGCGCGGCGTAGTAGTCGGCGATCCACCGCGCGAGGCGCAGCATGGGCTCGTCGAACAGCGGCAGGTCGGAGGCGACGGACTCGATGGCCTTCAGGTTCGGAAAGGCGGAGGTCTCCGCGAAGCCGACGACGAAGCCGCGGGCGCGGCGCCGGCCGAACGGCACGCGCACGACGCAACCGATCCGCACCTGCGCGGCCAGTTCGGCGGGCACGAGGTAGTCGAATTCGCGGTCGAGCGCGAGCTCGGTGAGGATCCTGGCGACGGCGGGCGGCACAAGGACGGCCCTACAGGTCCTTGGTGAGATAGATCACCATGCCGAAAATCCACAGGATCATCACCGCGGAGAAAATCGTGTTCATGGCCGCAGTATCGCAGTTTTTACGTAGTACGTAAAAACTTTGCGCGAATTTTACGTAGCACGTAAAAACTTTTTACGTCCTACGTAAAACGCGCGCGGCGGGCGGTTTACTTGGCGCCGCCGACGGCGAACGGATAGTCGCAAGGCCTTCCGCGGAAGCAGAATCCGAGGCTGTCGCCCTTGACGGTCTCGTAGTCGATCCCGCGCAGGGCCAGCGCGACCTTCTCGGCGGTCAGCGGCATGGTCTTGAGGCGCACGCCGACGGCGTCGGCGATGGCGTCGGCGATCATGGGCGCGCAGGCGACCATGGTGTGTTCCCCCACCCCGCGGGCGCCGAAGGGGCCGTCGGGCTGGGCGGTCTCGAGGATGATCGGGACGATTTCGCCGGGGCAGTCGAGCGCGGTCGGGATCTTGTAGTCCGTGAAGTTCGGATTGAGCAGGCGGCCGTTGGCGCCGTAGCGGATGTCCTCGTAGAGCGCGGTGGCGAGGCCCTGCACGATGCCGCCGACGATCTGGCCGTCGACGAGTTCGGGGTTGATCGCCTTGCCGGCGTCCACCGCGAGCGCGGTCTTGAGGACGGTCAGCTTGCCGGTTTCCTTGTCCACTTCCACGATGGCGCCGGCGCAGCCGACGGTGTAGTGCACGTTGGGATGCCCGCCCTGGCTGGTTTCGGGATCGCCCAGCGCGGAGGTGAACTCCGGCATGAACATGCCCGTGCCCTGGATGGGCCCGCCGATGAAGTTGCCGTTGGGCCGCATGATGCCGTCGATGACGAAGGAGCGGAACGGCAGCGCGAATTTCTTGTCCTGGCGGCTCTTGACGCACTCGTCGGCGAGGTAGAGATCCTCGGCCTTGAGGCCCTTGGCGCGCGCGACGGTGGCGAGGAGCTTGGTCTTCACTTCCTCGGCCGCGGCGCGGACGGCGTTGCCGCAGCTCCACGTGACGTGGGAGCCGACGGTCTGCCATTCGTAGGGGTTGCGGTCGGTGTCGGGCGTCTCGACGCGGATTTTCTCCACGGGGACGGTCAGCACTTCGGCCGCGCACTGGGCCATGACGGTCAGGAAGCCCTGGCCGATTTCCATGCCGGAGACGGTCAGGTTGAGCGAGCCGTCCTCGTTGAACTTGAGGAACGCGGCGGAGGAGGCGTTGGGCGGCATGGCCGGCGCCTTCCAGAAGCACGCGAGGCTCTTGCCGACGGCCTTGCCGGGCTTGGCCTTTTCCTTCTTGCCCCAGCGGATTTCCTTGGCGACGCGGTCGATGGCCCCGCGCAGGTCGCCGGGGTTCATGTGCGCGCCGTAGGCGAGCACGTCGCCTTCCTGGATCGCGTTGAGCCGGCGGAACTTGACCGGATCCATGCCGATGGCCTGGGCGACGCGCGTGATATGCGACTCGAGGCCGAAGTGGAATTCCGAGTAGCCGAAGCCGCGGTAGGCGCCGCAGGGCGGCATGTTGGTGTAGACGCAGACCGAGTCGATCTTGACGTTGGGCACGCGGTAGGGACCCGTGGCCGAGAGGCCGACGGCGTTGACGACGTTGGCGCCGTACTCCGCCGACGCGCCGGCGTCCCAATGCAGGGTATGCTCAAGGGCGACGATCTGGCCGGTCTTCTTCACGCCCATCTTGACGCGGGCGATGACGCCCTGCCGCTGCGAGGTGTTCATGAACTCCTGCTCGCGCGTCCAGTTCAGCTTGACGGGCCGGCCCTTCATCGCGATGGCCAGCACCGCGGCGATGATTTCCATCGAGACGCCGGCCTTGCCGCCGAAACCGCCGCCGACGTAGGGCGTCACGATGCGGATGTCCTTGTGCGTCAGGCCGAAGGGCTTGAGCGCGGTGGCCATCACGTTGCGCTGGGCGAAGGGCGACTGCGACGACGCCCAGAGCGTCAGGCGGCCGGAGAGGTCGAACAGGCCCGTCACGGCGTGGGTTTCGATCGGGCAATGGGCGTAGCGCGGAACCGTGTAGACGTCTTCGAGGATGAAGTCGGCCTGCTGGAAGCCTTTTTCGACGTCGCCCTTGCGGGTCTTGCGCCAGTGGGCGATGTTCGTGCCCGCGCGCGGGAAAAACCACGGCACCTTGTTGTACCGGTCGAGGTGCGGATGGATCAGCACGGCATCCTTTTTCAAGGCGTCGGCGAGGCTCAGCACGGCGGGCAGTTCTTCGTAGTCGACCTTGACCAGCTTGGCGGCGCGCAGGGCGGCCTCGGGGGTTTCGGCGACGACGGCGGCGATCTGCTCGCCGACGAAGCGGACGCGGTCCTGGGCGAAAATATAGCGGTCCTGCATGTAGAGGCCGAACATGTAGGGAAAATCCTTGCCGGTCACCACGCGGACGACGCCGGGGGCCTTGGCGGCCGCGGAAACGTCGACCTTCTTGAGCTTGGCGTGGGCGCGCGTGCTTTCCACCACCACGGCGTGCAGCAGGCCGGGACCGAAATCGAGATCGTCCACGTACTGCGCGGCGCCGGTGACCTTGGCCAGGCCGTCCACGCGGACGGACGAATTGCCGACGATTTTCGTTTTGCTCATGACCGGGCCCTCCGGGCGGCGGGTTTCTTCTTGGCCGACTTCTTGGCGACCGCGAGGACGGTTTGGACGATGGGCTCGTAGCCGGTGCAGCGGCAGAGGTTGCCGGCGAGAGCTTCGCGCACCTCGTGTTCCGTCGGCTGCGGATTTTCCGCCAGCAGGGCCGCGGACGAAAGAATCATGCCGGGCGCGCAGAATCCGCACTGGAAGACGTTGTTCTTCACGAACGCCTTCTGCAGCGCGGTGGGCTTGTCCCGTCCCACCCCTTCGAGGGTGACGACGGACTGGCCGTCGACCTCGATGGCGAGGATGAGGCAGCTGCGGACGGCCTTGCCGTCGAGCAGGACGGTGCAGGCGCCGCAATCGCCGCGACCGCAGCCTTCCTTGGGCGTCTTGACGCCGAACTTGCCGCGCAGGACGTCGAGCAGGGTTTCGTTGGGGGCCACCGCCGCGCGGCGGACCTCCCCGTTCAAGCGGATGGCGATTTCCTGGATCATTGCGCGTCCTCCTCCATGACGTTGATGCCGTAGTCCGGGCCGCGGCCGGCGAGGCGCGCGGCGGCCAGCTTGACGGCGCGCTTGAGCATGACGCCGACCATCAGGCGGCGGTAGACCTCGGAACTGCGGATATCGGTGATGGGCGCCACTTCGGCTTCGGCGAGAGCGGCGGCCTTCTTCAGCAGCGCGGCGTCGGGTTTCTTGACGCCCTTGAGCAGGCGCTCGACCTTGGGACCGCGGATGGGCGTGGGCGCGACGGACCCGTAGGCCACGCGCCAGGCGCCGTGGGCGTCCACGCGCACGGCCACGCTGGCCTGCGCGAGATCTTCGCCGCGGTAGCGCTTGAGCTTGGCGAAGGCGGCGGCATGCTTGGCCAGCGGCAGGCTGAAGCCCAGGACGAGGCCGCCCTTGGCCAGCGCCGTGCGGCGGGGGCCCAGGAACCACTGCTTCATCGGAATGCGCTTCGTGCCGCGCGGCGTCGCCACGTGCACGGTCGCTTCGTGGACGAGCAGGGTCGGCCCGCTGTCGCAACAGGGCACCGCGGAGCAAACGTTGCCGCCGATCGTGGCGCGATTGCGCACCCCGACGGAGGCGACCAGACCGGACGATTCGACGAGCGCGGGGGCGTGCTTTTTCACGAGCGGCGACTCGATGATTTCCGCGAACGTCGCGTTCGCGCCGATCCACAGCTTGCCGCCCTGGAGACGGATGCCGCGCAGTTCGGCGAGGCCCTTGACGTCGACCAGGCGGCCGGGGCTGACGGCGCCGTCGCGCAGCCACGCGACGAGGTCCGTGCCGCCGGCGAGGACGACCGCGCCGCGGGGGGCGGGCCGGGCCAGCAGGGCCAGCGCCTCTTTCAGGCGGGCCGGCTTGGCGTAATCGAATTCATGCGCGATGCTCATGGGGTTCCTCCGTGGGGTTGGGAAGCCGATTCCGGCGCGTCCGCGGCGGCCAGCAGCTCCTCGAGCTTGTCGGCTTGCGGCAGGAAGCTGTCGTCTTCGTGGCGCAGGCCGACCAGGATCGTCTTGAAGGTGCGCAGCAGGATCGAGACGTCCAGCAGGAAGCTCATGTTCTTGATGTAGTAGAGGTCGAACTGGAGCTTGCGGGCGGCGGCTTCGAAGCTGGCGGCGTAGGGATAGCGGACCTGGGCCCAGCCGGTCAGGCCGGGCTGCACGAGGTGGCGCTCGTCGTAGAACGGGATGAAGGCGGCGAGCTTCTCGGTGAATTCGGGGCGCTCGGGCCGGGGGCCGACGAGGCTCATCTCCCCTTTCAGCACGTTGAAGAGCTGCGGGATTTCGTCGAGGCGCCACTTGCGCAGGTAGTAGCCGACGCGGGTGACGCGGGCATCCCGTTTGCAGGCCCAGACGGCGCCGGCGGCTTCGGCGTCGGTGCGCATGGAGCGCAGCTTGTAGAGGACGTAGGGGTTGCCGTCCATGCCCACGCGCGTCTGGCGGTAGACGACCGGCCCCGGCGACGTCAGCTTGATCAGCAGGGCCGACAGCAGCAGCAGCGGCGCGCCGAACACGAGGCCGATCGCCGCCACGACGAGGTCGGTGGCGCGCTTGATCTTGCGGATCTGCAGCACGGAACTGTTCAGCGCGACGGTCATGAGCCATTCGTCGTTGATGTGCGCGAGCGGGATTTCCTGCGCCAGCTCTTCCGAGAGGGAGACGTAGTCCATGATTTCCACGCCCGCGTAGCGCAGCGGGCGCAGGCGCGAGAGCAGCTCGTGGCTGCGCATGGGCGACACGGACAGCAGCAGGGCGGACACGTCCTGCGCTTCGGCCAGGCGGACCAGGTCGTCGGCGTTGCCCAGCACGGGCGGCGCGTCGACGTAGGCCGCGGCGGGCACGGCGCCGCAGATCGCCAGGCCGGCGACGCTGTAGAGCGAGGAAGGGTTGTCCTTCAGCAGGCGCAGCAGGTCCGCCGCGCGGTCGGGATGGTCGCACAGCAGCAGCGCCCGCTTGAGGAACAGCCCGCGCCGGACCAGCGACATGAACAGCCGGCGCAAGCCGTAGGCCAAGGCCAGGATCAGGAGGGTGGAAATGGCCCAGATGCCGCGGCCGATGTTCATCTGGGGCCGCGCGTAGAGCACGAGGCCCGTGATGCCGGCGGCGATGGCGGTCACGATCAGCGGCAGGAAGTCGAAATCCACGCGGCGCCGGCGGGTGGGCGGCTCGTACATGCCGCCGGCGTAGAACACGAGGCCGTAGATCAGCACGGCCCCGATCAGCGAGCCCCAGTTGTCCAGCAGGTATTCGTGGCCGACCTCGAACCCCAGGCGGAGATAGACCGCGCCCAGCTGGGCCAGCACGATGATCAGCCAGTCGCCGAGCGTGAGGAACAGGTGGCGGCTGGACACCCGCATGCCGCGATGGAAAATGACGACCATGCCGCGTCGCTCCCGCGCCTCAACCCGCCGGCGGCGGGACCGTGCCCGGCCCCGCGTCTTCCTCGTAGCGGTAGTCGTAGCCGTAGTAGTGGTAGTAGCCGGAGGCCCCGTAGGTGCCCATGCGGGCCAGATCGAGGTTGTTGATCACGAAGCCCAGGAGATTGGCGCCGCGCGCCAGCAGCTGGCGCACCGAGGCCGCCACGAGCTTGCGCGAAGTCCGGCCGCCCCAGATGACCAGCAGGACGCCGTCGACCAAGGAGGCGAGCACCGCGGACTCCGAGACCGCCAAGGTCGGCGGCGCGTCCAGGACCACCAGGTCGTAGCGCTCGGCGGCCAACGCCATGAATTCCTTCATTTCGCGCCGCAGCACCAGTTCCGCGGGGTTTTCCGGGAACGCGCCGGTGCCGATCACGTCGAGTCCTTCCAGCGCCGTGTGCTGCACGACCTGGTCCATCGTCGCGCGGCCCGTCAGGATTTCGGTCAAGCCGCGGCCGGCCTGCAGGCCGAAGAACCGGTGGGCGCCGCCGCGGTGCAGGTCGGCATCCACCAGCAGCACCTTGTGGCCCGTCTGCGCGAAACTGGTGGCCAGGTTGGCGCTGGTCGTCGTCTTGCCTTCCTTGGGCACCGCCGAAATGACGGCCAAGGTCCGGAACGGCTTGCCGGACGGATTCAGGAGCAAGGCGGAGCGGATGTTGCGATAGGCCTCGGCGAAGCCGCTGGAGGGATCCACGTTGCCCAGCCAGTAGGACGCGTCGTCCGCCTGCTTCCAATGCGCCGTCGGCACCAGCCCGAGGAACGGCGTGCCCAGGCTGCGCACGACTTCTTCCGGGAACCGGATGGAATCGTCCATGAATTCCAAGGCGAAAATCAAGCCGATGCCGATCGCCAGCCCGATCAGCGCCGCCAGGAACAGGCTTTGCAGGTTGCGCGGCTTCAGCGGACTGCCCGGGGCGATGGCCCGTTCCAGGATCCGGACGGACTCCGTCTGGATGCCGGCGGAAATGTCGATTTCCTGCAGGCGGTTGAAGATCAAATCATAGAGGCCCTGCAACCGGGTCAGATTGCGCTGAAGGCCCTCGTATTCCTTTTGCTTGCGGTCGATGTCCAGCGCCTGCTCTTCCCACTCCTGCTCCACTTGGCGGGCCGCCTTTTCCTTGATGTTCAGGGCTTCCAGCTGGGAATAGTACTGCTTGAGCGCGAATTGGATTTCGACCTTGAGCGCGTCTTCGTTCTGCCGCAGCTTCTGCTGGGTTTCCTGGATCAGGGGATGCTCGTCCTTGTACTTCTTGCGGTAGGCGAGCAGCTGGGCCTCGAGAAACGCGTTTTCGCGCTTGAGGGAATCCCAGTGCGGCGGCGCGACGACCCCGTGCTCGAGCAGGCTTTCCGCTTCGGCGGACGCCGATTCCTCGCCGCGGACGCCGCCGGCGGCCGCGACCGGCGCGGGCGCCGGCAATCCGTATTCCAGCGTGGCCAGCACGACTTCGTCCGGCGCCTGCGTCAACAGGGGCTGCTGGGCTTCCAGCAACATGCGTTGCGTCCGGTATTCGGCGGACTGCTTGGACAAGCCGGCCAGCAGGTTCGCCGCCACGTTGCCGCGCTCCCGGATGCCCACCACGCTGTTCTGGCGCACGAAGGTCAGCAGATCCTCTTCCATTTTCGCGATCTTGTCCGCCAGGTCGCCGGCCTGGCGCGAGAGATTGTCCACGGTGTTCTGCGAACTGCCGCTGCGTTCGGCCGCCTTGTATTCCACGTAGGCATCCGCAATGGCGTTGGCATAGTTCGCGCAAAAAGTCGGATCCAATCCATTGACGTTGATGGCCAAGATGGCGGTTTGCCAGACGGGAAAAACGGCCATGCTGCGGAACTTCTCGCCGAATTCCTGGGGCGTCAGGCCCAGTTTGTCCCGGGCCCGCTGGATCACCTCGCGGCTGCGGATCACGTTGCACTGGGTTTCGGTGTAATCGCCGAGGATCGCCTCGACGTCCCGCTGCTGGAGGTTGGAGGGAATGCCGACGGACCGCGTCAGCTGCATCTTGGCCGTCGCCTGGTATTCCGGCACCTGGCGCGCCATCATGACCAGCATGATCACGATGGAGGTCATGAAGCACAGCAGCAGCAGCCACAGCCGCTTGGCGATCATGTAGAAATACTTGCGGACGTCCACGCTCTTGGCGGCGCCCAGCGCGCTCTCCGGGTCCAGTCCCCGGGGAGCGTCGTTCGATTCCGGTCGTTGGATCATCTCGCGCATGTCAAAGCCCCAATAGTCCTTTCTCCGGGACGATCACCACGTCGCCCTCCTGCAGGGGCACGTCCTCTTCGAACGAGCCCTCCTTCAGGATCCGGCCCACGTCGACCACCAAAGCTTTCTTGCTGCCGTCCGGCGCCGTCCGCTGGATCTGGACTTTGCCCAGATTGGCGAACGGGGTCGCGCCGCCCTGATCCAGGATCAACCGGGCCACGGTCGCGCCGGGGCCGGCCGAAAGCGAAACCGCGCCCGGGCGATTCACCTCGCCCAGCAGATAGACCTGGGCGCGCACCAGATTGCGGACGGACGGCACGAAGAAGATGTCGCCCTTCTGCAACGGGAGGTTCATGGCCATGTCGGCCGCGCTGAACAGGCGGCTCAGATCCAGCGGCACGATGGCGTATTCGCCGCTGGGCTTGGGCCGCAGGATGCGCGCCCCGCTCCAATCCGCGAATTCGCCGAGGCCGCCGACCAACGTGACCGTCTTGACGACGTCCAGGCCCTCGGAATAGGGATGGAAGCCGGGCGAACGGACTTCGCCCAGGGCGAGAAACTCGTTGCGGCCCTCTTCCGCTCCGCGCGACGGCACGATGATGATGTCGCGGGGCCGCAGATACTGGTCTTTGGAAAAATCCATCGTGTCCAGCATGCCCTGGACGTCGACCTCGATGCTTTGCCGCTCCATGCTGCCCCCGGGCGTCCAGCGCAAGATGCGCACCCGGTCGCCCGCCGCGCCGTCGACCAGCCCGCCGCTGCGCGAAATGGCCTCCACCAGCGTCAGGATCGAATCCCCGCGGAACGGCAAGCTGCCGGGACTCCGCACGGCGCCCGTCACCAGCACGTCGCCTTCGACGAAATTCGCGATGGAAATGGCGACGTTCGCGTCCTTGAAGTACTTCTCCTCCAGCACGGATTCCAGCTTGCGCGCCGCCTCGTCGGACGTGAGTTCGGCGATCACCACCCGGCCGGCGAAAGCGAAGTCGATGGAGCCGTCGCCGGCCACCGCGTAGGTCTTGTTCATGTCCGGCTGTTCGCGGACGGAAATGTTCAGCCGGTCGCCGGCCAGGATGCGGCGCGCGGCCGGATCCAAGCGGGTCGGCGCTTGGCCGGCCGCCGAGCCGATCCAGCCGGAAACCACCGCGAAAACCGCCGTCCAGCGCCCCACCGCCGCCCATGAAAACTTGCCGACATTCATGCGGGCAATCTACCCGACATCCCTCGGCAAGACAATGGTGGATTTGAACTGAAATGCCCCGCCCCGCCGGACCGGCTAGAAGGCGTAGCTGAACGAATAGGTCGCCAGATGCTTTTCGTTGGCGCCCTCGTCGTGGAAGTTGGAATTCTCCCACGTGTATTCATACGCCAAAGTCCGGGACAAGCGCCGGGTCAACTGCCGGGAATGGGTCAATCCGGCCTTCAGCGTCGTGGTCTTTTCCGTTTCGGCGTCTTCATCCCCCAACGGGGTTTCCAGCTCGTACTCCGCCGCGGCATGGAAAGTGAGCCCGTACACCAGCAGGTCCCGCAGCACGAAATCGTAGCCGAAGGTGGTCGATTCGGTTTCCGTGGTGGCGCCGAACGTCGCTTCGGGTTCCTGGGAAAAGGTGAGCGTGTGTTCCGCCCGCGGCCCCAGCTTCTGGTTCAGCTTCACGTTGTACTCGAACGTGACCTCGTCCTCTTCCTCGCCCCGCTTCTCCCCCGGCAGGTAGAACGAGGGCGAGTCGTCCTCCCACTTGTCTTCCCACGTGGCGACGTAGGACAACTGGACGCTCTTGGAAAACTGGTACTCGTCCATGACCGTGATCGTATGGGTCGGCTCCCACGTGGGCTCGTCTTCTTCCTCCGTCGCGTCGGTCTGCTCGTCCTCGTAGGAGAAACCGAAGGCGTAGGTGATTCTCGGCCGCCGCAGAATGTTCAGCGGAATCGCGCCGTCGACGCCGAACGTGTGGACGGTTTCGTCGGTTTCCTCTTCCGTTTGCAGCAAGGTCGTGACGGTCTTTTCCCACTTGTAGAACAGACTGCCCCAGGTAAACGCGTCCCAATAGGCGCCCGCTTCCAAGGTGATCTCTTCCTGGTCGCCCGCCTGGTATTCTTCCTTCTCGTGCAGTTCCTCGGAATACTCCGCCTGGGCCTCGAGCCGGAGCTTGCGGTAGTTCCAGTTGGCGAAGACGTTCCCTTCGGTGGTCAGCACCGGATCCCGGCTGGCCTGCCCCGGCACGTACTGGTCCTCGATGCCTTCGACTTCGTTCTTGACGGCGCCCATGCCGCCCAGCGTCAGCCGCGGGTGCACGGTCTGGAAATTGAGCACGAGATCGTAGAGTTCCGTGTCCAAGTCGTTCCGCACGAAATAGTCTTCATAGGCGACGTGCGCGCCGAGATTCCAGGTCGTGCGGGGCTGCAGCGGGACGGATTGGGATTGGAGCGAAAGGCTCGGCATCCAGTAGAAATCGCCCTTTTGGCGGCCCGGATCTTCCTCTTCCGGATACACGTCGTCCACGTTGCTGTCGTAGCCCAGCTCCAATGCGGCCGTCAGGGTGTAGTCCACCCCGGCCAGCCGGAAGGTCTGCGCCGACGCGGCCTGCGCCAGCGCCAGCCACAGCGCGGCGGCGCACAGCCCGCCGGCCCAAAGCCGACCCCCGGCCAAGGGAAACCGATGGGTTTTCCCGGTCGGGGGTTGCCACATCCCGGCAGTTTGGGTCAACTCGCGCATGCAGGCCGTCGCCGCGGCCCGGGGCCGCGCGTCGCGAACGTCTTACCGGATGCTCTTGTTGGGATTGTATTCCTTGACCGCGGCGGCCGTGGAACCCGAGAAATCGCCCGGCTCGCCCCACTGCACGACCTTGCCGTTCTCGAAATACACCCAGTAGGTCTTCGGAGTCCAGGTGAACGCCGGCGGGAGGTATTCCCAGACTTCGGAAAATTCTTCGCCCTCGTAGAGCTTGGAGGCGCGGATTTGGAACGGCTTGCCGATGGCTTCCCGCACCGCTTCCGGTTCCATGCCCAGCTGCAGCCGGCCCACGTCGACGTTCCAGTTCGCGCACGCGCCCAGCCCCAAAACCAACGTCAATCCCGCCAATATCCTGCTCGCCGTTCGCATCATCGGTGTTCTCCGGTTGTGGAAGTGTTGCCTGCCTCCAAATATGGACAAGCATTTTGCCACGGAAATGCCTGCGCTGGCAAGCCCAACGAAGAAAAATCGCCGGAAACCCGCCCGAATGGCCGCCCCCCCCTACTTTTTCAGGGCCTGGATCAGCTCCGGGACCACCTGGAAGAGGTCGCCCACGATGCCGACGTCGGCCACCCCGAAAATGGGGGCGTCCGGATCCTTGTTGATGGCGATGATCGTGTCGCTGCTGTTCATGCCCACCAGATGCTGGATCTGGCCGGACACGCCGCAGGCGATATAGATCTTGGGCCGGACCGTCTTGCCCGTCTGGCCCACCTGGTGGAAGCTGGAAATCCAGCCCGCATCCACCGCCGCCCGGCTGGCACCGATCGCCGCCCCGCCCAAGGCCTCCGCCAGTTCGGCCAGCAGCTTGAAGTTTTCGGGCCCGCCCACCCCGCGGCCGCCCGTCACG
Organism: uncultured Verrucomicrobiota bacterium; assembly: GCA_938003985.1. Lineage (GTDB taxonomy): Bacteria > Verrucomicrobiota > Kiritimatiellia > CAIQIC01 > Lenti-01 > Lenti-01. The sequence continues at coordinate 8,279 of CALKWZ010000028.1, read as the reverse complement.
ATGAATTCCGCGCCGGCCACGTTCACTTCGTTCTGCATGGCGTTGACGGTTTCGAGGACCTTCACGACCGGATCCTTCAGGTCCAGCTTCTCCGCGACCAGCTGGCCGGTCCGGCCCGCCGTCGGCGCCGGCTGCTTGAAGACCTTCGGGCGCACGGTCGCCATCTGCGGCCGGTGGTCCGGGCAGACGATGCAGGCCATGATGTTGCCGCCGAACGCCGGCCGCGTCTGCAGCAGCAGGCGCTGGTCCACGTCCACGCCCAGTTCGGTGCAGTCCGCCGTCAGGCCGGCGTTCACCTGGATCGCCACGCGGGCGATGAAGCCCCGGCCCATGCTCGTCGCGCCGGCCAGCACCACCTCGGGCTTGTATTTCCGGATCAAGGCGCTCATGGCCTCGGAATACGGTTCGGCCGTGTAGGCCGCCAGCGCCGGATGGTCCACCACGTAGACCTTGTCCGCGCCGTGTTCGAACAGCGTCGCCGCGCAGTCTTGCACTTGGTGCCCCAGCAGGACGGCGCCCAGTTCGACGCCGAGCTTGTCCGCCAGCACGCGGCCCTCGCCCAGCAGTTCGAAGGCCACTTCCTGGACCTTGCCGCCGCGCTGTTCCGCGAACACCCACAGCCCGCGGAACGCGTCCAGCGCCGCGGCATCGGCCTTCTTTTCCGCCACTTCCATCGAAAGCGCGCCCACCGGACAGACGTCCACGCACGCGCCGCACGCCGTGCAGGCCTCGTTGACTTCCACCTTGCCGTCCGCGGCCCGCTGCGCCAGCGCGCAGAACGGACACACCGCCACACACGCCCCGCAGCCCGTGCACAGATCCAAATCGATTTTCAGGCCCATGACCGCGCTCCTTCTCAGATCAGTTTCCGCTCGCGGAGCAAGTCCGCCAGCCGCTGCGCCAGGACGGCGGGCTCCTCGCCCTGCCATTTCACCCCGCCCGTCTTGGGCGGCGGCGAGAAAATCTTCACCACGCGCGTCGGCGAGGCGTTCAGGCCCAGCTTGGCCGGATCGGCGCCCACCGCTTCCGCCGTGGTCGGCTGGAGCGCCAGCTTCTTGGCCGCCATCTTGCCGCGCAGCGACGCCATCCGGGGCACGTTGGCCTCCTTCAGCACCGTCAGCGCGCACGGCAACGGCGTTTCGAGTTTCTCGTAGCCGTCCTCGAAGGCGCGTTCCACGACGGCCCGGCCGTCGGCGATTTCGATCTTGCGGGCGTAGGCGATGCACGGCATGCCCAGCCAGTCGGCCACGCCCGGGCCCACCTGCGCGGTGTCGCCGTCGATCGCCTGCTTGCCGAACAGCACCAAGTCCGCCGGCTCCAGCTTGCGGATCGCCGTCGAGAGCGCGTAGCTCGTCGCCCAGGTGTCCGAGCCCGCGAACGCGCGGTCGCACAGCAGGACCACGGCGTCCGCGCCGCGGCCGACGGCTTCCTTGAGGACTTCCGCCGCTTGCGGCGGGCCCATGGTCAGCACGGTCACCTTCGTGCCCGCGTGCTTTTCCTTCAGCTGCAGCGCCATTTCCAGCGCGTTTTCGTCGAAGGGGTTCAGGATCGATTCGACCCCGTCGCGCACCAGCGTGTTGGTTTCCGGATTGATCCGGACCTGCGTGGTGTTGGGGACCTGCTTGACGCACACGACAATATGCATTTCACGTTCCTCCGGGCCGGCAGCCCGCGCCGCCGGCCGCGCCGTACGAAACCGGACCCGGCCGCGGGCCTACTTCTTGGCGACCGCGCCGTATTCCTTGTTCAGGGCCAGCCCGATGATGTCGCGCTGGATCTGGTTGGTGCCTTCGTAGATCTGCAGGATCTTCGCGTCGCGCATCATCTTCTCGACGGGATATTCCTTCATGTAGCCGTAGCCGCCGAACACCTGCACGGCGTCCGTCGTCACCTGCATCGCGACGTCCGAGGCGTAGACCTTGCACATCGCCGAGAACTTCGAATAATCCTTCACGCCGCGGTCGATGGACTGGACCGTCGCGTAGGTCAGCGCCCGGGCCGTCTCGACCTTCGTGGCCATGTCCGCCAGCATCCAGCTCAGGCCCTGGTTGGCGATGATCGGCTTGCCGAACTGCTCGCGCACCTTGGCATACGTGACCGCTTCGTCCAGCGCGCCCTGCGCCAGGCCGACGGCCTGCGCCGCGATGCCCGGCCGGGACACGTCGAAGGTCTTCATCGCCCAGATGAAGCCCGTGCCTTCGCGCCCGATCAGGTTCGCCGCCGGCACTTCGCAATCCTCGAAGATCAGCTCGCGCGTCGCGCTCGCCCGGATGCCCAGCTTGTTTTCCTTCTTGCCGAAGGTGAAGCCCGGCGTGCCCTTTTCGACGATGAAGCAGCTCACGCCGCGCGCGCCGCGGTTCTTGTCCGTCACCGCGAACACGGTGTAGATGTCGGCTTCGCCGCCGTTGGTGATCCACTGCTTGGTGCCGTTGAGGACGTACTTGTCGCCCTTCTTGACGGCCGTCGTGCGGATCGAGCCCGCGTCGGAACCCGCGTTGGGTTCCGTCAGCGCGTAGGCCGCCCACTTTTCGCCGCTGGCCAGCGCCGGCAGGAACTTCTTCTTCTGCTCGTCGCTCGCGCCGAGCAGGATCGGGTCCGCGCCCAGGCCGTTCGCCGCGAAGGACACCGACACGCCGATGCAGATCCGGCTCAGTTCCTCCACTGCGATCAGGTTCGGCATGCTGTCGCCTTCGAACGTCCCGCCGTATTCCGTCGGGATGTACAGGCCCATCAGGTCCATCTTGCCCAGTTCGCGCAGGATTTCCGTCGGAAAGTGGCCGGTTTCGTCCAATTCCGCCCGCACCGGTTTCACGCGCGCTTCGGCGAATTCCCGCACCATGCCGCGGATTTCCAGCGCCAGTTCCGACAACCCGTAATTCAGTTCAGCCATTGCTTGCTCCTTGCTTGCGGTTCCTGCCCCCAAAAAGGGAACGGCCGCCAGTTATGCCAAGCCGGCGGCCCCGATGCAACCCAAAGAAAAGCGTTCCCCGCGGTTTTCCGCGCGGAAACGGGGCTTCAGGCGCGGCGCGCTTCGCCCCAGCGCTTGGCGAGGGCGAACACCGCTTCGTTCTGCGCGACGACCTTCGCCTTGCCGGCGAAATTAGCCGCGAGAGCCTCGCGATACGCTTCATCGGGCAGGCCGAAGCCATCCAGTCCCGCCAGCACCCCGACCATCGCCACGTTCGCGGCGCGCGGGTTGCCCCCCTCTTTCGCCAGATCCAGCGCCGGCACCGCCAGCGTCCGCACCCCGGCCGGCGCGGCGAACTCGCCGATTTCCGCGGCGTAGAGCAGCCAGCCCCCCGGCTTCACTTCGCCCGCGAATTTTTCCAGCGACGGCCGGTTCATCGCCACCAGCACGTCCGCTTCCGTCACCATGGGCGTGCCCACGGGCCGGCCCGAAACCACCACGCCGCAATTGGCCGTGCCGCCCCGCTGCTCGGGACCGTAGGACGGATACCACGACGTGAACTTGCCCGCGGCGCACGCCGCGCGCGCCAGGATGACGCCCATGCTCAGGACGCCCTGCCCGCCGAAACCCGCCATCTTGAGCTGGATCGTCGGCGCCGCCGGATCGAGCCGCGCGTCCGGCGCGCGGTCGACATCGAGCCGCAGCAGCCGGTCCAGCGTCTCCTTGCGGTAGTCGCTTTCCGCGCGCACGAGCGGCCGCACGTCCGCCGAACGGTCGCGCAGGATGCCCAGCGGGAATTCCTTTTCCATCTGTTCGGACACGAACCGGGTCGCGGCCTCGACGTTCATCTTCTGGTTGGTCGGGCAGGCCATCAGCACCTCGACGAAGGCGTAGCCCTTGCCGTCGCGCTGGATTTCCAGCGCCTTGCGGATCGCCTGCCGGGCCTGCTTGAGCTTGGCCATGTTCGAGAACGAGACCCGCGCGACGTAGACCGGCGCCTGCAGCTGGCTGATCAGTTCCGCCATGTGCAGCGGATAGCCCGTCTGCAGCGGATCGCGCCCGTCCGGCGACGTTTCCGTCTTTTCGCCCACGAGCGTCGTCGGCGCCATCTGGCCGCCGGTCATGCCGTAGACCGTGTTGTTGACGAAGAACACCGCGATCTTCTCGCCGCGGTTGGCCGCCTGCAGCGTTTCGTTGAGGCCGATGGACGCCAGATCGCCGTCGCCCTGGTACGCCACCACCACGGCCTGGTTCTTCGTGCGCGAGATGCCCGTGCCCACGGCCGCCGCGCGGCCGTGCGGGACCTGCACGTTGCCCGCGTCGAAATAGTAGTAGGCGAACACCGCGCAGCCCACGGGGCTGATGACGACCGTCCGGTCCTGCAGCTCCATGTCGGCGAGCGCCTCGCCGATCAGCTTGTGGAGCACGCCGTGCTCGCAGCCGGGGCAATAGTGCGTCGCCGTCAGCGCCGAACCGCCCTTGCGCGGAAACGTCTTGTAGAGGCCCCGGGTTTCGATCACTTTTTCCATCGCGCGCTCCCGCCTCAAGCCTGCCGCGCCGTGGCGCGGATTTTCGCCAGGATCTCGTCCCGCGTCACCAGGTTGCCGCCCAGCCGGCAGACCAGATGCACCGGGCAGCGGCATTCGATCGCCAGCTTCACGTCGTCGCGCATCTGGCCGTTGCTCATTTCCACGCAGATCAGCTGCTTGCCGCCCCGCGCCACGAACGCGTTGAGCGCGTCCTGCGGGAACGGGAACAGGGTCTGCGGCCGGAAGAGGCCGACCTTGAAACCCTCCTGCCGCGCGGCGTCCACGGCGCCCTGCGCGATGCGCGCGCTGATGCCGTAGGCCACCAGCGCGACGTCCGCGTCGTCCATCCGGTAGCTTTCCGAAGCCTGTTCCGCCGCCGCCACCGCCGCGTACTTCGCCTGCAGCTCGTGGTTGAACGCCTCCTGCTGGTCGAAATTGAGGAAGATCGACGTCACCACGTTCGGCCGCGTGGCGGCCGTGCCGTCCACCGCCCAGCGGTTGTCCGTTTCCGGCGCGACGCTCGTTTCGGGAAACCGCAGCGGTTCGATCATCTGGCCCAGGACGCCGTCGGCCAGCACGTAGACGACCATGCGCCACTTGCTGGCCAGCTCGAACGCCTTGAACGTGAAATCGCACATTTCCTGGACGCTCGCCGGCGCCAGCACGATCGTGCGGTAGTTGCCGTGGCCCCCGCCCTTCACCACCTGGTTGTAGTCGCCCTGCTCCGGCCCGATGTTCCCGAGGCCCGGTCCGGCGCGCATGATGTCCACGATCACCGCCGGCAGCTGCGCGCCCGAGAGGTACGACACGCCCTCCTGCTTCAGGCTGATGCCCGGCCCGGACGAGGCCGTCATCGCGCGCCGGCCCGTCGCCGCCGCGCCGTAGACCATGTTGATCGCGGCCTCTTCGCTCTCCGCCTGCACCATGCGCCGGCCCGCCGGCGGGAACAGCTTGGCCGCCTCGTGCAGGATTTCGCTCGCCGGCGTGATGGGATAGCCGAAGAAACTGTCGCAGCCCGCGTAGAGCGCGCCGACGACGACCGCCGTGTTGCCCTTGACCAGTTGCGTCGCCATGGCTACTTCGCCTCCTTCGCCTTCACGTGCACGGCGATGGCGTTGGGCTCCGGGCAGACGTAGAAGCAGTTCAGGCAGCCGATGCACCCGGCGCCGGCGTATTCCGCGAAGACGTAGCCCCGCGCGTTCAGTTTCGTCCCGAGGGCGATGACCTTCTTCGGGCAGGCCGCGATGCACCGCCCGCACGCCTTGCATTCCAAGGGGTCGATGGCCGGATACGGAAGTTCGAATGGCTGTGCCTGCTCGCTCATGACGCTCCAAAATGCCGCAAAATCCAGACCAACTTACTCTCCCGGCCCCCGCCGTCAATCCGATTCTCGCCCGCCGCCCGCCGCGCGCCGCTGGACCGCATTCTCCCCCGGATTTTACGTAGTACGTAAAAAGTCCGGGCGCGTTTTACGTAGTACGTAAAAAGATTCGGCGATTTTTCGTAGAACGTAAAAACTTTGCGCGGGTTTTACGTAGTACGTAAAAACGTTGAAAACGGCCGCGGGGGCGGCTCAGCGCCGCTTGTCGGCGGCGCGGATCTTGTCCCAGATGGCGTCCATCTCGGCCAAGGTGCAGTCCTTCATCCGGCGGCCGCTGGCGACGATTTCGTCTTCCACGGCGCGGAAGCGGCGGATGAACTTGGCGTTGGTCAGTTCCAGCGCGTAGGCGGGATCGACCTTCGCGAAGCGCGCGACGTTGACCACGGAGAACAGCAGGTCGCCGATTTCCTCGACGACGTGCTTGCGGTTCTGGGCGGCGATGGCTTCCTGCAGCTCGCCGATTTCTTCCGTCAGCTTCTGGAACGCGCCGGAGACGTCGCTCCAATCGAACCCGACGCGCGCGGCCAGCTTCTGGACCTGGTAGGCCCGGTGCAGCGGCGGCACGTGCTTGGGAATGCCGTCGAGCGCGGAAATCCGCGCCTTCTTTTCGGTCTTCTTGATGGCGTCCCAGTTGCGGAGGACTTCCTTCGAGTCGGCCACCTTCACGTCGCCGAAGATGTGCGGATGGCGGCGGATCAGTTTTTCGGAAATGCCTTTGGCGACGTCGGCGAAATTGAACGAGCCTTCCTGGGCGGCGATCTGCGCCTGGAAGACGATCTGCAGCAGCAGGTCGCCGAGTTCCTCGGTCAGGTGCGCGCGGTTGCCGCTTTCCATCGCGTCGAGGGCCTCGTAGGCCTCTTCGATGAGGTTCGGCTTGATGGTGTCGATCGTCTGCTCGAGATCCCACGGGCAGCCGTCGCCGGGCCGGCGCAGGCGGGCCATGATGTCCAGCAGGCGGGCCAGTTCGGCGACGCCCTTGCGGCGCGCGGCCGGCGAAGCCAGCTGGGCGGCGGCGGACTTTTTCGCGGGCTTTTTGCGGGGCGCGGGTTTCGCGGCGGGGCGTTTGCGCTTAGAAGCTGATTTGCTCGAAGAACTCATTGGGATCGACTTCCTTGAGATCGGAGCAAACGAGGTTGGCGCCGCAGAAATCCTGGTATTCGGTGAACGCGTCCGTCACCGCGACGACGTGCATCATGGCGGCGAGGGCCGACTTGGCGGTCGCCATGCTGCTGACGATCGACAGGCAGCGCTTCGGGTTGCGGCCGACGGCCTTGGCCATGCGCAGCCAATGCTCGGCGCGCGGGAAGGCCTTGTCCACCGACGGCAGGCCGGAAATCACCGTGACGTTCCAGCGGTCGAAACCGAGGTGGGCCGCCACCGTTTCGGCGGAGGCTTGCGGCAGCATGGAGACGCACGCGATGGCCGCGCCGCGCGCCTGCGCGGCTTCCATCCACTTGATGAGCCCTTCGCTGATGACGGTGGTTTTCTGCATGAAGCGGGAGGTGGTCTCGCCGATGAGGCGCTCGACGACCTGCTCGGGCGTCGCGGCCGTGTACTTCATCGCGGCGAGGAAGGCGGGCATGTAGACCTGCGGGGCCGGATGCAGGCAGAAGCGGGAAAACTGGATGGGCGTCAGTTCGATGCGCTGTTCCTTGAGGATGCGCGCGAGCACCTCGTAGCGGATCTGCCGGGCGCCGAGCGCCACGTTGTCCATTTCGAAAAGCAGCGCGCTCTTGGCGGACGCGCCTTCCGTGGGTTGCTGTTCTTCTTTGATCGCTGGGGCCATGTGTTCTCCTTCGGTGAAAAATCCGGGACACTCTAAACGCCGCGCGGACGGCGGTCAACCGGTTTCCGGGCGCGGGCCCGGCGCCGCGAAATCATTCCGGCGCGCCGCCGCCGTCTTCGGGCGGACGCTTTTTCCAAACCGGCCGCTTGCCGTCGCCGTAGGGCTTGCGCGGACGGAACGCGGGGCGCTCCGGACCGGCGCCGGGGCCGGCGCGATCGGGACGCGGGCCATACGGTTTGCGGAAACCGCCGCCCGCGCCTTCCGCGCGCGGGCCGTACGGCTTGCGCGGGCCAAACGGTTTGCGGAAACCGCCGCCTTCGCCGCCTTCGGCGCGCGGCCCGTAAGGTTTCCTGAAACCACCGCCCGCGCCGCCTTCGGCGCGGGGGCCATAGGGTTTGCGCGGACCGAACGGTTTGCGGAAGCCGCCGCCTTCGCCTTCGGCGCGCGGACCGTAAGGTTTCCTGAAGCCACCGCCCTCGCCGCCTTCGGCGCGGGGACCGTAAGGCTTGCGGAAACCGCCGCCGTAGGGTTTGCGGAAACCGCCGCCTTCGCCTTCGGCACGCGGACCGTAAGGCTTCCTGAAGCCACCGCCCTCGCCGCCTTCGGCGCGCGGACCGTACGGCTTGCGGAAACCGCCGCCGTAGGGTTTGCGGAAACCGCCGCCTTCGCCTTCGG
>CALKWZ010000027.1 GCA_938003985.1 uncultured Verrucomicrobiota bacterium | reverse complement strand
CATCGCCGCCACGTCGGTATCCTTCAGCCATTTTTCCGCCGCGAGGTTCTTGATGTCGCCGTGGCCGACGTAGTTGATGAATCCCGCGCCGACGTTGAACCAGCGGAGGAGATTCGTGCGGGCCGCGGTGAACGCCAGCGCGCCGAGTTCGATCCGTTCCGCCACGGCGTAGGGCGCCGCGACCAGATCCGCCAAGCGTTGGTTCGCCGCCGGGAACTGGCCGGCCGCATCGGCATTGTCCGCCGCCAGGACCAGCTGGTTCTGCCAGTCCGCGCCGAAACCCGCCTCGTAGGCCTTGATCTTCGCGATCATCGCGGTCAGTTCCGCCGCGGTCAGCGCCGGCAAGCGCCCGATCGCGAGATCCGGCAACTCGTCGCCGCCGGTATCGGCCAGCAGGCCGTCCGCGGCGCACACGCCGGCCGGCATCTGGACCAGCAGCGGCGGCAGATGGTTGGCCTCGGCGTAGTTCAGGCCCAGATAATCGTAGTGCCCGCTGCCCGCCAGCACGACCATCCGCGGCGCCACCGCCCAATGCGCCGCCGCGTATTCCAGCAACGCCCGGATGGCCTCCGGGGTCCGCACGCCGCCGGCCAGCAGATCGCAGGCGTCTTCGAACGTCGCCAGGCCGGCGCGCAGCCCCTGCCCCGCGCGATAATCCACCAGTTCCTGCGCGGCCGCCGCCAGGTCGCGGGAGGCGATCACCAGATAATCGATGCGGTTGTCGGCCGCCAGGAACCAGGCGTCGGCCGCCGCCGGCTCGGGCGCCAGCATCGGCACCGCCTCCGCCTCGGCGATCGCGTAGCGTTCGGCCGGATCCGCGACCGCCCAGGCCTTGTGGGGCAGCGCGCCGTTCTCGTCGGCGATCCAGGTCGGTCCGCCCGCTTCGTCCACGGCCACGGCGAGCGGGTCGGCGAAGGCCTGCGCGGAGACGGCGGAGGCGCCCTGCGGCCCGAACATGGCGGGGATCGTTCCCGGATCCAGTTCGCGGGCAAAGGTCGCATCGATCCAATCCACCACGAAGAAGCTCTCCGCGCGGCCCGGTTGCAGGACGCCTTCGATCGCCAGCGCGTTCGCGCCGTTCCGCACGGCGGCGGCGGGCACCGTCAGCTGGGCTTCGACGGCATCCTGCCCGTCGAAGGAAATCGTGCCGAGTTCCACGCCGTTGAACGCGAAGCGCGCCAGATGGTCGGGATAATTGGTCGAACTCGACCAGCCCATCAAGCGCACCTTCAGCGCCAGATCGCCGCCCGCGTAGCCGCTCAGGTCCAGCGGCACGTTGGTCACCGACAGTTCGCCGAAACCGCTCATGACCGGAATCCAGAAATAGAAATCCTCCGGCATGCGGTTCATGCTGAACAGGTAGTTGTTTTCCTCGAACCGGATCGTCGACGGGAAGACCGCGGTACCGGCCGCCGCCCCGGGATCGCGCCGCGGCATGGCGACGCCCGTCCCCGCCGAAATCAGATAGGCATCGGCGTGCGCATACCAGCTGCGCACCGGTTGCCGGGCATGGAAGACCAGCCGTTCGCGCGCGGCATCGACGAGCGCCGGCACGGATTCGCCCTGCCGCGTAATCTTCAGTGCCCCCGCTTCCGCCAGCGCTTGCACGTCCGCCAGCGGCCGCCCCATGCCGTCCGCGATGGACTGCCAGGCCACGCCGTAGAGGCCCTCCCGTTCGACTTGAACCTTCAGCACCGCGGACGGCCCCGACAGGTTCCTGGGCCGCACGGCCTTCGCCGCCGGTTTCGCCGCCAGCGCCGAGCGGGAAACCGCCGCCGGCTCGGCCGGCTCGTCGAAGCGCAATTCGTGGATCCCCAGATCGCGGCGTTCGCCGGACAACTCGACTTCTTCCAGGCGATAGGTCCGCTCTTCGCCGGCCCGCGCGGCGGGATCGGCCAGCACGTACGTGGCGCCGCCTTCGCTGAAGGCGGAAAGGATCAAGCGCTCGTTCAACCGCGTTTCCGTCCCGGTCTCCGGATCGACGCGGAACACGAAGAATCCGGCCGTGCTGTATTCCGAATCCGTGCGCCAGACCACGCGGCCGGCGCCGTCGGACCACTCGCCCCAGACTTCCGCCAGTTCGGCGCGCGTCGGCGAGCGGGTGGAAACGCCGAGATCCACGTCCAGGTAGTCCTGGCCGCCCGCGACGGAAAACGGAGCGGTCCAGGCATAGTCGCTCGCATTGCCGGAAATCCAGTCGTTGTCGATCGCGTCGTCGCTGCCGACCTTGGACGGGCTGAGCATCTCGTTCGTGGTGAAGACGGATAGATCGAAGCGGACCAGATAGGTGCCCGTCGGCATGTTCGCGAACAGATACTTGCCTTGGGAATCGGTCTGGGTTTCCGCCACCACGTTGCCGTTGGTGTCCAGCAGCGCGACCGGAATTTCGTACAATCCGTCGGTTTCGGAAAGGTTCTGGATACCGTCGCGGTTGGCGTCGAACCAGACCCGGTCGCCGATGTCCACCGGGGGCGCATAGCCGAAATCGACCGTGGAAACGAACTGGTCCAGCGCCGCGACGTCGACCGCGGTCCGGTGCGGCGTGCCGATGCCGTCGAGGTCGTAGGTCGGCGTGACGCCGGCCGGCAACGTGCTCGCATCCACCCGCACGGCATAGGATCCCGGGACGAGGCCGCCGATGCCGTAGAGACCGCTGGCATCGGTGGTCGCGGCCGGCTCGGTGGCCTGCCAAACCCCATCGGCGTTCTGATCGATGAACACGCGCACGCCGGGAATCGGCGGCTCGCCGGCATCCTGGACGCCGTCGCCGTCCACGTCGTACCAGACGTAGTCGCCCAGGCCGGCCAGATGCCAGAGATAGTCCTCGACTTCGCCGTTGTCGGCCGTGCCGGCGAACGCCAGCTCGGGGAACAGCGGCTGGGCCGGATAGATCCGGAAGCGCGCGTAGAGCGGCGTGGAACTGGTCGTGGAGAAGGTGCCGGCGGGCACCGCGAACGAATTCGTGTAGACGCCCGCCCCGTTGCCGCCCGTGTTGGAAACCGCGACATTGGCGACCATTTCGCCCGCATCGACGAAATCGCCGTCGCGGTTGAAATCGATATAGCCCAGCAGCCAGCCGCTGCCCGCCCCCACCGTCACCGCGACGGAACCGCCGGCGGAACCCGTCCGCCAGACGGAATCGACGATCTGCACCACGCCGTTTTCGTCGTCCGTGCCGGCCAAGTCGTCGCCGTCGGCGCCGGCCGAAGGCTGGCCGTTGCCTTCCGCATCGACGCCGGCGCCCAGGTACAGATTCGGCACGGTCGCCAAAACGTGGCGCGCGCCGTCGGGGACCAGCGTCTTGTAGCTCTCCGGCAGATCGCCGTAGTCGTAGGATTTCTGGGAGGCATAGGCGAAGTCCATGTTCGTGATCGTCGGCGCGACGTTCACCGCCAGCCGCGCGGAAACGGCGTAGCCTTGGAGGTTGGTCGTCGAAAAGACCGCCACGCCCGCGATGGAACCGTTGGTGGTCGTGAGCGTCAGGAAGCTTTCGGGCGCGGGACTGGCCACGACGTACTTGTCGTTGCCGTCGCCGTTGGGCAGTCCCGCGAAAGCGTAGTCGCCGTTCGCGGCGGTGGTCGTCGTGCCGAGCTGCGCGGTCTCGCCGGCTTCGATGACGCCGTCGCCGTCGTCGTTCCACAGGTACAGCGTGACGGGCACGCCGGCATAGGGCGATTCGCCGGCGCCCGGGCCGGACGGATTCAGGCCGTTCATCAAGCCGTCGTACGGCGTCGCGTCGAGCCCGATCGTGCCGCTCAGGCTGTTGTTGCCCGCATAGCGGTAGCCGAAATCGACGTTCAGGTCGCAATCCGTGCAGGGATAGCCGCCGATGGACGCCACGGCGCCGCCGGACATCACGATGTTCGTCGTGTAGTTGTCGAAGGTCCCGTCCGCCGTCCAGGTGTTGGTCAGTCCGGCCGGGAAATCGGCGTCGTTGGTCGCCGCCCGCACGCCGTAGTTGGAGAAGTCCACCAGGCCGCTGAAGCCGTAGAGACCGTCCGCGTCGGTCGCGTTGGTGGCGATGGCCACCCCGTTGGAGTACAGGATCACCGAGACGTACGGAATGCCGGGTTCGCCGGCGTCGCGCACGCCGTTGTCGTTGACGTCGATCCAGAGCGTATCGCCGATGACGCCCGTCGGCGCGTAGCCGAAGTCCGCGCCCAGGAAAATCTGGCCGGGCATCAGGTTCCAGCCGCACTGGTCGTCGCAAGGCACGGTCAAATCCGGATCGCTGCAGGTCAGGCCGTCCGACTGGGGATCGGCGGTCTGGTCCGCCCCCGCCAGCGGTCCGCTGGACGTCACGACCCGCACCGCATAGTAACCGGGCAACAACTGGTCGAACAGATACTTGCCGGCGGCATCCGTGACGGCGCTTTCCAGCACCGTCTCCCCGGCGTCGTAAACCCCGTTGTGGTTGGCATCCGCGCACAGCTGCACGGTCGCGCCCGGCACGCCGGGTTCGGCATCCTGGGTGCCGTTGCGGTTGACGTCCCAGAAGACCGTGTCGCCGATGGCGCCGTAGGGGGCGAATCCGAAATCGGCGTCCAGGTAGACGTTGCCGCCGCTGATCGTCACGTCGTAGGAAGTGGCCGTGGTCGCATGCCAGACGTTGCCCAAGGCGTCGACCGGCAGGTCGGCATCCGCCGCGTCCACCGTCACCCGGTATTTGCCGTCCGGCAGGGAACCGAACAGATAGTACCCGGTGGCGCTGGTGTTCGTGGTCCGCAGCGGCCGGTAGGCGCCATCGCCGTTGAAATACAGGGTGACCAGCACGTTGGAGATGCCCGACTCCTGCGCGCCGCCTTGGACGCCGTCGGCATTCACGTCGCGCCACACCGTGTCGCCGATCGCGCCGTTCCCGGCAAGCCAGAAGCCGAAATCCTGGTCCAGGTTGTCGGCGTTGACGAGCGTGACCACGCTGCGGCCGTCCTTCGCGCCCCAGGGGTCCGCCGTCACGATGGCGGTGGCCGGCAGGTCGGGATCCTGCCGGTCCACGATCACCAGGTAGGTGTTCGTCGCGAACAGGTTGGTGAAGACGTAGTAGCCGTTGGTGCCGGTGACCGTCGACGCGATGAAGGCGTCGGCGTTGGTGTCCACCGTCCCGTCGCCGTTGGCGTCTTCGTAGAGCCGCACGGTGACGTTGGAGATGCCGCCTTCGGACGCGACGTCCTGCACGCCGTTGGTGTTCCAGTCCCAGAACAGCGTGTCGCCGATGCGGTAGGGCCCGGTGCGGAAGTAGCTGAAGTCCGCCCGCCCCAGCCCGCCGAGCGGAACCGTCACTTGGTTGTCGTAGTTCGGCGTGTTCGTGCCGTTCGAGTCCCACGATATTTTCCACGAGCCGGTGCCGAGCATGCCGGTGTTCGTCGCGACGTAGACCGTGTAGGTGCCGTTGAAATTGCCGGTGAAGCGGAAATAGCCGTTGGTGGTCGTGACGTTCGTGGCGATGGACGCGCCCGGACCGCACGGCGACGGGCTGGCGCAGAGATAGACCGTCACGTTGGTCATCCAGTCCTCGCCGGCTTCGCGATAGGTTTCCCGGCCGCGATCGTAGTCGTGCCAGATCGTGCCTTCGATCACGCTGGGCAGGCGGTAGCCGAAGTCCGTCGTCAGGTGGAGGTTGTTCGTGCCGTTGGCGTAGATGTCCAGGAAGATGGCCGCCGTGCTGTCGTAGGTTCCGCGTTCGTCGTAGGTGTTCGTGAACGATGCGGAGGGCAGCGTCGCCGTCGCCACGCGCACCGTGTAGACGCCCGTCGCGGGGATCGACTCGAACAGGTAGTAGCCGTTCGTGGAAGTCCAGTTGGTGATCGCCAGGCCCGCGCCGCGCCCCAGATCGATGCCCGCCGGCGGCGTGATGGACACCGCCACGTTGGCGATGCCCATGTTGGTTTCGTTCTGGAGGCCGTCGCCGTTCAGGTCGCGCCAGACGTAGTCGCCGACCGTCGCGGCCGGGAACTGCGTGACGACCACGCTGCTCGTGGCGTTGTTGGCGTGCGCCCCGCCCTGGAAGTAGGAGTTGGTCGTCCAGACGGTGTTCGTCGTCAGCGTGTTGGTGTTGCCGGGCGGTTCCAGCAGCTTGAAGGTCACCGCCACCGTCGACGTGCCGCCGGGATAGATCGGCCCGACGTTGTTCCAGTACAGCGTGCCCAACCCGCCGTTGGTCGAGACGCTCGTCGCCGGCGGCTGGGCGCCGACGTACAGCAGTTTGGCCGGGTCGTAGCGATCCGTCAGCGGCACCGGATTCAGCGTCGTGGTCGCGCTCGCCGCCAGCGTCGTTTCCGTGCCCGTGATCCGGAAGCCCACGCAATCGATCCGGATGCCGCCGCCGGCCGCGCCGCCCGAATTCTTTTTTCCGGCCAGCCTCACGGTATAGTTCGTGGCGAAATCCGCCCACGCCCACGCAAAGGTGCCCGTCAGGGGGATCGTCCAAGTGCCGCTGACCAAGTTCGTGGCCAAGTAGACCTTCGAGAAAATGGTCGTGGCGGGCGATCTCCGGGCGATGTCGATCGTCAGTTCGTCGTCCGTGCCGATGGGTGGCGCCATCACGATCGGCATCACCAGCTTCACGTTGGAGATGCTGCCGTTCTGCACGCCCATCACGAAGTTCGACAGGACCAGTTGTTTCGCCGCATTGTCGAAATGGTTGGTGGTGTAGATTCCGTCCGGCCCTGGCGGCGTGAAAGTGTTCCCGAAGCCATGCCATTCGGCGGGGTCGCCCGAACCGGCCGACGCCCAGGCCAGATAGGTCGCCGGCATGGCCCCGCCCGTGCCGTTGCCGGGCAGGTTGTTGGAAACCGTCAGGTTGTAGCTGATCAGCTGCCCTTCGCGGACGGCGTTGGTGCTGACGTGGGTCTTGACCAAGGTCAAGGCCGGCGCGAAGCCGAAATCGGCCGTCAGGTTCACGACGCCGTTGACGTTGGTGCGCGCGGGATCGAGCGCGATGGACCACCGGGTCGGCGTGGTCGGCGTGTAGCCGTAGGGCACGTTCGAATTGGTGGTTTCGACCGCCACGACGAACGTGCCGTCCGGCAGGTTGGTGACGCCGTAGAGGCCGTTCACCCCCGTGTTCGTCGAGGAAACCAAGTAATCGCCCGCGCCGACGACGCCGTCGCCGTTGGCGTCGTAGTACACGCGCACCGTCACGCCGGTGATGCCCGTTTCGCCGCCCTCCTGCCGCTGGTTGCCCAGATAGCCGCCGCCCGCGCCGTCGTCGCGCCAGACCAGATCGCCGAGGGCGTTGTTGCCCAGCAGCAGCGTCTGCGCGTGCGCCCACAGGAAGGGCGTCGTGTTGCCGAAGCTCAGCCCCGCCGTGTTGGGCACGATCGGGCTCGGGAATGGCCAAGGGTTCTTGACCGTGACGGAAAACTTCACGGTGCCGGTTCCGCCGGGCGGCAGCGGATCGCTCAGCCACCACTGCACGTCGGTCACGTTCGTGGCGACGGCCGGCTCCGTCGGGGACCAGGTCAGTCCGTGGTTGGTCGAGTAGTAGACCGTGTAGCTGCCCACGCCGGACGGCAGGACGTTGGCGGCCGTCGCGCTGCCCGCGACGTAGAGCGTGCCCGTGGGAATGGCATCCTGGAGCACCACCGGCAGGCCGATGTCCGGCCGCCCGGACGGATCCGGGCCCGAGTTCGTGTAGGTCACCGTGTAGGCGATGTTGCTCCCCGGACGCGTCACGATCGGGTCGGCCGATTTCGCGATGGCCAGCAGCGACGTGCCGCCGGTCAGGGTCTGGCCCGGCGCGCCGTAGTCGCCGTTGAATTTCTCGTTGTCGAAGCCCGAGGCCACTTCCTGGTACGGCGTCAGGGTGCTGACGCAGCCCGACCCGATGGCCATGAATTCGTACATCACGTAGCCCACTGCCCCGCGGTTGTTGGCCGGGATCTGCGTGAAATAGAGCTGGTCTTCCGCGAGGATCACCTGCTCGGTGCCGTCGTTGAGCTTCACGATCACCATCACGTAGGTGCGGACGAGGCGGAAGCAGGACGGGTCGAACAGGTCCGGATCGCCAACGGGCTGGAGCCACGCGTTGCGGTCCGGCACCAGGTCGCCGTCGTTGTCGAAGCCGTCGCCGACGTTGCCCAGGTCGTACCAGATGCCTTCCGTGCGCAGGATGGCGCCGGGCTCCGCGGTCGCCGAGGTGTTCGTCCACAGCGGCGCGTACTGGTTCAGCAGGTCCTGGTATTCCTGCGGCACCTTGTTGGCGCCGTTGGGCCAGATCTTGTTGGCCATGGCGGAAATTTCGTTGCGGCACGTCAGCGTGCGCGAGTCGTCGGCCTGCAGATAGGCGCCGCCGTCCCGGGCCGTGGCCCAGACGTCGTATTCCAGCCACAAATCGTCCTCGGGCTTGATGCTGGGGCCCCAGACCGCGTCGCCGTTGGCGTCGAGCTGCGGGTAGCTGACCAGCCAGTACACCGTAATGCATTCGCCCGGCTGGATCGTACCGATGTACCGGGTGGCGTCGTTCGCGCCCATCGTGCCGCCCTCGTGGGTCAGCGCGAACTTGCCGCCCGGCAGCGGCCCGACCAGCGGGGCATGCGTCCGGCTCGGATAGGTCCCCGGCGTGCCCGCATCCAGATCGCCGATGTAGGCCCAGACGTTCGTCAGCGGCTCGGTGCCGTCGTTGCAGAATTTCGCCCCGATGTAGGCCGATTTCGGCGCGTAGGTGGACGGCGATTCCGCGTTGGAATCCACCACCAGATTGTAGGCCGTGACGATCTCGACGCGCAGGTCGCCGTCCGGATTAGCCCCCCAAACCGGCGCCGCCCATGCCAACGCCGCGCAGACGGCGGCCCACGCCCGTCGCCCGAATCGAAATGTGGAACGTTTTTTCATCTACCCCGCACATCCCGACGTCAGGACGACGAATTCCTTTCAACTTATAGGCGCAGTGTATTCTCCTCCCATTTTGTGCGCAAATCGTGTACGGTTAAATATGGATTATATATTTGTTATGATATGATTATTTTTCAGTATTTTCGATGCTAAATATTAGCGCATTCCGATAAATAGGCCGTTTGGAGCGCGAAATGCCGTTTTCAGACGATGAAATGACCATTTCTGATCATTTTTGGCTTATTTTTATGCGCTATTTTGCCGAAATCGATGTTTTGCGACCGTTTTTCGGCTCATTTTGGTGATATTCTGTCGCTTCGGACAGATTTATGGCCGTTTTCAGGCTTTTTGGATGCAATCCAGCAGCTCGCGCGGCGAAGTTTCTTTGGCGAACCAAAGATGCCATCCGGGGCAGTTGCGGGCCAGTTCGGCGACTTGGCGGAACCACTGGCGACGCTTTGACATTATTTCATGCCATGCCGCCAGTTCCGATGGGTTTTCTGACGGTTTTGGACCGAATTTCCGCTGCACGTCGATTTCCATCGCCGCATCCATCAGATGCTTCCCCAGTTCCCAAGGCGGCATCGGCTCCATTCGCACGGCGGAGGCTTGGTGGATGCGGAAACATTTCCGGACGGGCAGCCCCCGCCCCTCCAGGAATCGCCGCCGGACGTCGGCTTGCCATTCGTCCAGCCCCCAGCCGCGGTCAAAACGGAAGCCCCCATCGACCACCCGCCAAACGCCGGCGGCATCCGGTCCGGCAAACACGGAATCGTCGGCCAACACCGGCCGCTCGGCGCCCAGTTTCCGGGCAATGGTGCTTTTTCCGGCCGTGGAATGCCCGAGAAACAGCACGGCGCCGCTCTCGGTTGCCACCGCGGAGGCATGGAGAAACAGCCCGTCTGGAACGGCGGCGGTCATCCCTCCGCCGAAACTCCGTTCCATGAGATTCGCCGCGTCGGCGGAAAAACGCCGCGCCGCTCCGCCTCCGCGCACAGCGGCGACGGCGACACCAACTTGCCGTTGGCCTCGAAATTCTGCGCCAGGCAATGGGTCATGCACCGGCCGGCATGCAGGCAATCGCCGCAAATGCCCGGATACGGCCCTTCCAGATCCTTGCGCATCTGGACCAGCACCGGATGGCGCATCCAGACGTCGCGCAGGCGGTCCCGGCCCAGTTGCCCGAAGCAAAGCTCCGGCACGTTCCGGCCGATGCCGCACAGGGCCATCTCGCCCGTGCCGAGGATGCCCAGGATGTGGCGCACGTGGCAGCCCGCGCCCTCCCCGCCGTAGCGCAACAGCTCTTTGACGCTCGACATCGCCGGCGGCACCATCGCCCCCAGATGGATCTGCGGATAGCGGTCCTGCAGCGGCCCCTTGATGCGGTGGATCAGCGCCAGCCACTCGTCGAAATCCAGTCCCTGGCCCTGCCGGTGCAGGTCCGCGCCGCGGCCCGATTGCGTCACCGGATTGAACTTCACCGCGCCCGCGCCAAGGCGGATCGCCAGCTCGATCAGGCCTTCGATCTGGTTCAGGTTGCCGCGATAGACCGACATGATGATCTGCGGCCGCAGCCCGGCCGCCGTGAAATGCCCGATGCCCGCCACCGCGGCCGCAAACGCGCCCCGCAGCCCCCGGAACCGGTCGTGTTCCTCCGGCACGGAACTGTCCAGGCTCACCGCGACCCGCCGCAGGTTCGTCCGGGAAACCAGATGCGCCGCCAGCCCGCGGTCGATCAGCGTGGCGTTGGTCTCCATGGAAAGTTCCAAGCCTTCCGCCGTCAGGAAATCGACGATCTTGCGGAATTCCGGATGCAGCGCCGGTTCGCCGCCCGTCAATTTGGCGGACGCCAGCCCCAGCGGCTTGGCTTCCGCCACCGCGCTTTTCAGCAGGCCGAAATCGAGGCATTCGGCCGGGACCGGCCGGCCCTGCACGAACGTCGGGGTGATCCAGCAGTGCCGGCAATGCAGATTGCAGCCGGCGGACAGGTAGAGATAGAAGGTCCGCAAGGCCGGCACGTCCGGCGCCATGGCGACGACCGGGCCGGCCGCGGTCCGCCCGTCCAGACCGTCGCAGGTGTCGCGCGGTTCCGTCATGCCGGCTCCGCGACCGTGCCGACGAAGCCCTTGGTCCGCATGGACTCCAGGAAATCCCGCACGTCCCGCGCGACCTGCTCCCGGTCCGCGCCGTCGCAGACGTCGAGCAGATGCGCGACCACCTCGGCCGGCGTGCGCGGCGCCGCCAGGAACTTCCAGATTTCGGCCGCCGTCGGATTGATGACTTCCAGCAGATCGGTTTCCGCGTTGTACAAGATGCCGCCGTCGTCGTCCTCGGGCCGGAACGACACGTCGGGATCCGCCAGATATTTCGCCTCGTTCACGTCGCCGGGCCTTTCCTTGCTCAATGCCGCCACTTGCCGCACGATGCCGTGCCGCTCCATCTCCCGCAGCGCCGCGGCCACGTCGGCGGCCGCCATTTCCGCCGCCCCGGCAATATCCGCCACCGTGCGTTCCCCGTCAAGAAGCGCCAGGATGTTCCGCCCGGCCGCGTTGACTTCGCGCATCTCCAGCGCGTCGCACCGCAGCACCAGCGCCCGTTCGCCGAAGTCCTCGACGGCGACGTCGTTCCGCAGCGCGTAGCGCAAAGCGGAAGTTGCGCTCACGGCAGACTCCCGCATTCCTCGAGAAACCGCCGGTAGCAGCACTCCGGATTGGCCACGTCCATCTCGCCGGTCCGGGTGTATTCCGCCGCCGGGCAGCCGCCGCTGCAAAACGGCGCCCATTCGCACCCCGCGCAGCCGGGCACCTGATCCATCGGGATCTGGCCCCGCGTGCGCATTTCCTTCAACAGCGGATGGTCCTGCCAGATGCTGCGGAGCGGCGTTTCGCCGATGGTGCCCAGCGCGGCTGCCGCCAGCATGTTGCACGGCACGATCATGCCGTCGTGGTGCACCGCCAGCTTCGCGAACATGCACCCGCACGACGACAGGCAGCCCATTTTCCAGCGGCGCGTCTTGCGGCCGGTGGCCTGGGCTTCCTCCATCTCCCGGAACATGTGCCACAGGGCCAGCGAACCCGCGGAGGCCTGGATGCGGCCGGGATATTCCTGCTCGAGCCGGACCAACGTGCGCATCGCTTCCGGCCGTTGCTCCGGCAGCAGCACGATGTCCTCCCGCCGCGCGCAGCCGGTGCCCATCGGCATCGCGTCGTTCGTGCCGACCCGCGCCAAGCCGATTTCGTCCAGCAGCAGCCGGAACGTGCGCTCCAGGTCGCCGACGTTGTGCCGGTTGACCGTCACGCGGGCCGTTGCGGGAAAACCGGCCGCCGTCAGAAGCCGCAGCCCGCGGATGGCCTTCTCGAAACTGCCTTTGCCGCGCGACGCATCGTGGATTTCCGCCCGCGAGCCGTCGATGGACACCTGGACCGCGTCCAGCCGCCGGCGCCGCTGCGCCTGGCCCAGTTGCGCCAAGACGTCGTCCGTCAGCAGCGTCCCGTTGGTCAGGATCGTGAAGCGCATGCGCGCCGCGACGATTCCGTCGAGCAGTTCCCACACATCCGGCCGCATGAACAGCTCGCCGCCGCTGAGCGTCAGGCGGCGCACGGCCAGGCTTTCCAATTCCTTGAAAAACGCCAGCCAGCGGTCCGCCGGCAGGTCGCGGCGTCCGACCATTTCGTCGGCGTAGAAGCAATAGGCGCAGCGCAGGTTGCAACGGCCGGTCAGGGACAAATCCAGCGCGCGCGGCGCTTCGTGCAGCCAGGAATAGTCTTCCGCCGCCAGCGGCGCCGGACGCGGCGCGGACGCCGCCTCGGCGAACCCGTCGCGGATCAATTCTTCCGCGAACGCGCGGGCATCGGCGCGGACGTCGTCCGTCGGGGCGATTTCGTAGCGCCGGGCCAGCGCCGCGGCGAGGTCTTCCGCCCGCGCCGCGCCGTCCATGGCCGCCCAGATGGCGGCCCCGGCGCGGTTGACGACTTTTTCGCGGGCGCGATCGGGATCGAACAGGATGAGGTTGTCGCCCTCGCGGCAGGCGGAAACCGACGGCTTCCGGCCCCAGAAAACCGGCGTGGAACTCCCGGGCGTCATGCCGGCGCGGAATGATTGGCCGGCGCGTATTCGGGCACGATTTCCTTGAGCGCGGCCTTGATCCGCTCCGGCTCGAAGGTGGCCGCCGCCGCCGCCAAACGGTCGATCTGCGCCCGGACTTTGCGGTCCCCCTCCGCGGCCTCCGCCCCGTGTCCGTCGCGCTTGAGCACCATGATTTTTTCGTGCGCCGTCGCCACGATGCCCTCGCCCTGCGTGATGAGTTCCTCGTAGAGCTTTTCGCCCGGACGCAGGCCCGTGTAGACGATCTGGATATCCTGGTCGGGCACCTTGCCGGACAGCCGGATCATGTCGCGCGCCATGTCGGCGATCTTGACCGGCGTGCCCATCTCCAGAATGAAGATTTCGCCGCCCTCGCCCATCGCGCCCGCCTGCAGGATCAACTGGCAGGCTTCGGGAATCATCATGAAGTAGCGCGTCATGTCCGGATGCGTGACCGTCACCGGTCCGCCGGCCTGGATCTGCTTGCGGAAGAGCGGGATCACCGACCCCGAGGATCCCAGCACGTTGCCGAAGCGCACCGCCATGAAGCGGGTCCGGCCCGGCGCGCGCCCCTGCAGCGCGATCTCGGCCACGCGCTTGCTCGCGCCCATCACGTTGGTCGGCCGCACGGCCTTGTCCGTCGAAACCAGCACGAACCGCTCGACGCCGTACTCTTCCGCCACGTCCATCAGCGTCTGGCTGCCGATGGTGTTGTTGAGGATGCCTTCCCAAGGATTGGTCTCCACCATCGGCACGTGCTTGCACGCGGCGGCGTGGAACACGGCGTGGGGCCGGTACTTGTCGAACACGTTCGCCATCAGCGCGCGGTCCTGCACCCGCCCCATCACGGTGCGCAGCGGGCCCGCGTGGCGGTCGGCCAGCAATTCCCGCTCGATCCGGTAGAGGTTGAATTCGTTGGCCTCGATCAGCACCAGCGCCGCCGGCTTGAAACGCAGGATCTGCCGGCACAGTTCCGACCCGATGGAACCGCCCGCCCCGGTCACGGCCACGGTTTTGCCCGTGAGATAGTTGCCGATCCCGGCGTAGTCCATCTGGACCGGTGGCCGCCCCAGGATGTCCTCGTACTTCACTTCGCGGACGTCGTTCACCGTCACCTTGCCGTCCACCAGCGCCCCCAGCGACGGCAAGGTCTTGAACGGCAGCCCGGAAGCCTTGCAGGCGTCGACGATCCGGCGCATTTCCTCGCCGACCACCGAGGGCATCGCGATCAGGATCTCGTCGGCCTGGAACCGGCTCACGAAAAACAGCAGTTTGCCGATCGGCCCGCGCACGGGCACTTCCAGCAGCGTCTGGCCATGCTTGTGATGATCGTCGTCGATGCACGCGACCACGTCGTAAGGCGAGCGCGGATTGCCCTGGATCTCCCGGATGATGCTGGCCGCCGCATCCCCCGCCCCGATGATCAGCAGCCGCACGTGCCGGACCGGCAGGCTGTCTTCCGGTTCCCGGTCCCAGAACTTGAGCATGGCGCGCTTGTTCGTGGCCAGGATCCGGATGGCCAGGCGGAACCCGCCGCAGAAAAAGACCGTGAAAATGCAGTCCGCCACGAACACGGAGCGGGAATAGCCCCAGAACTGCTGGGCCAGCGTCAGCGCCGTCATCACGGTCAGGGTGGCCAGCACCGACGCCTTGACCAGCCGCAAGGCATCCGGAATGCTCGTGTAGCGCCACATGCCCCGATAGACGCCCATCAGGAAGAATGCGACCGCCTTCGTCGGCAGCAGGAACGGCAGCAGGAACAGAATGCGGTACCAGTCTTTTTCCGGTATTTCCAAGGAGAACCGCAGGCCGTAGGCGAGAATCAGCGAGGCCGCGAACAGCACCAAATCCCCGGCCAGGATGACGTAGAAATTCCGGTTTTTCAGTTGTTGGATCATGGTGTCCGGCCCTCCGCGCTGTAGGGGCCTATTTCGGTGGAGTATAGCGCCTGCGCCGAAAAATGAAACGCCGTATTTTATCGGGAAAACGGTTTTTCCCGCCCCAGAAACCGGCCGGCAACCAGCCAGAACAGCATGATTCCGGCCAGATTCGCCGCCGCATCTCCCCAGCTGAACGCCCGTCCCGCCCCGCCAATCCACGGTTGCAGGACTTCCATTGCAAGCCCATATGCGGCGCCCGCCGCCGGCAACCGCCATGCCGCGCGCCGCCCCACCCTCGGCCCGGCCGCCCACCGCAGCAACGCCCCCAGAACCCCGTACAGCCCCACGTGCACGGCTTTGTCGATGCCGGGTATTCCCGGCGGAGACGGCGGAAACAGCCACGCCGGCGCCAGCGAGAGAACGGCGATCAACGCCAGATGGACCGCGCAAGCCGCCCTGCGGACCCGCATGGGGCAAGCCAACACCATCGTTTTCAGGCGGTTCGCGGGCATGGGCGGGGCCGTTCTTGTGCCGAATCGCCTATGCCTTAGCGACCGGCCATCCGCCGGACGATGCCGCACACGCGGTCCAGATCGCCGTCGGTCATGGCCGTTCCCGAAGGCAAGCACAGCCCGCGCGCGAACAGCCGCTCGCTGACCGCCGCCCCCGCCGCCTGCCACAGCTTCGCGCCCTGGAACACCGGCTGCAGATGCATCGGTTTCCAGACCGGCCGGGCTTCGACGTTCTCGGCCTCCAGCGCTTCCCGCACCGCGTGGGTGCCGGTTCCAAACGCCGCCGGATCGATCTGGATCACCGTCAACCAGCGGTTGCTGCGCCAGCCGGCCGGCTCGGGCATGAACGAAATCCCCGGCAAGCCGCCCAGCCGCGCCCGGTACCCTTCGAATATCTCCCGGCGGCGGCGCACGCGTTCGTCCAGCACCTGCAACTGGCCGCGCCCGATGGCCGCCAGCACGTTGCTCATCCGGTAGTTGAAACCGATCTCCACGTGCTCGTACCACGGCGTCGCTTCGCGCGCCTGCTGCGACAGCTTGCGCGCGTGGTCGATCAGGCTCTTGTCATGCGACGCCAGCATGCCCCCGCCCGAGGTCGTGATGATCTTGTTGCCGTTGAACGAATAGGTCGCCGCCCAGGCGTCCGCGCCGGCATGGCGTTCGCCGTAGCGCGCGCCGACGGCTTCCGCCGAATCGCAGATCACCGGCACGCCGTGGCGGTCGCAAATCGCGCGGATCCGCGGCAGATCGCACGGCAGGCCGTAGAGATCGGTCGGGATCACCGCTTTCGGCAGCTTGCCGCGTTTTGCGCCGTCGGCCAGCGCCTGCTCCAGCAACGTCGGATCCATGTTCCAGCTCGCATCGTCGCAGTCGACGAACGTCAGCGTCGCGCGCTCGAACGTCGCGGGCGTCACGCTGCCGATGAACGTCAGCGTCGAGGCCAGGATTTCGTCGCCCGGCTTCACGCCGAGATGCCGCAGCGCCAGATGCGTCGCTGCCGTGCCGCTGGCCAGCGCCAGGCAGTGCGGCAGGCCCACGACGGCGGCGAATTCCCGCTCGAACGCATCCACCATCGGCCCCAGCGGCGCGATGTAGTTCGACGCGAAGGCCTGCTGCACGAATTCGGGCTCGTGCCCGCCCATGTGCGGCGGCGACAGGAACAATCTCGGGTTCTGGCTCATGGGATATCCTTTTCCGACGCTAGTACCGCACGGCTTCCCGCTCCAGGCGAGCGGAAAATTCGCCGTAGCGCAGCCCCAAACGCAAATCCCACCCCAGCCGCCGCGTCAATCCGGGCCAGACCGTCGCGAAGACGTAGCCCAGATCGCGCCAGAAATTCCCGGCCTCCAGATACTCGCGGTTGAGGCGCACTTTTTCGGGATAGACCACCGCGTCGTTGAAGGCCTGCGGGTTTTTCGCCAAAGCCAGCAGGCGCTCTTCGTCGCGGAACAGCAGCGTGGCCGGTCCGGTGATGCCGGGACGCAGCTCGAGGATCCGGCGGTCGTCGCCCTGCAGCCGGTCCGCGTAGCCCGGCACGTCGGGCCGCGGTCCCACGAACGACATCCGGCCCGCCAGCACGTTCCACAGTTGCGGCAGCTCGTCCAGCTTCCACCGGCGCAGCCAGCGCCCCAGCGGCGTCACCCGCGCGTCCGCCGCCGTCGTCACGGTGCCCTGCGCCTGCGCGCCCGCGCCCATGGTCCGGAATTTCGCGCAGCGGAAAATCCGGCCCTGCCGCCCCACCCGCTCCTGGATGAACAGCGCCGGCCCGGGCGACGTCGCCCGCACCAGAACCGCCAAGGCCAGCATCAGCGGCGACAGCACGACCAGCCCCGCCAGCGCGGCGGCAAAATCGAACAGGCGTTTCGGAATGGCCCAACTGTTCCGCATGTTCCGCTCAGCCCGGCAGCGCGTGCGCCGGCCAATCCGGCCGTTCCGCGATCTGAATCGCCAACTGGGTTTCGAATTCCCGCAGCATCCGGCGGAACTTGCCCTCGAATCCGCGCCGCCCCAATCCTTGGTGCAGGCGCGTTTTCAGCGGCAACGGATAGCCCAGATGGGCAAATTCATCCGGATCGAATTCGTACGGATGGCAGTAGGCCATGAACACCTCGCCCGCCAACACCGCCCGCTCGACCACCCAGCGGATGGCCGGGAACGGCAGCAAACGGTGATAGCCCCCGCCCGCCACGGGGAATTTCCGTCCCAGCACCGGCAGCGTCGCCACCGGCAATTCAACCAGGCTCAAGCCGCCCGCCAGCGCCAGGCGCACGGGCTGGGCCGGAAAATCAGGCACGCCGAACCGCGCCAGCACCGCCGGATTGATGCTCGCGTCGTAGGCGAACCCTTCCTCCGCCAGCATGTCGAACGCCCACAGCGACTCCTTGACGATCGAGAAATCCGGCGCG
The DNA here is from genome assembly GCA_938003985.1 of uncultured Verrucomicrobiota bacterium. Taxonomy (GTDB): domain Bacteria; phylum Verrucomicrobiota; class Kiritimatiellia; order CAIQIC01; family Lenti-01; genus Lenti-01. Next base: position 47,791 of record CALKWZ010000027.1, on the reverse strand, counting down.
CGGTAGCCCTTCAACGCCGCGCCCGTCATGGCTTCCAACTGCCCTTTGGAGCGGCGGACGTCCTCCCGGAACTGCGTCGGCGTCAGCCGGAACACGTCCACGTGCCCGTAGCCGTGCGAGGCCACCTCGTGGCCCTCCGCCGCGATCCGCTTCACGCACGCCGGAAATTTCTCCGCGAACTTGCCCAGCACGAAGCAGGTGGCCTTGACGTTTTCCTCGGCCAGCACGTCGAGCACGCGTTCCATGTTGGGGCCCGCGCGATCCGAAATCGGCATTTCCGTATCGAGGGTGGACTGCGCCCAGTCCTCGACGTCCACTGTGCAAACCAACGGCATGCGCCTACTCCTGCCACTCCAAATCGACCGTTTGCCCGCCGCGCACCGCAACCAGCACCGTGGTCCGGCCGCCGTTCGCCAGCTCCAGATCCACCGGCACGCGCGCGAAATCCGCGTCGCTGCGGTTCTCGATCCGGAGCCGCGCGCCGTCCAGCGCGACCGCCACGCGGCGCGTCTTCGGGCTCAACACCTCGCGCCAATACTTGCCGACCCCGAACAGCGTGTCGATGGCAAATTCGCCTTGGCAATCCGCCAGTGCGGCCCGCAGCAGGTGCTCCGCGAACCGCCTGCAGGCCGGACCTTCCCACTGGCGCATGTGCTGGTGGCACATGAACACCATCGGCAATCCCAGGCGGCCGGAGCGATGCAGCCAGAACCGCAGCATCGCGAAATGATGGACGTGCTGCGGGTCGGGCGGGTAGCGCGAGGTCAGCTCGACGGCATCCGTCCCGCCCGGATGGTGCGGCGGCGGCTGGTACAGGACGTTGTCGCGCGCGCGGATGTCGGAACCGCTCAGCACTTCGCAACCGGCCGCCGCCGCCGCCCGCGCCGTGTCGGCGTCGTTGCAACGTCCCGGCTTGGCCCACGCCCGCGGCACGTATGCCAGCAACTTCCGGAACCAGCGCGCGGCTTCCAGGATGTTGTCGCGCTGTTCGCCGAACGACGAAGCATCGTCCCCCATCCACGGATACCGCCCTGCGCCCATCTTGGCGTGGGATTTCCAGCCGTTCTCGGGCGCCGCGGCCGCCGCCGTGTCGTAGTGCAGATGGCCGTGGTTGCCCAGTTCCAGCAAAAACGGCTTGCCCACGCCTCGCGCCGGAAAAACGGCGGCATGGCGCAGGTCCACCTTGTCGCGCAGCCATTGGATGAAGCGCGGGATCTCGGCCGCCCCGGTTTCCGCTTCCATGTGCTCCGCCCACTCGCGCGCCGCGGCCTCGTCGAACGACAATCGCGTGGACAGGCACATCGTCTGCGGGAACGCATACCGCGCCGACAGGCCCAAGGTCGTTTCCAGCCCGGCGATCGACTGGAACGTCCGCAGATCGTAGAGATCCATGTCCCCGCGCCAGACGAACGCGCTGCGGCGGCCGCCCGGATAGCGCGAAATCGCGGCCCGCACCGGTCGGGCGTCCGCCGGCGACAGGCAGCCGTCGTGCGCGATGCGAAAGCGCCGGGTCCGACCATTTTCTGCCACAGCGATTTCCAGCACTCCGCCGCCTTGGCGCGTTTGCGGTTGCAAGGACCATGTCGCACGCCCCACGCCCCCCGCCGAATCAAGCTGAAGCGTCTGCTGCGCCGCGGCGCCGCCCAGCCATTCCGCCGGCGCGCCTAGGCGTACGGGCAGCGTCGCCGGTTCCGCCCCGGGATTGACCGCGATGAGTTCCAGGTCGAACGGCACGCCCGTCCAGCGCACGCCCAGGGAATATCGCGGCCGGCGCGTCACGAACGGGGCTTCCAGCGTCAGGATCGCACCGCCGGGAACGGCCCCCTGGACCAGTCGCTTCTCCCAGCGGTGGTTGGCGATTTCCAGCACCAACAGAATCCCGCCGACCAGAACCGTCGCACTCCCCGGCGCGCCGCCGAAGGCCAGCAACGCCAGCCCCGCCGCCCCCGCAACGGCCTCCAACCGAAACCGCCCTACGCCGAGTTTCTTGGGCAGGAATTCCCACGCCACGTTGGCCAAATACATGGCCCAGCCGATGCGGAACGGCGCCAAGAGCAGCAAACGCGGCAGCGCAACCGCCGCCGCCAGCGCTCCGCCCATCGCCATCAGGCCCGGATTCACGGGAACGGATCCCAGGTCGGCATGCGGCCGATTTCGCCGCGCGCCAGCGTCTCGAGCGTCTCGGCATAGCGGTCCAGGATCTTGCGCTGCGCCAGCTGGGCCGCGACGAACCGCTGGCCGGCCGCGCCCATCTCGCGGCATTGGTCCGGATGCTCCGCCGCCTCCACGATGGCCCGCGCCAAACCCTCGTGGTCGAAGGCGGGCACGACCTGGCCCGCGCCGCAACGCCGGATCAAATCGGCCTGGACGCCTTCCAGCGCGGCCAGGATCGGCAGGCGCGATCCCATGTAGTCGATGAATTTGTTCTCGAAATAGATGTGGATCAGAGGGCTGCGGAAAAGCGTCATCAGGCCGGCATCGGCCGCCGCCAGGATGGCGGGTACTTTCGACTTCGGCACCGGATCGTGGAAATGGACGTTGTCCAAGCCGAGTTCCTTGGCCAGCGCGATTGCCTTGGGCTTGGTCTGGCCCGTACCGAACAGGTCGAGGCGGATATCGCGCCGCGCCCTGAGCGTCTCTGCCGCGCGCACGATCGTTTCGACGGCGGTCACTTCCGTGTGCGTCCCCGTGTAGACCGCCACGAAGGCGTCGCCCCACCCGAGTTCCGCGCGCATTTTTTCGCGCGTGCCCGCCTCCAGCCGGAAGAACGCATCCTCGAAGCCGTTGGGAAACAAATCCACGCGGCCGGCCGGCACGCCCTTGCGGAGGATTTCCTGCTTGAGGCCGGGCGTCAGGCACACGACGCGGTCCGCGCCGAAATACATCGCGCGCGCCAGCGCCTCGAGCGGCGCCGCCTGCCACCGGGCGATCGCCTTCTTGACCACGAGCGCGTCCGGCCACAGGTCGCGGATTTCCAGCAGGAACGGCCGGCGCCAGCGCCGCGCGAGCCGATAGGCGGCGAAGCCGCCGAACAGCGGCTGGATGCTGGCCATGACGACGTCGGGCTTCGGCAGGCGCTTCCCGAACCGGTAGGCCGCCCATGCAAAGCGGCCGTACGTCTTCAGGCGGTTCGCCAGGCTGGCGCGCAGCCCGCGCGGCACCGGCAACCGGTGCACGCGCACCGTTCCGCCGCCCGGCACGTCATAGGCCTCTTCGGGCTCGGTCTGCTCGTTGTAGGCGTTGAGATCGCACGCCACCACGTCCACCGCGTGGCCGCGCTCGGCCAGCCGCCGGACCAGCGCCCGCGGCTGGGCCGGCCCCGGCGCATCGGGACCCGCAAAAAACTGATGGACGTAGAGAATGCGCATTCCGTCACTTGGTCTTGGTCCGCAACATGGCCTGGCGGGATTTTGCGTTCAGCAGCCGCGAGAAGAACACGACGACGAACGCGACGGTCGGCAGCGGGTCCGCCCACGAGAAGATCTCGTCGCGCAGGTTCCGGCCGAAGAACCAGAAGAAGCTCGGTTTGGCCTTGAAGCGGTTCTTGGAGCGCAGGAACCACACGCAATCGCTCAGGAAATAGCGCAAGTAGAGGCCTTTCCGGTAGGCGAACTGCGGTTCGATGGGCAACCCCAGCGCCAGCCGGTACAGCAAATACGGATATTCGAGTCCGGCCTCGACCAGGATCTTGATGCTGCGCGTGAAGCGCGGATTGACCTCCATCAATTTCGGCACGCGGTCGCGCGGATCCTCGATGAAATCGCAATCTCCCATCCCGTACCAGCCGATGCCCTGCAGGAACCGGGTGGCGGAATCGAGGATGTCCGGCCGGTCCACCGTCGAATTGAGCGTGCTGGAACCGCCGGTGGGCGGATAGAACCGCGGCTTGTCGTAGACGCCGCCGCAGACCGGCTTCCCGGCCGCGTCGAGAATGACCTCCGCCTTGTACTGCATGCCCGAATGCGGCACGAATTCCTGCACGATGCAGGCCTTGTATTCCGCGCGCGTCGCGGCATACATGGTTTTCAATTCTTCCGCGTTCTTCGGATAGCTGATGCCGCGCGCGCCGTTGCTGATGCAGGGCTTGAGCACCACGGGGTAAACCGGAATGGCCGCCGCCACGGCCTCGATGCCCACGTCGTCGGGATACCACGTCTGCGGCGCGGGAATCCCCAGCCGCGCGGCTTCCTTCATCGTCTTCGATTTGTCGCGGCACAGATAGAACTTGGACACGTCCACCAGCGGCAGCCGCGTGTAGGGCGCCAGCCGTTCGCGGGCCTGCGCCATCAGCCAGGTCGCGGTTTCGCCGCACACCATCGTCACGGGATATTCCCCGGCCCGCACGGTCTGCTCCACCCAGTCGACGAACTTTTCCGGTTCCGCGTTGGGATCGGGCGAAATCAGTTTCCAGGTCGGATAGCGCGAGAACAAACCCATACTGAGCCGCCGCGGCGCGGCCGCCGCGATCGGCACGCCATGCCGATGCAAATTGGCTAAAATCGGCAGGCTCTCGTTCTCGTCGGCGCCGAGCAGCAATACGGGCGGATGTTCCTGGGATTTGGCCATGCTAGACCTCCAGTTCCACGGCGGCTTCGGCGCCGACGTCCACCAAGCGCAGGTGGCGTTTGCCGCCGCCGAGATCGATTTCCAGCGGCAAGGCCGCGAACGCGCGGGGACCGGCGTTCGCGACGGTCACGCGGTTGCCCGCCGCCGTCGCCTTCACGCAGCGAGTGCGCGGGCTGAGCACGTCGCGCCAGTAGCGCCCCACGGCCGTCAGCGTGCCGACGTGCAGATCGCCCTGCTGGTCCGCCAGCACGTGGTGCAGGAACGTTTCGACCAGCGCCGCGCTTTCGTTGCCGCGGTAGCGCATCAAATGGTGGTGGGCCAAAAAGACCAGCGCCCGGCCCGTGCGGCGCGCGGCGCCGACCCAGTACTTCAGCATCGCCACCTGGCCGGCGTTCTCGGGATCGCGCGGATGCATGCGCGGCAATTCCACGAACCGTTCGCAGCCGGCGGGATGGTGCGGCGGAGCCAGGCGCAGCAGTTTTTCCCACTTCGGCGTGTCGGTTTCGGAACCGACCTCCAATCCGGCCGCTTCCATGGCCCGGGCGGTGTCGCCGTCGAACACGTCGCTCGGGATCGTGAAGCTGGCCGGAACGACGCCGATCGCATCCTTCAGCACTTGGCTGCCTTTTACGGCGTTGTCGCGCTGTTCGAGGAAGGAATCCATCGGATTGCGGCTGAACCAGGAATAATGCCCCGCCCCGATGCCGGCATGGCTCTTCCAACCGTTGCCCTCGGCGGCCGCGGCATGCGTGCCGTAGTGCAGATAGAAGTGGTTGCCGATTTCCGCGGCGTACGGCTTGGCCGTCGCGACCGGCCACTCCTGTTCCAATGTCTTATCCACTTCCTCGCGCAGGAACCGGATGAAAGCCGGAATATCGCCCGTTTTGCGATCCCAGCCGAATCGCTTGCAAAAGGCCTCGTGCTCTTCCGGCACCAGGCTCAGGCGCGCCGACAGCATCAGGCTGTTCGGCATGCGGAAACGCCGGGCCAAGCCCAGCACGCAGCGCAAGCCCTCCGCCGACTGGAACGTGGCCGGATCGTAGAGATCCTGGTCGCCGCGCCAGACGAACGCCCCGCGCGCGCCGCCTTTCCAGCGGCGGATCTGCGCCTTGCGAACGGCGATCTGGCTGCGCGGCACGATCGACCGCACGCGCAACGTCCGGCGAAAATGGAAATCGCCGTGCTGCACGTGGACGCGGACTTCGCCCCCCGGCCCGCTGCCGGCCGCGCGCAGGCCGAACTTCATGGAAACGAGCTCGCCGGAAGCCGGCGGCGGCAACTCGCCCCCCACTGTTCCCGACACCTCCAGTTGCACGGTGGAGGAAACGACGTGGATTTCCACCGGCAACTGGGCCGGCACCGGACTGGGATTCAGGACGACGATTTCAAACCGGTCCTCCCAGCGTTCCGGCCAGTCGCCGAGATCGTCTTCCGCGCGGCCGCGCTCCAGCACGGGCCCGCGGATGCAAACGACCAGCCGCGGAATGGGCAACGGCACGCGCCCGGCCGTTTCCGTGCTCTGCCGCGCCAGACGGCCGGCTTTCCATTCCGCGTCCGCCTGCAGATAGCCGATCCAAGCCAGCCCCAGCAGCACGGCGGCCGCCGCCGCGGCCCAGCCACCGCCCCACAGGCCGAAGCCGGCGACCAGCGCGACCCAAAGCGCCCCGTCCAGCGCCGTGCGTTCGAGCTTCACCTTCCGTTCGGCCACTTCGTAGACGAGATTGGCCAGCACCAGCGCGAACCCGGCCCGGCACGGCGCCAGGAACAGGCTTTTGCTCAACAGGAAAATCCCGCTGCCGACAAGCAGGCCGACCGGCAACGCCACCGTTTGCATGGCATGGATCATGGGCTGGGCCTCGACCGCGGCATGCGCCGCGCCCTCTTGGCGACGGATCCGCTTCGGCCCGAATGTCGCCCCCAGGCGCGCATCAGCCGGCCACCTTCTTCGCCACGACGACGTCCGCGCATGCCCAATCGTCCTTCCGGGCCTCGTATTCCACCAGGCGCGCCTCGAATCCCTGGCTGGCGCACAGCTCGACGATATCGCGCCCGAAATCGTGGTAGGCCAGAACGCCGTCCTTGCGGAGCGCGTCGCTGTGGTACAACCGGGGCAACAAATCGACGTCGACGTCCGTGGTCGTATCCACGCGGACGACGGTTTCCGCGCCGTAGATCGGAACGGTGAAAACGCAATATCCGCCGGGCTTCAACACGCGCCGCACTTCTTGCAAGGCGGTTTTGGGCCGCCGGACGTGCTCCATGACGTCTTCCGACAGCGCCAGATCGAAGGTCGCATCGGCGAACGACAGCGCCTGCAGATCCTCGCAGCGGGTCCCGTCGCGGAACGAGCCGGCGGGCACGCCCGGAAAATATTCCGAACAGACGTAGCCGGGCAAACCCGCCAAGGCGTCGTGCAGCGCGCCGACGGAGCCCGCGTTGTACACGCTCAGCCGGGCAAAAGCGGCGGATTTGCGCAGCTGCCGCAGGCTCTTCGCGCCGCCGCCGTAGAGGTCCAATATGGCCGCCGCCATCGCCCGGTTCCGGGCGATGGCCCCGCACCGCGCGCAAGCCAGATCGTTGCGTTCTTTCTTCTGCGTCAGCGTGAACGCGCGGATGCCCACGAAAACCGTCGGCTTTCCGCAAACGTTGCAGCGGCCCGCGCGCAGGTACTTGGCATGACGCAGGCGGAGCATCCGGCGAACGACCTGGCTGCCCCGCTTCCCGACGATTTTCTTGATCAGTGTTTTCATGCCCATTTCCGCGTTGGTTTTCCGCCCGCTTCGCCGAGAACGCCGCCGCCCGGCCTTATCCGCCGCGAAACATGCGTACTCGGCAAATCAAACGCCATCATAAGCGGAATCGCCGGGCGCATGCAACGGCCGCGTGGCTCCATCCGCCGTTTCCGCTCAAGAAGCACAACCGCCCGTCGCCGGGATTTCGCGCCACCGGCGCTCGATTTCAGCGCCGGTCGCGCACCAAGGTTTCATCGCCGCCAGTCGCTCCAACAGTTGCTGGTAGGTCCACTGCCAGTCGCGATACTCGGGCTCGTTGAAGTAGTTGTTGTGCCAGAGCAAGGTCACCAGGCCGCCCGCTTGCGCCACCGGTTCGATGGCGCGCCAGGCGGTGTCCAAGGCCGCCTCGCCCGCCAGTCCGAGATTCCGGAACAAAGTCACGTCCATGACGGTCAGGGGCAGTTCGAGGATCGTCCGCCCGTCCGGCTTGAATGGCGCGATGCGGCCCTCGCGCGGCCCCAGGCGGTCGGCCCAGCCGAACGTGGCGTCGTAGCGGAATCCGGCGGCTTCCTGCGCCGCCCAGGTGTCCGCGCCCGAAAAACGCAGGAAATGGTTCCGGATGCCGACGGCGTCCACGCCCAGCGCCTCGCGCAGGGCTTCCCGGCTTTCGCGGTAGCCGTCCGCCTGGTTGAAACGCAAATATCCGCCATGCAACCCGATCTCGCAGCCGGCCGCGCGGACGAGATCCGCGATGCGCCGGATTTCCGGGCAGGTCAACCGATACCGCGGCCCATGGCGGCTCCAGTAGGGATCGTGCAGGACGAAAAACGTGGACCGGAACCCGTACCGGGCCTCGATCTCCAGGATCGTCGCAAAGTCCTTTTCCGCCGGCTTGGGAGCGACGAGCGCCCGCGCCACGCGCCGCAAGGCCAGCGCCGCGCTCCCCCGCTCCCCTTTCGTCCAGATGCGGCGGACGTGGTTCAGATCGGCCAAAACGCGGAACAGTTCGCGGTCGTGGATCTGGTCCACGTCGTGCGACAGGAACAGCGCGAACGGGCGGCCTTCCGGCCAAGTTGTCGGCAAGATGCTCATGGGGTGCGCAACCGATCCAGTTCGAACAGGGCTTTCGCCTGGGGCCACGCGGCCTGGATGGGCACCCGGAACGGCCGGGACGCTTTCAGCATCGCCCCGAGGCCGGGACTGTAATGCACGCGCAAATTCGTCCGTTCCGTCCGGAAGTTGAACAGCTGGACCAGGAAATCCTGGATGTTCGTGTCGTGGGAAATGCAGCGGAAGCCCGCGTTGACGTAGCGGAATTTCTTCTGCACGAGATAGTATTCGTCCATCGCGTTGAACAGCGCGTAGGCGGGATAGCTGTCCAGGTGTTCCGGATGGAACTTGCCTTGCGTGTAGTCGACTTCGACGTCGTCGTAGACGAGGTTCTGGTTGAATGCGATCAGTTTTCCCTCGCGATAGGCCGCCCAATGGTGGCGGACGTCGGCGAACGGTTCGTCGCCCATGACGCGCCGCTCGAATTCCTGGGCCGTCGGCAGCGGCGTGCGGTCGCCGTAGCCGCGGACGGCCGCGCAATACGTCTCGTAGCCGTTGCGGGCGATTTCCCGGGCATCGACCTGCCGGACCTCGCAGCGCTTCAGGCCCCGGCGGATGTGCTTGCGGGCGTTGGCGGATTCCACTTCGTCCACGGACAGGTAGCGGCGGCACACCAGCGCATACCATTCCGACGCGTCCGCGTGCGGGCCGAAGCCGTCCGTCCACTGCACCCAGCCGCCGCCCAGCGAACGCAGCAATTCGCGGCATTGGTCCGCCGTCGGCGCATAGGCGCGTTCGACCGGCCCCAGCGGCGCGATCCGCCGATCCTTGCGGGCGAACAGCTGGCCATCCACGATTTCGAAGCGCTGTCCCTTGGCGCGCAGCATCTCCGCGAAGCGTTCAACGTAGCCCATCGGATATCCTCCGCAAACGGCCGCAGCACCGGAACCACGTGGTCCCCTCCCATTCCCCCAGCGGCGCGAACCCGGCTTTCTCGATGCCGCGGCGGGAAGCGGGGTTGTCGGGCGAAACGCAGATCACGATGGGCCGCTCCTTGGAACAGACCGCCAGGCTGTGCGCCAGCAGGCGGCCGTAAAGCCCTTGGCCGCGGACTTCGGGCGCGGTCCAGTAGAATCCCAGCATGGCGCCGTCCTGCGCGATGGCGCCGAAGCGCCGTCGGAAAGGCGCCCAGTCCTGGATCCAGCCGTAGGCCGCAAGCCGGACGCCGTCCTTGGAACAGCACAGCAGGCGGGCCTGGCCGCGCCGCATGCGGTAATACATCGCGTTGCGCCACGGCGAGGCCGCGGCGATCTTCCGGAAATGCGGCGGCACGGCTTTCCAAGCCGAATAGACCTGGACGTCCGGATCGACCATCCCGGTGCCCTGCGCCGGTTGGTAGCCGTAGAAGAGGTAGCGCCGTTTCTCGAAAATGCACCGGCCCAGGAATTGGAGAGCGCGTTTCATCTGCCTCCGCGGATTCTCCGGTCCAAGGCGTCCAGCGCCCAACCGGCGCCCAAGGTGGCCAGGACGTAGCCCAACAGGCCGGACCACGGATGGCCGGCCGCGGTACTGCGCTCCACGATCCGCAGCAGCGGTTCGTGCACACAGTAGACCGCGAAGGACAGGCCCGAAATCCAAAGCGCGCCGCGCAGCAGCGCGGGGACTCGGCGCGCCAGGGCGCGCTGGAAATAGGCCACCGCGCACAGCGCGGGCCAAGGCGCGACGGTCAGGCCCGCGCACCCGAGCAGGTCGATCCACACGGCATGGCGGTCATTCAGCGAAAAGAAACGCGGGCCCTTGAAGACGAGCGCCAGCAGCGCCAGCAGCAAGGGAAACAGCGCCGCCTGGAGTTTCGCGGCCGGTACGGTTTGTCCGTTCCGCTGCACGGCGTCCGCCAGCGCCATGCCCATGAAAAACGACGGAAACGCGAACGCCGCCGCGCCCATGACGCGGCCCTGCCACAGCGCCAGCCCGGACAGCGCCAGCGCCCCCAGCACCAACCCGGATTTGCGCCGGATGCGGCAGACCAGCGGAAACAGCGCGTAGCACAGCAGGAGCAGCGAGATGAACCAAAACGGCTTGGCATAGCCGCAGGAGACGATGTCCCGCCCCAGCCAAACGGGAATGCCCAACGCATTGGCCGCGATGGTTCCGAGGTCGAAGATCTTGCCGCGGAAAAACCAGGCGCCGAGCAAGGTGAAAGCCAATCCCGCCCAATAGACCGGATAGATCCGCAAAAACCGCTTCTTCGCCCACGCCATGAGCGGCAGGGTTCCGCCGGCGCGGTTCACCTGCGCTTGCAGCATCATACCCGACAAGAAAAGAAAAACGGAAACCGCCAGCTTGCCCGCGCTGGCGAAGGCCGCCAGCGGACGCCAATACGCATGCGCGAAAGGCACGTGGCAGGCGACCACCGTCCAGATCGCCAGTCCGCGGGCCAGCGCGTTGGCGTCCAGCAGTTCGCGAACGGACAGAGGGAGGTCCCTCGCTCCGTCGGCCGTCGGCATGGATTCGAGATGGGGCTCCATGGCGGAAACCGTCCTTAGAACCGGCTGCGGAACCGCGGGTGGAGATGCAACGCCAGCTCCACCGGCAACCAGGCCTTGTGGATCGAGAAGTACGGCGTCAGCTGCCCGCCGAATCCCCGGAAAAACCGCTCGATCGGCGGAATCGACGAGCCTTCGAAATCGAAGGTTTTCAGGCCGCGTTCCTGCGCGGCCTGGATCGCCGCGGCCACCGCCAGCCCGCCGGCGCCGTGGTGGCGGTCTTCCGCGCGGTATCCGCCCAGGAGGTAGTAGGCCGTGCGCTCGTCGTGCACGACGGCGCAGGCGGCCAGAACCCGGTCTTCGAAGGTCACCACGTAGGCGTAGCTGTTGGTCGGATCGGCGAACCGGAACAGGATGGAATCCAGATGGTCGCCCGCGATGAATTCGCCTTGGCGACCGAACGTCGAGCGCACCAGTTCGCTCACTTCGCGCATGTCGGCCGCCGGCCGGACGACCAGGCCGTCGCGCGTCGCCTTGGACACGTCGTTGCGCCGCGACGCCGACATGTTCTTGCGGATCTGGTCCGCGCCCGCCGTCAAATCGACGAGATAGGTGTAGCGCGGCACCACCTTGTAGCGGCGCCAGAGGAACGGCAGGCAATCGCGGCAGGCCGGGGCCAGCCCCAGCGAAACCAGCGGCGCGCGCTCGGCCGCAAGGAATTCCGCCATGGCCTCCCCCACGGCCCGCTGTTCGTCGCTGCGCGCGGCGGGATTGGAGGCCTTCGGCTCGTGGAACGGGCCGATCTGCGGCGTGCAGGGCGGATTGCGCAGGATCCGCAGGCCGAATTTTCGCTGCTCGTAGACGCAGAAGCCCCCGCGCAGCGCGCCACCGGCGTCGTAGAGGCCGATGCGCCGCAGCGCGGGCCGGAACAGCTCCGTCCAGCGCACCGTGTCGAACACGCTGCCGTGGCGGCGCGCCAGTTCGTCCCAGACGCCGAGATCCTTCTCGTCCACCGGCCGGGCTTCGAGATCGCGTTTGCTCATGGTTCGTTCCTCGCGCGCACGCCGTTTTCCAATCCCGCATAGGCCGCGAGCAGGCGCTTCTCCATCTCGCCCCAGTTCCAAAGGCGCGCGACGGCGGCGCGCCCGGCCTGGGCCATCGCGGCCCGGCCGGCGTCGTCCGCGAGCAGCCGCTTGACTTCGCGGGCGAACGCCGCCGCATCCGTGGAATCGTACAGGACCCCGGCCCCGGAATCGGCGATGAAATGCGCGATCGCCGGCAGGTCGGCGGCCAGCACGGGCACGCCGCAGGCCATGTATTCGAATACCTTGAGCGGAATGTTCTTGTTGAACTTGGGATTCGGCTGCAACGGCGCGAGCCCGACGTCGGCCAGCGCGACGTAGGCGGGCACGTCCGCATGGGGCACCCACGGCAGGATCGCGACGTGGTCCGCAAGCCCGTCGCGGGCGATCTGCGCCTCGGCCTGCGCCCGCAGATCGGGTTCCTTCAGCCCCACCAGCAGCAGCAGCGCCGCCGGCACGTCCTCTTTCAGCCGGCGCATCCCGTCGAGCATGTGGAACAACCCGCGCTCGCGGCTCATGGTGCCCTGGTAGATCAGCACCCGCCGGCCCGCGTATTCCCGCCGCAGTTCGTCCAGGCGCCGCGGATCGACTGCGAACAGCGACAGCCGCGGATAGTTGAACACCGTGATCGTCGGCACGCGCGTCCGGACGAAGCTCTCCGAATTGGGTTCGTCGGCGGTGACGACGAGCGCGCAGCGCCGGGCGCAGGCCTTTTCCACGACGTCGACGATCCGGGCGGCCAGCGGCCGGAGAACGGCCGGGATTTTCGGCGAAATGAGCATGCTTTCCGGATACACCTCGTGCGCGTCGTAAATGAAACGCGTCCGGGTCAGCCACCGCAACGGCGGCACCGCCACGACAAAGTCCAGATCGTGGAAATGGCAGACGTCCGGCCGCAGGCGGACGACCCGGCGCGCCGCTTGGAACACGCGCAGAAGCCGCCCCCACAGCCCTCCCCGGCCGCTGAGCGGATGCAGGTCGACCGCCGGCGCCAGGTGGTAGGTTTCGCCCGGGCGAACCGGCGCCACGAGCTGGATCCGCGGATAGACGGTCAGGAGGCTGACGACCTGCTTGAAGTAGATGCGGTCGTCGTCCGGCCGGTGGCCCGTGGTCAATACCATGATCTTCACGGCTGCCTCCGCAGTTCTTCCAGCCACGCGGCCACCCGCCGCGCGCGCGCATCGACGTCGAATTCCCGGGACTTCCGCAGGCAGGCGGCGGACATCCGGGCGCGCCGCGCGGGATCGTTCTGCAAGGCCAGGATGGCCGCGCGGAGGGCGGCCACGTCGTCCGGATCGACGCGCAACGCGACTTGGTCGTCCACCACGTCGTCCATGTGGCGGCCCGCGCTGGTCACGATCGGCAAGCCGCAAGCCATCGCTTCGAGGACCGAGTTGCAGGAGCCTTCGATCCGGGTCGGCAGCACGAACGCGTCGCAGGCCCGGAGATACCGGGGCACGTTGGCGTGGGGAACCGTGCCGCAAAACGCGATCTGGGGATCCGGCGCGGGCTTTTCCCCGCGCCCCAGCAGCACCAGCCGCACACCGGGCAGGCCGGCGACCGCCGCGCGCAACTGGGGGTAGCCCTTTTGGGGCACGAACGGACCGAGATAGCCCACGAGGAAGGCGTCCGCCGGCAGCCCAAGTTCGGCGCAGGCCGCGGCGCGGTCGCCGGGGCGAAACGCCTCCAGATCGACGCCGTTGGGAAAGACCCGGATCTTGTCCGCGGGCAGGCCGAGGCGCGCGTGCAACGCGTCCGCGATCGGCGTCGAAACCGCCAGCACGCCGCTGGCCGCGCCGATTTCGCCGCTGGCCCGACGGTCGCCGGCCGGTTCCAAGGTCCAGAACTCGCCCTCCCCCACGCCCACTACTGCCGGCACGCCCAGCATCCGCCCGGCCGCGACGGCCGCGGCGCCCGCCGGATACATGAAATGGCCGTAGACGACGTCGGGTTTGTCCGCCATCCGGCGCAGGGCCGTGACGGCGGCGCGGCGGAACGCGGCGATCGACCACCGGCCCGTATGGAACCACCCCAGCTTGCGCCAGGAGAACGTCGGATAGCGCGGGCTCAGGACCGCAATCGGTTCTCCCCCGCCCCCGGTTTCCGACGTTCGGCGCGGCGGATACGGCCCGTATTTCCGCTCCCAGAAACCGACCGGATGGACCACCGTGCAGCGATGGCCCTGGCGGGCCATGGCCCAGACGAATTTCTGCACGAAGGGGCCGGCCGAGGGCCGGCTCGGCGACGGATAGTTGCTGGTGACGAACGCGACGTGCATCAGGCCTCGCGGGTCAAATCTTCCAGGCGTTTGCTCAGCGTCCGGGCCTTGAACCGCCACCCGCGGTTCGCGTCGTCGGGCACGCCGTCCACCAAGGGCTTGGCCACGAACAGCGCGCCGCGCGCCAAGCCCAGCGCGACGGGATTGGTCCGGTCGTAGATCGGCAACTCGATCGGTTCGAATTCCATGCTGCGCTTGCGCCAATCGATGGTCGGCGGCACGTGGATGGCCCAGCCGGCGTCGATCCGCCGACACGCGGGAATCTTCTGGTAGAACTGGATCATCTCGAACCAGAGCAGATCGTTGGGATCCGCGACGAGATGCTCCTTGTTGGCCTTGGCCACCCGCATGATCGCGGTGTCCTCGACCAGGCTCACGTAGAGGAACGCGACCAGCTTGCCCTCCTGGAACGCGCCGAACCACTCCCGGCCCGGCAGCGCGAATTCCCGTTCGAGATCCCGCCACCATTCGTCCTCGTGCTCGACGTACCAGTTTTCCGGCAAGCCGTGGCGGTTGCGCATCGCGTTGGACACGTAGATGTCCAGCAGATCGCGCCGATGCGCGCCCAGCTCCCGGATCAAATCCACCGTGACGCCGCAGCGCACCGCCTTGTTGATCGCCTGCCGCCGCTTGCGATCGGCGATGCCTTGGAGGGAGTAGTTTTTCAGCTTGTCGTCCTGGATCATCAGGCGCGTCCGCGTCCGGCGCGCCTGCGCCGCCGCCGCGGCGGGCACCACGTGGGAATAGCGGACCAGCGAACGCCAGCGGGCGGGCCGGGCGCTGCCGGGCGCAATTTCCTGCAACGCGTAGAGCGGTTGGCAACCGCCGGGCGAGGTCTTCCGCCACCAGATCCCGTCGTGGAAATGCACGCCCGGACGCAGGCCGGCCTCTTGCTGCAGATATTCGGCGAGATTCATGGCGATTCTCCCGGAGCGGGTTCCGGCGCCGGCGGCGCCTCCCGCCGGCGGCGCCGGTCGGCCCACCGGAACTTCAGGCGCTTGCCCAGCTCCATCAGTCCCGCATGGGTGGAATAGTACGGAAACGCGACCGCGGCGAACAGGAATTGCTCCTTGAAATGGTTCAGCGACGGATGCATGGGACGGCCGTTGAGGATCAGCCGACACCCCGGATCGGCGGCGGCCGCCGCCAGAACGGTGAAGTACAGCGCATCCATCGGATAGAACTTGTAGTAGTCGGCGTCCACCTTGGCCTGTTCGATGACGCGGACGTCGTCGACCTGGTAGGTGCGCAGATAGGCGGCGAGCTGACCGTCCACGAAGGCCCCCCACCATTCCCGGCCGGCCAGGGCGAACAGCGCCCGGGTCTGCGCGCGCCAACTGTCGGCTTCCGCGACGTAGCGGCTCGCCGGGACCTGCGCGCCGCCGCCTTCCTCGTGCCGCAGGGCTTGGGACACGTTGATCTGCCGGAGGCGTTCCAGATGCGGTTCGAGTTCGGTCAACGGCGCGACCGCGCACTTTTCCAGGGCCCGCCGGACGTTGTTGCGTTTCTTCGAGGGCAGCTTCGGCAAGCCGAAGCCTTCCAGGCGCGCGCGGTCCAGCGCCATCATCGGCAGCGTGCGGTTTGCTTCTTCGGGCCGGGCGACCAGATGGCCGTAGCCCAGCCAGCTGCGCCACCGGGCCGGTCGCGCCGATCCGCGGGGTACGACCTTGTAGATGAACGCCGGTTTGCAATAGCGGGGATACACTTCGTCCCACCAGACGCCGTCGTGCTCATGGAGGCGACGCCCGAGCGCCCGTTGCTGCTCGACGTATTGCGCTTCCGTCAGCATGGGAATGCCCCTTTCGGCGCGGCGGCGGCAAACGCCGCGGCCAGATCGGCGACGCACCGAAACGCGGCGGGCGCCCCGGCCAAACCGTAGAGGGCCTGCGTCCGCGCGAAGGCTTCCGGATGGCGGGCCAGCAGCGTCAAGCGGCGCGGAGCCAGGCATCCGGCCATCTCATCGAGGTCGGTCTGGCGCAAAATGGTCGGCAACGCCGCGCCTTCCAGATGGGAAGCGGGCGGCTCCCGGAGCACCACGTGGCCGATGCCGGGCTCGAGCAGCGCGGCGTAGAGCCCCGCCACGCCGGCCGCGCCGCGGCCATAGGTCGCGATTTCGGACGGCGCCAGTCCGCGATCCCGCAAGACCCAGGCCAAGGCGCGCCGCACGTCCCACGTCCGCAGCGCAGCCAGGCTCCGGCCCGTCAGGACGGCCGTGCGTTCGATGGCGGCATGCTCCCGGCCGGTCAACGGCCGTTCCGAAAACCGCGGGGTGAGAATCGCGAACGCATGGGTGCGCAACAGCGGGAAGAATTCGTCCAGATCCGGGAACAGCACGGGTTCGCCGGGACTCCGCACCCAGATCACCAGCGGCTGCGTCTTGGCGGCGCGGTCGGGCAACAGCAGGGAAATCTTCACCGGCACCGCCGGCTCGACGTCGAATTCGAATTCGCTGAACGCCGCGAACTGCCCGGCGCGGCCGCCGCCGGCGGCCAAGCGCCGGGTCCGGAACGGAACCTCGGTCCGGACGGGATCGGCCAGCACCTGCGTGCGCAACAGCTCGAGCGCTTGCGCCTTGCGCCGGTCCGCGTCGGCCGCCGTCGTCGGCACGGCGCCAGTCGGACGGGCAAACCACTCGTCGTGGATGCGGCGGTTCCGGGCCGATGGCGGGCACGCGTCCAAACAACGCAGCGTTTCCGGCGCCTCGGGCGGAGGCGCCGCCCCGGTCCACGCCGCAGAAGCGTCGTCCTGCCCGCGCAGCCACCGGCACATCCATTGCCGGGTTTCGGCCAAGAAATGCGGCGGATCGGTATGCCCGGCGTTGGACTCCACCAGGCGGATGCGGTCACCGCCGGGCGTGGACGGCGCGCAGAGCCCATAGATTCGCTCCGCCTTCCGAAAGGCCGCGCGGAATCCCGCGGGCGGGAACAGCGTGTCCCGCCGGCCGCCCAGAATCAGCAGCGGACGCGGAGCGATGAGCGCCAAGACTTCGGGAAAGTCCATGCGATGCACGTTGGGATAGAATGTGCAGTCGCATTGGTGGACGACCAGATCGCGGACGACCTGGTTGCCGATCGTAAACGTGGAGCACGAAGGCGCTGCCACCGCCACCCGCTCGTCGAGCGCGGCCCAATACTGGACCATCACGCCGCCGCCCGAAATCCCGGTTGCGCCGACCCGGGCGGAATCGATTTCGGAACGGGTTTCGAGATAATCCAAGGCCCGCATGGCGTTCCAGACCTCCACGCCCGCCGGCGTGTAGCCCAGCGAAACCCAATCCCAGCGGTTGAGTTTGTTCGTGCCGGGATGGAGCCCGGGGATTTCCCCGTATCCGAGCGGATCCACCACCAGCAGCGCGAACCCGTTGGCCGGATACCACAGGTAACGGTCTTGATAGCCTGTTTTGGCGCCATCCAGCGTGGGCCAATGGCCGTTCAGGTAGACGATGGCAGGCCGTGGCCCCGCGCCGCCGCGCGGCAGGTACAAATTGGCGGTGACGAACAACCCCGGCAGGCTTTCGAAAACGATCTTCTCGATCCGGTAAGCCGGCCGCTCGACGGTTCCCGCGATCTGCGCGCGGAGCGGCGTCTTCGCGGGAAGCGGGTCCAGACCCAACATCGCGCGCAATGCGCGGCGGGAATCTTCGCGCCGCTTCGTCCAATCGGACAACGTCCGCACTTCTTCCAGCGATCGCGCCGAGAGATCAACGGCGGCAGCGGCCAGATTCCGCAGGGCGGCCCGGTGGCGGGCCCGCACGGCCCGCGCTTCCAGCCCGCCTTTCAACGGTCGCTGCAACCAGCCGGGCAAGCGGGCAAAACAAGATTTCAGGACGGTTTTCATAACGGTTTTCATCCCGAAACGACGTCGGGACGGCGGGGAGGAGCAAACGCGACGGCCGGGGGAACGACCGGCCCGGGACATACGGGGAAGCCGGGCGGGCCCCAGCCCGGAACCGGCCCGGGAATCGCCTGGCGATATCCCATCCGGGCCATCCGCTCGGCCCAATGGGCCATGCCGACGACGACGCCTACCAGGAACATGCCGTCCTGCGTGAGGAAAACCGGGCGGGACACCGAACCGGAAATCAACAGGGTCAGCAGAATCAGGCGGATCATGTTGACGCGGTAACGCGTCAGGGGATCGTCCAGATACCGCAGGCTCCACGACAACCGCCGCCACGCCACCCAATAGATGGAATAGTACAGGATCAAACCCGGCAGTCCGGTGGCGGACGCCACTTCGGCGATTTCGTTGTGCGCATAGCGGCCGATGCCGGAGACCGCGCTGAACTGGCCCAGCCCGTTTCCGAAAATCGGGTTTTTCGCGAACATCCGCAATCCGATCGTGAAGAGTTCCAAACGCTGCTGGCTGCTGCCGTCTTCGAGCTGCGCGGCGTTCGTGAAGCGCACGCCCATGTACGTGTTCTGGATGATGGCCTGGAACGTCCAGTAAGAGACAGCCAGGATCACGACCGAGCCGACGATCGCCTTGGCCTTGGACCGGGCGGCGCCCACCATGCACAGCGCCGGCCACAGGATGGCCGTCGCCATCAGCACCAGCATGGCGCCGCGCGAAGCCGAAAGCACGACGCCGTACAGCGCCACGCCGCCACCGGCGACCAGCAATCCCCGCATCCACATGCGCGTGGTTTCCCGCATGAGCGCCAACACGGCGATGATTCCCACGGCGCAATAGTAGCCGATCGCGTTGGCGCTGGTGATCCGCGCCACCACCTGCGTGTCGGCGATGCGCGCGAAGCTGATCGGATCTTCGCCGGACACGATGCGCAGCACGGCCACGCCGACAAACGCCAGATAGAACCACTTCACTCCGCCGGAATTCTTCAGGATCACGGACACGAACAGCAACAGCATCGCGAATTCGAACACCATCTTCAGGTGCCGGGCGAACATCGTCATGTTCTCGGCGAAGAATCCGCCGGGCAGCGCCCAGACGAAAAATCCCCCCAGCAAAAAACATTCCCGGGGCACGTCCCGCAACCGGACCCGGCGCAGGAAAACCGGCAGCGTGAACAAGCCGACCAGCGCCGTTCCGACCCAGATCGTCAACTGCATGTAGGCCGGATTCTGGCCCAGCGTGAACGAGACCAGATAGTAGCCGCCCCAGATCATGGCCAGCCGCGACCACGCGCGCGCCGCCTTGTTCTGCGGGTACGGCATCGTTCCGGCGGGGCCGTTCACGGCTGGCCTCCGGAATCCTGGATCAAGGCCCGGGTCCGGCCCCGTCCGAACAACCGGCGCGGCGCGCCGACGACGCCCAGAATCGCCTGCCGGGTGAACCAGCCGTAGCGGCGATAATGCTTCAAGTAATAGAGCAAGCTGTCCTGGGCGGATTTGCGGATGTGGGCCGGCAACTCGCGCAGGGTGGCTTGCCCCCCCTTGTGCACGATGACGCTCGCCGGAACGATCGCCTGGCGCCAGCCCCGCGCCCGGAACTTTTCGTGCAAGATCAGCTCCTCTTGATAAAGGAACGTGGTTTCGTCGAACAGGCCCACCTGTTCCAGCGCGACGCGGCGGAGCAACATGCAGGAGCCCGACAGCACGTCGACCTCCATCGGCCGGTCGAAGGCGTATTCCCCTTCGTAGAAATGGCGCCGCCGCCACGGATTGCCGGGCCAGAGCTTCCGTCCGATCCCCGTGGAAAAGAAATAGAACCCGAGATCCGGCCGGCGCCGCGCGCAATGGGGCTCCACGCGGCCGGCCGGGTTCAGGATCTTGGGTCCCACCCCGGCCAGTTCCGGATGGGCCTCGGCATGGGCGACGAGCGGCTCCAGGAAATCCGGCCGGACTTCCGTGTCGTTGTTGAGCACCAGCGCGTAGCCGCATCCGCGCGCCAGCGCCAGGCGCAATCCGAGGTTGTTGCCCGCCGCATAGCCCCGGTTGCGGGCGGCCTGCACGAAAAACCGGGTTCCCGGCAACGCCGCGCCGCGGGCGAGCTCCGCTTCGTCCACCGTGGGACAGTCCGCTGGATTCCAACCCAGACCGGCGCGGATCTGCGCCAGGGAATCGTTCCGCGAATCGTTGTCCACCACGACGGTTTCGATCCGCGGATAGGTGGCGCCCGCCAGCGATCGCAAGCAGGCCACGGTGTCGGCGTAGTTCCGGTAGTTCAGAACGACGACGCCGATCTTCGGCGCGGCGGATGGCGCGGAATCGTTCACGGTTTTCCTCCGCGGGCCGGCGGCGCCGAAGCTCCGCACGCCTCGATGCGCCGGCACAACGCCTGGAAACAATCCTGGGCCAGCGCGTGGGCGCGCGCGGCCACCGCGTCCGGCAACCGTGGCGCGTCGAGCCTGACCTCGATCTCGCGCAAGCCGGCCGCCTCGTCGAAGTCCGGTTGTCCGAGCGACCGGACGTCCACCCCGCGCGCTTCCAGCCCCAGCAGTTCCAGCAAGCCGGGCATCTTGTGTTCGTAGGACAGCGAGACGAACGGCACGCGGTTGTTGATGGCGAACACGATCGAATGGTAGCGGGCCCCGACCATGAAACGGGCCTTTGCGATGAGAGCCTGCTGCACGTCGGACCCGCAGGTTTCCGGCAGCACGACGATCCGGTCCCGGTGCGCGCTTTGCGCCTTCAGTTTCTCGAAATAGCGGACGTCGCCCCGTTCCCCCACCCCGTACAACTGGGGCAGCATCACCACCTTCGCGGCGGGATCGCGGGCGCACAGGCGGTCCAGCACGGCCAGATAGAACCGGTCGATCCGCTCCGGATCCGCGCCGCGGAAATCGACGTGCCAGACCAGGGAATTCGGAACGAATACGGCATAGTCCGGCGAACCGACCGCGGCGGCCACGTCCGGCGGAACGGCGGCGGCCGGAACGTCCAGGAACGCGGCGTCGATGGCCGCGACGTAGCGCAAGCCCAGCTGCTCGGCCAGCGCGATGGACTTCGCATCGCGGATGGCCAGGAAATCGAAGGAGCGCAGCAGTTCCAGGCTGAGGCGCTTGAACGTGCGTTCGCGCCGGCTGTGCTCCCGGAACGGGCCGAACGAACGGGAATAGTAGGCCACGGGCTTCCGGCAATCGCGGGCGATTTCCAAATGGAAGACGTGCCCCCAGTTCTGGAAGCCGCCCATGCAGATGCCGCCCGGGGCGTTCACGACGTAGTCGGCTTGGCGGATCAGCCGCCGCAACCGCCGGTAGGCAGGATGCAGGCGCGTCGCCGCCCAGCGCAGATGCCACAGGGAGGCATACACGGGAATCCGCAAAGCGTCTTTCCGGCGCAGCGGGATCACCGCGTAATCGACGTTGGGAGCCGCGACCCGCATTTCCCGGACGCTTTCCGGCGCCGTGCCGAGAAACGCCACCGTCAGTTTTGCGTCCGGATACCGCGCGCACAGCGCGCGCACCAGACCGCGGTGCGCGGCTTCGTCGCCCCGGTTGTTGGTCGGTTGGTTGATCAACAGGACGTTCACGTCCGGGACCTTTCCAGCAGTATCCGCAGCCGATCGTGCAGCGCGAACAGGACCGGGTGGAGCGTGGCCAGCCGGCGATAGCCCGGGCTGGCGTTCAGGCGGAGCAGCCAAGCCCGTTTCCAAGGGTGCCGGGCATAGTTCTTTTTGCGCCGGATCGTCCCGGCCTGGGAGGCGGCCGCCACCTCCTCCGGAACGGCCTCGGCCACGCAGCTCCGACCCAGCGCGTCCGCCCACAGCGCTTCGCCGGCCGGGGTGTTCACCATCACCAGGGTTTTGCCCTCCCCGACGTCGGTTTGCAGGGACGCCAGCCACGGATCGGCCAAGGCGACGTCGGCGTGGACGTTGAGCGTGTCGTCGCACCGGAAACAGCGGGGTTGGATGAACAGGCGCGAGTGGAAGATCCGCGACCAGACGGACCCCAGGTTCAGAACCGTTTGCGTCCGGCCGTCGGCCAATTCGATCTGGATCCCGCTCGGCCAGCCGTTGCCGCGGTACTGGATGCGGCGCACTTCGGCCGGGCGGAGGCCCAGCCGTTCCAGCAGGTAGCGCGTGGCGGCGAGGCTCTGCTGGGAAGAGCAGGCCAGTCCGAGCAACAAACAGGCGTGCCCGCTCGACTCGACCGCATGGCGGATGGCCCGCGCCTGGCACGGCAGGCAAAAACAGGCGAATCCGCCGCGGATGGCGCCGACGTTCCGCCGGATGAAATCGATCAGGGGAATTTCGTGGTAGATGGACCCCACCGGCCGATATTCCGCGCAGGAATGGATCAGTTTGGGGACGTACTGCAGCGCGGCGGCATCGTACTCGAACGACACGGCCGTCTGGATGCGCCCCTGGTCGAACAGGAGTTTCAGCAGCGCCGACCCCACCCCGCCGGAAGTGCCCCGGCGGCGGAGTTCGGCATCCGCGGCATATGCCAGAAAGGCCTTCATGCCCACAGTTGCCGGGCTCCCAGCAATTCCCGCCAGCCGAACAGCAGGGACTTGATCTGGATTTTCATGATCGGATGGTAGGGCGGAATGAAGGCGTTCGCCAGGCAGCCCGTGAACGCCACCGTGAAGATCGTGGCCCAGGCGGATCCGACGATCCCGAACCGGGGAATCAACAGGAAATTCATCCCCACGCACACCGCGCATCCGATCAGGTTCCGCACCGCCGCCCATTTCTGCAGATGCTCGATGATCACCAGTTGTCCGGACGAAGCCGTCAGCGCCGTTCCGACCGCCTTGAAGGCCATGATCTGCAGCACCGGCACGGCCGCCAGGTATTGGCGCCCGTAAGTCCAGCGGACCAGCCACGGCGCGCCCAGGCTCACCAGCACGGCCAGCAGCAGGGCCGTCCACACGATGACGTCCACGAATTGCTGCCGCTTCCGGCGGTAGACCTCCTCGTTCCGCTCGCGGGCGCGGACGAGCAGCGGCGCGACCGTCTGGGACATCACGATCGGCAGGAACAAGATCAACTCGGTGAATTTCCCGGCGATGGAGAAATACCCGACGGACGCGTCGTCGATCATGTTGCGGATCATGACCTGGTCGATGCGCTGGTAGATCATCACCGCCGCGCCCGACAAAAGCAGGGGGAACGCGTGCCGGACCAGGTCGCCGGCGACGCGCCGGTCGTACCGCCACTCCGCCGCGCGCCCGACCTTGGCGGCGTAGGCATAGAGATAGCCGCTGGCCACCAGGAAGGAGTCGAAGGTCACGGCGACGATGAACCAGGCGAGCGGCGCGCGCAGCAGCAGCAGCGCGACCTTGATGGCCATGCCGACGATCGTCCGGAATATCTCGGTCTTCACCACGTATTCGTTCAGGACGATCGAGGTGAAGTAGTTGCGGATCACCCCGACGCTGTTCACGATCACGGACGTGGCGTAGACCATGATCATGGCCTGCGTGAACCGGTCCGGCTCGAGCGCCAGGACGATGCCGCCGATGATCGCCACGGTCAGGACCGCGAAAACGAGCTTGAGGCGGAACGCCGTCCCGATCAGGACTTCCTTCGCCACGCGCCCCCGCGCCAGTTCGCGGATCTCGATGTTGTCCAGGCCGAACGTGGCCAGGATCGAGAAGAGGCTGACGAAGCTGACGACGTAGCTCATGGTGCCGTACTGCTCCGGCCCCAGATAGCGCGCCACCAGAATGCCGACGAAGATCTCCGCGAGGATCCGGATCCCCTTCCCCAGCATGGCCCAGCCGACGTTGGCCAAGACTTTCCGCTTGGTCGCGGACAGCCTGTCCGTGTAGCGGCGGATGTAAGCGTGCATGCCCATGGGATTGATTTATCGGGCCACGGAAATCGGCGCCAGCGCCGGCGTGGATGCGTCCGCCTGGACGTCAGCGGGATTTGAATTCGCGGTAGCCAACGGTGCCTTGCCGCAATTCCGGCGGCAACGGGGCATTTTCATCGAGATCCAGACAACGCAACGAGGCCCCCCCTTTTTCCAACCGATAGCGGAATCCGGATTCGGGACACGTCATCACGCCTTCCGGGTCCGGATTCTTGAGCACGTGGCCGTGGCGGCTCATCCAACCTTTTTGGCGGGCGGGATTGCCCATCACCAAGGCGTAGTCGGGCACGTCCTTGGCCACCACGCTGCCCGCCGCGACGAAACAATAGCGTCCCAGCGTCGTGCCGCACACGATCGTGGCGTTGGCGCCGACGGTGGCCCCGCGCCGGATGAGGGTTTTTTCGTACAAGCTATGGCGGTTGACCTGGCTGCGGGGATTGGTCACGTTGGTCAGCACGCACGACGGGCCCAGAAACACGTCGTCCTCGACGACCGTCCCCGTGTAGATGGACACGTTGTTCTGCACCTTGACGTTGTTTCCGATCGCCACGCCGCCGTCGACGTTGACGTTCTGGCCGAAGACGCAGCGTTCCCCGATCTTGGCCCCTTTCATGACGTGGCTGAAGTGCCAGATCTTCGTGCCCGCGCCGATCTCGGCGCCCTCGTCCACGTAGGCCGACTCGTGCTTGAAGTATTCGCTCATGGGCGCCCTTTCGTCAGAACGACAGCATTTCCATCAGCCGAATGCCCGAGAGCACGTCGGCCTTGGAGGGGAACATGTCCCATTTTTCCTCGAGCAGATAGCGGTAAAGCGCGTTGTGCCCCTGGCCGTACTGGTGGTCCAGCGCGAAGTCCAGGTCCGGTTTTTCCACGCCCTGCACGTTCCAGAAATCGATCCGGTTCAGGTTGGTGCCCGACAGGCGGATGGTCCCTTTCTCGGCGATCAGGGTGAACTCCGTGGCGAAGTTCTTCTCGTAGACGTCCACCGTGGCGTTGATGGTGCCCACGACCCCCGATTGGAAGCGCAGCACGGCGGAAACGCTGTCGTAGACCTCGAACCCGCGCAGCGCCCCGCCCTCCCCCTTGTGCGAGGCGACCTCGCCGAAGAAGTAATGGACCATGTCGACGTAATGGCTGGCCTGGGTGTACAGCACGCCGCCGTCGAATTCCGACGTGCCGTGCCAGTCGATTTTGAAATAGTCGTCGTTGCGGTTCCACAGGACGTTGCAAACGAACTGGTGGATCCGCCCGAGGCGGCCGCCGTCGATCAGGTTTTTCACGCAGGCGACCAGCGGATTGTAGCGGTTCTGGTAGACCGGCAGGAGGATCTTGCCGGCTTTTTCCACGCGCCGGTAGACCTCGTGGGCTTCGCGCAGGGTCAGGGAAAGCGGCTTTTCGCAAACGACGCAGGCCGCATCCGTCAGCTCCGCCACGTTGGACACGTGCCGCGGGTGCAGGCCCGACGGCGTCAGCACGCTGACGACGTCGGCGCCGCGGATCCGGCGGTAGTCCGTCACGTACGGCACGCCCAATTTTTCGGCGGCGGCCCGGGCCCGCTCCTCGATCTTGTCGCAGACCAAAACGATCTCGAGTCCGGGATTGGCGGCGATGGCCTCGAGATGGCGCGCCAGGATGCGTCCGCAACCGACCAGTGCGATCTTTTTCATCTGCGTTCTCCTGCAACGCCCCCCGGCGGCGCGCCGATCGATATCCTACAGCCGGCCGTCCACCTGGCCGCGGTCCAGGAAGGCCTTGATGTCGAACAGGACGGCGGTGCGCGGCTGGATCCGCGAAAAGTCCAGCGTCCGGAACTTCTCGTGCGCCACCGCCAACACCACGGCCTGGTAGGCGTGCAACAAGGATTCGTCGCCGAAATCGAGATCCGGCAACAATTCCAGCCCGTACTCGTGCCGGACCTCGTCCGGATCGGCCCACGGATCGCAGACCGCCACCTGGCAACCGAATTCCGCCAGTTCGCGGATCACGTCGACCACGTGCGAATTGCGGATATCGGGGCAGTTTTCCTTGAACGTGATGCCGAGGACCAGAATCTTGGCGCCTTGGACCCGGTGTCCCTTCTGGATCATCAGCTTGACGACGCGGTTGGCCACGTGGGCGCCCATGTTGTCGTTCAGCCGCCGGCCCGCCAGGATGATCTCGGGGTGGTAGCCCAGCGATTCGGCCTTGTGCGTCAGGTAGTACGGATCGACGCCGATGCAGTGCCCGCCCACCAGTCCCGGCCGGAACGGCAGGAAGTTCCACTTGGTGCCCGCCGCCTCCAGGACGTCCTGGGTGTCGATGCCGATGCGCTCGAAGATCAGCGACAGTTCGTTGACGAACGCGATGTTGATGTCGCGCTGGGAATTTTCGATGACCTTGGCGGCCTCGGCCACCTTGATGCTCGGCGCCAGATGCGTGCCGGCGACGATGATCGAGCGGTAGAGCGCGTCCACCGCCCGGCCGACCTCCGGCGTGGAACCGGACGTGACCTTCTTGATCTTCGTGACGGTGTGGACCTTGTCCCCGGGATTGATGCGCTCGGGGCTGTAGCCGCAGAAGAAATCGCGGTTGAACTTCAGGCCGCTGAATTTCTCCAGGATGGGCACGCAGTCTTCTTCCGTGCAGCCCGGATAGACCGTGCTTTCGTAGACCACGACGGCGCCGGGCTTGAGGGCCTTGCCGACGGTCTCGCTGGCCTTGACCAGCGGCGTCAAGTCGGGCCGCTTGTGCTGGTCGATGGGCGTGGGCACCGTGACGATGAAGACGTCCGTCTGTTTCAGGTCGTCGAGGTTGCTGCTGTAGCTCAGGCGCGCGGCCGCGCGCAGTTCCTCGGCCGTGGTTTCCAGCGTGCGGTCGTGGCCGGCGCGCAGTTCGTCGAGGCGGCGGGCATTCACGTCGAAGCCCACGACGGGATACTGCTTGCCGAACTCCACGGCCAACGGCAGGCCGACGTAGCCGAGGCCGATGACGGCCAGGCGGGCTTCGCGGGATTCGATGCGGGCGATCAGGTTCGCGGGGGTCGTGTTCATGTTTTTTCGTTCCGGTGTGCGGCGTCCGCCGAAGCCGTGGTCGCGGCTTCCGCGTAGGCGCCGTAATGCTTGCGATAATGGTAGTAGGGACCGTAGCCGTGATAGGAAAACTTGGAGTGGTCCACGTCGTTCATCACCACGGCGACGTTGCCGACGCCCACGTCGCGGAAACGCCGGATGGTGTGGCGGACGGCGCGCTTGCGGCTGGTGGCGGGCCGCGCCATGACCAGCACGCAATCCGCCAGCCCGCCCAGGGAAAGCGCGTCGCTCACGATGCCCAGCGGCGGCGCGTCGACGAGGACGCGGTCGTAATGCTCGCGCGCCCACGCCAGCAGATCCGCCACCTTGGTTCCGCCGACCAATTCCGCCGGGCGGGCGTTGCCCACGACGCGCGACGCCATGACGCTGAGGTTCTTGCAGCCGGAGGCGTAGACGATCTTGCCCGGCGCGGTCTCGGCGCCGGCCAGATATTCCAGCACCCCCTTCTGGCCCGGCGGCATCGGGAAGATTCCGCCGACGCGGGGCCGGCGCAGGTCGAAATCGATCAGCAGCGTGTTCTGGCCGTTCAGGGCGCAGGCAATGGCCAGATTGCAGCACGTGGTCGTCTTGCCCTCTTCCGGGAGCGAGCTGGCCACGAGGATCACTTTGGTGTGCGGCCGATAGACCGCCGAGTCGAGCACCGACCGCAACCCCGCAAAAGCCTCGGCCATCTCGCTGAACCGGTGCGTCAGCGACGCGGTGGCGATTTCCTGCCGGTCGTCCGTCTGCGCGTGCGGAATGGTTGCCAAGATCTTGATGCCCATGCCCGACTCGACGTCGCCGGCCCCGACCACGTGGTCTTCCAGCAAGTCCGCCAGGAAGGCCAAGGCGAAGCCCAGTCCCAATCCCAGCAAAACCGCCATGAACAAGGTCCGCAAGGGCCGCGGCTGGACCTGCACCGGCGGCGAAGCGCGATCGACCAGCTTGACGGTCGCCGTGTTTTCGTCGGCCGACAACCGCGCTTCCTGGATGCGGAACAACACGCCCAGATAGGAAGAATCCGCCGCGCTGCGTTCGCGCTCGAGCGCGGAGATGTTCATGCTGCCGTTGAGGATGTCGCGGTCCAGATCGGAAGCCAGCTTGAGTTGCTCTTCCTTCTTCTTCCGCAAGCTGGTGGTTTGCTCTTCGTAGAGGGCCAGATTGGCCGCCGCGGTGGCCTTGGCCCGTTTCAGCGCGGACATCGCCTGCGTGCGGTACAATTCGACCGCCTTGTCCTGGGCCACCACCGTCGGATGCTCCGGCGTGTAGCGGGAGAGCAGGCCGTCGCGCTCCGCCACCGCGGCGCGCCAACGCTCCATCGCGACGGAAACTTCGGCCGCCCGGGGAATGTCCGCCGGCAACTTGCCCGCGTTTTCGGGATTCAGTTCCGCGGCTTCGAACGCCTCCAGCAATTTTCGCTCCAACGCCGCCCGGCCTTCGATCTGCACCAGGGAATCGTTGAAGCCGAGCAAGGCGCTCTCGACGGTTTTCCGCCGGCCCGCCATCACGTCCATCTGATACTGCTGGCGGGCCTCCAGCAGGGCCTTGTCCGCCACTTCCAGCTTGTTTTTCTGGCTGGTCGCCTGGGCCTCCAGCCAGGCCACGGCGGAATCGGAGACTTCTTTGTTCTCGGCGCGGGTGCTCGCTTCCGCGCCGGCGGCGAACGCGTTGCAGGCCCGGACGGCGAACTCGGAATCGCTGCTCATGACCGTCACCCGCACCAGGCGGGTGTTCTTGACCTTCGCGAAGTTCGCGCGGCTGCCCAGGCGCCGGACCAACTCCTCTTCCGGCATGCGGTCCTCGGGATACAACAGCCGATAGCTGGCCACGACGTGCGGCAACGTCGCCTTGCTCTTGAACTTTTCGATCTGGGTGTTGAGGGTGTCTTCGATCTGCATGATGGCGGCCGGGTCCTCGATCATCGCCTCCTGCTTGTTCAGGATGCGCGGCCGGCGCACGCTCAGTTCGATGGTCGCCTGGGACATGTAGACGCGGGTCGCCTTGCCCAGATAGAACGCCGCCGCGCCGATCGCGAAGGCCGCCGTCAGGACGATGGTCAGCCATTTCTTGCGCGCGATGCCCAACAACCGCAGCGGATCGATCGCATTGAGCGGACCGGCGTCCGCCTGGGGCTCTCCGTAATAGGGATTGGCCGGGCCGGCGTAGTAGGCCGGCCGCCCCGCGTAGACCGCCGCGTCCGCCGGGGGCGGCACGGGAGACGGATTCACGTTTGCCGGAGGTCTGTTCATGGCACGATCCTTCCTGATGGGCGCACTCGGTCCGGACCCGATTCCGCCCCCCCCCCGTTCGGCAATCGCGCCGCGGCGAGCATCGGCAGAGTGGCCAACAACGCCACCCAGGTATACAGGATGGCGGGACAACGGAACGGAATATCCACGAGGCTGAAAACCGCGGTCAGCAGCAAGCCGGCCGCCGCCATGGCGCAGAAGGCGTCGTGCCGGCTGCAGCGCGGCGCGAGAACGTCGCGGACCATCGCGCCCAAAGCCGCCAGCAGCAGGCCCATGCCCACCGCGCCGAATTCGGCCAGGAACTGGAGCGCATCGACGTGGACGTTGGCCCACCCGCGGGTTTCCAGCGCCGGCCAGTACTTTTCAGGCACGTGGTCCGCCACCAGATAGCGGTAGCCCCACCCGCCGACCCCGAACCACGGATGCTCCCGCCAGATGGCCCAGGCCGCCCGCGCAAACGCCGGCCGGCGGCCCAATTCCACATCGATGCGCTCCCATGCCGTATCCATGGTTTCCGCAGCGGCCGGCCGCAGTTTGAACTCCCTGCGGATTCCATGCTCGCCGAACCCAGCCACGAGAAAGAACAAGCACCCCAGCACGCCCGCCGTCAACGCGGCCAGATTCAACCGGCCCGCGGCCGTCAACCGGGCCCAGGCCCGCTTCCACAAATATACGGCCGCGAACAGGCCCAGCACCGCGTTCAAGAGAATGCCCGCCCGGCTGAAACCCATGTTGGCGCCGGCCGCGCAAAGCGTCGCGATCAGCACCAGGCCCGCCACCCGCCATGGATGCCGCACCCGCATGGCCGACGGCGTGTCCGCATGCGACCGGCGGATGTCCAGGATCTCCCGGAACAGCAATCCGAGCGCGACGCTTTCGGCCAGCACGAAAAACGGTCCGGCGTGGTTTCCATAGCCGAACGAGGCGAAAAAATGGCCGTCGAGCGGCTGCCGGCCATAGATCGCCCGGGTTCCGGAGGCGTATTGCGCCAAGCCGAACGCGGCCAGCAACGCGGCCGAACCCGCCACGAACGCCAACAGACCGCGCAACGTCCGGCGCGCCAGCAGGCGCGACCGGATCGCGACGGCGATCGTCCACGCCGGGAAAAACCACGCCAGCATCTGCGCGGCCTCCGACCGGGAAAAGGCAAACGGCCAGCCGGGAAACGGCGGGTCCGTATAGGTCCAGCGCCGATAGCCGATATCGAAATATTGCTCCCGCCCCGCGTTGAACCACTGGAGCGCCAGATATCCAAGGAACGCCAGTCCCAGATAAAACACGGGATCGCGCGACACGGCGCGGAAAATCGCCGCGCGGCCTTCCAGCGCCAACGCCACCAGCACCGCCACGGCCAGCCCGACTCCCCCGCGGTGGAAAGACGGCCGCAGCCCGCCCCAAACCCAAGTCGTATAGGCCAGCAACGCCCCCAGCGCCAGCAACGTCCAGACGCCGCGCGGGCGAACGGCTTCGCCGGGTCCGGACTTGGAGGCTGGGGCGGACATCGCGAACGGACTCCGGCCTAAAACATCGCTTCCGGCACGTAGACCACGTCGTTGGCTTCCAGGACGATGTCGTCCTCGATCCGGCCCGCCGTGCCGACGGCGCGCAGATTCACCGTGCGCGATTCCGTGTGGCCGCCCGGCAACGACCGCGTCACCAAAATGGCGCTGTCCTTGGCGCTCGCGGCAAAACCTCCCGCTTGCTGGATCGCGCCGCTGACCGTCATGTCCCGCGTGGCGGGCACGGGCACGCGCCCGGGAGTCTTGACCCGCCCCAGCACGGTCACGAATCCCCAAGGGGACCCCCCGGCGGTTCCGGCATCCTGCGCGAATTCCAGGATGACCTGGGGCTCCACGAAGAACTGCCGATAGGATTTGGTCACCTTCTCCTGGAGTTCTTCCAGGCTCTTGTCGGCAACCCCCAATTCGCCCAGCAACGGCAAAACGATCGTCCCGCCCTCCGAAATCCGCTTGGCCGGCTCGTCGATTTCCTTTTTGCCGGCCACCAGCACCGTCATGCTGATCACCAGTCCGGGCTTCAGCTTCACCGAGTCGCTGGGCTTGCCGGAATCGGGTTGGCCGAAGGTCGGCGCGCTGCGGCATCCGGCGTTGCCGGCCAGCAACCCGGCGATCAGGATGAAAGGCCCTATCCCGCGCCGAATCGCATGGCGCCAATTCAACTGAGTTGAAATCATCATTGCTGTTCCTGTCCGATCCGCATCCAAGACCGCCGCCGAATCACTCCACGCCGCTGGCAACTCGCGCCGCCCCGGCGCAAGCACGCAACGCGTTGATGTTCATCATGCTACTGCTACGTTTCCGTGTCAAGGGTCGGCCCCGCCGCCTCTACAAGACTTCCACTTCGCCCGTGGGAACCTCGACGGCCACGCCACCGCCCATCATTTCCACCTGCAAGATCAGTCGTCCCGCCCGCCCTTGCCGCTCGAATTTGGCTTCCACTCCGGTCAAAGGGCCGGACATGATCCGGCAGGTCTCGCCGGCCGCCAAATTCCGCACCGGCTCGACGTAGAGCCCGCTGGTCAGCCCCCGCCAGACGTCGCGCAGTTCGCGATGCAACCGAGCCGTTTCTTGTGCGCCGCGCGGACGCAGCACGTAGGCGACGCATCCCGTTGCCGCAAAATCTTTTTTGCCCAAATCCCCCCCCGCGAACACAAATCCGGGAAACAACGGAATCTGGCTGGTCCGACGCTTGCGGCCGCTGACCGTCTCGCGCCGAAATACCGGCATGAAACAGGGCCGGCGCTGGGCCAGCATCCATTCCGCGAATTTCTTTTCCCAGCGCGGCCGCGTCCGGACGCATACCCAGAAAATCTCCGATCCGGCGCTTTCCGGTTCAAATAGACCCGCTGGATGCAGAAAAGGCTGCGGAACGGGCTTGTCGTGCACGCCCGTCCGTTTCATGACCACTGATCCACCCATCGGCATCCGTCTTTCGATCTCGTTCGCGCACGCTGTCCTGGTCCGTCCGACCAAACGGCAACGCACGAACGACGGGAGAAAGTAGACTTTGGCGTTTTCGATGGCAAAAGAATTCACGTTCGGATTTCGTTTCTTGGCGCCGCGTCCCGAAATTCCCGAGCCGACCGCTTGACAATCCCCCCGGGGCCGTGGTTGATTACTCCGCGTGAATCTTCCGCGGTACTATTTTAGCTTCATCTTTAGGTCGCCGGGCGCACGGTCCGGAACGACCCGGTGAGCTTGCCGCCGGGATTCCTTCCGAAAACCGCGTGTCCGGCGAAAACGGATGCGCGGTTTTTTGCGTTTGCCTTCCCCGCGAGAATGTCCTGACCTCTGAACTCCGAACCCTGAACCTGAGGATCCCCCCATGATCATCGTATTGAAGAGAAACAGCAGCGAAACCGACGTCGCCACCGTCAGCGACATGGTCTGTTCCCTGCGCTACCAGCCCCGCGTCATCCGCGGCGTCGAACAGACCGTCGTCGCCTGCATCGGCGACGAACTCTCCCACCAGTCCCTCGAAGTCCTGCGCAACCTGCCGGCCGTCGAATCCGTTTTCCCCGTCCAGAAGAAGTTCAAGTTGGTGTCCCGCGAATACCACCCCGCCGATTCCGTCGTCGACGTCCGCGGCGTCAAGATCGGCGGCGGAAACGTCGAGATCCTCGCCGGCCCGTGCGCCATCGAGTCCTACGACCAGTTCCGCGCCGCCGTGCAGGACCTCGTCCGCTGCGGCATCCGCATCGTCCGCGCCATGCCCTTCAAGCCCCGCACTTCGCCCTACGATTTCCAGGGGCTCAAGCAGGACGGCCTCCAGATCATGCGCGCGGTCAAGAAGGAGTTCGACGTCGCCCTGATCTCGGAAGTGCCCGGCCCCGACAAGATCGAGCCCCTGCTCGATCTGGCCGACATGTTCCAGATCGGCGCGCGCAACGCGCAGAACTACGACCTGCTCGAGCAGGTCGCCAAAGCCGGCCGCCCCGTGCTGCTCAAGCGCGGCCTGGCCAGCACCGTCGAGGAATGGCTCACCGCGGCCGAATATCTGATCGTCAACGGCTGCACCCAGGTCGTCCTCTGCGAGCGCGGCCTGCGCTCGTTCGATCCCAGCACGCGCAACCTGCTCGATCTGGGCGGCGTCGCCGTCGCCAAGCAACTCTCGCATTTGCCGATCGTCGTCGATCCCAGCCACGCCGCCGGCGCGCGCAAGCTCGTGCCGCCGCTGGCCCGCGCCGCGCTCGCCGCCGGCGCCGACGGCCTGATCGTCGAGGCGCATCCCGATCCCCTCAACGCCTTCAGCGACGCCGCCCAGCAGCTCGAAAGCGCCAAGTTCCAGCGGTTCCTCGACGATCTCGCGCCGTGGATCGAACTGGCCCGCCGCGAGCGCCAGGCCCCCAGCCCCGTCTAACCGGAAGGACCGCCCCATGACCGCCCCCATCCTGTACCTGGGTCCCCAAGGCACCCATTCGCATGAAGCCGCCCTGCGCCGCTTCGGCGCCAAGGCCAAGCTCGTGCCCTGCCTGTCGCACTACGAAATCTTCTCGCGCCTGGGCGCCGCCCGCGGCGGTTCCCGCCCGCTGGCCGTCGTGCCCGTGGAAAATTCCAGCGAAGGCCCCGTCACCCAGACGCTCGACCAGCTCGCCGCCCATCCCGGCGTCGGGATCCGCGACAGCTTCTCGCTGCCGGTGCGCCAGCACCTGCTGGCGCCGGCCGGCGTCCGGCTGGCCGATATCCGCCGCATCTACAGCCATCCGCAGGCGCTCGGCCAATGCCGCGGCACGTTGGCGCGCCTGTTGCCGCGCGCGGAACTCGTGCCCGATTCCAGCACCGCCGCCGCCGCCGAGCGCGCCGCGCGCGAATCCGGCGCCGCCGCCGTCGCGTCCGCGGCCGCCGCCGACCTCCACCGGCTGGCGATCCTCCGCAAGAACGTCCAGGACGGCGAAGAAAACGTCACGCGCTTCTTCACCCTCGCCGTCGGGCGCGTGCCCGTACCGAAACCAGCCAAAGGCCTGCGCTCGCTCGTCCATCTGGTGATCGGCAACCGCCCCGGCGCCCTGCTGCACGTGCTGGCGCCGTTCGACGCGTCGGAAATCAACCTCACCTTCATCCAGAGCCGCCCCCTGCCCGGCCGCCCGTGGGAATACGGCTTCTTCATCGAAGCCGCCACGGACTGGCGTTCGCCGTCCGCCCAGGCCGCCTGGCAGCTCGTGCGCGCCCTCTCGGAATCCGCCCGCCAGATCGGCACCTACCCCGTCGCCTGACCGCCATGGACGCCCTCTTCCACTTGCGCGACATGATCGCCTCGCTCGACGTGCCGCTGACGGACGACCTGTGCGCGCGGGCGCGCCTGCCGCGGTACGACGGCCTCTACGCCCTGAACGGCGCGCCCGCGCCCGTTCCGGAAGCGCTGGCCGGCGCCTATGCCGGCTCGACCACGCTCGCCGGCCGCGTCCTGCTCCTGCGGCCGTTCTACGTCCGCGCCGTGCTGCCCGCCCTGTGCGCCCCCGGCGGCGGCGAGGCCGACCGCAACGCCTGCATCGCCGCCGACACCGCCTGCCTGAATTCGCTCGCGCGGCGGCTGGCGCTGTCCATCCACGTGGCCACCCGCAAACGCGAAGCCCTGCCGGCCGCCCTGCAGGCGGCCCTCGGCACCGGCGACCCCGTCCGCGTCGAAGCGGCCATCACCAACCTCTCCGTCGAGGCCGGCGTGATCGCCCGGGTGGAAGCCCGCGCGCGCAAAAACGGCGCGGACGAAGGCGTCGTCCGCCGGCTCGCGGACCTCTACGCGGCCGTCCTGATCCCCCTGTCGCGCAAGATCCAGGTCCACGGCCTGCTCGCGGACGCCTGATTCAACCCCGCCGGCCGCTTTTGGGCTTTCTTCCGCCCGGGCCGCATGGCATCTTCGACCGGTTATGAAAAAGACCATCACCATCACGCTCGAAAGCGGCCAGAAAATCCCCTGCCCCTCCCAGACGCTCGTCGGCGAGTTGCTGCACGAGCCGGCCGATCCCGTCACGGGCCTGCCCTATCTCGGCGCGCTGGTGAACAACGAACTCGTCACGTTCGGCTACACCCTCGACATCGATTCGACGGTCCGGTTCGTCACGATGGCCTCGCCCGGCGGGATGCAGATCTACGTCCGCTCGCTGTCGTTCCTCCTCGCCAAGGCCGTCAAGGATCTCCATCCCGCCGCGCGCTTCTCCGTCGAGCACGCCCTCGGCCCCGGCCTCTACTGCGAATTCGAATCCGCCGGCGTCCGCGGCATCTCCGCCGAACAGGCCGCCGCCCTCGAAGCCCACGTGCGCGACCTCGTCGCCGGCAACCGCCCCATCCTCCGCCAGCGCATTTCCTACACCGCCGCCATCGACCAGTTCACGAAGAACGGCCAGGACGACAAGGTCTCGCTCCTGCGCTTCACGAACACGCCCAAGATCGTCACCTACGTCTGCGAAAACTTCTCCGACCTCGCCACCGGTCCCATGACCCGCTCCACCGGGCCGCTCCAGTACTTCCGGATCGTCCCCTACCAGACCGGTTTCGTCCTCCAGATGCCCACCTGCGACACCGCCCCGCGCGTGCCCGACTTCCAGCCCATCCACGTCCTCACCGAAACCTTCAAGGAATACAACCGCTGGGGCCGCATCCTCGGCGTCAACACCGTCGGCCGCCTCAACGAAATCATCGCCGCCAACGAGATCAAGGACTTCGTCAAGGTCGCCGAAGCCCTCCACGAAAAGAAGATCGCCGCCATCGCCGACCAGATCGCGTCCAATTCCTCCATCAAGTGGATCCTCATCGCCGGGCCGTCCTCCTCCGGCAAGACCACCTTCGCCAAGCGCCTGGCCATCCAGCTGCGCGTGAACGGCCTGCGCCCCGTCACCCTCGGCACCGACGACTACTTCGTCGACCGCGAGCACACCCCGCGCACGCCGACCGGCGAATACGACTTCGAACACCTCCACGCCGTGGACGTCCCCACGCTCAACCGCGACCTCGCCGATCTCGACGCCGGGCGCGAAATCCAGCGGCCCACCTTCGATTTCCACACCGGCTCGCGGTCCTACAAGGGCAAGACCCTGCGCCTCGACGACGACCAGGTCGTCGTCCTCGAGGGCATCCACTCCCTGAATCCCGAACTGACCCCCGGCCTGCCCGACGCCCGCAAGTTCCACGTCTACATTTCCGCGCTCACCCAGCTCAACCTCGACAACAACAACCGCATTCCCACCACCGACAACCGCCTGCTGCGCCGGCTCGTGCGCGACCACCGCTACCGCGGCCATTCCGCCACCCGCACCCTCGAAATGTGGCCCAACGTCGGCCGCGGCGAACGCGCCTGGATCTTCCCCTTCCAGGAAGAGGCCGACGCCGTCTTCAATTCCGCCCTCGACTACGAGCTCGCCATCCTCTCCGTCCTGGCGCGGCCGCTGCTGTCGGAAATCAAGCCCCACCAGCCCGTCTACGCCGAAGCCCGCCGCATGCTCGAATTCCTGTCCCACTTCCTGCCGCTGGCCGCGGACGTGCCCCCGCCGACGTCCATCATCCGCGAATTCGTCGGCGGCTCGGACTTCGACTACTAACGCCTTGCAAAGCCCCTGCGCCGAAGCTACAGTATTTGCTTGTGATGCCAACCTACCAGTTCCACGCGCTCTTGACGCGCATCGGCCTCGCGCTGGCCGCCGGCGTGCTGATCGCCATCGTCCCCGTCGCCTGGCGCAAGACCCGCTACGAACCGTCCCTCCCCCGGCGCATTTTCTTCTCCGTCCTCGCGCTCGCCGCCTTGGTTGCCTTCGGGTTCTACGCCTCCTACCTCTGGCAGCGCTTCGTGCCCCGCGCCCCCGCCGCCCCCGCGGCCGTGGCCTATCCCGCCGCCCCCGCGGCGCCGGCCGCCCCCCTCTCCAGCGCGCCCTGACGCGTCGCCCAAAGTTTTTACGTGCTACGTAAAACGCACGCAAAGTTTTTACGTTCTACGTAAAAATCCCCGTTGCAGGGCATTCCGGCCCGTGATAGTTTCTTTTCCGTCTTCAGGGCGTGGTGAAATTCCCGACCGGCGGTACAGCCCGCGAGCCGATAGGCAGACAAGGTGCGATTCCTTGGCCGACAGTTTACAGTCTGGATGGAAGAAGACTTGCGGCGGCTTTGCGCCGTCGCCGCCCCGAAGACAGAAAGGTCTTCGGTTTTTATTATGTCGAAATCCGGACAGGAGTCCGTGTTCTGCACCGTGGAAGAGGCGCTCGAGGTCGTCCGCGCCGGCCAGATGCTGCTGGTGGTGGACGACGAGAACCGCGAAAACGAAGGCGATCTCGTCGCCGCCGGCGAAAAGACCACGCCCGAGATCATCAACTTCATGGCCACCCACGGCCGCGGCCTGATCTGCGTGCCCATGGACGAAGCGCGGCTGTGCAAGCTCGGCCTCGGCCGCATGGTGCCCCTCGACGAGCGCGACCGCTACCGCACCGCCTTCACCGTCTCCGTGGACGCCCGCGAAGGCATCTCCACGGGCATCAGCGCCTTCGACCGCGCCCGCACCGTGCAGCTGCTGGCCGACGACAACACCACGGCGTGCGATTTCATCCGCCCGGGCCACATGTTTCCGCTGCAGGCCGTGCCCGGCGGCGTCCTGCGCCGCACCGGCCACACCGAGGCCTCCGTCGATCTCGCCCGGCTCGCCGGCCTCAAGCCCATCGCCGTCATCTGCGAAATCATGCGCGACAACGGCGAGATGGCCCGCCTGCCGGACCTGATCGCGTTCGCGAACAAACACCGCCTGCGCATCCTGACGGTGGCCGCGCTCGTCGCCTGGCGCCGCGCGCGCGAGCGGATCGTGCGCCGCGACAGCGTCGTGGACCTGCCCACGGACTTCGGCGACTTCAAGCTGCACCTCTACGTCGACGAACTGACCGGCGAGCACCACGTGGCGCTCGTCCACGGCGAGCCCGCCCAGCAGGACGCCCCGCTGGTGCGCATCCATTCCGAATGCCTCACGGGCGACGTGTTCGCCTCGCGCCGCTGCGACTGCGGCAGCCAGCTCCACGCCGCCATGCGGCAGGTCGTGGCCGCCGGCCACGGCGCCATCCTCTACATGCGCCAGGAAGGCCGCGGCATCGGCCTGACCGGCAAGATGCGCGCCTACGCCCTCCAGGAACAGGGCCGCGACACCGTCGAGGCCAATCTCGAGCTCGGGTTCCCCGCCGATCTGCGCGACTACGGCGTCGGCGCCCAGATGCTCCTCGACCTGGGCATCACCCGCCTGCGCCTGCTGACCAACAACCCGCGCAAGGTCGTCGGCATCCAGGGCTACGGCCTCGACATCGTCGAGCGCGTGCCCATCGCCTTCGCCCCCACCCCCCACAACGCCAAGTATCTCAAAACCAAGAAGGAAAAACTGGGCCACTTGATCTGACCCGGAAAGGACACCATGAACTGCAAGGAAACCAGCGGGCAACTCAACGCCAAGGGGCTGAAGTTCGGCATCGTCGTCAGCCGCTTCAACGACCTCTTCACCGGCCAGCTCCTCAAGGGCGCCCTCGACTGCCTCGCCCGCCACGGCGCGGACGAAAAGAACGTCGAAGTCGTCTGGGTGCCCGGCGCCTACGAACAGCCTCTCGCCCTCCAGAAACTGGCCCAGGCCAAGAAGCACGACGCGCTGATCGCGCTGGGCACGGTCATCCAGGGCGCGACCTCGCACGCCGGGCTCATCAACGCCCAGGTCGCCCGCGCCCTGACCCAGATCAGCCTCGCCAGCGGCATCCCGGTCATCGACGGCATCGTCGCCGCCGACAACCTGGACCAGGCCATCGAGCGCTGCGGCAGCAAGGCCGGCAACCGCGGCTGGAACGCCGCCCAGACCGCCATCGAAATGGCGTCGCTGTTCAAGCAACTGGCCTAGGGATTGCAACTTCCGGCCGATCTGCTTCAATCGATCCGTCGCCATCAACGAAAGGACCCCCGCATGGGAATCCGCCACGAGGCCCGCGAATGGGCATTGCAGTTCCTCTTCCAATCCGAATTCAACCGGGATGAATCCGTCGACGAGGGGTTCAAGCTCTTCTGGGACCGCCAGAACGAAGACGTCGGCGCGCCCAGCCCCGGCCATCCCGCCGGCAAGGACGACCGGCAGCGCGCCAAGGCGCGGATGTTCGCCGAAGAACTGGCCCGCGGCGTCATCGATCACCACAAGGAGATCGATCCGCTGATCGCCAAGTACGCGGAGAACTGGGAAATCGACCGGATGGGCACCGTGGACCGCAACGCCATGCGCATCGCGGTTTTCGAGATGCTCTACCGCGACGACATTCCGCCCGTCGTTTCGATCAACGAGGCGGTCGAACTGGCCAAGGCCTATAGTTCCAGCGAGTCCGGCAAGTTCGTCAACGGCATCCTCGACCGCATCCGCAAGGGTCTCGACCGTCCCGCCCGCGGGCCCAATCCGCCGGCGGAGGCCCATTAGTTCCCGATGGGTTCCTGGTTCCAGAGCCTCCGCAAAACGCGCGAGCGTTTTTCCGGCGCGCTGAAGGGGCTCTTTTCCGCGCCGCAGCCCGATGAGGCCACGGCCGAGGAACTCGCCGATCTGCTCGTCATGGCCGACGTGCCGTTGCGGCTGGTCCAGTCGCTCTCGCAGGAACTGCACGCCGCCGCATCCCGGCGGGAATCGCTGACCGCCACCTTCCGGCGGGTGCTGGTCGAAGCCTTGGGTCAAAATCCGGCGCCGGAGTGGGCCGCGCTGCCCGCGCCGACCGTCGCGCTGCTGGTCGGCATCAACGGCTCGGGCAAAACCACCACCGCCGCCAAATTGGCCCACATGGCCCTGCGCGCCGGCCGCAAGCCCCTGCTCGGCGCGGCCGACACCTTCCGCGCCGCCGGCTCGCACCAGCTCAAGCTGTGGGCCGACAAGCTCGGCTGCGAATCCGTCGTCGGCGCCACCGGCGGCGACGCGGCCGCCGTCGCCTACGACGCCGTCGACGCCGCCCTGGCCCGCCAGTGCGATATCGTCCTCGTGGACACCGCCGGCCGCATGCACACCAAGGAGCCGCTCATGCGCGAACTCCAGAAAGTGCGCGCGGCGATGGACAAACGCCTGCCCGGCGCCCCGCATCACACCTGGGTCGTGCTGGACGCCATGCTCGGCCAAAACGCCGTGATCCAGGCCCGCCAGTTCCACGAAATGACGCCGCTCACCGGCGCCATCGTCACCAAGCTCGACGGCAGCTCCAAGGCCGGCTTCCTTTTCGCCGTGCGCCAGGAACTGGATCTCCCCATCCTCTATGCCGGCCTCGGCGAGGGCGCCGACGACCTCGTGCCGTTCGACCCCGCGACGTTCGTCGATGCCCTGCTCGATCTGGACGAGTCGAAATGAAGCCGTTTCCGGAATCCGACCTGAAGTGGATGCGCCTGGCGCTGGAACTCGCGCGCCGCGGCGAAGGCCTCACGCGCCCGAACCCGCCCGTCGGCGCGGTCGTCGTGAAGAACGGCCGGAAGATCGGCCAAGGCTGGCACAAGAAAGCCGGCGGTCCCCACGCCGAAGTCTTCGCTCTGCGGCAGGCGGGCGCGGCCGCGCGCGGCGCCACGCTCTACGTCACGCTGGAACCCTGTTCCACGTTCGGCCGCACCCCGCCCTGCACCGATGCCGTTATCCGCGCCGGCATCGCGCGGGTCGTGGTCGCCAGGACCGACCCCAACCCCAAGCACGCGGGCCGCGGCCTGCGGCTCCTGCGCAAGGCGGGCATGCGGGTCGAGGTGGGTGCCTGCGGCGCCGAAGCCGCCGCGCTCCTCGCGCCGTTCGCCTGCCGCATGCTGCGCCAACGGCCGTTTTTCACGCTCAAGCTCGGTCTCTCGCTCGACGGCCGGATCGCCGACCGCACCCATTCCTCGCGCTGGATCACGGGCCCGGAAGCTCGGGACATGGTCCAGGCCATGCGGCGCGCCTCCGACGCCGTTCTGGTCGGCGCCGGCACGGTTCGGCACGACAACCCGTCCCTATGGCCCCGGCCGGACGGAAAACGCAACCCGTGGCGCGTGGTCGTCGTCCGCCGCGGCCCCCTGCCCCTCTCCGTCCAGCTTTTCACCGACGAACATGCCGCGCGTACGATCGTCGCAGCGCCCAAGGGCTGGCAACCGGCTTGCGCCCGCAAGATCCGCAAGACCGGCGCGACCATCCTTGAATTGCCGAAAAACGGCTTCCTGCCGGCCTTGGCCAAGGAATTGGGCAAGCTGGGCCTCCTGCGCGTCTTCTGCGAAGGCGGCGGCATTCTGGCCGGTGAATTGATCGCGGCCGGATTGGTCGATGAGCTCTGCGTGTTCCTGGCACCCCTGCTGATCGGCGGCCCGGTCGGCGCCGTCGGCGAAACCTCCTGGCGCTTGCCGCAAGCCCCCCGTTTCCGCCGCGTCGAATCCAAACCCGTTGGTCAAGATTGGTTCCTGCGCCTGGTCCCCGCGGAGAAGGAGGGCTGAGATGTTCACCGGACTCGTTGGGCAAGTGGGCCGGCTGGTACGGATTTCCTT
Source organism: uncultured Verrucomicrobiota bacterium (assembly GCA_938003985.1). GTDB lineage: Bacteria > Verrucomicrobiota > Kiritimatiellia > CAIQIC01 > Lenti-01 > Lenti-01. The sequence continues at coordinate 6,104 of CALKWZ010000027.1, read as the reverse complement.
CCAAGGCGAGGCCGGCCGGCTGGAGCTTTCCGCCCGCTTCGACGCCCCGCTCCAGATCGGCGAAAGCGTCGCCGTCAACGGCGCCTGCCTGACGCTGGTCGAACAGCGCGGAGAAATCCTCGTATTCGACGTGCTGCGGGAAACCTTCGAGAAAACCGCGCTCCGGGACAAAGCCCCCGGCGCGCCGCTGAACCTCGAACGGGCCTTGCGTCTCGGCGATCCGCTGGGCGGCCATCTCGTGAGCGGCCACGTGGACGGCACCGGCGAGGTGCGGCGCGTCGAAGCGGCCGGACGCGACAAGGTGCTGGTCGTGGCCGCACCGACCTTGATCGCGGAAATCGTGCCCAAGGGGTCGATCGCCATCGACGGCATCAGCCTGACGGTCGTGGACGTGTCCCCGGCCGAGGGCACGTTCAGCGTGCACGTCATCCCCCACACCTGGAGCCAGACGGCGCTGGCCAGCTTGGCGCCGGGGGCGCGCGTGAATTTGGAGACCGACCTGATCGGAAAATACGTGCGCCAGCAGGCGGCGAACGCGGCGGGCGCGGCGCCGGCGGTCACTTGGGACAAGCTGCGCGCCGCCGGCTTTCTGGCCTGATCAGTCCGTGAAGGCGTATTTCACGATGCAGCGCAAGGCGCTGAAGCCGTCCTTCCAGCCGATTTTCTTCCCCTCGGAATAGTCGCGGCCGTAATAGGAAATCGGCACTTCGTAGATCTTCAGCTTGCGCCGGGCGATCTTGGCCGTGATCTCCACCTCGAAGCCAAACCGGTTTTCCTTGAGCGGGATGCCCTGGATGACCTCGCGCTTGAAGACCTTGTAGCAGACCTCCATGTCCGTGAGGTTCAGGTTGGTGGTCATGTTGGAGAGCGTAGTCAGCAGCTTGTTGCCCAGATAATGCCAGTAGAACACCACGCGGTGGGCGCCGCCGCCCAGGAAGCGCGAGCCGTAGACCACGTCCGCATGTCCCTCCAGGATGGGTTGCAGCAACCGGGGGTATTCCTTGGGATCGTATTCCAGATCGGCGTCCTGGATCAGGACGACGTCGCCCGTGGCGGCGCCGAAGCCGGTGCGCAGCGCCGCGCCTTTGCCTTGGTTCACCTCGTGGAATCGGACCTGGAGATCCGGATTCTCCTTCGCCATCTTCTCCAGCACGTCGCGCGTGCCGTCGCGGGAACAGTCGTCCACGAGGAGGATTTCCTTCTCCATTCCGACGTCGACCGAGCGCACGAGATCGACGATCTTGGAAATCGTCGCGGCTTCGTTGTAGACGGGAATCACGATGGATAGTTTCACGGCCGTTCCTCTTGCATGACCAGAACCACGGGACCGAGGCAAAAGTAGTCGAAGGCCATGTCCGAGACAAGGAAAACCCCCCACTGCCGGACGTCATCCAGCCGCAAGGGTCGACCGCCGGGCGTGCGCGTCAGTTCGTCGGCGGCGATGGCGATGGAATTCCACCCCTGCGTCACGGCGAATTCCCGCTGAAAGCGGTCGGCATAAGGCGGGTTGCCCAGCCGATCGTCGATGCGCACGGCAAAAACGGCCGGGGCGGCTCCGGGCCAAAAGATCGCGGTTTCCAACCGGCGCCCCCCCCGCCAATCCCGGCAAGCCGGCGCACGGAACATTCCCGCATAGGCGCTCGGACCGGCATCCGGCAGCGGCGTCGCCACGAAACCCCGGCCCACCTCGACGTCCAGTTCCACGCCGTTGAGCACCCAGCCCCGCGCCGCCCAGAAACTGCCCGGCCGGGCCAAAATCGGAAATTCGCGCGCTTCCATCCAATGCAGCCCGAATTCCCAGAAGAACGGAATGGCCGCCAAAACCAGCGCGCCGCCCCAGCGCAAGAAGCCATGTCGGTTCCAGGTGGCGCAAACGAGGCCCGCCCCGCCCGCTCCGCAGACCCAATCCGACCATTCGGGCGTGCGACCGACGAAAGATTGCATCCCTTCCGCCAGACCGGCGAACACGGCCAGTCCCAGCCACAACGGCCAACCGCGCCGCCCCGGCGACAAATCCCGACCGACCCGCCAAGCCAGTGCCGCCCACAACAGGACGTGCCCGGCGCCCCCCAGCGCGCGCCCCCAGAATCCCAGCGGTTCCAGCCGCACCGGCGCCAGCAGCAACAACAGGGCGGCGGCGCCCCCCAGCGCCGCCGTCCACCGCGGCCGCCCGCGGAGTTCCATGGCCGCCTACGGTTCCGGTTCCACGTAGGGATCGATCCGGTACCACCGCTGCCGCTTCAGATACGACGTCCGGTCTTCGAAGATATAGTTCGTGGCCGTCGTCGAGAGCGAGAAATCGCTCATGTTGATGGGCGCCGGACCGTTGTATTTCGCCTCCCAGAGGTTCCAGGTCTTGCCGAAATCGTCCGAATAGCGGATCTGATAGCGTTTGCCGGGCAAGCCGCCCTGCCAATCGAAGCGCATGAGACCGCCGAAGTTGTACGGACTGCGCCGAATGCCGAACGGGATGGGAATGAACGTGAAATCGTGCTGGCTCTGGCCGACGAGGTTGGTGTCCACCACGTTGCCGACCACGCGCCAGCGACCGCTGTCCGTCTGGGATTCGATGCCGGCGGTCCAGAGATAGTATTCCTGATAGGCCGGCACGATGGCCAACAAGATCCAGGTCAGCCCGCCGTCGTTGGAGAATTCCACCCGCACCATTTCGTTGCCGTCCACCATATGGGCGGACCAGATCATCGGCCAATTCAGATCCACTCCTTGCAGCAGGAGATTTTCGGCATCGAGCGACCGGATCTCGTAATAGGCATTGGTGTTGCCTTGGCTGGCCTGGACGGTATTGCCGTACATGCCGACGTTGATGCGTCCGCCGTTGACGTCGGGCTCGAGCGAGAAATCGCTGTCGGGGTTGCCGTGATCGACCGCCCAGGACACGTTGGTATCCGCGAACGTCCAATCGCCGCCGCCGGAAGTCGCCACCCAGCGCCCGTTGCTGGACACCGGATGGAGATCCGGCGGCCAGGAATACTCGCCGACGTCCGCCAATTCGGCCGGGCCATAATAGCTGCGATAATCCCGCATCATCCCCAGCTGCCACGGCCGCAGCGGATCCGTCTCCGGAATCGCGAAGACGTTGGACGCGCCCGCGTAGAATCCGGAACCGGACGCGCTGAAATCGTAGACGTTGTAATCCATGTATGCTTGCGCCAGCAACGACGTCGCCACGCCGATGGAGTAGGCGAAAGCCTCGGGCTCGGGGATGAAGACGTTGTTCTGCAAGGTATCGACAACCGTGTTTTCGAGCTGGATGCCGGCGATGGCCGACCGGGCGAACGTCAGGTTCTCCAAGACGGACGTCCGCGTATTCTGCAGATTGATGCCGATGCCGGTCTTCCAGAAACCCGAATTCCGGATTTCGGTGCCGGCGGCCCCCTGCACGTCCAGCGCCAGGGCCGAGTCGCTCAGGACCACGCCCCGCACGGTCGCGTTCCGGTTGGATTCCAGCCGCACCGCCCGGTCGATCCCGCGCACGTTCAGATCGCGCAACTGGAAGTAGGACGCCTTGACGTCGAGGCCGATCGCCGGGAAATTCGTCGGACCCGACCGGACCAATGCCGTGGCGTAAGGGCTGTTGGGGTTGCCCTGGACGACGACGTCGGCTTCGGGGTTGCCGCTGCGGGACCAGTTGACCCGGATGTCGGCGTCCGCGGTGAACGTGCCGGTGTCGACGTAGACCACGTCGCCGCCTTCCAGATCGTACTGGTCCAGGATCTGCTGCAGCGAAGCCTTGGGCGTGTTGGGCGTCAACCCGTCGAACGCGGCGGAACCCGGTTCGAAGCAGAAGACGTTGTCGAAGATGTCGTCGTCGCCCACGTAGAAATTCTGGGCGGTATTGCGCACGGCGAACGGACCGTCGGTCGCATCGGCGACGCCGGAGCCATCTTCCGCGACGACGCGCCACCAGACGTTGAATCCATCCAGCCCGGTCGTGTCCCATTCGTAATAGCCGACGGTCGTCGGTTGGCCGGTCGCGATGGCGACCCAATCGACGCTGTTCGTGGAATACTGCAAGGCGACGGTCGCCTGGGTCGACACGTTGCCGGCCGCCCAGCGCAACACCACGTTGGAGCCCTTCACGACGCCGCCGTCGTTGTGCGACAAGGCGGTCAGCCAGAAGTTCGTCAGGCTCTTGCTGGCTTGGTCGGTCCCCGCGTAGGCGCCCAGATTCAACCGATAGCCCCACAGCAACGAGGCCTCCGCCCCGGCGCCGATCCAAGGATTGCCGAGATCGACCAGCGGCGACGTTTCGGTGTCGGCATAATCCCACGGATCCATGCCGGCCTCGAAGCGGATCGGACTCCAGCGACCGCCCGCGGAATTCAGGTGGAGATCGCCGGTCAACCGGTTCTGGAACTTGGGATCGAAGGACACGCTGTTGGCATCCTGGCCGGAAGCGGTCTTCCAATACTCCAGTTTCTCCCACTTGCCATGGCGGATTCCCAGCCAGGCGGTATTTTCCGCCCAGTAGTTGTTCCAATCGGACAGCAGGTCGCCGTCGGTCCAGGCGATGACCGCGTTGGAGTCGTTCGTGCCGCCGGCCACGAGAACGCTGTGGCCGAGCCGCAGGGTGAACGCCCCCAGCTTGCCGACGGCCGTGCCGCGGGTCGCCAGCACCGTGCAATTGGAAACGATCGAATAGGCCGCGTTGACGACGATGCCGGTCCGGTTGGCGTTGGTCGTCAGAATCGCGGAATTCACCAGCGTCGCGTTGGTGCCGACGATTTCGGTCTCGCCCCAGCGCTGCCGCATGCGTTCCACGCGGTTGCTGAGACCGGACAGGGTCAGGGCGCCCCGATCGATCTGCAAATCCCGCAGACGGATCCCGTCGCCGCGCACCCGCAGCGAAACCGGGAAACCGCCCGCCCGATTGGTCACCACCACGTTGCTGACGACCAGTCCGTTGCCCCGGAAGATCAGGGATTCGCCGCGGAAGCGAAGGTGCCGGAGATTCACGTAACTGCCGTTCAGGAAGAAAAACGCGCGATCCGATCCGATCGGCGCGAAATCGCTCGGCGCATCGAACCACGAACCGTTGGGGCTTCCGAACACCTCGATGGCCTGTCCCGGCGCGCCGCTGTCGCCGCTGCCCCAGACGATCGGGTTGTTGGTGTCCGCCATCTCGTACAAGCCCGTGTCGACGTACACGTGGTCGGTCGGTTCGAGGTCGATGACGCCGAGCAGTTCCTGCAGGGTCAGTTTGGGGATGTCGACGTCGAAACCGTAATTGTCGTCGTTGCCGGGCCTCGTGCAGTAGACGTCGCCGTCGGTCGAAGCGTCGTTGACGTAGTACTTGAAGGGGCTGTTGCGGAGCCCGAAATAGCGTTCGGTGACGTCCAGCACGTTGGTCGAATCCCGCAGGAACAGCCGCCACCGGGCCTGGGGACTGGTGCGGAAGACCTCGACGCCGTTGAGCGTCCAGGCGCTGTTCCACCAAAACTGGCCGGAGCCGACGGTGGTTTCGGCGATTTGGATCCAGGTGCCATCCTCGCCGTCGCGGGGCGAATACTCCAGCCAGGCGATTTCATTGCTGTCGATGCCGCCGCCATATCCCCAGACCAGATTGACGTTGCCGTACATGAGACCGCCGGACATCGCGGTCACCGCCTGGAGCCAGCGGTTGGTGTTGCTCTTGCTGGCCTGCGGCGTGTTGCCGTAGAGCCCGATGTTGATGCGGTTGCCCCGCGGCGCCGGCTCGTTGCTCCAGGCGGACTGGGGCTTGCCCATGTCGATCAGCGGCGAGAAGTCCGGCAGCTCCGCATGCGGGACGTCGTTGGTCCAGCCGACGCCGGGCTGGTAGCGGCCGGCGACGCTGCGCAAGTGGAAGTCGCCGTTGGCCGGATCGTGGAACAGCGGGTCGGCGTTGAGCGAATAGCGATCTTGTTCGTAGAGTTTGACCCATTGCGGCAGCGAGGGATATTCGATGCCGTTGATCGCGGCCACCTGCGCCGTCGAGGAGATGACGAGGTTGTTGTAATCCGCGCGGATGACGGGATTGGTCGGGGATTCGTAGCAATACTTGCCGGGCCCGGAGGCTTCCAGCACCGAATTGGTGATCTCCATCGCGACGCCGTCGCCGAAAT
>CALKWZ010000026.1 GCA_938003985.1 uncultured Verrucomicrobiota bacterium | reverse complement strand
CGGCTTCTTCCGCGACCGGCGCAGCCTCTTCGGCCACCGGCGCGGCTTCTTCGACGGCGGGCGCGGCTTCTTCCGCGGCGAAATCGGCGAACGGATCGGCGGCGGCTTCGGCGGGCGCCGCCACGTCCGCGGCGACCGCTTCCGCGGCCGGCGCTTCTTCCGCGACGGCGGCCGGCGCATCCGCAACGGCTTCTTCGGTCGCAGCGCCCACGTCGCCCAGCAGGGCATCCAGATCGAGATTGTCGTCCTGGGCAAAGGCCATGCCGCCGCACAAGAAAGACACTGCCATCGCCGCAACCATGCACCATTTCATCTGGGATTCCTCCTTGGAACTGAAACGAGGACGAAGGTGTTTCCTCGTCCGATCCAACGCCTTGTTGTCGCTAACCGTCATTTGCAAATCACCACACCGGAGCGCCGGCCGCGGCCGGAGCCTGGGGAGCCGCCCCCACACTGGACACCGGAACGCTCGGTTGACCCATCATCGTCGCCCGTTCTCCGGAAGTCCACAGGGGAACCGTCACTTTTTCGCCGGTTTTCACGTTTTGAATTACTACGTTTTCGCGGCGGATGTCAACGACCTTGTATTCCGCGCCGCGGTGCGCGAAGACGTCGTTAAGCCGCTGGACGGGCAGACGTTGCTTGTCGATCAGCGAAACGAAGAGGATGGCCAGTTCCTGTTCGGTGACGGGCCGGCCCTTGACGAGCACGACGGACCGCTTGTCGGACTGGCGGACCATGGTGATCGTCTCGCCCGCCGTGCCCGCCGGATTGTACTGCTCGACCTTGTAGCCCAGCACGACGTCGCCGATCTTGGTAAAGTAGGTGCGTTCGAGCGTCTGGAGATTCAGCTGGAAGCGGGTCGAGCCGTCCCCGAACGTCGACGTGCTCACGAAGCGCAGGTAGAACGGCACGGGCTTGATGCCCGCCACGCGCAGCTTGACGATGGGATCGGGAAAATCCGCGGGATCCTTGGGGTCGGTCTGGGCGCTGACTTCTTCGAGGTTGGTGAAGCCGTCGTTGTCGAGATCGCCGGCGGCGTCGGCCGGATCCTGCGGATTGAGACCCAAGGCCAGTTCGATTTTGTCGGCGAGGCCGTCGCCGTCGGTATCCAGTTTCTCGATGTCCACGATGGCGGGCTGGAGCGCGAGGCAGAACGGACATTCGGCCGCTTCATAGCGGATGGGCTTGCCGCATTTGACGCAGGCCACGCGGCGTTCGCTGACGGTGGTGCGCGCCGCCACGGCGAGCGCGTTGGTGGCTTCCGCGCGGGCCGCGACCAGCGCGGCGTCGAACGCCAGCGGATCCTTGGGCGCAACGGAGGCGCCTTTCCAGGCCAGGCGCGCCAACGCCGGTTCGGCGGCGGCCTGGTCGGACTGGATCCGCTGCGCCAACAGCACGCACGAAACCAGCAGCGCCACCAGCGCGACCAGCAGAATCAGCTTTTCGTAGTGATTCCGGATCCAATCGTTCTTTCCACGGGGTGCTTGGCTCACGGACGTTCCTCCCCTTGCGCATCCTCTTCGGCGGCGGGTTCGACGAAGCGGTAGAAATCCACTTCCAGACGCACGGTCGGCCATTCCTGGCCGGCGACGACGCGCAGTTCGCGCGGGAGGACTTCCGCCTCGGGCGCGCCGACGGGCGCGGCGGAGCCCGGCGCCTGCCAGCCGGCGGTCGACGTCGGTTGCGGCGCGGCGGGCGCGGCGGCCTCCGTCTTCGGCGCCAGCACCGCGGGCCGCGCGGAATTGACGATTTCCACCTGCGTCGCCACGACGAACGGCGCCCCTTTGGCCAGCCGGTCGAGCACGCGCCAATTGGCGGCGTCCTGGGCCTTGTAGGTCAGCACGTAGTGTTCCCGGGTGTAGAGCCCCAGCGGATCCTTTTCCAGCGCGACGCTGGGCGCGGCGACAGGCGCCTCGGCCCGGCCGCGGGCGCTGCGCCGGCCGTATTCTTCTTCGACCGGCGCGGCCTGGGCGTCTTTTTCGAACGTCGTGCGGTCGACCGCGACCAGTTCGTTGATGCCCGCCGCATAGAGGATCTCGCACAAGGTCTTCACGGAATAGAGCTGGTCCACCAGCCGGTCCATTTCTTCCTCGGCCGGGAGCACGCCTTCCGCATAGCGCTGGAAGCCGAACGCGAAATTCGCCGGCAGCACCACGCCCTTTTCGCGCGCGCCGTTGCCGAGCTGGCGCAGGGTTTCCTCCAGCAGCTGGCGGAACCGATCGCGGGTGACGGGCTCGGCGGCGCGCTGGCCTTTGCGCATCTCCGCCTTCAGGCCGGCCAGATATTCCTGATACGTTTCCAGTTGCTTGCCCATGGCCTGCACGTTGGCGGCCGACGGGAACGGGTTCCGGCTGGTCAGGCGCTGCAGCTGGTTCTGGGCCGTCGTCAGCTTCGAAAAGCCTTCGGCGTAGTGCCCCTGCGCGCCGAACATCCAGAAGAAAAGGCCCACGGCCAGCAGCAGGACGACCAGTCCCCCCGCCAGCAAGGGCATGTGTTTGCGGTTCATAGTGCCTGCGGCTCCTTCAAAACGGCCAGAATCTTGAATTCCAAGGTGCTGGCGTCCGACCGCGCCGGCGGCTGCCAGATGATTTCCGTCTGTTCGGAAAACCACTTCGATCCGCGCAGCTGGTCGCGATAGGTGCCGACCGCCTCGCTCTTGATCCGGTCCTGGTAGCCCATGCCCTCGATCTCGATGCCGACCACGGAACGGAGCGGCCCCGGCGCGACCGGTTGCGCGGGATCCGCCGCGGCGCCGGCGGCCGGCGCCGCGCCGGGCAACGCCGACAACGGCCGGATCCGCGTCAGCCACATGCCTTCCGGCACGGGCGCGCTGATGGCGCCCAGCAGGCTGCGCCAGGTGCCGCGATGCGCTTCCAGCGCGGCCAGCTCGGCGATCTGGCTTTCCACGCCGGCCACGGCCGCCTCGACTTCCTTCAGCTGCCGTTCCACGCCGGACAGTTCGCCGACGCGCGACTCGACCTGCGCGCGGACGCCGTCCGCGGCCGCGGCCATGCGCGCGTAAAAGGCCACCCACACCAGCAACGTCGCCAGCACGCCCGCCGCCGCGAACGCGAACAGCGGCAGCTTGCGCTTGAATTTCTTGTCTTCCTCCGCCTTGGGCGGCAGCAGGTTGACCTCGATGGGACAGGTGTGCATCTGGCGCAGGGCCAAGCCCACCAGCTGGCCCATCTCGCACGCGTGCGCGCCGACCTGGTCGGCCGGAATCTGCTCGGAAACCGCGACGTTGTTGAACGGATTGAAATAGTCCGTCTCGATGCCCAGCTTTTCCTTGAGGAAGGTGTCGGTGTAGGGGATCACCGAGCTGCCGCCGGTCAGCAGCAGCAGCGCGGGCTGCTGGCCGCCCTGCTGGCTGCGGTAGAAATTGATCGAGCGGTTGAGTTCCTGGTGCAGGCGCGTCATCATGATGCGCACGCTCTTGGACACCTTGTCCACCGTCTCGCTCTGCGGTCCTTCGTAGGCGCCGCCGAAGGCCACGTAGGCGTGCGCCTTCTTCATCGCCTCGGCGTCGTCGAACGAGATGCCGAACTCGTTCATGATCGCCTGCGTGATCTGGTTGCCGGCCACGGGCACGCTGCGGCTGAAGACGCGGCCCGCCTCGAGGAAGATCAGGTCCGTCGAGCGCGCGCCGATGTCCACCACCAGCGTGCACGGGGGCAGGTTGTCGTAGTTGTAGCGCACCGCGTTGTAGAGCGCCATCGGCGCCACGTCCACGAGGTTCGGTTCCAGGCCCGTGAACCGCACGCAGTCGGTCATGCCTTCGATGATGTCGGACTTGATCGCCGCCAGCATCACGTCCACGTCGCCCGTCGCGCCGCTGATCAGCTGGTAGTCCCAGACCACTTCGTTGATCGGGAACGGCACGTTCTGCTGCGCTTCGTACTGGATGATCTGGTAGACCTTTTCCGGCTCCACCGGCGGCAGCTTGACGAACCGCGAGAACACCGCGTGGCCCGAAATGGCCACCTGCACCGGCCCGGGCTTGCAGCCCGACTCGCGGATCAGGTCGTGGATGGTCGTGATGATGTACTGCGAACGGTCGACGTCGTTCTGGGGATCGACCCCCAGGTCGCTGACGGCGTAGCGGGTCATTTCCAACCCGCCTTTCACCTCGACGAACTCCGCCAGCTTGAGGCTGTGCGAACCGATGTCCAACGTCAGGATGGGCTTTTTGGCCATGGATCGAAGTCCTTCGCTGCGAATGTTACCGTGCGGCCGCGGCGGCCGGCTTGATCTGCTCGTACAAATCGTAGTCCACGAACGCGAACGGGGTCTGCGCGCGGTTCAGCAGCACGCCGTCGACCGGCGCGAACCGGTCCCACCAGTTGGCCGTCTGGGCGGTGGATTCCGTCGCCACCACGGCGCCCTTGACCTTGACGACCACGGCCACCTGCTCCACCCGGCCCATCCGCGCCAGCGCGCTCGGGTGCAGGAACATGTCGCTGTAGTGCCGGCCCTTGGCGACGTTCACGTAGGTCACCGTACCGCGGAACATCATTTCCGCGCCCTTGTTGCTCTGGTCTTTCATGTAGACGTAGTACGTGAATTCCAGCTCGTCGATCCAGTCCGGGGCGGTCTCGAATTCCACCATCCAGCGCCACCAGTCGGGCTGCTTGGCGGAGGCCTGGCTCGCCGTGGCGGTCCGGAACACCGGCGTCTTCGTGCCGGGCACCGGCGCCATCTTGCGGATGCGCAGGACGTCGGCGCCGCCCCCCGAAGCCGTTTGCGCCAATGCCGTTCCGGCGGCCAGCCAAAGCGCGGCGAACAGAACAACCCCGAACCCCAGCTTGGATCGAACGGATCGATTCATCATCCTGCCTCCTGCACGTCAGTTTCGAGCCGCAAAACCGTCATGGCCTGCCTGCACAATTTTCGGAAGTATAGGCGCACCGGGCGGCTTCCGTCAACCGCCATTTGGCGGTCGCCGGTAAAACGAACGAAACGGCGGGGCGGTCCCGCGCCGGGACCCGTCCGCCGTCAAACCAACCGGTTGAAAATCCGCGCCCGCGGCCGGTGCGCCAGCACCGCGCTCGTGCTCATTTCCGGCTCGAGCATGTCGGAATCCGTCACGGCCACGCCGATGCGCCCCGCCTCGGACCACTGCCAGATTTTCCGGCTTAGGCCCATGTCGGGACACGAGGGGTAGCCCGGGCCAAATCGCGCCCCCGTTTTGCCCCCGAACGGCTCCAGCATCTTCCGGTGCGCCCATTCCGCCACCGCATCGGCGTATTCCGCCGCGAATCCCGCCCAGAAGAAATACTCCTGGTACTCGCCCTCCGCCTGCATCCGTTCCATTTCCGCCGAGGCGGCCGGATTGCCCACCGTGACCGTGAAGCATCCGAGTATATCCCCTTGCGGCGCATAGAAATCCGGAATGCAAAGCCGCTCGTTGATCTGCTGCCGCGGAAAGGCCTGCACCACCGGTTCCCCGCCCCCGTGCGGATAGACGATCAGGGTGTCGCCGTCCGGCTTGCACCGGTGCCACGCCACGGCCGCCTTCGGCACGAACAGCCGCCGTTTCTGGTTCTCTTTCAGCAGCCGCTCGTAATGCCCCTGCGCCTCGCCCTCGAGGATCTGCCGGTACTCCCCTTCCGACAGGTTGCCCTTCTTGAAGCCCCACCGCCCCACCAGCAACGACATCCGCTCGATGTACGGATTCACCTCTTCCAGCGTCGGTTCCCAGACCTGCGCGCCCCAGAACGGCGGCGTCAACGGTTCGTCGCGGACTTGCGGATCGGTCATGGCGTCACTTTCCGGCCGGCGGCGCCGCGCGGCGCAGCGTGCCCGTCTCCTTCAGTTCCCGGAACGCCGTCAGGCTGTCGAAGGCGTCCTTGCAATAGCGCACCGGCCCCGAATAGACCGGCTGGCAGTCGTTGATCACGAAATTCTCCGTCAGCGCCGCGCCGCCCAGCAGCACCGGCAGGCGCAGGCCCGCGGTTTCCAGCGCCCTGAGGTTCTCGCGCATCACCTGCACCGATTTCACCAGCAGGCCGCTCATGCCCAGCACGTCGGCGCCCGACTCGCGCACGGACTCCATCATTTTCTCGATCGGCACCTTCACGCCCAGATTCACCACCTGGTAGCCGTTGTTCGAGAGGATGATGTCCACCAGGTTCTTGCCGATGTCGTGCACGTCGCCCGCCACCGTGGCGATCACCATCTTGCCCGAAGCCCCCGTCTCGCCCGCCTTCAGGTACGGCTTGATCATGGCGACGGCCTTCTTCATCACCTCGGCCGACTTCAGCACGAACGGCAGTTGCAGCACGCCGTCGTTGAACAGCCGGCCGACTTCCTTCATGCCCGGAATCAGATGCCCGTTGAGCACTTCCTCCGCCGGCATCTTCGCCAGCAGCGCGGGGATCGACGTCTCCAGCAGCGCCGCCTTGCCCTTGACCAGGGCCGCGGCGACCTGCTCTTCCGGCGTCTGCGCCGCGCCCGCCGCGCCGGCTTCGGCTTCCGGCACCGCCGCTTCGAAATGCTGGATGTACAGCTCCAGCGGATCGCCGTCCGCCGCGTCGTTGTCCAGCAGCTTCTCCGCCAGCTTCACGGCCGCCGGCGCCAGGTCCGTCAGCGGCACCAGCGTGGACGTGTTGATGATGCACGCGTCCAGGCCCGCCTTGATGCAGCGGTCCAGGAACACGGTGTTGAGCACCTTGCGCGCGGGCGGCTTCAGGCCGAACGACACGTTCGACAGTCCCAGGATCGTCCGCACGCCGGGAAATTCCTTTTTGATGCGCCGGATGGCCGCGATGGTTTCCTTGGCCGCGTCGCGCAGCGCGCCGTCGCCGCTGCAGACCGTGAACGTCAGCGCGTCGATCAGCAGGTCGCCCCGCCGCAGCCCGCGCTGCTCGCAGAACTCGATCAGGCGCCGGGCGATCTCCACCTTGCGGTCCGCCGTCATCGCCATGCCGGTCTCGTCGATCGTCAGCGCCACCAGTCCCGCCCCGAACTGCTTGGCCAGCGCCACGAGCCTCTCGGCCTTCTCCTCGCCGGACTCGAAATTGATCGAATTGACGAGCATCCGCCCGCCGTAGAGCTTCAGCGCGGCCTCGACCACGTCGAGCTGCGTGCTGTCCACCATCAGCGGCAGGCGGCACTCGCGCCCGGCGCGCGCCACCAGCGCCGTCATGTCGGCGATTTCGTTGCGGCCCGCGTAGGCCACGCTCAGGTCCAGCACGTGCGCCACGCCCTCGTCCTGTTCCGTCAGCAGATCGAACGCCGTATCGAGCCGCTCGGCCAGCAGCGCCTCGCGGAATTTCTTCGAACCCGTGGCGTTCGCGCGCTCGCCCACGTAGAGCGGCGCGGGCTCCTGCGTCAATTCCACCGGCGCGAACAGGCTCGCCACCTGGTCCGGCGGTTGAACGGCGCGCGGCGCCGGCGCTTCCGCCGCGCCCAGCGCTTTCCGCAGTTCGCGGATATGGTCCGGCGTCGTGCCGCAACAGCCGCCCGCGACGTTCAGCCCGACGGCCTGCGCGATCGGCGCGAACACCCGCGCGAACGCCTCCGGCCCGAGCGGATAGTTCACTTGCCCGTTCAGCAGCGTCGGCAATCCGGCGTTCGGCATGCAGCCGATGCCGCCACGCCAGAGCTTCGCGAGGGCCTCCAGGTGGCGCTGCATCGCTTCCGGCCCCGTCGCGCAGTTCAGCCCCAGCACGTCGATCGGGTACGGCTCCAGCGCCGCCATCACCGCCCAGATGGACGAGCCCACCAGCAGCGTGCCGGTCGTTTCCACCGTCACCGACACGTAGATCAGCTTGTCCGGCCGCGATCCGATCGCCGCCTGCGCCGCCGCCACCGCCGCCTTGATCTGCAGCAGGTCCTGGCAGGTTTCGATCAGGATGCCGTCCGCGCCGCCTTCCAGCAGCCCGCCCATCTGCTCCTGGTAGCCGCCGTAGAGATCGTCGAACGAAATCTGCCCCAGCGTCGCCAGCCGCGTGCCCGGGCCCACCGAGCCCAGCACGAAGCGCGGCCGGCCGTCTTGCTGCGCCGCCGCGTCCGCCGCGCCGCGCGCGATCTGCGCCGCCGCGCGGGAAATCTTCCGCGCCTGGTCCGCCAGACCGTATTCCCCCAGCGTCACCGGCGACGAGCCGAATGAATTCGTTTCTACCGCGTCGCTGCCCGCCGCGAAATACGCCGCGTGGATGTCGCGGATGATTTCCGGCGCCGAGAGGTTCAGCCACTCGTTGCAGCCCTCGTAGGCGCCCCACGCCGCCGCCCCGGGATTGCGCCCCTGGATCTGGGTGCCCATGGCCCCGTCCACCAGCAGCAGGTTCTTCTTCAAAAATTCCTTGATGGCCATGCGTCGTCGCCTTTCCGTTCGATCGGAAGGACCACTCTACACGGCCCGCGCGCCGGCCTCAACGCGAAAGAACGCGGAACGAGGCTTCGCCGGAAACGAAATCAGCGGCCGCCGAACCGCCAGCCCAGGGCGAGTTCGGCGCGATAGCCGTCCAGATCGAGCCGGACGCGGTCCGGGCCGACGCCCAGTTCGCAATCTTCCACCCAGTCGTAGCCGCCGGCGGCGTGCAGGTACACGTGCCGGGTCAAGCCGAACTGGAGGCCGACGGACACGGTCCCGCCCCACAGCCATTTCTGCTCGTCGACGGAATCCGTCCACGATTGGATCGCCGCGCCGTCCTCCCACGCGAAAGTCTCCGTCCGCGCCAGCTCCGCCTCCAGCAGGTTGGCCGTGGCGCCGCCTTGGATCAGGATCGCCAGTCGTTCCGTCGGACGGATCCGCAGGCGCGGCCCCAGCGTGAACGACAGCAACGCGGCGTCCATCTCCAAATCCACGCGGCTCTGGGCCCGCGCCTGCCGTCGCCCGACGATCCGGTCGCTCGTCGTCGTCGTTTGGCCCGCGTCCACAACGGCGATGGGCCGGTCGGAGATCAAGGGGCCCACGCCGGCCGGATCGGTCATGGCGTAGGGCGCCGCCGGAAACACGGGGTTCCCCAGCGTGTCGTAGACGAAGGTCGCCGATTGCGTGCGTTCCATGCGCGACTCCCAGGTCGTCCACGTCGCCTCCTGGGTCCAGGCCGACTGGCCGCAAAAGGCCGCGTCCAGGCCGTCGAGCCAGCCCGCCTGGAACTGCACGCCGACCTCGAACAGCCGGTGCGCCGTCAGGACGTAGCCCAGCGTCGCCAGCGCCCCGGCGCCGTCGAGCTCGGCCTGGCCCGACCAGCCCGCGGCGCCGGACGCCACGCGCGTTTCGGTGCGCCGCGCCGTGGCCGCCGCGGTGGCAGTGCTGGCGAAAGTCAGGGTGTTCGCAGCGGCGTTGTACTGCGCGGGATCGTCGTAGGCGAAGTACTGGCTGATGCCCGCCGCGTTCGCCCACGCCCAGCCGGACGGGCCGACGTAGCCGTCGTCGAAGTTCCGCAGGACCTGCGCCGTGCCGTCGTCGGCGGCCGGCAGCGGAGCCACCCAGGCCGTGCCGCCCCGCCAGCCGGGACTCGCCGCCTGCACGCCGGCGGCTGCGGCGGAGGAGCCCCCCGCCACCTCCAGGTCCATGCCGCCGCGGACCCATGGCCCCGCTTCGAAATAGAACTGCCCGGAACAAACCGCCGCCCCGCACGCCCACAGCACCAGAACGATCTTTTTCACGTTTTGCTCCCCTTATTCCGCCACGCCCTTGACCCGGTAGGTCCGCAGCCCGGACAACGGCTGCGTGGCCGGCGGGCCGGAATCGATCCACTGCGTCCAGTTCGCCGTCGCGCGCAGGCGCAGCGGCACTTCGGTCCAGTTCCCCGTCGGGAAATCGTTCATGTATTCGATCGCGTAGAGCCGGCCCACGATGCTTTCGAATTCCACCACGAAGCGCCCGCCGGACAGCGGGCCGCCCTCGAGGACCACGCCGCCGTCCGGCAACGCCGGCCGCCATTCCGGCAGGACGAACTGCAGCTCGATCGTGGGCGGATGCAGATCGGCCGTGTAGGCTCCCGTGCACAGATAGACGACGTTCAGGCCCAGCGTGGCGCCGGCCGCGAACGCCGTTTCCATCTCGATCATCGGCCGGCCGTCGGCCGCGGTGCCCGTCCGGTTCTCCACGGATATGCCGGGCATCAGGTTCGTGAAGAGCAGCCGCACGCCGAGGGCCTCCACGCCCGCATCGTTGCGGACCTGCAGCGCCTGCGTGAAGCGCGGATTCCAGAGCTCGCGCGGCAGGAAATTCGCGCTGACCAGCGTGGGCGCGCCGACCACTTGGATGTCGAACGAAAATTCCGTCGCGTAGCCCGTCGCCGGATCCGTGGCGCGCACCGTGATCGTCGCCGTGCCGGGATTCCGCGGCGTCAGCACCAGCAGGCCCCCGGCCACGGCGGCGCCTGCCACGTTCGTGTCGCTCGATTCGGCCGCATAGACCAGGCCCGTGCCGCTGAACAGGTTCGTGAGCGCGCGCTGCATCGTCGCGCCCTGCGAAACGGGGCCCGACGGGGGCGGATGCGTTTCATACGGCACGTTCGATCCCGCCGGCACCCAGACCGTGCGCGACGGCCGGCCGAGGCCGTTCGCGTCCCGGGCGAAAATCCGCAGGGCGTACCACGTGCCCGGACTCAGGCCCGTCACCGGATATTGCTGCGCGGACCCCACGTCGACGGCTTCGTAGCCCGGCAGGTGCGCGGTGAAATTCGTGTCCAGCCCCACTTCCAGCACGTGGGTTTCCGCCGCCGGCACCGGCACCCAGCGCGCCACCAGGTTCGAGGCGGTGATGAACGTGGGATCGAGCTGCTCCGGCGCGTCCAGCCACAGGTATTCGAACGCGTTGGACAGGACCAAGGTTCCGACCGACGCGGACGTCACGACCACGTCGCCCGTCGTCGCTCCCGCCGCCAGGCCGGCCCGCACCGTCACCGCGTGGAACCCCTGCGTCGCGATCGCCGCCGGCACGCCCGCCAGCGTCACGGTCGCGACGTCCGCGCCGTTGCCGATCCACAAGCCCTGGATGGTCACGTCGATGCCGCCGCCCACGTTCGCCTGGCCGGGCGCCACGTTCGTGAGGATCGCGCCCACGCGGTATTCGCGGATCACCGGCGCGGCCGCGGCCCAATTGGCGTCGCCGGCCTGGAAGGCCTGGATCCGCGCCACGCCGTAATTCGTGAAGGTGATCCCCGCGCCGGCCAGATCGGCGATCTCCGGCGTCAGGTTGGTGAAGCCCACCGCCAGCCCGCTCGACGCCTGCGCGGTCAGCGTCGTGCCGGCGCCCAACGCGAATATCGCGCCGTCCGCCGGCAGGAAGTCGGTGATGGCCTGGTTGGTCTTGCCGATCGTCAGCGTGCCGGCGGCCGAGCCCTGCCAGTTCGCTTCGTTCACCGTCCCCGTCACCGCATAGCTGCCCACGGCCGACGGCGCCGTCGCCGATCCGTCGTAGGTAAACTCCACCGCCAGCCCCGCCGGCACCGTCGTCGCCGTCGCGTTCTTCGCCGTCCCGTCGTAGGTGTGCGCCAAACTTCCCAGCGTCACCGTCGCGCCGGCCTTCGCGATCACCAGCGTGCCGACGTTGGTCCCTTGCCAGTTCGCCTCGTTCACCGTCCCCGTCACCGCGTAGCTCCCCGCCGCCGTCGGTGCCGTCGCCGATCCGTCGTAGGTGAGATCAACAACCAGTC
>CALKWZ010000025.1 GCA_938003985.1 uncultured Verrucomicrobiota bacterium | reverse complement strand
CGGCGGGCTTCAGCCACGCCTTGCGCGGCGGCCGCGCCAGCGTGGCGCCGCCGCTCCAGGCGGACCGGCCGGCGCCGGCCTATTGGACGGCCGCGCCCGCTTTCGTTGCGCCCGCGCTCGCTTTGCCGGCGCCGGACGCGCCGACGTCCGTGCCGGAAGTCTTCGCGCCGCGCCCGGCGCCCCGGGAAGCGCCGCGGCTGGCCTTCTCGGCCGGCTGGGAATCGCGCCTGTTTTCCGGCATCGATCTGGATTATCCGAACTGGACGAACGCCCCGTGGCAGGCCCGGGTGGAACTGCGGTTCGACGGCCGCGGCGTGCCGACGTCCGTCCTGTTGGCCCAGGCCAGCGGGATTCCGGACGTGGACCGGCGCCTGGCGCGGTCCGCCAGCGGCTGGCGCCTGCTGGATCCGGCGGCGCCCCGGTCCGGCGCCGCGACCTGGATCGCGCCCGCTCCGGCGGGAGGTGCGCCGTGATGCCGCTGGCGCTGCCGGACTGGATTCTGGCGTTCCTGGCCGCGAATCTTTCGGTGGTATTCGCCGCCACGCTCTACTATGCTGTGCGGCGATATCGGCGGAGACCCCGGCGCCGCGCCGCGCCGTTCATCTTCCGCTGCGCCGTCTGCGGCCACGTCTACGTGGACCGGCGCAACGTGCCGATGTCCGAATGCGGCAAATGCGGCGCCATGAACGAGAACGTGAAGAGTTTTTGAAAGAGAATCCCGAATGAGCCTGAACATCCCCATCGTCAAATACACGCCCCACAAGGAGCTGCCGGAACTGGAAGCGTTCCTGGCGCGGCCGGCGTTCGCCCCGGAAGCCGAGGAAACCGCCCGGCGCGTCCTGGCGGACGTGCGGACCGCCGGCGACAAGGCGGTGCAGAAGTACACCAAGGAATTCAACGGCATCCAGCTGGCGCCCGCCCGGTTCGCGGTGGCGAAGGAAGAACGGATCGCCGCCTCGGAGCAGGTGGATTTGATGTTCAAGCGCTGCGCGTCCGACGTCTTCGCGCGCATCGTGCGTTTCGGCAAGGCCGGCATGCGCAAGGACTGGAGCATGGCCACGCCGAAGGGCGGAGTGCTGGGCGAGAAGTTCACGCCGCTGGCGCGCGTGGGCGCCTACGTCCCCGGCGGGGCCGCCCCGCTGGCCTCGACGGCCCTGATGAGCGTCTCGCTCGCGAAGATCGCGGGCGTGCCCGAGATCGTCGCCTGCACGCCGTGCGACAAGAAGGGGCGGGTGGATCCGTTCCTGCTGCACGCGCTGGAGGTGGCCGGCGCGACGGAAATCTACCGCATCGGCGGCATCCAGGCCATCGGCGCCATGGCCTACGGCACCGCCACGATCCGCAAGGTGCAGAAGATCGTCGGCCCCGGCGGACCCTACGTCACCGCGGCCAAGAAGCTGGTCTACGGCGACGTGGACCTCGACATGGTCGCCGGCCCCAGCGAGATCGCGGTGCTGGCCGACGAAACGGCCGTGCCGGCGCACGTCGCCGCCGACCTGATTTCCCAGCTCGAGCACGGCACCGGCCACGAAAAGGCCCTGCTGGTGACGCCCTACATGGGCCTGGCGGCCAAGGTGCTGGCGGAAATGGAACGCCAGATCGCGACGCTGTCGCGGCGCGAAGCCATCGAGCGCGCGGCCGGCGCCGGCGCGCTGTTTGTCGTGACCGACCACCTCGACACGGGCATGGACGTCGTCAACCGGTTCGCGCCGGAGCATTTCGAGATCATGACGAAGGAGCCGCGGCGCTGGCTGCAGAAGGTCAAGAACGCCGGCGCGGTGTTCGTCGGCGCCTGGACGCCCGAGAGCTCGGGCGATTTCGTCGCCGGCCCCAGCCACGTCCTGCCCACGGGCGGCACGGCCGCGTTCTTCTCCGGGCTGACGGTGGATTCCTTCCGCAAGCGCACCAGCGTGGTGGCCTTCACCCGCGCCGACCTGATCGAAACCCTGCCGCTGATCGAGGCGATGGGGCGGGTCGAGGGCCTCGACGGCCACGCCCGCGCCGCCGCCATCCGCTTCGACGCGCCCGCGAGCTGAGCCGCTCCCGCGGCCGTTTTCAACGTTTTTACGTGCTACGTAAAAACCGCGCAAAGTTTTTACGTTCTACGTAAAACTTGCCCAAACTTTTTACGTTCTACGTAAAAATCCTTCCGGCGGGGCAAAAAAAGGCGGGCGGCCATGGCCGCCCGCGGGGGGATCGGATCTGGATGCTCAGCCTTCGCCGCGCTTGCCGAGGTGCCGATCGACCATGTAGAGGGAACCGGCGGAGCCGCCGACCATCGACAGCGCGCTGATGGCCTCGTTGCAGTTCGCTTCTTCTTCGACCTGCTCGTCGATGAACCAGCGGAGCATGCTCTGGGTGGCGTAGTCTTTTTCCGCGATGGCAAGGGAGTTCAGGTCGTTGATCCAGGCGGTGACCTTCTTTTCGTGCAGGAGGGCGTCCTGGAACATCTCGAGGATGCCTTTCCACTCGGTCTTGGGCGCCTCCATGGCGCTCAGGACGACCTTTTCGCCCTGGTCCTGGACGTACTTGGCGAACTTGAGAGCATGTTCCTGCTCTTCCTTGAACTGGATGCTCATCCACTTGTAGGTGCCGAGGAAGCCCTTGTCGAGGGCGTCGTTGGCCATGGCGAGGTACAGGAAGGCCGAGAAAAACTCGCGGTTGATCTGGGCGTTGATTTCCTGGGCCATTTTCTTGCTGATCATGGGATTGGGTCCTTTCGTTGTTGTTCAGGGTTGTCCCGCGGAGAGCCGGGAGGCTGCCGCGGTTTCGATGGGCGAAATCTAGCACAAGTCCGCGGAAACGTCATGTAAATCGCTGGGAATTTTGGAGAAAAGGCGGTTTCTGAGCCTCGACAAGGGGGGGGCGGGGAGGGTAAAGTGCCCCTCTTCATGTCCGAAATCGGCACATTCGAGATTCTCAAGGAAGATTCCGGGTCCAAGGCGCGGCTGGGCCGGCTGTGGACGGGGCATGGGCCGGTGGATACCCCCGTGTTCATGCCGGTGGGCACCCAGGCGACGGTGAAATCCATGGCGCCGTGGGAGTTGGAGGCGCTCGACTGCGAAATTCTGCTGGGGAACACCTACCACCTCAACGTGCGCCCCGGGATGGACGTGATCGAGAAGGCCGGCGGCCTGCACCGGTTCCAGGACTGGAAGCGGGCGATCCTGACCGACAGCGGCGGCTATCAGGTGTTCAGCCTGACGCACCTGCGGCAGATGACGCCCGACGGGGTCTGGTTCCAGTCGCACGTGGACGGCACGAAGATGTTCATGGGGCCGAAGGAAAGCATGGCGATCCAGCGGACGCTGGGCTCGGATATCGCGATGGCGTTCGACGAGTGCCCGCCGTGCCCGTGCACCCCGGAATACGCTTGCCAAGCGGTGGACCGGACCCTATCGTGGGCGGCCAAATGTGCCCAGCAGCCCCGCGCGGCGGGACAGCTGGTGTTCGGCATCGTCCAGGGCGGCGTGTACCCGGATTTGCGGGAGCGGTGCGCCAAGGGCTTGCGCGAACTCGGCGCCTTCGACGGCTTTGCCATCGGCGGCGTGAGCGTCGGCGAGCCGGAGGACCTGATCATGCCGGGCGTGCGCATGACGGCGGACCTGCTGCCGCGGGAGCGTCCGCGCTACCTGATGGGCGTCGGCCAGTTCTGGCAGATGGCCGAGTCGGTGGCGCTGGGCGTGGACATGTTCGACTGCGTGATGCCGACGCGGCTGGCGCGGCACGGGACGGTGTTCACCCGCGCGGGCCGGTATTCGGTGCGGGCGGCGTTCAACCGCCTGGACGACCGGCCGCTGGAGGAAGGCTGCCCCTGTCCGGCCTGCCGGCGGTTCAGCCGGAGCTACGTGCGGCACCTGCTGAACGTGGGCGAGATCCTCGGGGTCCGCCTGACGGCGCTGCACAACATGCAGTGTTATTTTGATTTCATCGCCCGGATGCGGCAGAGCCTCCGGGAGGGAACGTTCGATGCGTTCCGCGCGGAGACGGCCCAGGCGTACGGGCCGCGCGCGGCGGGACCCGGCGCCGCGGCCGGAGCCTAGCGGCAAGAGAGGAAACGACGATGAATGGAATGGCAATCTTGGCGATGGGGACGGTTCCGGCGGGCGCCGAAGGCGCGCCGCCGCAGTCGGGCGCGTTCATGTTCGTGTGGCTGGGCCTGATGGTCCTGCTGTTCTATTTCATGCTCATCCGGCCCCAGAAGCGGCGCGAGAAGGAACGCCAGGCGCTGCTGGGCGCCGTGAAGACGGGCGACCGCGTGCTCTTCGGCGGCGGCTTCCTCGGCGTGGTGGCGAACGTCAAGGAGAAGACCCTGGTCGTGAAGATCGCCGACGGCGTGAAGGTGGAAATCGTCCGCGGGGCGGTCTCGCAGGTGCTCGACAAGGGCGAAGCGCCCGAGTCGGAACCCAAGGCCTAGGCGCGCGCAAAGCCAAGCAATTTCCGGCGGGGTCCGCCGGGCAACACGGGAAACGAAGACTATGAAAGCATCGATCTGGAAATGGCTGATCTTGGTGGTGGCGACCGCGTGGAGCGTCGCCCTGGTGATTCCGCCGAAGGAGAAAATCAAGCTGGGCCTGGACCTGCAGGGCGGCACGAGCTACACGCTGGAAATCGACGACAGCCAGGGGCTGGAAGGCTCCGTGGCCGACGCGCGCGACCGCGCGCTGGAAGTCGTCCGCAACCGCGTGGACTCCATGGGCGTGGCCGAGCCGACGATCTATCCGGACGGCGAAAAGCGCATCGTGGTGCAGATTCCCGGCATGAAGGCGGAAGACCGCGAGCGCGCCTCGGCCAACATCCGCAAGGCGGCGTTCCTCGAGTTCCGCATGGTGCATCCGAAGAACGACGAGCTGATCAAGAACCTGTTCTCCGACCGCAAGGTGCCCAGCGGCTATGAAATCGCCGCGCTGCCCGGCCGCGCGAATACCGATTGCTGGGTGCGCAAGGGGCCGCCGCCGACCGAGGCCGAACGCGCCGCGCTGCGCCGCTTCGAGGAAAAGGCCGGCTACGACCTGCTGCTCGAAAAGAACGTCGTGCAGAACAAGGACTACTTCGTGCCGTACTACGTCAGCCGCAAGTCGGAACTGACCGGCGACAGCCTCAAGTCCGCCAACGTGGACTACCAGCAGTTCGGCCAGAAGGTCGTGCAGATTTCGTTCGACGCCAAGGGCCGCAAGATCTTCGCCAAGCTGACGGCCGACCACGCGCCGGGCGGGGCGAAGAACCCCGATCCCAACGGGCGGCACTATCTGGCCATCGTGCTGGACAACACGCTCTATTCCGCGCCGTTCATCCGCACGTCGATTCCCGGCGGCGAGGCGGTCATCGAAGGCGCGTTCTCGCTGGATGAAGCCAACGACCTGGCGCTGGTGCTGCGGGCGGGCGCGCTGCCCGCGCCGCTGCGCGTGCTCGAAGAACGCACCGTGGATCCGACGCTGGGCGTCGATTCCATCGAAAGCGGCTGGCGGGCGGCCGCGATCGGCTTCGGAGCCGTCGCGGTGTTCATGGCGGTCTACTACCACTTCGCCGGGCTCGTGGCCGTGCTGGCGCTGTTCCTCAACCTGGTGCTGCTGCCGCTGGGCATGATCGTCGTCGCCGGGTTCTTCGGCCTGATCGGCGGGGCCGGCATGGGCGGGTCCGCCACGACGCTGCCGGTGCTGACGCTGCCGGGCATCGCGGGCATCGTGCTGACGGTCGGCATGGCGGTGGACGCCAACGTGCTGATCTTCGAGCGCATCCGCGAGGAAATGCGCACGGGCAAGCGCTTCGGCGCCGCGCTCTCCGCCGGCTACGACAAGGCGTTTTCGACCATCTTCGACTCGAACCTGACGACGCTGCTGACGGCCGTCATCCTGTTCTGGCAGGGGTCGGGCCCCGTCAAGGGCTTCGCCATCACGCTGAGCGCGGGCATCGTCGCCAGCATGTACACGGCCATCGTCGGCACGCGCATGGTCTTCGAGTTCCTCGAGCACCGCGGCTGGCTGCACAACCTGAAGATGACCCAGTGGGTCAAGGAAACGAAGATCGACTTCATGGGCCTGCGGAAGATCGCGGCGGCCGCGTCCCTCGTCCTGCTCGTCGGTTCGGGCGTCGTCGCCTGGCGCAACGGCACGGACAACTTCGGCGTGGACTTCACCGGCGGCCAGCAACTGACGCTGGAATTCGCGCGGAAGGCGGACGTGGACGCGCTGCGCGCGGCGCTGCCCCGCGGCGCCGGCATCCAGTACCAGCGCAGCGGCGTGGGCGAGGACCAGGCCGAGCAGAACGAAGTGCTGGCCATCAAGGTGGCCAATCCGGAAGAAGGCGCCGCCGCGCAGGCGACGCTGGCCGGGCAGTTCGCCGACCACGGCTTCAAGCTGGTCCAGGAGGACACCGTCGGCCCGCAGGTCGGCAAGGAACTCCAGCGCAGCGGCCTGATCGCCATCGGCCTCTCGCTGCTGGGCATGATCGTCTACATCACGATCCGCTTCGAGTTCTCGTTCGCCGTGGGCGCCGTGGTGGGCCTGCTGCACAACCTGCTGATCACCCTGGGCGTCTACTGCCTGCTCGGGCGGCAGCTGACCATGACCAGCATCGCGGCGCTGCTGACCGTGCTGGGCTACTCCGTCAACGACACGATCGTGGTGTTCGACCGCATCCGCGAGACGCGCAAGCTGCGCGCGGGCCGGCTCGACGCCGCGGTGGTCAACGAGAGCATCAACGCGACCCTCTCGCGCACGCTGCTGACCTCCCTGACCACGCTGCTGAGCGTGGCCATGCTGATGATCTTCGGCGGCGGCGCGATCTTCGACTTCGCCCTGGCGATCTTCGTCGGCGTGGTCGCGGGCACCTACGCCTCGGCGTTCATCGCCTCGCCGGTCATGCTGGCGGTGCGGCCCAAGGTGGCGGCGCCGGCGGCCGGGAAGTAGCCTGCCCGTGGTGGTCCGCTCGGAAAAGCGCTGGACGATGGTGGAGGCGCCGCCGGAAACGGCGGACGCCATCGCCGCGGAGTTCGGCTTTTCGCGGGCCATGGCCCGCGCCCTCGTGGCGCGGGGCCTGACGGACCCCGCCGAGATCGAAAAGTTCCTCCAGCCGCGGTTGGCGGACCTGACCGATCCCTTCGCGCTGCCGGGGATGGACAAGGCGGTGGACCTGATCCTGCAGCACGTCGAGCAGGGCAGTTCCATCCTCGTCTACGGCGACTACGACGTCGACGGCGTGACGGCCACGGCGCTGATGATCCAGGTGCTCAGCGAGCTGGGCGCGATCGCCGCGCCCTTCCTGCCGCACCGCATCGAAGACGGCTACGGCCTGGGCGTCGAGACCCTCAACCGCTGCGTCGAGGTCTTCCGGCCCAACCTCATCATCACCGTCGACTGCGGCACCAGTTCCGTCGAGGCGGTGCGCGAGGCCGCGCGGCTGGGCATCGACGTGGTGGTGACCGACCACCACGAGCCCGCCGCGGAAGGCGTGGCCGAGGCCTGCGCCATCGTGAACCCCAAGCTGGGCAACTGCCCGGAGGACATCCGCATGCTGGCGGGCGTGGGCGTGGCCTTCAAGGTCTGCCACGGGCTCGTCAAGGCCGCGCGCCAGCGCAAGCTGGAAGCCGCCGAAAAGCTGGACCTCAAGACCTACATGGAACTGGTGGCCGTCGGCACCGTCGCGGACATCGTGCCGCTGCTGAAGGAAAACCGGATCCTCGTCTACCACGGCCTGATGCTGCTGAACAAGACCAAGTCCGTGGGCCTGCGCACGCTGATCGAGGCCGCCGGCATCACCGGGCCGGTGGACACCTACCACATCGGCTTCATGATCGGCCCGCGCATCAACGCCGCCGGGCGGCTCGGCAACGCCGACGCCGCGCTGGAGCTGGTGATGACCGAGCAGGAGCCGCGCGCGAAGATCCTGGCGCAGCAGCTCGACGACGCCAGCCGCAAGCGGCAGGAGATCGAGGACCGCATCGTGGGCGAGGCCTGCGCGGACCTCGACGCGCGCTTCGACGCGGACAAGGATTTCGGCCTCGTGGTGGCGCATCCGCACTGGCACGCCGGCGTGATCGGGATCGTGGCTTCGCGCATCGCCAGCCGCTACAACCGGCCCGTCGTGGTCATCGGCATGGACGACGACGGCGTCGGCCGCGGCTCGTGCCGCAGCGTGCCCGGATTCGACCTGCTCAGCCACCTCCAGCAATGTTCGCCGATGCTGCGCCGCTACGGCGGCCACGCGATGGCGGCCGGCCTCGAGGTGGACCAGGCCCGCATTCCCGAATTCGCCGCGCGGTTCAACGAAGTCTGCGCGGCCAGCCTCAGCCAGGTGGACCAGCGGCGGCAGCTGATGGTGGACGCCTGGATCGCGCCGAGCGACATCGGCGACCCGCTCTACCACGACCAGAACCGCCTGCGGCCGTTCGGCCACTCGAATCCGCTGCCGGTCTGGGCCATCCGCAACGTGACGCCGCTGTTCCCGGCGCGCGTCATCGGCGGCAAGCACCTGAAGCTGATCTTCTCGCTGGGCGGCAAGCAGCGCGAAGCCATCGGGTTCGGCATGGGCGAGCGCGAAGTGCCCGACGGCCCGCTCGACATCGCCTTCAACCTGATCCTCAACCGCTTCAACGGCCAGGAATACCTGCAGCTCCACCTGCAGGATTTCCGCCCCGCGCAAACCAAGGATTGACGGCCCCGCCGGCGCGCGCCGGCCGGCGCCGATTTCAGCGCGGCGCGCCCGCGCGGCCGACGACCCGCGCGAAAACGTCCCGGGTTTCCGCGGCGATGCGGTTCCAATCGAACGGCGCCAGATCGTAGCGCCGTTCGGGCTTCGGTTCCGCCAGTTTTTCCCGCAAGCGGCCGGCCAGTTCGGCGTCGGCTTCGAAATAGTCCGCGGGCCGCAATGCGACCAGGCGCGTGGCGGGCAAATCGCGCACCAGCACGTCGGCGCCCGCGGCCATGGCTTCGAGCAGGACGAGCGGGAAGCCTTCGTTGCGGGAGGGCAGCGCGAACAGGCGGGCGTGGGCGAAGAGCTGGCGGAGCGGCTCGCCGGTCTGGTGGCCCGTGAAGACGACGGGGAGGCCGGCGGCCCGGGCGCGCAGCGCCGCGGAGTAGGCGTCTTCGTTGTCGACGCCGCCGACGATGGCGAGTTTGAATTCGGCCGGCGCGACGGCCCGGAACGCGTCGATCAGGACGTCGAAGCCTTTTTCCGGCGTCAGCCGGCCGACGGCCAGCAGGTAGCGGCCGGGGGCGAGGCCGAAGCGGGCCAGTTCGCCGGTGCCGGGCGCGGGCCCCGCGGGCTCGACGCCGTTGGGCAGATAGACCGATTTGGCGCGCACCGCCGCGGACTGCTTTTCCATCTGGAACCGGTTGACGAACACGATGGCGCCGGCGCTGCGGAACGCGAAGCGTTCGCCGAGGCGCAGCAGCCCCCGCGCGGCCGGGCCCCACTTGGCGTGCTCGTAGTTGGGACTGTGGTAGGTCAGCACGACGGGCAGGCGGAACAGGCGCAGGAGCGGGGCGAAGAAGCCGGGGCCGATGTTGTGGACGTGGACGAGGTCCGGGCGCAACCGCAGGCAGGCGAGGGCGGCCAGGAACGAATGCAGGGCCGCCTCGAGGCCCTTGCGGCGGGTGGAGGGCAGGTCCACGAAGCGGATGCGCGGATAGGTCGCGCCGTCCGCGCGCACGTAGGGCCGGCGGCGGAAGACGGTCAGTTCGCAATCGGCCGGGAAGCGCGGATAGAGACGTTCGCAGTGCCGCTCGACGCCGCCCTGGATTCCGGGAAAGCCGCGGGTGCCGAACACGCAGATCTTCATGGCGCGCGGCTCAATCCCAGCAGAGCGGCAAGCCGCGGCGGATGCGGAGCTTGTTCTTCAGGACCCACCGGATGGGGCGCCAGGGGCGGCGGACCATGTCGTGGCGCTCCGTGACGATGAACGCGCAGTTGCGGTCGCAGGCGGCCACGCGCTTGGCGATCTCCTTGGCCTTGTCCGAGGCCAGGATGTTTTCGAGGGAGTCTTCCTTGACGTTGCCGAGGATCCATTCCTCGGCGGAGCCGTTGCAGGGGGCGACGTTGCCGGCCGGATCCACGAAGAAGAAATCGGACAAGGCGCCGCAGGGCGGGCGGTAGCCGGGCTCGTCGCCGCGCAGGCGGCGGTGGATGCTGCGGTTGAAATAGGCGCGGCCGTAGTCCTTGAGCTTGTTCTTGAGGCCGCGCCGTTTCGAGGTCAGCAGCGCCGCGACGAATTTCTCGTGCTCGTGCAGGGCGTCCTGGCTGGCGAGGAGGTTGTCCTCCTTGTGGAAATACCAGGAATTGTGGACGACGGAATTGCCGAGTTCCACGCCGAGGGCGACGCACAGCTCGTAGAGCGGCAGGAGATCCTTGTAGTTGTCGGGCGAGATGACGACGGAAAAGCCGATGTTCTTGCAGGGGGTCTTGCGCAGCGCGAGCATGGTGCGCAGGGCGTGGTCGAACCCGTCCTGCGTGCCGCGCTTGGCGTCGTTGAGGGCCGGCAGGCCTTCGAGCGACACGCGGATGAGGATGTTGGGGTACTTGTTGGCCAGCGCGACGATCTTGTCGGTGTAGAAGCCGTTGGTGCTCAGTTCGAGCAAGGCGGCCTTGGGATAGAGCTTGGCGAAAATCTCGTCGATGTCTTCCCGGAGCGTGGGTTCGCCGCCGGTGACGTTGATGCGCAGGCCGGGGGGCAGCTTGTCGTAGAAATCCGGCGAAAGTTCGTCCGCGGGCCGGGTGGGGAACTTCCAGACGTTGCACATGTTGCACTTGGCGTTGCAACGGAAGGTGGTGATCAGGCTGGCTTGGACGACGTTTTTCATGCGGAACCGAAAGCTATCACCGCGGCACCGCGGATTCAACCCGGGAATCGCGGACTCACTTGTTCATCGCGTTGTTGTAGGCGCCGTAGGGGCGTTCCGTCCGGCGCTGGAAGGTCGGCCGGAACGGCTTGCCCAGCCAGCTTTCGCGGCGGGGCACGATGGGCGACTGGGCCACGTCGGCGAAATCCACTTCGCGGTCGAAGTCGGGCCGGCCGCCGGCGGCGACGCGCAGCTTGTGGACCAGCGTCCACGCCAGCGGCCCGAGGCCGCGGCGCGCGGCGCGGCGGGCGATCTCGTCCAGCCAGCAGTTGTGGGTGCAGCGGGCGACGCGGGTGCGGGCCGCGGCGGCGCCCGGGCCCCGGAAAATCTCTTTCCAGGATTGCGCGGCCAGGTCGCCGATCTCGAGGTCGGGGCGGAGGGGGCAGGCGTAGACGCGGCCCCAGGGATCGACGTAGGCGAAATCGCGCCCGGCCGGACAGGGCATCCGCCGCGGCTGGCCGAGGATCTTCTTCATCAGGCCGAGTTCGGACCAGGCGCGCAGCCAGTTCCGCGGGCGGCGGGATCGGAGCCGCGCGACGATCAGCGGCTGCACGGCGCGCGCGAGGCGCACGCGGTTGGCGGATTCGTTGTCGATCTTGTGGAACCGGAAACCGTTGTGCAGCGCGGCGACGGCCAGGTCGCCGCCGAAATCGGCGCCGAACCGGTAGAGCTCGAGCAACTGGTCGGCGTTGTCGTCCTGGAGCGCGACGGCAAGCCCCAGATCGCGCGCGCCGGCGGCAGCGAGGCGGCGCAGCGTGTCCATTTTGCGCGCGAAGCCGTCCCGTTCGCCGCGGAGGGCATCGTTGCGGGCGCCGAGGCCTTCGAAGGAAATGCGGATCCGGACGTCGGGGTGCCGCGCGGCGATCCGTTCGAGCTTGTCCGCCTGCAGGCCGTTGGTGGCGATTTCGAGCCGCCGGGCCTTGGGGCGGAGCAAATCGACGATTTCCTCCAGATCGGCGCGCAGCGTGGGCTCGCCGCCGGTGAGCACGAGCCGATCGAGCCCGGCCGGCAGCTTGGCCAGGACGGCGGGAGCGATTTCTTCCGCGGGCAGGGTGGGGTGCTGCCAGACGTGGCACGTCGCGCAACGCGAATTGCAGCGGTACGTCAGGATGACGGCAACGTCCATTCCGGCAACCCCGCCTCAGCGCGGCGGGAGATAGGAATCGGCGATGGCGCCCGCGGGCGGCCGGGCGGCGGCCTTTTTGGGCTTCAGCTTGAACTTGTGGGGGAGGAACAGCGCGCGCCAGTAGCGTTCGTCGGCGTCGCGGTGGTATTCGAAGAGCCGCCAGACGAGCGAGAAGTGGCGGACGTCGCCGCCGGAGACGTCGAGGAGCGGCTGGAGCTCGAAGGTGTAGCCCTGGGCGTCCTTGGCCCAGCGCAGCAGGCGCAGGCCCAGCTTGAAATCGACGCCGCCTTCCGCGGGCCGGTTCATCCAGCCCAGCAGCGGCGGAATCCAGGTGGTGCGGTCGTGGCGGATCCACAGCGGGAAGACGTTGAGATAGGATTCGCCGCGGCTATCCTTGCCCCAGAAAACGGGGCCGACGCCCTTGTGGCCGTCGAGGTTCCAAGCCAGCGGGAACAGCAGCCAATCCTCGTTCCAGCTCCAGAACAGCGGCGCGACGTGGAAATGGTTCTGCCCCCACCAGACGGGCCCGACGCCTTTGTTGCCGTGCAGGTTCCACGCCAGCGGCAGCAGCAGCCGGTTGCCGTTCCAGCTCCAGTAGAGCGGGGCGAGGTGGAAGTAGTCGTTGCCCCACCAGATCGGGCCGAAGCCGTTGTGGTCGTCGCCGTTCCACGCCAGCGGCAGCAGCGCCCAGTCGCCGGCCGAACTCCAGAACAGCGGGAACACGTGGAAGTAGTCCCGGCCCCACCAGATCGGGCCGACGCCGCGGTTGCCGTCGATGCTCCACGCCAGCGGGAAGAGCACCGCGTTGCCTTCCCAGGTCCACAGCAGCGGCGCGAGGTGGAAATAGCGGTGGCCCCACCAGACCGGGCCGACGCCGCCGTTGCCGCCGAAATTCCAGGCCAGCGGCAGCAGCAGCCAGTCGTCCTGCTTGCTCCAGAAGAGCGGCGCCAGGCAGAAGTAGTCGCGGCTCCACCACAGCGGGCCGAGGCCCTTGTGGCCGTCGACGTTCCAGGCCAGGGGGAACAGCAGCCAGTTGTCGCGCCAGTTCCAGTAGAGCGGGGCGACGTGGAAATAGTCTTGGCCCCACCAGAGCGGGCCGAGGCCGCGGTTGCCGTGGACGTTCCACGCCAGCGGCGGCACGAGCCAGCTGCCGCCGCGGCTCCAGAAAATCGGAGCGAGATGCAGGTAGCGCTGGCCGGACTCGGCGGTGCCCCACCACAGCGGGCCGGCGACGTAGTCGTCGTCGAGCTTGCCGCCGAAGGGCAGCAGGAGCCAGTCGCCGCCGCCGCTGAAGAAGAAGGGATAGACGTCGAAATGCTGTTCGTCCCACGCGACGGGCCCGAGCATGCCTTCGCCTTGGTGCGAATAGCCCAGCGGCAGCAGGGTCCAGCCGTCGGGATTCTTCCACCAGAGCGGGAACAGGCCGGATTCGCCCCGGTCGTTCCACCAGACGGGGCCGAGGGCGGTGGTGCCGAACAGGCGGCCGGCGACGGGCGGCAGCAGCCAGCTGTCGTTCCAGCTCCAGAACAGCGGCGCGGCGTGGAAATAGTCGTCGCCCCACCAGACGGGGCCCACGCCCTTGTGGCCGTGGAGGTTCCAGGCCAGCGGCGGCACGAGCCAGTTGTCGCCCCAGCTCCAGTAGACGGGCGCGAGGTGCAGGTGGTCGTCGCCCCAGAAGAGGGGGCCGACGCGGCGGGAATAGTCGTCGCCCCGGGAGTGGGCGCCGACGAGGCCGAAGAGGGCCTCGAAGTCGTAGGTGTCTTCGGTGGCGCGCTGGTAGACGAGGGGGAAGAGCTTGAGGGAGCCGTGGGTCTCCCGTTCGACGGCGGCGGCGGTTTGCAGGAACAGGCCGGCCAGGGCCGCGGCCAGGAGTCCGCGCTTCGCGAAATTCGTCATGAGGGCCTCGCTGCGTGCATGGGTGGTGTGTCGGCGGGCAGGGTAGCACGGCGGAAAACGGGCGCAAAGGGTTAAAATGGCCGGCGTTGGGCGCGGCGGGGAATGGGGGGTTGACTTTTGGAAGGGTGCCGGGTAAGGTGCGCGAGTTTTTGAACGGGTCCGCCCCGGTGGCGGAGCCGATTGGTTCTTTGTCGCGGCCGGGCGCGGCGCCTCCGGCGCCGCCGCGCGGGCGAGGAATGCCATCGAACGCATTGCCCGATGGTGTAATGGCAGCACACGGCCCTTTGGAGGCCAGAGTCTAGGTTCAAATCCTAGTCGGGCAACCATTGCGCCAGGCCGAAACGGACCAGGAAACGTGAACATGGAAAACCACATCAAGATTTTCGCGGGAAATGCGAACCGGCCGCTGGCGGAGAAGATCGCGGCGCGGGTGGGCATTCCGTTGAGCGTGGCCAGCATCGGGCGGTTCCCCGACGGGGAAATTTCCGTGACCTACGAAGAGACCGTGCGGGGGCGCGACGTCTTCATCGTGCAGCCGACGGGCATGCAGCCCAACGAATACCTGATGGAGCTGCTGATCATGGCCGACGCCGCGCGGCGCGCCTCGGCCAAGCGCATCACCGCGGTGATGCCGTTCTACGCCTACGCGCGCCAGGACCGCAAGGACCGCTCCCGCGTGCCGATTTCCGCGAAGCTGGTGGCGAACCTGCTCGTCGCGGCCGGCGTGGACCGCGTGCTGACGGTCGATCTGCATTCGCCCCAGATCCAGGGCTTCTTCGACATTCCGGTGGATCATCTCTACGCGGCGCCGCTGATGGTGCGCTATCTGCGCGAAAAGCTGCCGGCGGAAAACCGCGTGGTGGTCGCGCCCGATCCGGGCGGCCTGAAGATGGCCTATTCCTATTCCCAGCTCCTCGGCGCGGGGCTCGCCCTCGCCGGCAAGCACCGCACCAGCGCCACCGAAGTCGAAGCCATCGAGCTCG
Organism: uncultured Verrucomicrobiota bacterium; assembly: GCA_938003985.1. Classification (GTDB taxonomy): domain Bacteria; phylum Verrucomicrobiota; class Kiritimatiellia; order CAIQIC01; family Lenti-01; genus Lenti-01. The sequence goes on along the minus strand of CALKWZ010000025.1, from coordinate 36,732 downwards.
TCGGCGACGTGAAGGGCAAGGACTGCATCCTGACCGACGACATGACCACCACCGCCGGCACCCTGTGCGCCGCCGCCAAGCTGGCGAAAAACCAGGGCGCGAAATCCGTGCGCGCCGTGGTCAGCCACTGCCCGATCACCCCGCTGGGCATCCAGCGCCTGCGCGATTCGGCCATCGAGGAACTCATCACCACCGACACCATCCCGCCCCAGCCGGGCTGGGAAGGCTTCGCGATCACCGTGCTGACCGTCGCGGATCTGCTCGGGGACGCGATCAAACGGATCTACGGAGACGAATCCGTCTCCAAGCTGTTCGAGATTCATCAAGGGAGAACGCAATGAAAGAGACGAAACTGACAGCCAAGACGCGCGCGGAGAAGGGCAGCGCGTCGGCCGGCCGCCTGCGCCGCACGGGATGGTTCCCGGCGGTGGTGTACGGCGAAGGGCGCCCGGGCCTGGACATCCAGCTCAACGAGCACGATTTCGTGGTGATGCTGCGGACGCACCGCAGCGAGAACATGATCGTGGATCTGACGGTGGAAGGCCGCGACAAGCCCGTCAAGGTCATGCTCAAGGCCATGCAGCACCATCCGCTGACCGGCCGGATCATCCACGTGGACTTCTACGAAGTGTCCATGACGCGCAAGATCGAGATCGAAGTGCCGGTCAAGCTCGTCGGCGTCCCCACGGGCGTCGCGAACGAAGGCGGCATCCTCGAACACGTGCTGCGCACGCTGGACGTGACGTGCTTGCCGGGCGACATGGTCGAGGAATTCGAACTGGACGTGACGGACCTGCACATCGGCAAGACGCTGCGCGTCCGCGACGTGAAGGTCGACGAAGCCAAGTTCAAGGTCCTCAGCGACCCCGACCAGGTGGTCGCCGCCGTCGCCGCGCCGCGCACGGAGGAAGAGGAGAAGGCCGCCACGGAGGCCGAAGCCGCCGTCGCCGCCGCCGGACCGGAAGTGCTGACCGAGAAGAAGGAAGAGGAAGGCGAAGAGGGCGCGGAGAAGGGCAAGGAAGCCAAGGCTCCGGCGGCGAAGGACGCCGCGAAGGCCCCGGCCGCCGAGAAGAAGGAGAAGAAGTAACCCGCCGGCGACGGCGACCGGCGGATTCCGCGCATGAAACTGGTGGTGGGGCTGGGCAATCCCGGACGGGCCTACGAGCACACGCGGCACAACGCCGGGTGGCAGGTCCTGGACGAGTTTGCGAAGCGCCGCGGAACGGCGTTCCGCCGTTCCTGGTGCCGGCCGGTCCAGACCGCCAAGACCGCGCTGGAAGGCGCCGGCAGCCTGGTGCTGGTCAAGCCGACGACGTACATGAACTTGAGCGGCAACGTCCTGCCGGCGCTGATGCGCCCGGGCGGGCTGGCCGCAAAAGACTTGATCGTCGTGGCCGACGACGTCAACCTGCCCTTGGGCCAGTTGCGGATCCGGGCCCGCGGGAGCGCCGGCGGCCACAACGGCCTGAAGTCGGTGATCGCGAGCCTCGGCACGGAGGAATTCGTCCGGGTGCGCGTCGGAGTCGGAGAACGGGAAGAAGGCAAGGATTTGAAGGATCACGTGCTGGAACGGATGGATGCCGGGACGCGCCGGGCGCTGGCGGAAGCCGCCGCGCGGGCGGCGGATGCCCTGGAATGCATCCTCGTCCATGGAACGGACCGCGCGATGAACGAGTATAATTGAGGAGGCATGAGGTGAACAAATACGAGGCGATGATCATCTTTCAGGAAAACCTGAAGGAAACGGACTGGGACGGGGCGGTCGATGCCGTCCGCGCGGAAATCGAGAAGCTGGGCGGCAAGCTGACCAGCAGCACGCGGCTGGGCAAGCGCGAATTCGCGCGGGTCATGCAGAAGCGGCAGGGCGGCCACTACGGCCTGATCGCTTTCCAGCTGGCGGGCGACAAGGTCGCGGCCCTGCAGGCGCGCCTGAAGCTCGACGAACGGATCTTCCGGGTGCAGGTCGTGACGGCTCCCGCCGTCGCCCCCCTGAAGAAGGAAGCGCGCGATGGCGTCGCTGAATAAAGTGCTGCTCATCGGGAACCTGACCCAGGATCCCGAAGTGCGCCGGACCCCCTCGGGCACGGCCGTCTCCACGCTGCGCATGGCCGTCAACGAGTCGTTCCAGAACAAGAACGGCGAGAAGGTCGAGCGCACCGTGTTCCTGGACGTGGACGTCTGGGACCGCCAGGCCGAGACCTGCCAGCAGTACCTCTCCAAAGGCTCGCCCGTCTTCGTCGAAGGGCGCCTGCAGATGGACAGCTGGGACGACAAGGAGACCGGCCAGAAGCGCACGCGCCTGAAGGTGCGCGCGGAACGCGTGCAGTTCCTCAGCGGCCCCCGCCGCGACGGCGCGGTGCGCGATACGGCCCCCGCCGCCCCGGCGCCGGCCTACGAAGAGCCGCTGGCCAAGCCCGCGGCGGACGAAGACATTCCCTTTTAAACACGGAGCGGAAAAGACATGAAGAAAGACACCAAGAAACGGGCCCGGCGCGAGTCGAAGTCGGACGAGACGCGCACGCGCACGCGCCTGCTGAAGGCCGACCAGGTCGTGGATTACCGCGACTACGAATTCCTGCGCAAGTTCATGACCGAGCGCGGCAAAATCACGCCGGGGCGCATCACCGGCGCCAACGCGAAGCAACAGCGCCAGGTCAAGCGCGCCATCCGGCGCGCCCGGGTGATGGGATTGCTGCCGTAAGGCGGCGGAAAGGCATTGGCCATGGGAAAATCCATTGAAGTGATCTTGCTGGACGACGTGCCCGAACTGGGCCGTTCCGGCGACGCCTGCCGCGTCCGTTCGGGCTACGCCCGCAACTTCCTGTTTCCGAAGCAGCTCGCCGTCACGCTGACGCCCGGCACCAAGCGGCTCATCGAGAAGAAGCGCGCCGAAGCGGTCGTCCGCCTCGCGAAGGAAAAGGAAGAAGCCGAAGCCCTCCTCCAGAAGCTGGAGAAGCTGACGCTGACCTGTTCCGTCAAGGCGAACGCCGACGGCCGCCTGTTCGGCTCCGTCAGCCCCGCCGACGTGCTCGCGAAGCTGGCCGAAGCCGGCGTCGTCCTGCCCAAGAAGCAGCTGGCGATGCACGAGCCCTTCAAGTCGCTGGGCGAACACGAAGCGGCCCTGCATCTCCACCCCGAGGTGCGCGGCAAGCTGAAGGTCAAGGTCGTCGCCGAGAAGCTGGCCGAAGCGGCCGCGGAATAGCGGAGGCCGGAACGTGGCCGGAGCGGGAGAGGCGGGAGCGGGCGCCCGGGCGCCGCGCCCCGGCGACCGCGTTCCGCCGCACAGCGAGGAGGCCGAGCGGGCCGTGCTGGGCTGCGCCCTGCAGGACGCCGCTCGCGTCCTCGACCTGTGCATCGAACGGCAGATCTCGCCCGAGTCGTTCTACGTGCAGCGCCACCAGGCGCTGTACGAAGCCATGCTGGGCCTCCACGAGGCCCGCAAGCCCGTCGATTTCGTCACCGTCGCCGAACGGCTGCGCGAGACGAACCTCCTCGACGCCGTGGGCGGCGAGGACGAACTCGCCCGCCTGATCGCCGGCACCCCGACCACCGCCCACGCGGAGTACTACCTCCAGCGGGTCTACGAAAACCACCTCCTGCGGCGCATCATCGATGCCGCCCGCGCGGTGACCGAAGACTGCTACAAGGGCGAAACCGAAGCCGAATCCCTCCTCAGCGAGGCCGAGGCCGCCTTCTTCGGCCTGAGCGAACGCAAGGTCGGCGTCGAACGCACCTGGAAACAGCTGATCGAACTGGAAGCCATCGAGGTCGAGCGGCTCATCACCGAAAAGAAGGGCCTCACGGGGATCACCACGGGGTTCATGGACATCGACCGCAAGCTGCTGGGCATGCAGGCCGGCGACCTGATCATCCTGGCGGCGCGGCCCTCGATGGGCAAGACCTCCCTGGCGCTGAACATCGCCGAAAACGTCGCCCTGGGCGCGCGCAACCAGCCGCCCAAGCCCGTGGCGGTCTTCAGCCTGGAAATGTCCGCCGAATCCCTCGTGCGCCGCATGGTGTGCTGCCACGCGGGCGTGCCCGCGCAGAACCTCTCCACGGGCAACATCGGCACGGAAGAACACGGCTTGCTGGTCGGGGCGATGGACGTCCTCGCCAAGGCCCCCATCTACGTGGACGACACGGCCGGCCTCGAGGCGCTGGACCTGCGCGCCCGCGCCCGCCGCCTCAAGCGCAAGTACGGCGTGGAATTCATCGTCGTCGACTACCTGCAGCTGATGAATTTCTCCAAGTTCGCCGCCGAAGGCCGCCAGCGCGAAACCGCCGCCATTTCCCAGGCGCTCAAGGGCATGGCCAAGGAACTCAAGGTGCCCGTGCTCGTGCTGAGCCAGCTCAGCCGCGCGCCGGAAACCCGCGAAAAAACCGCCGTGCCGAAACTCTCCGACCTGCGCGATTCCGGCGCGATCGAACAGGACGCCGACGTGGTCATGCTGCTGCGGCGGCCCTGCAAGTATCCCGCCGACAAGGATTCGGGCGACGAACGCCTGGCCATCCTGGACATCGCCAAGCACCGCAACGGGCCGACGGGCGAAGTGAAACTGGATTTCGAGGATCGCTTCACGCGGTTTTCCAACCGGCTGGGCGGCGCCGACGGGGAGGATGCATGAACCGGAACCGCTCGTTCCGCCGCGGGCTCGCGGCGGCCGTTTTCTGCGCGTGGGCGGCGACCGCCGCCGCCGTTCCCATCCGCGACGTCCGCGTCGCGCCGATCGGCCCCGTGCCGATCAACGCCGAACAGGTGCTCGCGCAGGTCAGCGCGCGCGTCGGCCGCGAACTCGACCGCCCGGCGCTGTCCGAGGACATCCGCGCGCTGCAGAAATCGGGCATGTACGCCTATGCCGAGGCGCGCCTGGAAGCGGCGGCCGACGGCGGGGCCATCCTCGTGTTCCACGTGGCCGGCAAACCCAAGATCCGCCGCCTCGCCGTGTCCGGCGCGGACCACGTCGGCAACAAGAAGGTCCGCACCCTGATGGAAATCGGCTCGGGCGACCGCGTGGACGACGCGGCCCTCGGCCTCAAGGCCCAGAAGGTCCGCGACCACTACCGCAAGGAATACTATCCCGAAACCCAGGTCACCTGGACCATCCGGCCCGTGGCCGACCAGCCCGAATTCGCCGACGTCGATCTGGCCGTGGACGAAGGCAAGCCCGCCGTCGTCCGCAAGATCCGCTTCCGCGGCAACCGCCACGCCAACGCGCGCGACTTGCGCAAGGTCATGACGCAGCGGCAGTCGAATTGGCTCTCCATCTTCACCAACGACGGCATGTACGAACCCGGGTATCTCGCGGCCGACCGCGAGGCGATCCGCAAGGTGTTCATGGACAAGGGCTATCTCGGCGCCGTCGTGGGCGAACCGACGATCGCCTACGTCGGCCGCAAGAAGATCGACGTCGTCTTCGAGGTGGTCGAAGGGCCGCTCTACAAGATGGGCCCCTGGCGGATCGACGGCGCGACGCTGTTCGCGACGAACGAGATGGCCCGCGGCATCGCCGTGCCCTCCGGCGCCGTCGCCGGCCTGGCCGGCATCGACCGCGGCGCGCAGAACGTCCGCGATTTCTACGGCTCGCGCGGCTACATCAAGACCGCCGTCGATCCGCGCGTCGTGCTGGACACCAACGCCGCCGTCGCCTCTGTGGCCTACCAGATCCGCGAAGGCGCCTTGGCCTACATCCAGGGCATCGACATCCGCGGCAACGCCCAGACCCAGGACAAGGTCGTCCGCCGCGAAATCGGCGTCGCCCCCGGCGAGGTCTACAACGAAGTCAAGGTCCGCGCCAGCCAGAAGCGCCTGCAGAACCTGGGCTATTTCTCCTACGTCAACGCCTACCCGGAAGACACCGCCGTCTCCAACCGCTTCAACCTCGTCTTCGATCTCGAAGAACAGCGCACCGGCCAGTTCATGATCGGCGTCGGCGTGTCGAGCATCGACGACGTCATCGGCTACGTGGAACTCTCGCAGGGCAACTTCGACCTGTTCGGCTGGCCGCGGCCGGTGGGCGGGGGCCAGAAACTGCGCCTGCGCGCCCAGATCGGCAGTTCCCGGTCCGACCTGGAACTGTCCCTGATCGAACCGTGGTTCCTCAACCGGCGGCTCTCCCTCGGCGTCGACCTGTTCCGGCGCGACGCGCGCTACTACAGCGACGAGTACGACCAGCTCACCACCGGCGCCGCCCTGACCCTCGGCAAGCCGCTGCGCAGCTTCAACCGCATCAACTGGATCTACGGGCTGGAAAACATCGACATCAACAACGTCTCCACCAACGCCAGCGACCTGATCCTGGCGGAAGAGGGCGGCCGCCTGAAGAGCTACGGCACCGTGGAGCTCATCCGCGACACCCGCGACAGCACGTTCGTCGCCACGCGCGGCTTCCGCGGGTCCGCCGCGGCCACGCTCGCCGGCGGACCGTTCGGCGGCGACACGGACACCTACCAGTTCCAGCTGCGCGCCGCGCATTATTTCCCGCTGTGGTTCGACCACGTCCTGTGCCTGCGCGGCTGGGGCTCGGTGATCGAGGAATACGGCGATTCCGACCGCGTGCCGATCTTCGACCGCCTGTTCATGGGCGGCCCCCGCACCGTGCGCGCCTTCAAGTACCGCAAGGTCGGGCCCAAGGACGAAGACCGCGAAGCCATCGGCGGCCGCTCCGCCGCCACGCTCACCGCCGAATACACCATCCCCGTGTTCGAGAAAATCCGCCTCGCGTTCTTCTACGACGGCGGCATCGTCTGGCAGGATCTGTTCGACGAGGACCTCGAGAATCCCGCGACGGGCGACGGCGAATACTGCGACGGCTACGGCCTCGGCGTGCGCTTCGACTTCCCCGGCTTCCCGATCCAGCTCGATTACGCCTGGCCCATCAACACCGACGACATGCTCGGCGATTCCGGCCGCTTCAGCTTCACCATCGGCTACACCTACTAGAGCGAATTCGCTTATTCTGTAGCCGCGAACAAGACCGGCACGAGGTCGTGCCGGCTCCAAACAGCCTGATAATCCATATCCTTGGAGCCCCCGACGACCCCGTCGGGGGATGATCAACGGCTACGTTTTTCAGAATATGCCCTAGCGCCTCCGGCGGCGGAACGGCTTAGGAATATTTGTCGCGGATTCCGCGGAAACCATAGACATAATCCATTACTGATCAATGTAATAACGATGTCGTTGACTCCGTTTCGGTGCATAGGTAAAGTGTTTTACTAAACCTTCCAACCCCGGGGCGTCATGCGACCGATTTTCCCGATCCTGAAGTGCGTGGGCGGTGTCTGGCTGCTGCTGCTGGCCGGCGTGGCCCAAGCGGACAGTTTTTCCGTTGCGCTGGACTTGGCCCCCGTTTCCGTTTCCGTCGCGGGCGGTTTTGCGGACGTTTCCGGCGGGGAGGGCACCACGCTCTCCGCCGTGCCCGGCCAGCCGCGCCTGCCGCGGCAAATCCTCACCTATGCGCTGCCGCCCGACGCCGACCTCGCCACCGTGGCCGTGACGGTCGACGAACTGGAATCCACCGAAATCCCGCTGGATCGTCCCGTGCGACCCGCGCCGCCGTGGCGGACCGCCGAAGATACCGAGCCCTTCTACGGCGCCGCGACGAATCTCGTGGACGGCCGGGATCTCGACGTCTACGGCGCCGACGCCTTCGCGCCCGCCGCCGCGGCCGCGCTGGAAGGCGTGGCGCAAATGCGCCGCTGGAAACTCGCGCGCGTCGCCGTGAGCCCGGCGCGCTACCATCCCGTCCGGGGCGTGCTCCAGTCGGTCTCGCGCGTGGCGTTCACGGTTTCCTTCGACCGCGCGCCGGCGCGCCGCGCGGACCCGCTCGCGGCCGACGCCGTCCTCGACGCCGACGCCCTCGCGCTCGTCGCCAACACCAAGTCCGCCCGCGCGTGGTATCCCGCCGTCCCGGCGCCCAGATCCGGCGCCGTCTCGGGCGAGGTCTTCGTCGTGATGACCACCGACGCCATCTACTCCGATTCGACCAACCTCTACGGCCTCGTTTCCCACAAGCGCGCGCTGGGCTACGTCGTGCACGTGGCGACCGAAACGAAGGTCGACGGCGTTTCCGCCGCGACCGGCTGGAACGAAGTGACCGGCCAGGCGCCCAACGGCAAGGCCGACCGGATGCGGAAATGGCTCCAGGACAACTACGTTTCCATGGGCATCAAGTACGTCCTGCTGGTCGGCAATCCGAACCCGGCGGCCGACGAACTGCCGATGAAGGAACTCCACTACCAGGCCTACGTCTATCCCGTGGACGCCTATTTTTCCGACCTCACCGGCAACTGGGACATCGACGGCAACGGGCTGTACGGCAACGAAACCAACGACGTCGAACTCGCCGGCGGCGTCGATCTCGTGCCCGAGGTCTACGTCGGCCGCATCCCGGTCTATCCCATCAATCCGGAATGGCGCGGGATCCTGCGCGGCATCGTCCGCAAGATCATCCGCTACGAACTGGCGGGCGACGTCGCCTGGCGCCGCGCCGGCCTGCTGCCCGAGAGCTTCAGCGATCTCAACACCGACGGCGGCTGGCTGGGATATCACACGGAAAACAACGTCCTGGCCCCGCAGGGCTACGCCGCCCACACCCTCTACGAACAGGGCTCCGTGGACCCGAACTACGACTCCGTGCTCGCATCCGACGAAGAACTGCTGGCCAACGCGACGGCCCGGAACTGGATGACCAACTCCTACGGCACGGTGCTGTGGTGGGCGCACGGCTGGTCGCGCGGGGCGGTCGTCTATTCCGGCGGCGACGTCTTCAATTCCTACCAATGCCCGCTGCTCGACGACGACCGCCCGGCCGTGCTGTTCATGTCCAGCTGCTCCTGCGGGGAACCGGCCGACGACCTGAACCTCAGCTACGCCATGTTGGCCAACGGCGGCATCGCCTCGGTCGCGGCGGGGCAGGTCTCCTGGTACTACTCCTGCCAGTGGTCCCCGGCCGAAGCCAAGGGCCACAACGCCTCCATGGGCTACGACTTCATGCGCAAGGTCGTCGCCGACGGCGCCACCTTCGGCCAGGCCCTCGCGCAGGTGAAGCAGGAAGCCGACGGCTGGTGGAACAACCGCTACACCTTCTCCCTCTACGGCGATCCCAGCCTCTCCATCAACGACCAGGGCGCGGACGTCGACGGCGACGGCCTGCCCGACCTGTGGGAAAGCCAGCACGGGCTGGCCGTCGGCACGGCCGACGGCGGCGGGAATCCCGACGGCGACGCCTTCGACAACCGCGCCGAATACCGCGCCGGGCTGGACCCGCAGGCCGCGGACAATCCCACGTCGCTCTATGCCTCCGTCTCCGTCGCCGGCACCTTCAACGGCTGGAACGCCGCCGCCGGCAATCTCGCGCTCGTGGCCGACTACACCTGGCAGGGCGTCGTCGTCCTGACCAACGCCGCCGCCGTCCAGTTCAAGTTCGCCGCCGACGGCGGCTGGACCGACAACTGGGGCGACGACGATCCGCTGGCCACCAACGCCGCCATGGCCGGCGTGGGCGACTGGATGGGCGCCAACGTCCAGGCCGGCGCCGCGGACGGCCGCGTGCTCTTCACCTTCAACGACCTGACCAAAGGCTACCGCATCGAACCCTCCCCCGCGCCCGACCGCGACGGCGACGGCCTGCCGGACGACTGGGAAACCGTCCACGGCCTCGATCCCGACGCGGCCGACGCCGCCGGCAACCCGGACCACGACGTCTATTCCAACCTCGAGGAATACCAAAACGGCACCGATCCGCAGGCCTACGACGCGCCGCGCTCCGCCTATGCCGCCATGGCCGTGGCCGGCACCTTCAACGGCTGGGCGCCGGCCCTGACCAATATGTGCCTCGTCGGCGACTACCTCTGGCGCGCCGACGTCGCCCTGACCAATCTGCCCTCCATCCAGTTCAAGTTCGCCGCGAACGGCGGCTGGGCGGCGAACTGGGGCGACAACGACCAGGCCCAGACCGTCGTGCCCATGACCAACGTCGCCGAGAGCGGCGGCGGCAACGTCCAGGGCAACGCCGCCTCGTTCGACGGCGTCTACCGCTTCACGTTCAACGAACAGACCCGCGTCTACAGCCTCGTCGCCGTCGCCGTGCCCGACACGGACGCCGACGGCGTCGACGACGCCTGGGAAGAGGCCCACGGGTTCAGCCCCAAAGACGCGCGCGACGCCTGGAGCGATGCGGACGGCGACGGCCTGACCGCGCGCGAGGAATTCGAACTGGCCGGCGACCCCGCGCTGGACGACACCGACGGCGACGGCATGGACGACTTCGCCGAAAGCGTCGCCGGCACCCGGCTGGACGATCGCGAATCCATATTCACCGCCGTCGTGGAAACCGGCGCCGCCCCGAAACTGTCCTGGCCCGGCGCGACCGGCCGGACCTATGCGGTTTGCTACGCCACCAACCTGACGGGCGGCGGTTTCCAGATCCTCGCCACGCACAGCAACATCCCGTGCGCCGCGCCCGGCACCGTGACCATCGATCTGCCGGACCTGCCGGACGAATTCCAGTACTTCGGCGTCCAGGTCCGCAAGTAACCGGTTGTTTGGATTTCCTGTAGCCGGCCCCGGTGGGGCCGGGGCTCTGGTTCCCATGGCCGGCCTCGCCGAGGCCAGCTACAGCAAACCACAATCGTTCAAGCCAAGGCTGCTTGGATTTCCTGTAGCCGGCCCCGGTGGGGCCGGGGCTGTTTCTTCCATGGCCGGCCTCGCCGAGGCCAGCTACAACAAAACCGAAATCCACGAATTCCGGATTTACTCGATCCCGTCGTGGCAGTACTTCCGCCGGCGGCAGGTCTCGCAGGGCGCGCCCATCCAGACGGCATCGAACTGCGCCACGGCCGCCGCCACCAGTTGCGGTTCGGTCGTCCAGAGGCCCGCCTCGAAGTTGCGCTTGCCGTCGCTCTTCATGCCAATCCCCGCGCCGGTCAGGTTCGCGGAGCCGATATAGGCCGCCTGCAGATCGACGATCAGCAGCTTGAAATGCACCCGCGGACACAGCACGCGCTCCAGGCCCGTGGCGAGGATCGGGTAGCGGTCGAAATCGCGCCGGAAATTGGGCCCGGGCTCCTTGGCGTGGATCAGGCGGACGCTCACGCCCCGTTCGATCAGCTCGGCCAGCTCGCCGAGGAACGGCCGCGCGCGCTGGCCGCGCATCACGAAGACGTCCTTCAGGTCCGCCGTGCCGATCCAAAGCGTTTTCTTGGCCTCCCGCGCGCGCAGCAGCACCTCGGCATAGTGCTCCTCGTCGCGGACGTAGCGGGTCGTGGCTGGAGCCGGCGCGGACATGGGGCCACTGTCGCACGCCGCGTCCCGGAAGGCAATCCGGGCGGGGTTAGACAGGATGAACAGGATTGTTCAGGATGTACAGGATTCGGAAAGGTGGGGTCGCTTCGCCGAGGCGGCCGGGCTCGGGCCGCCGGAATCCCAGCCGGGGTTGGCCACGGAGCTGGCCAGGCCCAAGGCCCGGCGCGCAAAGATCGCAGCGGGGGAGCTCGGGCGGTTTCCGGAATACCATGGCCACCCCACATCCCCCGACGGGGTCGTCGGGGGCTCCAAAGACATGGATTCGGCGGCTGCTTGGAGCCGGGACGACCTCGTCCCGGTCGGATTCATCGGCTACAGAATAGATTATTGAGTCTTGCCGAAGTGGGTGACTTTTGATGGGTCATGTTGAGCGAAGGCGCGCAGCGCCGAAGTCGAAACATCTCGGCCAGTTCCCAACGGTCAGCCGGCGGGTTCAGGCCGAGATCCCTCGACAAGCTCGGGATGACAGCCAGGGGAATGCCGGGAGGGCTCAACCGTTAACCCACTTTTGCAAGACTCAATAATATGCTCTAAACGGGATTCGCGGACGCGGACGGGGGCGGCGCGGGGTGGGCGTCCGCCTTTTCCTTGTGCTGCTCGGCCTTGCGCAGGCGCTTGGCTTCGTTTTTCTGTTTCTTGGCGATTTCGCGCTGGCGCTTGGCCAGGGAATAATTGGGACGGGCCATGGGAACTCCTGTGGGCATTCAACCGTTCCGGACGGGAACGGGGGGGATGGAAAAAGCCCCGCGGCGCATGCGCGCCGCGGGGCAAGCCGGATCGGCTGTTTTTTAGTAGCGGTTGCGACCGCCGCCCTGGCCGCCGCCGAAGCCGCCGCGGGGGCGCTCTTCGCGCGCCCGGGCTTCGTTGACGACGAGCGCGCGCCCGCCGAGGTCCTTGCCGTTCATTTCGGCGACCGCGTTGGCGGCCGCATCGGCCGAAGCCATCTCGACGAAGGCGAAGCCGCGGGGGCGGCCGGTTTCCCGGTCCGTGATGACGCTGCAACTGGCCACGTCGCCGTAGGCGGCGAAGGCTTGGCGGAGATCGCTCTCCGTGGTGCTAAACGACAGGTTTCCGATGTATAGCTTGGTAGCCATGGGGATCTATTCTTTCTGCTCCGGGGGATGTTTTCATGACTGTCCCGACTCGTTCGGGTGAAGATGATCCCCTGGGCCGCCATGGCGGACGATTGGACTACCTGCCAACTCAAGCTAACTACTCTCACTAAGCGGGGGACAAGCTAACATGCGCCGCCCGAATAGCAAGCGGCATCTGGAACTATTTCCGGGCCGCCGCGCTCCGGGAGGCCAGCCGGGCGGGTTTTTAGACAGGATGAACAGGATTGTTCAGGATTTGCAGGATGGGGAGGTAGGGTCGCCTATCCGAAACGACCGGGCTCGGGCCGCCGAAGCCCAAACCGGATTTTACCACAGAGAACACAGAGATCGCAGAGGGGGAGTTTCGACAGGATTCACGGGATGTACAGGATGGGGACGGGGACGGAAGCCAACTGCGAATGGAACGCATTGCGCGAATGGGAAAGTGGAGGAGCTAGCGGGCGAGACCGACTTGGATTTGGTCGGCCCAACCGGATTGAACCGCATCCACGATGGCGGGGTAAAAGCGCCGATGGGAGGGCTGGAGCGCCATGAAAAACACGACGCGGGGAGTGGAAAACGCCTCCAAGAGCGATTTTGGGGCCGCCCGGCTCAGTTCGGCCATTTTGCGCGCAATGAAATGGGCCCGTTTTTCTCGGGTGAAGTGCTGGTAGATCAAAAGCGACTTGCCGGAGGCCCAAAGGGCTTCCACTTCGCGCCAAAACAGGTATTTGGACGAGTTTTTCCGTCCGTAGGGCCGCGATTTGACCTCCAGGCCGTTGTCGGGGTCCAAAAAGACCAATTTCAGGCCCTGCGCCTGCTCCAACAGCGCTTGAAACCATGCCGAACGGTCTTCGGCGGCGTCCGGGACGACCGCGGAGCAATATTTCGCACCGGGGAGAAGCGAGGAGCGCTCCATCAGGTCCACGTGTCGAGGCGCGCCATGGGCCAGCACTTCTTGCAGGTGCCGGAACAAATCGGGGTCGTGATGCGACCATCTGGCGGAATTTTCGAGGTAGGAAACGAAATTTCCGTCTGATCTCTGGTCGTCGGGCGTCAGCATCCAGGCGACCAGCGTGCGCAGGCCGCTTGCGCGGAGGATGGCGCGGAGCAGGCCGTATTTCCGGTAGTCGTTGATGTCGCCGAAATACTGGTTTTTCATGGCAAACAAGGGCGGAATCGCGGACGGAAGGCTAGGGCGGGAACGGGTGCGCAGTCAAGCCATTGGCTGCCGTGAATCGGGAGCCACGGGCGGAAGTTGACTCATCGTCCGTGGACTTATCGTCCATGCCGGGAGCACACTGGAACCATGAAAAAAAACCCGGTTTTAGTGGCGTTGGGGAAGAACGTCCGCATGCTGCGCGAGCAGGGGAAACTAACCCAAGAGACTTTAGCCGAACGCTCAGGGCTCGATCCGTCTTACATAAGCGGAATTGAAAGGGCGGTTCGAAACCCGAGCGTTATGAGCCTTTCAAGGTTAGCAGATGGCCTTGGATGTAGCGTTTCGGAAATGTGCCGCACAATTCCAAAGGGATGAAAATCGTATGGGCGCCCTAAAAAGAACAACTGTTATCCGCAAAGTGGTGAAATCGAAGGTGGTTTCTAAGAAAAAACCAGTTCGTACACCGTACAGAATAAACAAAAAAGTCCGCGCTCTTAAAGTGCGCGAAGTAATGCAATTGCGCATGCCGGAAATCGCAATTGAACGCCCCATACAGCGGTTGCCTCGCTCCGCGCCATCAGGTCAGCTCAAGAATAACTTGTGGGCGGTTGATTTGTTTGCAGGTTGCGGAGGGCTTTCACTTGGCCTTGAGCAGGCTGGGTTCAAGAGCCTCTTGGTTTCAGAATTGAATGCAAATGCTCTGGACACCTACTTGGCAAACCGAACTGCTCAAAGCGTGGAGATTACAAGCATCCACGACATTTATTCACTTACAAATGAGATGCTGGATGAGTTGAAGGGCAAGTGGAAAGAGCTCGGCATTGATGAAATAGACATCGTTGCAGGAGGGCCCCCGTGCCAAGGATATTCGGGAATTGGACACCGGCGTAGCTACAAGGTCGACAAGGAGAAGATACCATCAAATTTCCTCTTTAAAGAGATGGCCCGGGTTGTAAGCAAGCTCCGGCCACGAATATTCCTGTTTGAAAATGTAAAGGGGCTTCTGTCATCTAGATGGACGGCGGACGGGAAAAAGGGCGAGATATGGGAGGCCGTCCAAAAAGAGTTTCGTGCCATCAATGGCGGTGAATACTTCGTCGATTTCAGGTTGGTTCAGGCGAAGAATTATGGTGTGCCACAAAACCGCCCGCGCGTATTGATGGTGGGCGTAAGGAAAGATTTGGGGTTTGTGCCGGACCCGTCGGCGCCGGCATCTGGGCTTTTACCATGCCCGGTTGGAACCCCGCCTGATGTGGTGGACATTCTTTCAGACTTGGTCGATCCGAATTACCTCGGCAAGAAGAGTACTATAAAATACTTGTGCGAACCAAAGACGGCCGTCCAGCGCCAACTCCGCACCTTAAGAGATGGGAAGTCGATCGCCGCAAAGGGCGATCTCTTGACTGAGCAAGAATATTCCAATCATGCCCCTCAAATTCGGGAGAAGTTCCAGTACATGCTCGACCATGACGGTGAAATCCCGGAGCGCATGAGGACAAAAAAATTCGCGCAGCGTGTCTTGCCGCGCGTTTGGGATAAAAACGGACCAACCATTACGGTTACGTCGTTGCCCGAGGACTATGTCCATTATTGCCAGCCGCGCGCTTTAACGGTGCGTGAATGGGCTCGGCTGCAGATGTTTCCCGACTGGTATCAATTTAAAGGGCCGCGCACAACGGGCGGGCAACGGCGTGCAGGGAATCCGCATAAAGGGATATGGGATCGCGAAGTGCCAAGATATACCCAGATAGGTAATGCCGTTCCTGTAGAGCTGGCTCGTCGCGTTGGTGTCCATTTGGCCGGCATACTTCGTTCGAGTCGCAGATAAATGATGAACACGCGCAATCTCACGAGTAGGGAAAAAGCCAATTACGAAGTCGTAAAGGCCACTGGTCTTCCGGCGGCACTGCTATTTGTAACGGCGACCGGACTGCAGAAATCCATCATGGATGCGACGCTGCCGATAAGGACCCTTCTTGCGGAGGCGGGGGTGCATGACTACGGGAGTCAAGGGCAGGGGCCCTCAAACAAGAGGGTTGTGGCCGGAAAAATATTGGCTGACGACCGCATAGAAAATGTCGACGTGTCCTTGTATAGACCGATTACAAAGAATGGTGACCCGCGATTGTGGCCGAGAAATTTCTCTCATCACGCTGATCCGGATGATGCCTGCGCAGTGTTTATCGCTCGGGGGTGCATATGCATTCTTGACCTGACAAGATCCAGTATTGCCGAGGATGAACATGCCGGGTCTTCTACGGCCCCTTTGAAATTTCTAGCCCTCAACCGAAAAAAGAAATCACCAGCTGCAATTGAGTTGCTAAATCACATCCGCGCACTAGCGGATAAAGGACCGCTTAAGGCGGTCGGTTATGGCGATACATCGATAGGACGAACAATCGAAACGGCCTTGGGAATTAGAATAAATTCATCCCAACAGCCCGACTATAAAGGAATCGAACTAAAATCTAAGCGATGGATTGCCGGGCATCAGAGCACTCGCTATACATTGTTTGCGTGCGTTCCAGATTGGCTGCTGAGTCCATGTAAATCGAGCGCAGAAATACTGGCAGAGTATGGGTACCCAAGCGGATCTGTTTTCAAATTGTATTGTACGGTTTCTGCTACGAAGCGTAATTCCCAAGGCCTTCAATTCCGCATTGACTCAAACATAGGACGATTGGTGGAGTACGCATGGCGTCGCAGCCCAACCAAGCAAGATGTGGTTGTATGGGAGCTGGGGAGGCTCCATCGGTATTTTGGGGCCAAGCACCGAGAAACATTTTGGATTCATGCCTCGCCTGTGAGCATGGGCGGCATGAGAGCCTTTAAGTTGAATGAGATAATCCATACGCGCGGTCCGAGCTATCCGCAATTTGACCAGTTTCTAGAGGACGGCGTCATTACAATGGATCACCTAATCAAAAGAACAGGCACTCGTGTGGTGGAAAAGGGCCCGTTGTTCAAAGTCATGCCAAATCGTTTGGTCGAGCTTTTCTTGGGCGTGCCCGAAATTTATCGATTGGGTTAAGGGGGCTGAGCGCTGATTCTCCCGTTGGTCTAATGCTATAGTTGGAGAGCTAGAAATGGAGGTTGCGCGTTAATAGGGCTGGCTTTGGATGTAATCTGTCAGGCGGCTTTCGATGAGCTTGGCGTCGTGGGGGGCGAGGCGGTGGGGAGAGCTTTGGATGCAGGACCAGACCAGTTGTTCGTTGGCGACTTTCACTTTGGCATCGCCGGCCTGAAAATAGTCGATGTACCAGCCGGGAAAAACCACGAGCGGCGTGACCGGAATGGTGGCTAGCGCCGTGCAGCTTTTCAGGTAGTCCCGCACCCAGGCCGCTTGGCCCATGGCTTGCGCGATGGGGTCGCGGTCAGGAATCTGGCCATTGATCAGCACCTTTTGACCATCGTAGGTCACGATGCACTGGCCTCTCAGCGGCTTGCGCCAGCCCTTGGTCTCGATGGTGAATAAGCCGTTGGGGCCGATCAGCAAGTGGTCGATGTTGAAGGTTTTGTCGCCGGCTTTCACGGGGATGTCGTGAATCACCTTGTAGCCTTGGGCGCGGAACTGTTCCAAGAACTGGCCCACGGCTTTTTCGGCGGCGATTCCCCGGTTTATCAGCCGCATGCGTTTGAGGGTACGCAGGGTCATGACAACCGTGGCGGCCAGCGAAATGATGGTCAAACCCGTCCAAGCATTGGGATCGGGAGATGGGAACCCGAAGCGTTGAGACCAGGCAAAAGCCGTTATGATTGCGAACACGGCAGTTAATAGAAACGGAAAAAGGAATTTGTCGAATACGACATTGTCGCGCAGTTCCAGCAGCGATTCGGCGGGGTTGCGGAGCGGGGGCTGTTTGAGGGGGCTTCTTCCGGATTTCATGGGGAAAGTATGCCGGAAAATTCAAAAAGGGGCAACCAGGGGTTCGTGCCAGCCGTTAGCCCGCAATGGGCATCGGGATCCTGGCGGGGCCGGAATCCTGTGAATCCTGAGAAATCCTGTTCATCCTGTCGAAGCAGGAGGAATCAGGTCGTGCCGCCGCACTGCTGGAGGTAGGCGACGACGTCGTCGCGGTGGTCGAGGGCGGCGAGGCGCAGGGGGGTCTTGCCGTATTCGTTGCGGGCGTTGACCTCGGCGCCGCGTTCGAGCAGGAAACGGACGATGTCCAGGTGGCCGCCCTTGGCGGCGGCCATGAGGGGCGTCAGGCCTTTCTTGCTCCTGGCGTCGATCTGCGCGCCTTGGTCGGCGAGATAGCGGACGATGTCGAGATGGCCGCCGATGGCGGCCTGCAGGAGGGGGGGATTGCCTTCGGCGCCGCAGGCGTTGAGGTCCGCGCCGCGTTCGACGAGGCACTGGACGATCTCGAGATGGCCTTGCCGGGCGGCCAGCGTCAGGGGCAACTGGCCGAGCTTGTTGGGCTCGCCCACGGCGACGCCTTTTTCGAGGAGAAAACGCACGATCTCGAGATGCCCGCCGCTGGCGGCGACGTGCAGGGGCGGGCTGCCGTCGTCGCCGCGCGCGGCGAGGTCCGCGCCGTGGTCGGCCAGATGGCGGACGACGTCCGTGAAGCCTTTCAGCGTGGCCCAGAGCAGCGGGGTCCAGCCGTGCTGGTTCTTGGCTTCGACGTCGGCGCCTTTTCCGACGAGGTACTGGACGAGGGCGAGGTCGCCCTTGTTGGCGACGGCCATGAGCGGGGTCCAGCCGGTCGAGCTGCGGGCGTCGACGGGGACGCCATGCTCCACCAGTTCCCGGACCGCGTCGGGATCGGCGGCGTTGGCCGCCTTCATCAACGCTTCGCCTTTATCAGCGTTCATGGCGGGCGATCCTAGCAAGCCGGCATCTTTTTGGCCACACAGAACGCCGGCCGGAGGGATTTTTACGTAGAACGGACATAGCCGAGTGCCGAGCCCAAGCCGGCAGGCGCCGGGCGAACGCGAGGTCTATAGCGCCGCGCTTGGCGCGGCGAGCGAGCGAGGCTCCGCGAGCGGAGCGGTAAAAACTTTCGGGAAAAATTACGTAGAACGTAAAAACTTTGAGCCGGTTTTACGTACTACGTAAAAACTTTCGGGAAAAGTTACGTACTACGTAAAACTTTGCGGGGGTCAGGCTTCTTCGGCGCGGCGGGCGGCGACGAGGGGCTTGGACTGCTCGCGCAGCTTGTATTTCTGGATCTTGCCGCTGGCGGTGAGGGGATATTCGGAGACGAAGAAGACGTACTTGGGCACCTTGTAGGCGGCGAGGTGCTTTTTGACGTGGTCGCGGACGTCTTCCTCGGTCAGCGTCTTGCCGCGGTTGAGGATGACGAAGGCGACGGGGAGCTCGCCGTATTTCTCGTCGGGGGCGCCGACGACCTGGACGTTCATGATCTCGGGGAGGGTCAGGAGGAGATCCTCGATTTCCTTGGGCGAGATGTTTTCGCCGCCGCGGATGATGATGTCCTTGATGCGCCCGGTGATGCGGTAGTAGCCCTGTTCGTCGCAGGTGCCGAGGTCGCCGGAGTGGAGCCAGCCGTCCTGGTCGATGACGGCGGCGGTCTGTTCGGGCATCTTGTAGTAGCCCTTCATGACGTTGTAGCCGCGGCAGCAGACTTCGCCCTCGGCGTTGGGAGGCAGGCGCTTGTTCGTGGCGGGGTCGAGGACGGCGACTTCGACGCCGGGGAAGGCGGGGCCGACGGTGGCGACGCGCAGTTCGACGGGGTCGGTGCCGTAGGTCTGGGTCATGCCGGGGGAGGCCTCGGTGAGGCCGTAGACGGAGGTGATTTCGGTCACGTGCATGTCGGCGACGACGCGCTTCATGACTTCGATGGGGCAGACGGTGCCGGCCATGATGCCGGTGCGCAGGCTGGTCATGTCGAACATCTGGAACATCGGATGGGTGTACATCGCGATGAACATGGTGGGCACGCCGTAGAGGACGGTGCATTTTTCGCGGTGGATGGCGGCGAGGCCGAGGAGGGGGTCGAAGACCTCGACGG
Organism: uncultured Verrucomicrobiota bacterium; assembly: GCA_938003985.1. Lineage (GTDB taxonomy): Bacteria > Verrucomicrobiota > Kiritimatiellia > CAIQIC01 > Lenti-01 > Lenti-01. The sequence continues at coordinate 17,193 of CALKWZ010000025.1, read as the reverse complement.
CGACGAGGGTGGCGCCGTGGGAGAGGATGGCCATGACGCCGAGGGTGACGCCGAAGCAGCGGAACAGGGGCACCTGGAGGCAGAGCTTGTCGGCGGCGGTGAAGCGCTGGCGGTGGCCGATGCTCCAGCCGTTGTTGAGGAGGTTGTGGTGCGTGAGCATCACGCCCTTGGGGAAGCCGGTGGTGCCGGAGGTGTACTGCATGTTGACGACGTCGTGGCAGCCGAGGGCGGCCTGGGCGTCGGCGAGGATCGCGTCGGGCTGGTGGTCGCCCAGCAGCATCAGCTCGGCGGTGGTGTACATGCCGCGGTGCTTTTCCTGGCCGACGTAGCAGAGGAACTTGAGATGGGGATAGGCCTTGCTGCGCAGGTGGCCGCGGGGATGGTCCTTGAGCTCGGGGACGAGCTGGTTGACGACGGCGACGTAGTCGACGTCGCGGAAGCCGTCGATGAGGCCGAGCATCTTCATGTCCGACTGCCGGAGGACGTAGTCGAGCTCTTCGCCCTTGTAGGCGGTGTTGACGGTGACGAGGACGGCGCCGGTCTTGGCGCAGGCGAACTGGAAGGTCAGCCAGTCGGGCACGTTCTTGGCCCAGATGCCGACATGGTCGCCTTTGCGGATGCCGATGGCGAGCAGGCCCTTGGCGAGGCGGTTGACGCGCTCGTCGAACTGCTTGTAGGTCCAGCGCAGGCCGCGGTCGGGATAGACGAGGAAGTCGTGGTCGGGGGTTTCGCGCGCCCAGAATTCGAGTTGCCGGCCGAGGGTGAGGTCGGTGAAGCCGTCGGGGCCCGCGGCGATGGGGGCGGCGGAGGCGGAGGGAGCGGTCATGGCGGTCTCCGGGCGGGGCTCAGGCGGGGGCGTAGATGACGGCGAGGATGCGGGCGTCGCCGCCGAGGGCGTGGAGGTGGTGGGGAACGACGGACTCGTAGTAGATGCTGTCGCCGGCGTCGAGCCGGTAGGCGTCCTTGCCGTAGAGGACTTCGATGCGGCCGGAGAGGACGTAGATGAATTCCTCGCCTTCGTGCTCGTTGAGGGGGACGTCGCCGGCGGCGGGATGGACGTCGACGAGGAAGGGCTCCATGTTGCGGTCGGCCTTGCGGGGGGCGAGGGGGTGGAAGTCGAGCGTGCTGTGCTTGCGGGCGGGATCGTTGCCGGAGAAATGCACCGTGGCGCCGGCGTCGCCCCCGCGGGCGATGGCCGGGCCGGCCTGCGCGTGGTCGTCGAGCAGGGTGCCGAGGCGGACGCCGAGGCCGCGGGCCAGGCGGAAGAGGGGGGTGAGGGAGGGCACGAGTTCGCCGGCTTCGAGGGCGGCGATCATTTCGGGGCTGCAGCCGGCGCGCTCGGCGAGGGCGGCGACGGTCAGCTCGCGGTGCTCGCGGAGCTGGCGGAGGCGGGGGCCGATGAGATTGAGTTCGCTGTCCATGGGATTCCTCTCGTTGGGGCGGGGCTAAAAAAAACTCCGCCGGCGGGCCGGCGGAGCGGGGAAGCCGGCGGACTACGCCAGGGTGGCGATGTCTTCGGCGATTTCGCGGGCGGCTTCGATGGCCATTTCGCGGCGCTGCTCGGAATCGAAGTGGCGGGAAGCGTCCTGGCCGTCGGCCCAGGCGATCTGGACGTCGTCGACGCCGATGTAGGCGAAGATGGCGCGGATGGCGGGGGTCAGGCCGTCGCGGACGTCGCCTTCCTTGTAGACCTGGTCGGAGGAGACCAGCAGGACGACGGTGCGCAGGTGGTGGGTGGGCACGAGGCCTTCGGCGCCGAACTCGAACATCTTGCCGGGCACGAGGACCTGGTCGAGCCAGGCCTTGAGGATGGCGGGCATGCTGTTGAGCCAGACGGGCAGCGTCAGGACGAGGACGTCGGCGTCCATCAGGGCCTGGGCGTTGTTGTTGGAGAAATTGGCGGCGGTTTCCTCGGCCTTGGAGGGGATGTAGGCGGGATTGGCGATGGGACCCCAGAAGTAGTTGAGGGCTTCGGCGCTCACGTAGGGGGGCTTGTTCTGGTAGAGATCGACGTTGTTGACCACGACGTCGGGGTTCTTCTCGGTCAAGGCCGCGAAAAACTCGAAGGCCAGCTTCTTGGAAGACGACGTCTCCGCGGGGCGGGGATTGGCGATCACGTGCAAAACATTCATGCGGGGCTCCTATCGATGGGAAAAACGAACAACAAGGCTTGGTTGATGCCACAAAAGGGCGGGGAAAGACAATGCTAAAATTCGGGCGGGACGCCGGAGCCGGCGGAAAGCGGTGGACAAACGGGGCGGGGCGTGAATAATCCATGCGATTTCGAAAGGCGGAGACGATGGACATCCAGAAACTGTTTGCGGAGCGGATCGGCGGGGCGCAATTCGGGCAGAGCACGGCGATCTACAAGTTCGAGAAGATCAAGCGCGCCAAGCGGGCGGCCAAGGAAGCCCATCCGGACGTGGAAATGCTCGATTTCGGCGTGGGCGAGCCGGACCAGATGGCGCCGCGGGCGATCCGCCAGGCGCTGAAGAAGGCGGTGGACGATCCGGCGAACCGCGGCTACGCGGACAACGGCATCGCGGAATTCAAGGCGGCGGCCGCCAAGTACATGGCCGATTTCTTCGGCGTGACGGACCTGGACCCGGCGACGGAAATCAACCACACCATCGGCTCCAAGCCGGCGCTGGCGATGCTGCCGCTGTGCTTCGTGAATCCGGGCGACGCGGTGCTGGCGACGATCCCGGGCTATCCGGTCCTGGCCACGCATACGAAATACCTCGGCGGGACGGTGATCCCGGTGCCGCTGCTGGCGAAGAACGGCTTTTTCCCGGACCTGAAGGCGCTGGAACAGACGGACCTCTCGCGGGTGAAGCTGTTCTACGTCAACTATCCGAACAACCCGACGGGCACGGCGGCGACGGAGGAATTCTTCGACGAGCTGATCGCCTTCGCCCAGCGGCACAACGTCCTGATCGTGCAGGACGCGGCCTACGCGACGCTGATCTACGGGCGCCCGCGCCTGTCGATCCTGTCGCGGCCGGGCGGCAAGGAGGCGGCGATCGAGCTGCACTCCATGAGCAAGAGCTACAACATGACCGGCTGGCGGCTGGGCTTCGTGGCCGGCGCGGCGCGGACCGTGGCCGCGGTGGCCGAAGTGAAGGACAACGTCGACAGCGGCCAGTTCAAGGCCATCCAGATCGCGGCCTGCGCGGGCATCGCCGACGTCCGGCTGTCCGAAAAGATCCGCGCGCACTACCAGAAGCGGCTGCGCGGGCTGGTGAAGGTCCTCAAGGGCGCGGGCTTCAAGGCCAAGATGCCCGGCGGGACGTTCTATCTCTACGTGCCGGCGCCGAAGGGCGCCGCGGGCGGGCGGACGTTCGCGACCGCCGAGGAGGCGTCGCAGTACCTGATCAAGGAGCACTGCATCTCGACGGTGCCGTGGGACGACGCGGGCGCCTACCTGCGTTTCGGCGCGACCTTCGAATCGGCCGGGAAGGCCGACGACGCGCGCGTGCTGGACGAACTGGGCCGTCGGCTGGCGCGGGCCGGCCTGACCTTCTGAGGAGGCGCGCATGGCCGGCTCGAAGATCGTTTTCGCCAAGGGCACGCAGCTCACGGTGTACATCGACAACCGGAAGGGGACGCTGTCCGCGCTGGCGACCTTTTTAGGCAAGCACGGCGTCAACATCTACGGCCTGACGCTGGCGGACACGGAAGGCCACGGCTATGCCCGGCTGATCGTGGACGACACCGAAAAGGCCCGGCAGCTCGTGGAGGACGCGGGCGAACTGGTGGCCGCGCGCGAGGTGCTGCTGATCCGCGTGGCCAACGAGCCCGGCGAACTGGCGCGGATGCTCGAAGCCCTGGCCGCGCACAACCTGAACATCGAATACGGCTATTCGGCCGGCGGACCGGGCGACGAAAAGGGCCTGGTGCTGGTGCCGTCGGACGTGGACGCGGCGCTGGACGTCCTGCAGAAGCTGTAGCGGCGGAGGAAACGTGGAAGCGCCGCAGGTCAGCATCGTCACGAGCACCTACAACCGCTCGGCGGTCCTGGCGCGCGCGATCCGGTCCGTCCTGGCCCAGCGGGATTTCACCGCCTGGGAAATGTGCGTCGTGGGCGACTGCACGCCCGACGACAGCGAAGCCGTCGTGGCCTCGTTCGGCGATCCGCGGCTGCGGTTCCACAACTTGCCCGAGAAGTCGCCGCCGGTCGCGCACGGCGCGATCGCCAAGAACCACGGCGTGTTCCGGATGGCCCGGGCGCCGTACATCGCCTATCTGGACGACGACGACGAATACCATCCCGATTTCCTGCGCGTCATGATGGGGGAAGTCGCGCGGCATCCGGAGCAGCCCGTGTTCTATTGCCGGTGCCAGTACCGCGACAAGGCGACGGGCCGGCGCATCTTCGGGAATCCGTTCCAGCCGTGGCTGCACCGCTGGAACCGGGACAAGCTGCTGCGCTACAATTTCATCAACACGGCCAACGTGGTGCACAAAAAGTCGTTGATCGAGCAGGTGGGGGGCTGGGACCCGACCGACTACTTCGACGACTACGACCTGTGGAAGCGGATGAGCGCAAAGTGCGACTTCCGCTACGTCAACCGAGCCCTGGTGATCAGCCACGTGGGCGACTGCCCGCCGTTTTTCAAGCGGTTGGCCACCAAGGGCTGGAAAATCCTCCGCCACGGCCGGCGGCTGCGGGACCAAGGCTAGGATTTCGCCTGAAATAGTTGAAAAAACGGCGCAGGAGCGTATCTTCCTCCGACCGAAAGAAGGTTTTCCATGGCTTGGGAATACAGCGAAAAAACGAAGCGGATCTTCATGGACGCGGTGCAGGGCAAGCCCGGCACGCATCTGGGCGAGATCGAAAACGCCGACGGCGTGGGCCAGCACGGCTCGATCGTCTGCGGCGACGCCCTGAAGTTCACGTTCCGCGTGGAGAAGAACGCGGACCCGCTGCGGGACGTCATCGTGGAGGCCAAATACCTGACGTTCGGCTGCACCTCGGCCATCGCGGCGTCGGAAGCGCTGTGCGCGCTGATCGAAGGCCACGGGTTGACGCCCATCCAGGCGCTGAAGATCCAGAACAAGGACATCGTGGATTTCCTCGAAGGCCTGCCGCAGCAGAAGATCCATTGTTCCGTGATGGGCGCCGAGGCGCTCGAGGCGGCGGTGGCCGACTGGGCCAAGAAGCGCGGCGTGGATCTGGCCGCGCAGGGCGTGAAGCTGACCGGCGAAACGGCCGAAGACGACGGCCGCGTGGTCTGCAAGTGCTTCGGCATCACCGAGCCCTACCTGCGGCGCAAGATCAAGGAACTGAACCTGCGGACGCTCGACGACATCGTGTCGGCGCTGAAGGCCGGCGGCATGTGCGGCGCCTGCCGCTACGCGCCGGGCGGCCTGCAGGACATCCTGAACGAAACCTGGGGGACGGGCGAGCCGGCGCCCACGACCGTCGCCGCGGAACCCGTCGCGGAAGCCGGGCCGTCGCCGTTCCAGCTCTACCGCAAGATCGAAAAGGTCATCGACGAAACCGTCCGCCCGGTGCTGAAGGGCGACGGCGGCGACATCGAGCTGGTGGACATCAAGGAGTGGAAGGTCTACTGCGCGCTGCGCGGCATGTGCGCGGGCTGCATGGGCGCCTCGCGCACGCTGCAGCTCATCGTGGAGCGGACGCTCAAGGACCAGGTGGACGAGCGGATCCAGGTGATCCCCGTCTGATCGGAAGGCCGCCATGAGCGATACCCCGCTGATTTTCGCCGACAACAACGCGACGACTCCGGTGGCGCCGGAAGTGGTCGCCGCGATGCAGCCCTTTTTCGGGCCGGAATTCTTCAATCCGAGTTCCATGTACGAGCCCGCGCTGAAGGTCGCCGGCGCGCTGAAGGCCGCGCGGCAGACCGTCGCGGCGTTCCTCGGCGGCGTGGAGCCCTCGGAAGTGCTGTTCACCTCGTGCGCGACGGAAAGCAACAACGCGGCGCTCTTCGGCGTGGCGGCGGCGAATCCGAAGCGCAAGCACGTCGTGACGAGCGCGGTGGAGCATCCGGCGGTGCTGGAAGTCTGCCGCGAGCTGCAGCGCCGCGGCCACGACGTGACGATCCTGCCGGTGGACCGCCAAGGCCGGATCGCGACGGCCGACTACGTGCGGGCGCTGCGGCCGGACACCCTGCTCGTGACGCTGATGCACGCGAACAACGAAACGGGCGTGGTCTGGCCGGTGGGCGACTGGGCGCGGATCGCGAAGGAAACCGATCCGGGCATCGTGTTCCACACGGACGCGACGCAGACGGCGGGCAAGCTGCCGCTGGATCTCGTCGGCGAGCTGGCGCACGTGGATTTGCTGTCGTTTTCGGGCCACAAGATGCATGCGCCGAAGGGCGTGGGCGTGCTGTACGTCAGCCGCGGGACGCCGCTGCGGCCGTATCTGCTCGGCGGGCACCAGGAAGCCGGCCGGCGCGGCGGCACCGAAAACGTGCCGTACGTCGTCGGGTTGGCGCGCGCCTGCGAGCTGGCGAAAGAACACGCGCCGGACATGGTCCGGATCGGGAAGCTGCGGGATTGGCTGGAGGAAGAAATCCTCCGGACGGTGCCCTACGTGGAGATCAACGGCCGCGGCGTGGACCGCATGCCGAACACGCTGAACATGGCGTGCCATTTCATCGAAGGCGAAAGCATCCTCTACGAACTGAACGGCTACGGCATCTGCGCGAGCACGGGCAGCGCCTGTTCGAGCGGGTCGCTGGAGCCCAGCCACGTCCTGAAGGCGATGGGCGTGCCGTTCACGGCGATGCACGGCTCGGTCCGGCTGAGCTTCAGCGCCTACACGACCGAGGCGGAAGTGAAGCGGATCGCGGAAATCTTTCCCAAGGTGGTGGCCAATTTGCGGAACATGTCGCCCTACTGGGACCAGAAGCGGAATTGTCCGCGCGAAAACGCCTGAAGCGGCCGCCGCGCCGGAAACGGGGAGATCTTTCATGGAAGCGACGAACAGCGAAGCCCGGCCCGTGGTGTTGGCGAGCGCCAGCCCCCGCCGGCGCGGATTCCTGCATCAATTGGGCTACCATTTCGAGGTGGTGACGCCGGCCACGGAAGAAAAGGCGCGCCCCGGGGAAACGCCGACGGACTACGTCCTGCGCAACGCGCAGGAGAAATCCGCGGACGTGGCCGGGCGCACGGCGCCGGGCGCGGTGGTGATCGCGGCGGACACGGTCGTGGTGCTGCGCGGGCGGATCATGGAAAAGCCCCGGTCCGAAAGCGACGCGCACGAGATGCTGCGCTCCCTGAGCGGGCAGGTGCACCAGGTCGTCACGGGCTTCTGCGTGCGGGGTCCGGACCGCGCGGGCGCGCCGGCCGTGCGCGCGCAGGCCGTTTCCACGGACGTGGAATTCAAGGAGCTGGCGGACGCGGAGATCGACGCCTATATCCGCAGCGGCGAGCCGATGGACAAGGCGGGGGCCTACGCGATCCAGGGGCGGGCGGCCTACATGATCCGGCAGATCCGCGGCTCCTACACCAACGTGGTGGGGCTGCCGCTGACGGAGCTGGTGGAAATCCTCGCGGCCGAATTCGGCGTCGAGCCGACGTTTCACGGCGCGGCGGGCGCCTGAATCCGGATCGGGATCGGGACGGGGAACAGTTTGGCGCGCTCGCCGTTCTGGACGCCGGTTAGGCGTTTCTCGCGGTGGTTGCGCAGCAGCACCGTCAATTCGTAGTCGCCGGGCGGCAGGCGTTCGGGAATCGCCAGGACCTGTTCCAAGTCGAAGATGCCGGGTTGGAGCTGGCAGCGGAGGTCCTGCAGATCGCCGGTGTCGGCGAGGGAAATGCCTTCTTCGATCCATTGGCCGTCGGGGGCGCGCAGGCGGGTCCGGACGGTCGTGTTGGCGGCGATCTGCAGATCCCGGGGGGCATGCACGTAGTAGCGCAAGCGGATCGTTCCGCCGGGCGCGGCGACCGTTTGCAGCGGCTCGCAGGCCAGGAGTTTGAATCCGTTCCGGTAGCGGATCTCCAGCGGCACGGCCGTGTCGGGCACTTTCTCGATGTGGCCGAGCCACGGCAGATCGGCGGAATGGACGGTGGAGTCGGCGGGGGGCGGCAGATCGGGGCCGGGCGCGGCCAGGTTGAAGTCGGCGAGGATGAACGGGGCGTCGCCCGCGGCATGGAAGCGGAGGCGGTTGGGCAGGAGATCGATGAAGTAGGCGGCGGGCACGGCCAGGCGGAGATCCTGCGGATTGTCCGTGATCGTCCAGTGGCCGGCCGGATAGCCGTTGACGTCGAGCCAGAGGACGGCGGGCGGCGCGCCGGGCGGGACGTGGGCGCGGAAGGTCAGGTGCGGGTGGGCGGCCAGGAGATCGCGGCGCACGAGCTTGACGTATTCCGGGAGGGGCTCGGCCGGACTCTTCAGGCGCATGAGGACGAAGCGGTCGTCTTCGGCGATCACTTCGGTTTCGGCGGACATGAAATCGGCATAGTCGTGCGGGTGCCAGCGCTTGAGGTCGGGTCGGGACATCAAGGCGGGTCTGCGATCGCGGGCGAAGGGCTTGTCTTCGAGGAGGAGACATTCGGGCCAGAGCTGGCGCAGCAGGCGGGCGGCCTCGGCGGCCTGGGGAGCGACGGAGTCGAACGCGTCGCGGACCTGGCGGGTATAGAGGGGGTAGGCGCCGCCCCAGGCGTAGACGCCGAGGCGATCGGTGCGGCCGATCTGCAGCATGTGGCGCGAGTCGTAGCTGCGCTGGCCCATGGGCACGACGGCGAGCACGTAGGGGCGTTCCCGCCGGTCGAGGAAATCCAGCACGGGGGTCGCGTAGGGCACCTCCAGCGCGCTGAAGCGCAGCGGGCCGCGGGGCAGGCATTCGACGGCCGCGAGCAGCAGGGGCGCCAGCCACAGCCAACGCCAGGCGGGCCGCGCGAGCCAGCGCCGCTCGATCCAGCTCCAGGCCAGCGCGGAGGCGATCACCATGTAGATCAGCACGTAGATGCTGAAGCGGGAAACCACGCGGAACCCCTGCAGCATTTTCAGGTGGGTGTAGAGCCAGACGTAGATCGGATTGGGGGCGCTGAAGTCGGCGTGGCGGACGAGCAGCAGCGGTCCCAGGCTCATGAAGAAGGCGAAGACGGCGCCGGCGAAGAGGCCGGTGACGAACAGCGCGGAGGCGTCGCGGGCGGTGGGATGGAACAGGACGAGCAAGGCGAACGCGGAGGCAACGACGGGCAGCGCCGCATACAGGGTCTGCAAGCGCTCGCCGCGGCCCGAATAGTAGATGAAGAAACTCAAGCCGGCGAAACCGATCAAGGCCGTCCAGCGGACGAGGCGCAGCGCCGTCACCCAGCGCGGCACGGCGACGGCGGCCAGCCGGCGGGCGTCGAGGACGAGGTGCGTGGCCGCCAGCAGGATCAGGGCGAGCGTGGGATAGACCACCATTTCGTCTTGGCGGGCGTCGAAGGGCGCCAGCAAATGGAAGCGGCCGCCGGGGCGCAGGTAGGAGAACGGCTCGAGGACGTGGGTGGCGATCTCCAGCAAGTTGCGGTTGACCGCGTGCATGTTGAGCAGGGTGAGATAGGGCCCCAGGAGGACGGTGGTGAGCGTGCCGCCCAGCGCCGCGGCGCAGAGCGCGGGCAGCCAGAAGCGGCGGACGTCGCCGAGCAGGCGCCACCGGGCGGCGAGGAGGGCCACGGCGGGGAAGGGCAGGATCAGGAGGAGGAACACGGCTTGGTAGAGCTCGCTGGAGGCCTGCAGCCACCAGGCCACGGCCATGCCGCAGGCGTAGCGGATGGACGGGCGCTGGAAATAGCGGACCATGAAGAAAAAGAACAGCGGCAGGCCGAAGCAGAGCTGCATGTTGAATTCGACCGCGTAGCTGATGCGGTAGGGCATCAGGACGAACAGGAAGGCCCCGAGCCAGGCGGCGCTCCGGGTCGCGCCCAGCGCGTGCAGCAGCATCCAGAAGCACAGGCCCGACAGCGCCCAGAAGAAGACGAGGACGAGGTGGTAGACGAGCAGGGAGTTGAAATTCGTCAGGCCGAAGAGGGCGGCCGCCACCACGGCCTGGGGCCAATGCAGCGCCTCGAAGTAGAGCGTGCCCGGATGCGGATAATACACGTTGGTGTTGCCGGCGGGCGGCAACAGGTGGCCGGCGAGGAGGGAACGGGCGACGAGTTCGAGCTTCCAGGCGTGGAACGGCGGATCCCAGTGGTCGAACGTGGCCGTCGCGAAATTCGCCGCCCAGGGCCAGGTGATCGCGAGGATGGCGACGGCCAGCAGCAGCAGGACCAGCGGCGCTTGGCGGTAGGGCACCCGGGGCAGGTCGGCCCGGGCCTGGATGGAGGCGTTCACAGCAGGTCGGCTTCGTTCGGATTCTTGCAGAACAGGATGCCTTGGTAGGCGAACAGGCCTTTGAAGAGCAGGGTGACGCCGCGGCAGAGCCACAGCGGCAGGCGCCAGCGCCGGCGGCGCAGGAAGGGGAAGACCAGCGTCAAGGGCAGGGAGGTGACGTCGGCGGATTCCACCTGCCAGCCGGCGCGGACCAGCAGCCGGCGCATGCTCTCCAGCGTGTAGAAGTGCAGGGCCTGTTCTTCCAGGATGCCGCGGTGGTGCAGCGGGAATTGCCCGAACAGCACGCGCAGGCGCGTCTGCACGTTCACCACGTTGGGCAGCGCCACCGCCAGCAGGCCGCCCTTGACCAGATACTTCTTCAGCCGGGACAGGAAATCGGCCGGATCGACCAGGAATTGCAGGATGTCGGCCGCAAGAATGATGTCGTATTTGCCGTCGAGGGGGATGTCGTCGAGCCGGTTGAGGTCGCTCTGGAACGCCCGTCGGAACAGGGCGCCGGACTCGGCGATGGCCCGCGGATCGCGGTCGATGCCGTCGAGCACGACGCCGTCCTGCCGGAGCGCGGCGGCGATGGCGGCGCAACCGAAACCGAGGTCGAGCGCCTGGACGCCGTCGAGCTTCATCTGCCGCAGGCGGCGCAGGACGATGGAGTGCGAGGAATAGGGATCGTCGAGTTTGCGGGCCTCGACCAGGGCGCGCGGCGCGATGTCGTAGCGGTTCAGGCGGACGAGGCCCCAGCGGTGCAGGCGGTAGAGCAGGGCGCTGCGGAGGCAATTGAGGCCGTAGGACACGCCGTTGACGTGGCAGACTTCGTCGCCGTAGCGGGTGGGAATGGGGATTTCGCGGATCGCGGCGTCGGCCTGCTTGGCCTGGAAGAGGATGTGGGTGTCGAAATGCCATTCGTCGCTGTTGTCCCACAGCGGCACGCGCCGCAGGAAGGAAGTGGCATAGGCCCGGTAGCCGGAATGGAATTCGGACAGGCGCAGGCCGCTGAGCAGGTTTTCCGCCCAGGTCAGGAAGATGTTGGCGACGAACTTGTACTTCGGCATGCCGCCCTTGAGCGCGTCGCGGCGGTGGATCATGCGCGAACCGAAGACGACTTCGGCCTCGCCGGCCACCAGCGGGCCGAAGAGGTCCGGCAGCATTTCCGGCGCGTATTGGCCGTCGCCGTGGAGCATGACGACGGCGTCCAGGCCGCGGTCGACGGCGTACTGGTAGCCGAACTTCTGGTTGCCGCCGTAGCGGCGGTTGGTGCGATTGCGGAAAACCTTCAGCTTGCCGTAGGGATCGGGGTAGTCCAGCGCCTGGCGGGTGGTTTCGTCCATGCTGCAGTCGTCCACGACGTAGACGACTTCCACCTCGCGCCAGACGTCGTCGGGAATGCGCCGCAAGGTGTCCTGGATGAGTTTTTCGGCGTTGTAGGAAATGACGAACACGCCCAGCCGCTTGCCGTGGGCGGAAAACGGGGGGCGGACGGAATCGGCGGTCGGGGCGTCGTTCATGGGGCGTCGGGTCCGATGGGGGCGTCGGGTTGGGCGGGGGCGGGGCGCGCGGCGGCCGGGGCCGGAGCCGGGGCCGGCTCCGCGACGGGCAGGACGGGCGTCAGGTCGGGCTTCAGGTCGGTTCGGAAAGGGCTGGCGGCCGGCGCCGCGGGGCCGGCCGGGGACGCATGGGCCGCCGTCGGCTTGCGGGTTTGGCTGTTGATCAGCAGCCACGATTCGCCCTGCTTGCGGAAAACCATGATGGTGGGCCGCGCGCCGTTCGGGCCTTGGACGTCGACGCCGAGTCCGAGGGTGCCCGCCGCGACGGGGCGGCACTGGACGATTTTCCAGGCCGCGGGCGCGCCGATGTCGGCGATCAATTCCTGCGCCTGCTGCAGGAAGGCCAGCAGCGGCACGGCCTGGCGGTATTCGGCGGCGTGCAGGGCATAGGCTTCGTCGAGCTCGCCGGTCTGCCACCGCTGCCAGAAGGCGTCCACGGCGGCGGCCACGGGCGCCGGCGGCGGCACGGGCTGGGCGGCCGCGACGACGGAACGGCGGCCCAGTTCTTCCACGATTTCGGGGGCGACGAGCCAGTCCTCGCCCAGTTTCTTCACGCCGAGCAGGATGGGCTTCTCCCGGCCGTCGGCCGCGCGGCCGACGACGCTGACGAGGTAGCCGGCGCCTTCGGGGGCCGGGGCGTAGCCGACGACGTCCAGCGCCAGGCCGGCGTAGTCGGCGTCCCGGAGCGTGTCCAGCTGGATGGCCTGCAGCCGGGCGGGATTGAGCTCGTTGACCTGCAACTGGGCGGAAATGTCCTGGAGTTCCGCTTCGGTCAGCTCCGGATTCTTCGCCCGCAGGTCGTTCAGGCGCCGGTCGAGCAGGTATTGCCGCAGGCCGCGCAGATCGACCAGCTGGAGCGCCAGTTCGAGCTGGCCGGACGCCAGCAGGGGCAGATAGGCCTCCACCAGCGCGGCGGCGGCCGGTTCGGGCGGTTCCGGGGCAAACAGGGGCGCCGCCGCCGCCCGGAGGGCCGGCGGGCTCCCGGCGAGGATCAGCAGGGCGACCAGCCACGACGTCGTTGTTCTCATGTGCGGGACTCCGTGCGGGCCCCGGACCGGCACGGCGCGGGACGGGACCTGCGCGGACAATATCGCGCAACCGGGGGTTCACGTCAAACGCCGCGCGCGCCGCGAAAGTTTTGATTGAAATGGAGGGCGGCTGTTTCATAATGCGAACCATTCTGGCGGCGGGAACGGTCGGTTCCGGCGTCCGGAACGGAGGACGCGGAAAACGGTGAGCGAGTTCCTGGAATTCGAGGACGTATCCAAGCATTACGGGCCGGTGAAGGCGGTCGACCACGTGTCGCTGACCGTCAAGCAGGGCGAGTTCTTCTCGCTGCTGGGACCGAGCGGCTGCGGCAAGACGACGCTGCTGCGCATCCTGGCCGGCTTCGAGCAGCCCGACACCGGCCGCGTGCTGCTGGGGGGCGAGGACGTGACCGACCTGCCGCCCTACGAGCGCAAGGTCAACACCATCTTCCAGAGCTACGCGCTGTTTCCGCACCTGTCCGTCTGGGACAACATCGCCTTCGGCCTGAAGGTCGCCAAGCGCCCGAAGAAGGAGATCAAGGAAGCGGTCGCGAAGATGCTCGCCCTGATCCAGATGGAGGACCAGGCCTGGAAGAAGCCCGACCAGATTTCCGGCGGCCAGAAGCAGCGCGTGGCGATCGCCCGCGCCTTGGTGAACAAGCCGCGCGTGCTGCTGCTGGACGAGCCGCTGGCCGCGCTGGACCTCAAGCTGCGCCAGCGCATGCTGATCGAGCTGGACCTCATCCACGACGAGGTCGGCATCACCTTCCTCTACGTCACCCACGACCAGGGCGAGGCCATGAGCCTCTCCGACCGCATCGCGGTGATGAAGCTCGGCAAGATCGAACAGCTCGGCACGCCGGCGGAGATCTACGAGGCGCCGCGCTCCAGCTTCGTCGCCGCCTTCATCGGCGACACGAACTTCTTCGACGGCATCGTGGCCGAGCCGCTTGAAAAGAACTCCGTGCTCGACGGCTTCCTGGCCGTGGCGGTGGACAAGGACTACAGCCGCCTGAAGATCGAGGATTTCCCCGACCTGGAGTGCTACAACGACAAGCAGATCAAGGAAGGCGAGCACATCTTCCTGAGCATCCGGCCCGAGAAGCTGCGCATCTCGCGCGAACGGCCCGATCCGGCGCCCCACCTCAACGTCATCGAAGGCCGGGTGGAAGACGTGATCTATCTGGGCTCGCAGACGAAATACTGGGTCCGCACGGGCGACTACCGCATTTCCGTGATCCGCCAGCACAGCCGCTTCCTGCTGGACGAAAAGCCGATCCGCTGGGGCGAACGGGTCTGGATCAGCTGGCACGCCGACGACGGGTTCATGCTGGAGAAATACAGCGAGCAGGACGAGAACCTCATCCAGCTGCCGCCCGAGGAAGTCGGCGAGACGACCGAGGCCAACCAGATCCTGGCGCGCGTGCCGGCTCCCGGCGCGGTTGCCGCGGGAACTCCGGCGCGATGAAGGCCGAGCACCGCCGCAAACTCTCCGAATGGCTGGTCACGCTGCCGTCGTTCGTCTGGCTGCTGCTGCTGTTCCTGATCCCGACGGTGCTGGTCTTCGCGATCATGTTCAAGCCGGCGACGCCCTACGGCGGCATCGGCGAGGGCTGGACGCTGGAGACGTTCTGGACGCTGGGCAACCCGAACTATCCGGCGATCGTGTGGCGGACGATCTGGCTCAGCGTGGCCGCGACCGCGCTGTGCATCCTGCTGGCGACGCCGATGGGCTACTACATGGCCCGGGTGAGCCCCGCGCGGCGCCGCCTGGTGCTGCTGCTGGTCATCCTGCCGTTCTGGACGAGCTTTCTGGTGCGCATCTTCGCCTGGAAGGTGCTGCTGCATCCGGAGGGCGCGCTCAAGCACGCGCTGGTGTTCCTCGGCCTGATCGCGCCGGAGACCTCGCTGCTCTACAACGCCTACGCCGTGCTGCTGGTCATGGTCTACACCGAGCTGCCCTTCGCGATCCTGCCGATCTACGCCGCGTCGGAAAAATTCGACTTCCGCCTGATCGAAGCCGCGAAGGACCTCGGCGCCACGTCGTTCCTGGCCTTCCGCAAGATCTTCCTGCCGGGCATCCGCGTGGGGCTGCTGACCGCGTTCCTGATGGTCTTCATCCCCTCGCTGGGCTCCTACGTCATTCCCGACATCGTCGGCGGGCCCACCAGCGAGATGATCGGCAACAAGATCGCGCAGCGGACCTTCGTGGACCGCAACCTGCCGCACGCCGCGGGCCTGTCGGCCCTGCTGACCGTGGCGGTGCTGATTCCGATGGTGGCCATCACCGCCCTGCGGCGGAAGGAAAGCCCCAAGGACGCCCTGATCGAGGAGGGGGTCTGAGGCCATGAAACCCAGCCGCTTCCCCCTGATCGTCACCTGGGCGGTGATCGCCTTTTTCTATATCCCCATCGTGATCCTGGTGGCGAATTCCTTCAATTCCTCGCGGTTCGGCGGTTCGTGGGAATCCACCTCGCTGAAGTGGTATATCCGCCTGATGAACGAGCCGAGCATCTGGCACGCGCTGACCAACACGCTGGTCATCGCGGGGGCGGCGACGCTGATCTCGATGGTGCTGGGCACCTCGGCGGCGTTCGCGCTGCACCGCTTCGCGGGCAGCAAGCTCCAGAAGCTGCACTACAGCATCATCTACACCCCGCTGGTCCTGCCGGAAATCCTCATGGGCCTGAGCATGCTGCTCTTTTTCGTGGCGCTGAAGGTGCAGCTGGGCTTGGCGACGATCGCCGTCGCGCACGTCACCTTCTGCCTGTCCTACGTCGCCATGACGGTGCTGGCGCGGCTGCAGGACTTCGATTTCGCGATCATCGAGGCCGCGCAGGACCTCGGCGCGGGGTGGTGGACCACGGTCTGGAAGGTGCTGCTGCCCATGCTGGCGCCGGGCATCCTCGCCGGCGGCCTGCTGGCCTTCACGCTCTCGATCGACGACTTCGTCATCTCCTTCTTCGTGGCCGGCCCCGGCTCCACCACGCTGCCGATCAAGATCTACAGCATGATCAAGTACGGCGCGCCGCCGCTGATCAACGCGCTCTCGACCATCCTGCTGACCATCACCTTCCTGTGCGTGATCGCCAGCCAGTACCTTTCCAACCGCGGCCGCCAGGCCGCCTGAGCCGATTGAAAAACACCCCAAGGAGGAACGGACGATGACGAAGAAGATCTGGACGGCGCTGGCGCTGGCCGCCGCGGTCGCGGCCCTGGCCGGCTGCGCGGAGAAGAAACCGACGCTGCACATCTACACCTGGTCGGACTACATCAAGCCCGAGCTGGTCGCGCAGTTCGAGCGCGAGAACAACTGCAAGGTCGTCGTCGACACCTACGCCTCCAACGAGGAGATGTACGCCAAGCTCAAGGCCGGCGCGACGGGCTACGACCTGCTGTTCCCGAGCAGCTACATGGCCAAGATCATGAACGACCAGGGCATGCTCCAGAAGCTGAACCTGGACCTGATCCCCAACCGCAAGAACATCGATCCCGACTATATGAAACTGGCCTTCGACCAGGCCATGGACCACAGCGTGCCCTACACGGTCACCATCACCTGCCTGGGCTATCTCGGCAGCAAGGTGCCGGACTTCAAGCCCTCCTGGAGCATGCTCGACCGCGAAGACCTCAAGGGCCGCATGACGATGCTCAACGACCACCGCGAAGTGATCGGCGTCGCCCTCAAGTACCTCGGCTACAGCCTCAACACCCTCGACGACGGGGAGTTGGCCAAGGCCAAGGAAGTCGTCCTGCGCTGGAAGAAGAACCTCGCCAAGTTCGAGAACGAGCAGTACAAGAACGGCCTCGCTTCCGGCGAATTCCTCCTCGTCCACGGCTACAGCGGCGACCTGATGCTCGTCCAGGCCGAGAACGACGACATCCAGATCGCGGTGCCCGAGGAAGGCTCCCAGATCAACTTCGACGACATGGTGATTCCGGAAGGCGCCCCGCAGCCCGAACTGGCCCACAAGATGATCAACTTCATCCTCGAACCGCAGTCCGCCGCCGAGCTGACCGAGTTCATCTACTTCCTCTGCCCGAACCGGCCCAGCTACGAGCTGCTCTCCGAGGAAATCCGCCAGGATCCGATCCTGTTCCCGCCCGCGGACGTCGTCGCCAAGCTCGAAACCCTCGCCGACCTCGGCGAGAACAACGTCAAGTACACGAAGCTCTGGGACGAGATCAAGGCCGGCGAATAACCGGTTCCGGAAAACGTTCCGCGCGGCCCGCCGGCCCCCGGCGGGCCGCGTCGTTTTTCCCGTCCGCAAAGTTTTTACGTGCTACGTAAAACCGCGGGAAAGTTTTTACGTGCTACGTAAAA
>CALKWZ010000024.1 GCA_938003985.1 uncultured Verrucomicrobiota bacterium | reverse complement strand
TACGGCGACCACCGAGATCTACACGCTTTCCCTACACGACGCTCTTCCGATCTCCGAGGGGCAACGCGACGGCGGCGACCAGACCGCCAAGTCCGATCGCCACGTGTTTGCGGGAAAAATCGCGTTCCAGCATGGCCGCTGCCCGAGACCGCGCGGTCAACCGGCCGCGGCCGCCTGCATGGCATCCACGACGGAAGGATACAGCTTCACGAGCTTGCCCATGCCGAGCAGTTCGATGGTCTTGGTGATGCGGCGGTTCAGCGCGGCGATGCCCAGGAAGGACAGGTTCTGCAGCGCGATGCGCTGGTAGCGGCCCAGCAAGGCAAGGCCTTTGCTGTTCACGTAGGAAAGGTGTTCGCAATCGAGAACCAGACGGATGCGCGGCTGGTTGACCAGCGGGTCCATCAAATCCTTGAAGCCGTCGTGGGTCATGGAATCCAGCGGACCCGACACGTGGACGACCTGCACGCCATCGCGATTCTCGATCTGAGTTGTCAAAACGGCATCCGCCATGCCACTTCTCCCGTTTGCGCCGGTCGCCGTGATTGGGGTACCGGCCAGCGTGCTCAACCTAGCCAAAGGAAACGGGTTTGTCACCCCTTAAAAACGAATCGGCCGCCGCTTTTTCCGGCGGCGGCCGCGCAGCCAACGGCGCGCATTACGACGCGGTCGCCATTTCGAGCGCTTCTTCCACCGTGGGGAACGACGTCACGAACTTGCCCAAGCCGAGCATTTCCATGCCCTTGAGGATGCGGGGCCGCAGCGCGGCGATGCCCAGGAACGAGAAATCCAGCTTCGACACGCGCTGGTAATGCATCAGCAAGGCCAAGCCGCGGCTGTTCACGTAGGTCAGGTTCTGGCAGTCCAGGACGATGCGGGAGCGGGCCTGCTTGCCGACCAAGGCGTCCATCTGCGCCTTGAACTGGTCGTAGTTCATCGAATCCAGCGGACCGCTGACGTGGATGATGCGGACTCCGTTGCGTTCTTCCGTGTCGAGTTTCAAAATCGAGTCCGCCATGGCGTGGTCTCCTGCTGGAATCTGCCTAGTCTTGGTTAAAACGCTATCGTTATCTTAAATTAATATATTCCTAACACATTGGACAGGCAAGCGGAATTTTCGGAAAAACGAATCGCCGTCCCAACTCAGGGCACGACAATGGTTTTGCGATAGACGACGGTGCCGCCTTGGGGCGGCCAATCCACGAAAGGCCGCAGGCCCAGCGCCAGCGACTGCATGCCGAGGAACGGATCGGGCTCCACCCAGACGAACGGCTCTTCCGGCGGGCCCTTCACGCCCGGACCGGCCAGCGGCGGCCAGGCGGAATCGTCGTAATCCGCTGCAGCCCAGTCGCCGGTCGGATTGAAGGCGAATTTCCAGGTGGTGTCCGTACCCGCAAACCAGTCCTTGCCGCGCAGCGCCAGCTGCACCCAGTCGGGATAGCGCTGGGGCGGCGTCTGGATCGCCAGCACGTGAGAGCCGGACGCCAGTTCGAAGGCCGCGGCGGTCGGGCGCTCCGGTTGGCCGGCCTGCAGGACTTCGCGGCCGTCGAGGAACAGCTTCGCGGGCATGTTGGCATAAAATACCGCCAGGACCCCCTGCCCTGTCCGCTGGCGCTGGATCATCTTGGCCGCCAGGACGACGTCTTCTTCCGGATCCGCGAGATACTTCGGCAGCGGATCCGGGCCGCCGAGTTTCTCGTCCAGCAGCGCGAGGCGGAACTCCAGCATGCGGCGGGCCGGCGCGGGCAGCGCCGCGCCGTGGCGGCGCAGGCGGGCCGCCAGCTCGTCGCGCGCGCCCTGCCAGTCGCCGAAGCGCTCGTGGTTCCACAGCGCCGTCATCAGCGTCGCGGGATCCAGCCGCGGATCCCCCGGCGCGCCGCGGTGCTCCGGCCGCAGCCGCGGCGTGTCCGCCGTCTGCGGCCGGTCCAGATAGGCCCAGCCGACGCTCTCGAAATAGGCGCGGCTGGCGTGGTCGGGCCCGCGCTCGAACTCCATGTCCAGCGACTGGGCGAAGCGCGACGGATCCATCGCGTGCACGCGGTACTGCACCGCGCGGAAGGGTTCCTTGACGAACAGGCCGTGCGTCGGCCCCGCCATCACGTTCTGGTAGTACCAGCCGCCATTGAAGTAGTCCTCCAGGCCCGTGCCCAGCCAGCCGGGCGTCTTCTCGCCGTCCTTGCGGATGCTTTCGTCGCCTTCTAGCGCCCAGTACGAACCGTCGAGGGTAACGACCGAGAGCAGGCAGCCGACGAACTTGCCCCGGCCCTGGACGCGCAGGATCGGATGCGGCCGGCCGACGTCGGTCGGCGTCGTGCGCCGCCAGTTGGCGTGGAAATAGCCCAACGCGTCCGCCGCGGCGTCCGGCCGCGGCGCGACCCACGCGCGGATCGCCACGGGCACGGGCGCCACGCGCCCGGCTTCGAGGCGGATTTCCGCGGACTGCGCGAAGGGCATCGGAAACGCGCAGAACAGCGCGCCCCCTTCCATGCCGAAATAGAGCGAATGCGCCCGGACCCGCCGCCACGGCACGCCGCAGAGGTCGCCCAGCGGCACCTTCACGCTCTCGTTGGTGGCGCCGTCCCAGCGGATCGAGACCATCCAGTCGCGCAGGACCGCGTCGCGCGACTCTTCGGGGATCTGGCTCCAGTCCGGCTCGAATTCCAGGCGGCGGAGGACGCCGGGGCCGGAAACCGTCGCGGCGTCTTTCCAGTCGGCCAGGACGAATTCGGTTTTCTCGCCGGCCGCGGGCAGGCGGTTGTCCGCCCAGACGGCGCGGGCTTTTTCCAGCGCGGCGACGTCCCGCTCCGGCAACGGCCAGGCGAAGGTCTCGACGGGCGTGCCGCGCGGCAGGGCCGACTCGGAAATCTGGTAGTAGGGCTTCGCGCCGGCCGGGCCCTGCTCGCATTCGATGCGCAGGCTCTTGGCATAGGGCAGCGGCAGGAACGAATACCAGCAGTAGTTGTTGTATTCCGCCAGCGGGGCCAGGAACGGCGCGAACTTGCCGCCGAACAGCTCCTTGACGTCGCCCTCCAGGCGCGGGGTTTCCTCGCCGTCGAAATAGAACCGGAACCGGTGCGGATAACCGTCCTTGGCGCCGGTGAACCAGACGCGGGAGACGAAGCCGGGGCCTTTGAGATCCGCCAGCACCTTCCAGCCGGGCTCCTTGGAATCGCGCAGGAACGTGCCGTAGTCGTCGTTGCCGCCGGTGCGGTCGTAGGAGGTGTGCATCCGCGTGTCCGGCTGGTCCAGGCGCGCCAGCCAGAGCGGATCGGCCAGGCGTTCCGCCAGCGCCGCGACCGTGACCGGTTCTCCCGCCGGCCGGGGCGCGCACCCCGCCGCCGCCAGCCCCGCCACCAGACCCGCCCACCCCATCGTCCGCCAAATTTGCTTCATTTCCACCTCGCGACCGCCTACTATGCCTTTTCGCGTTCCACAAATGAACCCTTTTTCCCATCCCGGCGCGAAAAAAGGAGTGCGGGCATGATCATCTCCCGCACGCCCTACCGCGTTTCGTTTTTCGGCGGCGGCACCGACTATCCGGCCTGGTACCGCGAGCACGGCGGCGCCGTGCTCTCGGCGGCCATCGCCCGCTACTGCTATCTCACCTGCCGCTGGCTGCCCCCCTTCTTCGCCCACAAGTCCCGCGTCGTCTATTCCATCATCGAGGACGTCCAGCGCGTTGAGGACATCCAGCATCCGGCCGTCCGCGAATGCCTCCTCGAACTCGGCATCCGCGACGGCATCGAAATCCACCACGACGGCGATCTGCCCAAGATGACCGGGCTGGGCACCAGCTCCTCCTTCACCGTCGGCCTGCTGCACGCCCTGCACGCCCTGCGCGGCGAGTTCCGCTCCAAGCTGCAGCTCGCGCAGGAAGCCATCCACGTCGAGCGCGAACGCTGCGGCGACCGCGTCGGCTCCCAGGACCAGGTCTGCGCGGCGTTCGGCGGCCTCAACCGCATCCGCTTCGCCCCCGACGACGACGTCGTGGTCGAGCCCGTCCCCCTGCCCGCCGAGCGCATGCAGAAATTCCAGGATTCCCTCCTGCTGTTCTTCACCGGTTTCTCGCGTTATTCGTCCGAAGTCGTCGCCGAGCAGCTCCAGAACGTGCCGCAAAAGGGCAAGGAGCTGTCCGCGATGGCCGCCATGGTGGACGAAGGCCACCGCCTCCTGACGGGCAACGGCGATCTGGGCGACTTCGGCCGCCTGCTGCACGAAAGCTGGGTGCTCAAGCGCTCGCTCAGTTCCCGCGTCAGCACGCCCGAGATCGACGAGATGTACGCGACCGCCCGCCAGGCGGGCGCGCTCGGCGGCAAGATCACCGGCGCCGGCGGCGGCGGGTTCCTGCTGCTCTACGTCGAGCCCGACCGCCAGCCGGCCGTCCGCCAGGCGCTCGCCCGCTTGCTGCACGTGCCCTTCGACCTCGATCACGCCGGCACCCAGATCATCTTTTCCAATCCCATCCCGCTGGAATCCGCCCCATGACGTTCAAGCTGCCCCTGATGGAAAACAACGTCGTGGCCGCAGACCGCGCCGCCGTCATCGCGTTCCTGCAGGGCGACCCCATCCTGACCCAGTCCGCGAACGTGCGCGCCTTCGAGCAGGAATGGTCGGCGTGGCTCGGCGTGCGCCGCAGCGTGTTCGTCAATTCGGGTGCGTCCGCCAACTTCATCACCATGGCCGCCCTGCGGCACCTGCGCGGGCCCGGCGAAGTCGTCGTGCCCACCCTGACCTGGGTGTCGGATATTTCCTCCGTCCTCGCCGCCGGCCACCAGCCCGTCTTCGTGGACGTCGATCCGCGCACGCTGGCGATGGACCCGCGCCGGGTCGTCGCCGCCCTGACCGAAAAGACCCGCGCCGTCTTCCTGACCCACTGCCAAGGCTTCGACGGCCTCGACGACGGCCTGCTGGCCGAGATCAAGAAGCGCGGCATTCCGCTGATCGAGGACGTCTGCGAATCGCACGGCGCGACCCACGGCGGCCAAAAGGCCGGCACGTTCGGTCTGGCCTCCAATTTCTCGTTCTACTTCGCGCACCACATGAGCACCATCGAAGGCGGCATGGTCTGCACGGACGACGAGGAGTTCTACCAGGCCTGCCGGATGCTCCGCAGCCACGGCATGGTGCGCGAATCCGACAGCCCCGAATTCCGCAAGAAGTGGGAAGACGCCGCGCCCGACCTCAACCCCAAGTTCATCTTCGCCTGGCCCACCGGCAACTTCCGCAGCACGGAAATCAATGCCGTCATCGGCCGCTCGCAGCTCAAGCGGCTCGACGCCAACAACCGACGCCGCACCGAGAACCTGAAGCTGTTCCTATCCCTGCTCGATCCCAGGCTCTACTGGACCGACTACAAGTTCGAAGGCTCCGTGAATTACGCCTTCCCCGTCGTGCTGAACAAGGCCGACGACGGCCGGCGCGACCGCCTGATGGCCGCCATGGATGCCGCCGGCATCGAGCACCGCCGCGGCAACGCCGGCGGCGGCAACCAGCTCCGCCAGCCCTACCTGGCCGGCATCGCGCCGGCCAAGGCCGACATCCCCCGCCTGTTCCCCGTCATCGACCACATCCATTTCTACGGCTTCTACGTCGGCAACTACCCCACGCTCGAAGCCGACCGCGTCCGCTGGCTCTGCGACGTCCTCAACGCCGTGACGTGATCCCGTCGCCGCTCAGCCTGCTGGCCTTTTGCGGACGCAGTTTGTTCCGCGAGTACGGCTGGCAGTTCTTCCGCCGGATCGCTTTTCTCCACCCATTGAAAACGGCCCGGGCCGTGCGCGCGGCCGCCGCGCTCGACGTGGCCGGCGGAATCGTCGAGGTGCCCGGTCCCGCGCCGGCCTTCGGCGGCGCGCGGTCGCTCGTCGGCGTCGGCTTCTGCCTCAAGCCCCTCGATCCGCCCTGCCCCTCGGGCCGTTTCAACCACGACTGCGCGTTCCTCGAAAACCTCCGGTCCGGCGCGACGGCTGAAGTGCCCGCGCCGTGCCGCCTCTGCGCGATCCGCGAATGCGGCTTGCTCTCTCTGCGCGCGGGCGCCGCGTTCTACGTCATGACCTCGGCCCGGGACATCCTGCTCGACGTCTTTGTGCCCGCGCTCGACCGCGGCACGTTCGCGGCCGGCGCCTTCGCGCTGTGCCGCTACTCGCTGCGGCCGTTCGCCGTCGGGCTGCTGGCCGCCGGCGTCCGCGGCTGGATGTGGTCGTTTGAATCGGGCGATTGCCGCGACTATCGGACCTGGCTGCGCGCGGACAACGGCGACAAGCCCGACCGGACGGAAATCGCCGCCGCGGACCGCCAAACGTTCCGCGACTTCGTCCGGGCCGCGGCGCAAGCCGCGCCGCCCGCGCGCTTCGAAAAACGCGGGAACGTCCTGCATCCCCGCACGGAGCCGGCATGAGCGCCCTGCTCGCCCGCGTGCCGGAATTCTTCGTCGCGAATTTCCCCTCGCTTCCGGCGCTGCTGGTCGGCGGCCCGCTGGGCCTGGCGTGGTCCTTCGCGGCGCTGGGCTTCGCCGGCTGGCTGAAACGGCGCGGCGTGCGCACGGGCTACACCCGCAAAACCTTCCACTTCCTGATCTTCGGAACCGTGGCGGCGTTGCAAGGACTCGGCGGCACGCCGGCCGTCTGCCTGTTCGGGGCCATGTGCTCGCTGACGGTGTTCTTCGCCGTGTGGCGCGGCCGCGGCAACCTGTTCTACGAAGCGATGGCGCGGGAAAAGGACGAGCCGCACCGGACCCATTTCATCCTCGTGCCCTACTTCACGACCCTCGTCGGCGGACTCGCCAGCAGCCTGCTGTTCGGACCGCTGGCCATCGCGGGCTTCTTGGTGGCCGGTCTCGGCGACGCGATCGGCGAACCGGTCGGCGCGCGGTTCGGCAAGCACCGCTACCGCGTGTTTTCGCGCGCGGCGGTGCCCGCGACGCGCAGCCTCGAGGGCTCGGCCGCGGTTTGCCTGGCGTCGGCCTGCGCCCTGGCGCTGGCCGTCGCCGCTTCGCCGCAGCTCGCGCTGGGGGCATTGGGATGGTACAAGATCGCCGCGATCGCCGTGATTTCCGCGCTGACGGAAGCCATCTCGCCGCACGGGTGGGACAACGCGACGATGCAGGTGGTGCCGACCGCCTTGGCGTGGCTTTGGCTGGCCTGATTCAGCGGCCGGCGGCCGCGAGCATCTCGTCGATCAGCTGGCGGTGGGCCTGCGCGGCGGCGCGCGGATCGAAGCATTCCGCGGCGCGCGCGCAACCGGCGCGACCGACGCGCGCGGCGGCTTCCGGATCGGCCACGACGCGTTCGAGCGCCGCGACGAACGAAGCGCCGTCGTCGGGGGCGTAGAGGAATCCGTCCACGCCGTCGCGCACGATTTCGGCGATGCCCGGCAGGCCCGAGGCCACGACGGGCCGGCCCGTCGAGAGGCCGTTGTAGAGCGCGCTGGGAATGATGCCCTGGTTGTCGGGCGAATTGCGCCGGTGGCTCAGCACCGCGTCCATCGCGTTCAGCCAGCGGTTGACGTCCTGTTTGGTCGGCAGCCAGCCGGTCATGTGCACGGCGGTTTCCAGGCCGCGCTGGGCGATTTCCTTGCGGCACCAGGTCTCGCCGCCGGCCCCGCCGATGATCACCAGCCGCCAATCGGAATGTTTCGCGACGGCCGCTTGCCACCAGTCCAGCAACTGGTCGTAGCCCTTGCCGCCGCGGATGATCCCGAAGATCGCGAAATGTTTCAGGGCGGGATCGAGGCCGAGTTCGGCTTTGGTCGGCGCGGGAGCGAGCGGCCGGAAGATGCCCGGATTCTGCGGCGCGTTGATCACGGCCACGCGCGCAGGATCGAGCCCCTTGGCGGCCAGCAGGCGGCCTTCGGCGCGCGTGCTGACGGTGGCCACCACGCCCGGCCGGTTCCAGCCGCGCGTTTCGCGCGCCTCCAGCGCGTCCGCCAGTTTCCGGCCCCAGCCGAAATGCCCCAGCAGGATCGACCACCACCAGTCGCTGGTTTCGACGATCGTGGGAATGCCCAGCGCGGCGACGCGCCTCGGGATGCCCGGCAGCGATTCCTTGCAGATGACCAGCGCGGGATTGAGCGCGCGGATTCGTTTCAGCAGCCCGCCGAGGTGCGCGTACCACCGCAGGGTCTTGAGCCATTTGTCGCGGCCATTGGTCTGGTCCACGGCGAAGGGCAGTTCGATCACCCGCATCGCCTGGCGCAGGGATTCGTCGCGCTTTCCGTTGGCGGGGCCCATGCAGAGATAGACCAGTTCGTACGCCGGCGCGAGCGCCGCGGCAAGTTCCCGCAGCGCGGGCCACTGGAAGGCCTCGATTTCCGGCGGATACCGGTGCAGATAGACCACGATGGGTTTCGCTTGGCTCATTTCCGGCCCCCATGCTACCCTGCCCCCGTGAATTTGACCAGCGCCCGCATCCAGATCGTCGGCGGCGAAACGCTCGCCGGCGCCGCGCTCGCGGCCGAGGCCCGCCGCCGCCGGCTGGCGGCCACCGTGCTCACCGCCGCCGAAACCGGCGGCTGGGCCAACGTCGCCGCCATCGAAAAAGCCATCGGCGCCGCCCGGCCCGAGGTCGTGTTCGTGGCCGCCGGCGAATCGGGCGGCATCGCCCTCAACCGCGCGCATCCCGCGCGCCTGCTGGAGTCCAACCTGCGCGTGGCGCTGAACGTGCTGGGCGCGGCCGCCAAGCTGCGCGTGCCGCGGCTGGTCTACCTGGCCAGTTCGTGCTGCTATCCGCGCGACGCCGCGCAGCCCCTGCGCATCGAGAGCCTGCAGACCGGCCCCTTCGAGCCCACCAACGCGGCCTATTCCGCCGCCAAGCTCGCGGGCCTGCTGCACTGCGAAGCCGTCCGCCAGGAACACGGCCTGGATTTCTTCGCGGCGATCCCCGCCACGCTCTACGGCCCCGAAGACCACTTCGATCCCGACCACGCCCACGTGGCCTCCGGCCTGCTGGTCCGCCTGCACGAGGCCAAGCTCAAGGAACTGCCGTCCGTCGCCGTCTGGGGCACGGGCAAGCCGCGGCGCGATTTCCTGTTCTCGCGCGACCTGGCCGACGCCCTGTTTTTCCTGGCGGAAAAGTACGACGCGGCCCGCGGGCCCATCAACGTCGGCCCCGACGCGGACCTGTCCATCGCGGACGTCGCCGAAACGGCTAAGGCGGTCGTCGGCTATGCGGGCCAACTGGAATTCGATGCCTCGAAACCCGACGGCGCGCCGCTGAAGCGCCTCGACGCCGCCCCCCTGCGGGCGCTGGGTTGGCAGCCGCAGACCGACTTCGCCGCGGGCCTGCGCGAAACCTACGAAGCGTTCCGCAAACTCAGGCGTTGATCCGGTCGATCAGCCGCGCGGCGAGCGCGGGGCGCGACAATCCCTGGGCCGCGAGCAAGTCGTCGCGCGGACCGATTTCGAAGTGGTAGTGCGGTTCGAGACCGGCGTGGGTCCATTTCGCCTTCGGCAAGAGCGGCGCGAGGTGCTGCCCGAGCAGGCTGTCCATGCCGCCGCGGCCGACGAAACCTTCCTCCAGCGTCAGGATGGCGCGGCACGGCGCCAGTTCCGCCGCCAGCGCGGCCAGGTCCGGCGCGGCCAGATCCATCAAGTCCACGGTGCGCACGGGAATGCCGCCGGCTTCCAGTTCGTCGCGCACGCCGCCGGCCAAGTGGCTCATGTAGCCGGTCGCAACGATCGCCGCGGCCGCGCCGGCGCTGCCGCCGAGGCGGAACCCGCGCTTCAGTTCGTCCGGCGTCGGCGCGGGACCGAGATCGGGCAGCGGGTGGCTGTCGAGCCGCAGATAGCGCACGCCGATCCCGTCCAGGGCCCGGTGGGCCATGGCCGCGGCGGTCGCGGCGTCGGCCGGCGACCAGACGCCGACGTTCGGCAAGGCGCGCATGACGGCGATGTCCTCCAGCGCCTGGTGCGTCGGGCCGGAGACTTCGTAGCTGTAGCCCGCGCCGACGCCGACGAGCGTCACGTTCAGCGGGCGGATCTGCGAGAGGATCGCGAGGTTGATGCGGATCTGCTCGAGGCAGCGCATCGTGATGAACGGCGCGATGGCGTAGGCCACCACGCGGAAGCCTTCCAGCGCGAGGCCGGTGGCGACGTTGACGAGGTTCTGCTCGGAGATGCCGACGTTGACGAATCGGTCGGGAAAATCCTTGCGCACGCCGTCGAGCACGGGCGAACCGAAATCGGCCGTCAGGAAAAAGACGTCGCGCGCGGCGGCCATCCGTTCCTTCATGGCCTGCAGGAACGAGTCGCGCATGCGTTTCTTGGGCCCGCTCACGGCGCACCTCCCGTCAGTTCTTCCACTTCCTGCGGCGTCAGCGTGCGCACGTGGCACAGCGGATCGCCCTCCAGCGACGGCGCGCCCTTGCCTTTGACCGTCTGCGCGATCACCGCGCGCGGCCCGGGAAAGTCGCCGGTCTGCGCGGCGCCGATGGCGGCGGCGAGCGCTTCGACGTCGTGGCCGTCCACCTCGGCGGCCGACCAGCCGAAGGCGCGGAACTTGTCCGCGAGCGGCGCCAGGCCCACGACGCGGGCGGTGTCGTCCATCATGCAGCGGGAATTGTCGTCCACGATCAGGATCAGATTGTCGAGCTTGTGCTGCGCGGCGAAGAGAAACGCCTCCCAGACGGCGCCTTCGTGCAGTTCGCCGTCGCCGGTCACCACCACCACGCGGCGGTCGGAGCCCTGCCGCTTCAGCGCCAGGGCCATGCCCGCGCCGACGCCGGGCCCGTGGCCGAGCGAGCCGTTGACGGTCTCGTAGCCGGGAATCACCGGATCGGGAATGCCGCCGAGGAACGAGCCCGGCCGGCACACCCGCCGCAACTCTTCCTTCGGGAAAAACCCGCGGTCCGCCAGGATGGGATACAGGCTGATGGAGCCGTGGCCCTTGCTGACGATCAGCCGGTCGCGCGCGGGATCGCGCGGATCGGCCGGATTGTGCCGCAACAGGCCGCCGTAAAAGAGGCAGACGTAGATTTCCACGGCGGACAGCGACGACGCCACGCGCGTCTCCGGCGCCGCGGCATGGATCCGCAGCGTCTCCGCGCGCACCCGCGCCGCTTGTTTTTTCAATTCGCCCACGTTCACGTGCACCTCGGTTCCTGCGTTTCAGCCGTCGCGCTTGAGATCGTGCGCGAGGATGCGCCCGACGAAGTCGCGGGCGTCCCGGCCGAAGGTTTTCTCGAGCATGTTCAGATAGACCGGATTCTCGTAGTATTCCCGGAACGCGGCGTCCCGGAACGCGACGATCTCCTTCGACATCACGTATTTCGTCGCCAGCGGCTGCGCGTTGGCCGAATACTGCCCGTAGGCGCCCCAGTCCTTCGGCAGTTCCACGCCCGCGGCCTTGACCTGGTCGTAGAGCTTGGTGCCCGGATAGGCCATGGCGCAGTAGAAATTGGCCCATTCGACGTTGAACCGCTTGGCCATGTCCAGCGACATCCGCATGGATTCGAGATCGTCTTCCGGCAGGCCGAAGATGAAATTGCCGACGATCCAGATGCCGGCTTCCTTCGTCCATTCGATGGCCTGCTCGATGATCTGGGGATTCGACGGCTTGTCCACCGCCGCGCGCACGCGTTCGTGCGCCGCTTCGATCCCGTAGGCCAGCCAGCGGACGCCCGCCTTGCGCATTTTCTTGAGGATGTCCGGATTGCGGACCGATTCCACCCGCGCGTAGGCCCAGAAGTTCAGGCCGAGATCGGCGGCGATGATGCGGTCGCAGAGTTCCTCGACCAGATCGAGGCGGATCGTGAAGACGTTGTCCAGCAGGCGGACGTTCGACACGCCGTACTGCTTGTTCAGCAGCGTCAGTTCCTTCATCACGTATTCCGGCGAATGCGTGCGGAAGTTGGGGCCGCCGGCCACGACGTTGACGCTGCAGAACGAGCAGCCGTAGGGGCAGCCGAGGTTCGTGAAGACGCTGGCGTAGGGGCTGCGGCGGTCGAGCCGGTCGAAGCAGTGCCAGTGGTGCGCGCGGTAGTCGGACGGCGGCATCAGGTCCCACGCCGTCATCGGCAGCTTGTCCACCTCGTGGAACATCG
The DNA here is from genome assembly GCA_938003985.1 of uncultured Verrucomicrobiota bacterium. Classification (GTDB taxonomy): domain Bacteria; phylum Verrucomicrobiota; class Kiritimatiellia; order CAIQIC01; family Lenti-01; genus Lenti-01. Next base: position 19,744 of record CALKWZ010000024.1, on the reverse strand, counting down.
GCGCGCGCACGCTTTCGACGAGGTCGTCGCCGTAGCGCGCCCAGATGCCGGGGATCTCGCGGGTCGCCACGCGCGCGCCGGAGCCGTCCTGCTTGAGCTTCGCCAGCAGCTTCACGATCGGGTCGTACGGTTCGCCCTGGCAGACGTAGTCCGCGCCTTCGTCCTGCAGCATCCACTTCGGATAGGCGGTCGGCACCACGCCTTCCAGCAGCACCGGCACGCCCGGCGCCGCCGCGTGGATGGCCCGGACCGTCTCCGTCGCCGCGGCCATCTTGGTCACGTCGCCCGAGTTGACGTGGTCCGTGCTCACCATCACCAGCCGCGGTTTTAGCGCGGCGACTTCCTGGCCGACCCGCGCGGGCAGCCATTCCCGCGCGTCGGCGTCGAGGATCCGCACCGCGTAGCCGCGCTCGCGGACGTAGGCGGCCGTCAGGCCCGACTGCACGGGCGGGGTGATCGCCGCCACTTCGGACGCCAGCGTCCCGTAGGCGCGCGTGCGGTTGTTCGGAAACACCAGCAGCAAATCCAAACCGTCAGACATGGGCCTTCTCCTCTTGCGCGGCCGGGGCCGCGGCTGCTTCGTACGATCCCGGAGCGTCCGGCTCCGCGATCCGCAAATCGAGGCGTTTCGCCGGGATGCAATTCACCGGGCACGCCTTCACGCAGACGTCGCAGCGGATGCACAGCTGCGGGTCGATGCACAACAGATTGTAGTCCTTGGGGCTTGTGGACGGCACGAAGCCCCGCCACCGGCCGGCGTCGTCGCGGACCACGCCGGCGACCTTGACGATGCAGTTGGGCACCGGACAGGCGAGCACGCACATGTCGCAGTAGATGCAGCGCCGGTTGTCGATCTCGAACAGGTATTGGCACTGGTAGCAGCGGGTGGCCTCGACGGCGGCGGCCGCGCGGTCGAAACCGGTTTCCATCTCGCGGTCCGGATCGTCCGGGGCGAACGCCGCCAGACCGAGCGGTTGGCGCGGAATCGCGTCCATTTCGCGCGTGCGGCCCGTGCCGCGCACCGTCGGACCGACCTGCACGTCGTCGCCGCGGCGCCGCGCGCCCATCAGGAATTCGTCCACGCGCAGCGCGCAGCGCCGGGCGTGGCCGATGGCGTCGATCAGCGAGGTCGATCCCGTCGCCGCGTCGCCCGCCAGGAAGACGGGCCCCGCGCCCGCGCCGAGGCCGGCCGGCCGGACCGCGCGCTGGCCGGTGCCCAGCAGCACCGCGTCCGCTACCACTTCGAATTCCGTGCCGGGGATCTGCCGGTAGGCGATGCGGCCCGTTTCGTCCGGCGCCGCGGGCTCGGTGCGCGCCAGCACGACGCGCTGGACCCGGCCGGCGCCCCGGAACGCCACCGGCATGACCCGGCATTCGAATTCGATGCCTTCGTCCGCCAGCGCCTGCAGTTCGTCGGCCGAGACGTACATTTCCCGTTCCGACCGCCGGTAGAACATGTGCACCGATTCCGCGCCGAGGCGGCGCGCCATGCGCGCGCAATCCACGGCCGTGAAGCCGCCGCCGATCACCACCGTCCGGCGGCCCAGCGCGGGCTTTTCGCCGCGGTTGACCGCGCGCAGGAACGGCAAGCCGTGCTGGACGCCCGGCAGGTCGGCGCCCGGCACGTCCAGCGGCACCGGCTGTTGCGCGCCCGTGGCCCAGACCACCGCGTCGTAGTCGCGCCGGAGCGCTTCCGGATCCGCGGTTTTCCCGAGGTGCAGCCGGATGCCCGGCGTCGCCAGCACCTGTTCGATTTCGCCGGCGACGACCGCGCGCGGCAGACGGAACAGCGGAATGCCCTGCACCATCAGGCCGCCGGGCCGGTCGTCCTGTTCGAAGACGTCCACCGCGTGGCCGCAACGGGCCAGTTCGCGCGCGACGGCCAAGCCGGCCGGACCCGCCCCCGCCACCGCGACCCGCTGGCCGGAATCCGGGAACCAGCGCTCCAGCACGATCGGCTCGCGCCCTTCCCGGAAATCCGCCGCGGCGCGCTTGGACGTGCAAATCGCGACCGGTTCGCCCAGGCCTTCCGCGCCGTGCCGGCAGACCTCTTCGCACGGGCGCGTGCAGACCCGGCCGAGGACCCCCGGGAACACGTTGTCGCGCAGATTGATCCGATAGGCGCGCGCGTAATCGCCGGCAGCGATCGCCTCGAGATAGCCGGGAATGTCGGTATGCGCCGGACAGGCCTGCTGGCAGGGCACGCCGACGCGCTGGCAATCGAAATCGCGCGCGCCGGTCGCGGCGCCCGCGGCGACGGTCAGCATTGCATCTGTTATCCTGGCTTTTTCCATGTCGCAAATCGGCCCAGGGCCGGCCGTAAACCGATTCCGGCGACCATACGCCTGAAAACCGCCCACTTCAAGAACAACGCCCGTTCCGCGCCTGCTTTCGGCGGATATCCCGTGACAACGCCGATCCCGCTTGGCATCCTGCCTGCGTGATTCCGCAAGCGGTCATTCTTCTGGGCGGCAAAGGCACGCGGATCGCCGCGCAGTTCCCCGACCGGCCCAAGTGCCTGGTGCCCGTCGCCGGCCGACCGTTCCTGGAATGGCAGCTCGACTGGCTCAAGCGCAACGGCGTCGTCCGCGTCCTGCTCGCCGCCGGCTACAAAGCCGACGTGCTCGAAGCCCATCTGGCCGCGCGGCCCGCCGATGGTCTCGACGTCGCCCTCTCCCGCGAACCCGCCCCGCTGGGCACCGGCGGCGCCCTGAAATACGTCGAGCCGCAACTGGTTTCCGACCCCGTCCTCGTCGTCAACGGCGATTCGCTGGCGCCGAACCTCGACTTTTCCACGCTGTGGAAAACCGGCCACGGATTTTTCCATACCGTGGACAAACGCTGGCCGGGCTGCGCGGCGCTGCTCGTTGCGCCGATCGAGAACGCCGGCCGCTACGGCACGGTGGAATTCGACCCCGACGGCTTCGCGACGGCCTTCCGCGAGAAGGCCGACCGCGCGGCCGGTTTCGTCAACGCGGGCCTTTACCTGCTGCCCCGGAGCGTCGTCGCCGAAATTCCCGCCGGCCGCGCCGTCTCGCTCGAGACGGAAATCTTCCCGGCCCTTGCCGCGCGCCGGCGGCTCGTCGCGATCCCGATCCCGCCGCCGCTGCTCGACATGGGCACTCCCGACGGCCTGGCCGCCATGGAGACGTTCCTGCGGGGATGAAAACGCCGGTCGGGCTCATCCTTGCGTTCCTGGTGGCCGCCGCGCCGGCCGGGGCGCGGCCGGACCGGGTCGATCTCCGCCGCTGGCAGACGCCGGTGAAAAACCAGTGGGGCCGCGGCAACTGCTTCATCCACGCGACCGTCGCGGCCATGGAAGCGGCCTACAAACGGGCGGGCCACGGCGACCTCGATCTCTCGGAGCTGTTCTCCGACTACGTGGGCCAGCTGTTCTTCCTCGAAACCGTCGAGATGAACGACCGGTGGTACACGACGACGATGCGCGTGCCGGCGGCAACGGAACGGGAAACCAGCATCCAGTCCGACCACGCCATGTCCGTGGAATCCGGCGCGCCGGGCATGGTGCTGGCGATCCCCGAGGAAAAGTATTTCCCCTACAATCCCCGCCCCCACGATCTGGGCGGCCACGCCGACAAGAACGATCCCTTTTGGGCCAACCAATTCACCGTCAGCCGCTTCAACCTCGATCCCGCGAACCTGCCGTTTTCCGCGCTGTCCGCCCCGCGCTACTTCCGGATCCGCGCGGTGGAATGGCTGCCCAAGGAGGAGGCCAGGAATCCCGCGGCCATCGAGGCGGTTCTCGCCGGCGGGCACGAGGTGCTCTGGGACTTCCGCTGGGCGGGCGACCTCTCCGGGCCCGTCTGGAGGTACGCCGGTCCGCCCGGCGACGCCATTCCCCACCGCATGCTGATCGTCGGCTACGACCGGACCGATCCGCGGAATCCCTACTTCCTCGTCAAGAACAGCTGGGGCGACGTGGGCGTCTTCGACACCAACGACTGCCTCACGCGCATCGAATACGATTATCTCCAATACGGCGAGTGGGCGTCGTACGTCTCGGCCATCGAGCCGCCCCGGCCCTGGCCGGAACTGCAGTTCCTCGGCCGCTGGCGCATCGACGCCCCGCCCTTGGCCGGCATCCTGGACCTCTACCACCTGCCGGGCATGATGAAGAAGGATTTCGAACACAACCAGTTCCGCGACGAACTCGGCCGGCAGATCGAAGACCGTCGGCTCGGGACCTTCTATGCCAAGGGCGATCCCGACGCAGCCTGCCGCGTCAACGGCAGCGTGCGCGGAAACGCGATCGAATTGCGCCTCGATTTCGACAACCCGGCCGCGCGCTGGGACCTCCTGCAAGGCTGGAAGGTCGAGTTCGCCTTGGATCCCCGCGAACCGCACCGGCTGGCGGGCCGCTACACGGCCCCGGACGGACGCCGAGGCGAAATCCGGGCGCGCCGGAACCTCGGCCCCATCTCGCCGGTCGCCGCCGCGAAGCCGCCGGAGCAGGTTGCGCCGTCCGAGCCGGCCGCACCGCTCGACGCGGCGCGCGCCGAAGAACTCCGCCGCAAGCTGGAGGAAGAAAAACAGCGGCCGGCCTGGAACGCGGACCACGCGCGGCAGGTGGAACTCGACCTGAAGAGCCAAGCGGCAGAGGCGACGAAACGGGCAGCGGCCGAAAACGCCGAAAAAACGGCCGCCGCCACGGATTCGCCCATCCTCGCCAAATGGCGCGAACTGGGCGGCGCCGGCTTCCTCGGCGAAGCGCAAAGCGCGGAAACGGTCTGTCCCGACGGCCGCGGACGCTACGTCCATTTCGCCGGGGGCTCGATCTACTGGACGCCCGAAACGGGCGCCAGCGCCATCTACGGCGCCATCCGCGAAAAATGGGCCTCGCTGGGCTGGGAAACCTGCGAGTTCCTCGGCTATCCCGTCACCGACGAAACCGGCACGCCCGACGGCATCGGCCGCTTCAGCCACTTCGAAAAAGGTTCGATCTACTGGACGCCAAACCGCGGCGCGTTCGAGATCCACGGCCCCATCCGCGACGAGTGGGAACGGGCGGACCGGGAAGCCGGCCCGCTCGGCTACCCGGTGTCGGACGTGGAGCCCTTGGACGACAAATCGGGGGCGGCGACTCGTTTCGAACGCGGCCGGATCCGCTGGAGCGCCGAGTCGGGCGCGCAGGCCGAACCCAACCGTTAGCCGGTTCGCGTGCCTGTAATCCGCCGGACCTCGTATTTTGCCTGCCCCGCCCTTGCGCCGCGCTCAAACCGTGGTATCAGTTTCTATCCGGACGCGAACGCGCCCGGGGCAAGGAGTCTGCCATGAACATCCGACCTCTGTGCGCCGGCGTCGAGTTCCTGGGCGCGGCCGACTGGAACCGCCGCCTGTTCGATGCCCTCATCCCGCTGCCGGACGGCACCAGCTACAACGCCTATCTCGTGCGCGGCGCGAACCGGACGGCGCTGCTGGACACCGTGGATCCGGCCCAGTGGCCCGTGCTGCGGGACCAGCTCGACGGCCTGGACCGCCTGGACTACGTCGTCGCCCACCACGCGGAGCAGGACCACTCCGGCTCCATTCCCTTCGTGCTGGAAAAATTCCCCGGCGCCCAGGTCGTGACCAATCCCAAGTGCAAGGACATGCTGATCGACCTGCTGCAACTGCCCGAGAGCGTATTCCGGACCGTCGCCGACGGCGAGACGCTCGACCTCGGCGGAAAAACGCTGGAATTCCTCTACACCCCCTGGGTGCACTGGCCCGAAACCATGTGCACGTGGCTCAAGGAAGACCGCCTCCTGTTCTCGTGCGATTTCTTCGGCTCGCACCTGGCCACCACCGACGTGTTCGCGACCGATCCGGCCGCGACCCTCGAAGCCGCCAAGCGCTACTACGCCGAGATCATGATGCCGTTCCGCGGGCCCATCCGCCGCAACCTGGACAAGGTGCTCGCGAAGGACATCCGCTGGATCGCCCCCAGCCACGGCCCGGTCCACGGCGAACCGAAGGCCATCCTGCAGGCCTACCAAGATTGGGTTTCGGACGCGGTCAAGAACGAGGTCGTGCTGCCCTACGTCTCCATGCACGGCAGCACCCAGAAAATGGCCGAAGCGCTCGTGACGGCGCTCGCCGCGCGCGGCGTGAAGGTCCATCTGTTCGACTTGACCGTCACGGACGTCGGGAAACTGGCCATCGCGCTGGTCGACGCGGCCACGCTGGTGCTGGGCACGCCGACCGTCCACGTCGGCCCCCACCCCGCCGCGCACTACGCCGCCCACCTCGCCAACGCCATCCGCCCCAAGGTGCGCTTCGCGTCGGTCATCGGCTCGTACGGCTGGAGCACGAAGGTGGTCGAGCAGGTCGCCGCGCTGATTCCCAACCTGAAGGTGGAACTGCTCCCGCCCGTGATCTGCCGCGGCGATCCGCGGCCGGTGACCTTTGCGGAACTGGACGCGCTGGCCGCGGCCATCGCCGCCCGCCACGCCGCGCTGTAAGCCCAGGGACCGAGGATCGGAGACCCCCACGGGCTTGCCCCGTGGGTGAATCAGGTCAGGCCTTGACGGCGAACGCGATCTTCTCCGGCCGGTCGGGATCGAAGTCAGCCTCGACGGTCGCGCCGTCCGGAATTTCGCCGGCGAGCACCTTGGAGGCCAGTTCGTCGAGCACCAGCCGCTGGATGGCGCGCTTGAGGGGGCGCGCGCCGAAGGCGGGATCGTAGCCCTCGCCCGCGAGCTTCTCGGCCGCGGCGTCCGTGACCGTCAGCGCGACGTTCTTTTCGGCGAGGAAGCCGCGCACGCGGGCGAGCTGGATCTCGACGATCTGCCGCAACTGGTCGATGCCCAGGCTCCGGAACAGGATGATTTCGTCCACGCGGTTGAGGAATTCGGGCCGGAAGCTCAGGCGCAAGGCGCCGAGCACCTGCTTCTCCATCTCGTCCCACGCGGCCTGCCCGCGCTTCATCTTCGGATGCTTTTCGAGCGTCTCCTGGATGACGGAGCTGCCGATGTTCGAGGTCAGGATGAGCACGGTGTTCTTGAAATCCACGGTGCGGCCCTGGCCGTCGGTCAGGCGGCCGTCGTCGAGGATCTGGAGCATGACGTTGAAGACGTCGGGATGCGCCTTTTCGATCTCGTCGAAGAGCACGATGGAATAAGGCTTGCGGCGCACGTGCTCGGTGAGGGCCCCGCCCTCCTCGTAGCCGACGTAGCCGGGCGGCGCGCCGATCAGGCGGCTGACGGAGTGCTTCTCCATGTATTCGCTCATGTCGATGCGCACCATGGCCTGCTCGTCGTCGAACAGGAATTCGGCCAAGGCGCGGGCCAGCTCGGTCTTGCCGACGCCGGTGGGCCCGAGGAAGATGAACGAGCCGATGGGCCGGTTGGGATCCTGCAGGCCGGCGCGCGAACGGCGCACCGCGCGGGAAACGGCTTCGACGGCTTCGTCCTGCCCCACCACGCGCCGGCGCAGGCGGTCTTCCATGTGCAGCAGTTTTTCCCTTTCGCCTTCGAGCAGGCGGCTGACGGGAATGTGCGTCCAGGCGGCGACCACCTCGGCGATATTCTCCGCGGTGACTTCCTCCTGCAGCATGCGCTGGTCCTTCTGGAGCTTGGCGAGGGCGTCCTGCGCCTGCTGGATCTTCTTTTCGGCGGCGGGCAGGCGCGAGTACTTGATTTCGGCGGCTTTTTCGTACTCGCCGCGGCGCTGGGCCTGCTCTTCCTCGGTGCGCAGGCCGTCGAGCTCGGCCGTGGCGCCGCGGATGGCGCCGATGAGGTCCTTTTCGCGCGCCCAGTGGGCCTTGAGGGCCGCGCTTTGCTCGCGCAGTTCGGCCAGCTCCTTTTCCAGCGTTTTCAGGCGGTCCTTGGACGCGGCGTCCTTTTCCTTCTTGAGGGCCTCGCGCTCGATTTCAAGCTGCATGACGCGGCGCTCGAGCTCGTCGATCTCGACGGGCATGCTGTCGATCTCCATGCGCAGGCGGCTGGCGGCCTCGTCGACGAGGTCGATGGCCTTGTCGGGGAGGAAGCGGTCGGAGATGTAGCGGTGGGAGAGCTTGGCGGCCTCGACGAGCGCGCCGTCCTGGATGCGCACGCCGTGGTGCGCCTCGTAGCGCTCCTTCAGGCCGCGCAGGATGGCGACGGTGTCCTCCACGGTCGGTTCGTCCACGAGGACGGGCTGGAAGCGCCGCGCGAGGGCGGGATCCTTTTCGACGTGCTGGCGGTACTCGTCGAGCGTGGTGGCGCCCACGCAGCGCAGCTCGCCCCGCGCGAGCGCGGGCTTGATCATGTTGGAGGCGTCCACGGCGCCTTCGGCCTTGCCGGCGCCGACGAGGGTATGCAGTTCGTCGATGAACAGCACGATGGCGCCGGCGCTGTCGATGACTTCCTTGATGAACGCCTTGAAGCGGTCCTCGAACTCGCCGCGGTACTTGGCGCCGGCGAGCATCGCGCCGAGGTCGAGCGACACCACGCGCTTGTTCTTGAGGCCTTCGGGCACGTCGCCCGCGACGATGCGCCGCGCGAGGCCTTCGGCGATGGCCGTCTTGCCCACGCCGGGCTCGCCGATCAGCACGGGGTTGTTCTTGGTGCGGCGCGAGAGCACCTGGACGACGCGGCGGATTTCCGCGTCGCGGCCGATCACGGGATCGAGCTTGCCCCGGCGGGCGTCGTCGGTCAGGTCGCGGCCGTATTTCTTCAGCGCCTCGTACTTGTCCTCCGGCGCCTCGTCGGTGACGCGCCGGCTGCCGCGCACGCTTTGCAGGGCCTGGAGCACGGATTCGACGGTCACGCCGAGGCCGCCGGCGACCTTGGCGACCTCGCCGGTCTTGCGGCCGAGCGCGGCCAGGAAGAGGTGTTCCGCGCTGACGTATTCGTCCTTCATCTGCGCGGCGAGCTTGGCGGCGGCCTCGAGGGTCGCCTGCAGGTCGCGCGAAACGCCGCGGTGCAGGCCTTCGCCTTCCACCTGCGGGCGGCTGCGGAGCTGGCGGTCGAGCACGTCGGCGAACAGGTCGGCCTTGACGCCGATCTTCTCCAGCACGGCGGGCACGACGCCGCCGTCCTGCCGGACGAGGGCCAGCGCGAGATGGAGGGCCTCCACTTCGGCGTGGCGCCGCTCCTCGGCGAGGCGCTGGGCGTCCCGGAGGGCTTCCTGGGCTTTCGTGGTCCATTGGTCGGCGTTCATGGCGGTCCGCTTCCTTTCCGACCGCCCAGCATAGCCCAACCCCGCCGCGATTTCAAATGCCGGCCGCGGCCGGCCGGACGGCCGGATTCCCGACCGGTTTCCTTGAAAAAGCGCGGTTGCGGACCGCCGGCGTCCGTGGCAAGCTACCGGACATGCGGACCACCACCGGGAGCCTGTCGTGACGAACCCGCCGGCGTTGCCCGCCCATCGGTTGCGGTTCATCGTCCTGCTGCTGGCGGTGGCCGCGCTGGGCGCGGCGCTGGCCCACTGGGCCTACCGCCGCGAAGACCACCGCCTGCGCGACGATCTGCTCGAGCAGACCCGCCGCATGGCGGAAACCATTCCGATCGACCGGCTGCGAAGGTTGCACGGCAACCGCTCCGACGAGCAAAAACCCGAATACCGCCGCCTGAAGGAACAGCTCATGGCGGCGCAGCAGATCGATCCCGACTGGGAATGGATCTACCTGATGGGCCGGCGGAAAAACGGCGTCGTCTATTTCCAGATGGATTCCGAGGCCTACGACGCGCCCGACCCCTCCCCGCCCGGCCAGTTCTACACCGAAGCGTCCCCGCTGCTCCACGAGGTGTTCGACAGGCGCATCGCGGCCACCGAAGGACCGATCGCCGACCGCTGGGGCACGTGGGTCAGCGCGTTCGTGCCGCTGGCCGATCCCAAGACCGACCGGTTGATCACCGTGGTGGGCATCGACGTCGATGCCTCCACCTGGCGCGCCAAGGCCCTGCGGGGCACGCGCGTGCCGTTGGCGGCGACGGCCGCGCTGCTGCTGCTGTTGGCGACGGGCCTGCCCTTGATCCGCCGGCGCAACGGGCATCCCGACCGTTTCCGGCGGCGCGGCTGGCGCCATCTCGAAGCGTTCCTGACGGCGGCCGTCGGGTTGGTCCTGACCCTGACCGCGGCGTGGATGACGCGGCTCGTCGAGGCCACCCATGCGCGGGAAGCGTTCGGCGCGGTGGCCCAGATCCGGAGCGAACGCATCCTGGACGCCTTCCTCGGTCTGCGGAGCTCCGAGCTCGAAGGCCTGGCCCGGTTCATCGAAGGCAGCGAAACCGTGACCTCGCAAGAATTCAAGCGCTACGCGCGCCATCTCGTCCGCGTGCCCGAAGTGATGGCCTGGGCCTGGGTGCCGGTCGTGGAGGCGCAGCGGCGGGCGGAATTCGAACACGCCGTCCGCGACGCCGGCTGGCAGGCGCCGGAATACCGCATCTGGGACGCGGACGCCGCCGGCCAGCCGGTGCCGGCCGCCGAACGCCCCTGCCATTATCCCATCTACCACGTCGAATCCTCCGAGGCCCTCTCGAAATACGGCATCACGCCCGGCCGCGACCTGGCGGCCATCCCCGCCATTCGCGAGGCGATCGGCATCGCCACGACGACCGGCCTGATCACCGCCACGGCCATGCTCCCGCCGCTGCCGGGCGCCACCCACCAGCGCAACCAGATCCTCGTCTTCCGCCCGGTGCGCAAAATCCCGGGGCACGGCGATCCCATGGGGTTCGCCATGGCCGCCGTGGACCCCCAGTTTTTCCTGCGCAGTTTCCTTGGGGAAAGCCCGGAAAACATGCAGGTCTACTTGGATTTGCTGAGCCTGCGGCCCGGCGAGCCGCCGCGCCGGCTCGCCGCGGCCACCCCGCCGGATGCCGCGGACACGCCGCCGCCGCGGTTGACGGACGCCTGGACGATTTCCCGGCCCATCCTGGCGTTCGGCCGGGTCTACGCCGTCGCGGTGCGGCCCACGGCCCATTTCCTCGCCTACCACTCTTTCCATCTCGGCTGGCTGGTGCTGCTGGCCGGCCTGTCCATTTCCGGCGCCTCGGCGCTCATCCTCGGCTTCACCGTCCATCGCGGCGAAGACTTGGCGCACCTGGCCGAACAGCAGGCCCGGAAACTGGCCGAAAGCGCGCACCACTTCCACCTGTTGGCGCAGCAGAACCGCATCGTCACGTGGGAAACCAACGTCGACGGCCTCTACGTCGACGTGGGCGACACGGCCGAGGCGGTTCTGGGGTACCGCCCGGATGAACTGGTCGGCAAGAAGCACTTCTACGATCTGTATCCGGAAGAAGGCCGGGAGGCCTACAAGGCGTCGGGGTTCGCCTTGGCCGCGCGGGGCGAGTCCATCCAGGCCCCGGCCTGTCCGCTGGTGACGAAATCGGGCGAAACCATCTGGGTCGCCACCGCCGGCATTCCGCTGTGGGACGAGCAAGGCCGGCCGCGGGGCTATTGGGGGACGGAAACCGACGTCACCGACCGCCGCCGCAACGAAGAACGCCTGGCCCGGCTGCTCGAGGAAAACCAGGCGGCGGCCCGCCGCTACGCCGCGCTGATCAAGGCCTCGAACACCGGCGCGTGGGAATACGACGTCGCCGCGCAGCGGATGTGGTGCAGCCCGGAATACTTCTCCCTGCTGGGCCACGATCCGGCCGCGTTCGCCTTCCCGCCGGAACGGCGGACGCTGGCCGCCTGCTGGCTGGATCTGATCCATCCCAGCGACCGGGACACGGCGGACCGCTATCTCGCCAGCTACCTGCAGCAGCCGGACCGGCCGTTCGACCTGCGCTTCCGCATGCGGCGGCGCGACGGCACCTGGGCCTGGATCTGGTCCCGCGGCCAGATGCTCGCCGACGCCGCCGGCCGGCCGACGGGCCTGCTCGTGGGCACCCACATCGACGTGACCGAGAGCATGCGCGCGGAAGAAGCCCTCCGCGAGAGCGAGCGCAAGTACCGCATGCTGGCGGAAAACATGAAGGACGTCGTCTGGATCGCCGACGTCGAGACGAGCCGGTTTCTCTACGTCAGCCCCTCGGTCGAAGGGCTGTGCGGCCGATCCGCCGCGGACTTCCTGGCCCAGCCGCTGGACGCCGCCATCGTCCCGGACCGCCGCGCCGCGGTCCTGGAACGGCTGCGCGCCGCGGCGGCCGATTGCCGCGCCGGCCGGCGCGCGCCGGAGACGTTCTTCTCTCTGGAAATCCCGCTAACGCGCCCGGACGGCGCCGTCGTCGAAACCGAAGCCGTCTGCCGCTTCTGGCCCAACGAACGGACCGGCCGGCTCGAACTGCACGGTTCCTCGCGCGACGTGTCCGAACGCAAGCGCGCCGAGGCGCACCTGCGCTTGCAGGCCCAGTTGCTGGATTGCGTGCACGAAGCCGTGGTCTCCTCGGACATGGACGGCAACATCCAGTACTGGAACCGCGAGGCGGAAGCGCTCTACGGCTACACGGCGGCCGAAGTCCTGGGCCAGCCGTACCGCCGCATCGCGGGCGCGCTCGATCCGCCCGACGAAGCCGCCTTCCGCGAGCATCTCCTCGCCCAGGGCTTCTGGCAGGGCGAACACCTCCAGCGGCGGAAAACCGGGGAAACGTTCTGGACCGCCACGTTCATTTCCCTCGTCCGGGACGCCGAAAACCGGCCGATCGGCTACATCGGGATCGATCAGGACATCACCGAGCGCAAGCGCTTCGAGACCGCCCTGCGCGACAGCGAGCGCAAGTACCGCATGCTGACGGAAAACATGAAGGACGTCGTTTGGATCCTGGACGCGGACACGCTCCGGTTCCTCTACGTCAGCCCGTCCGCCGAAGCGCTGTGCGGCTACGGCGTCGAGGAAATCCTCGCCGGCACCCTCCCCGATTGCGTCGTGCCCGACCAAGCCGCGGCCCTGCGCGAGCAGATCCACCGCCGCATCGAGGAATTCCGGCGGGGCGAGATCGACGACCGGACGTTCTTCACGTTCGAAATGCGGCAGCATTGCAAGCGCGGCGCGCCGCTCGTCACCGAAGCCGTGGCCCGCTTCTGGCGGGACGAAGCCGCGGGCCGCCTCGAACTGCACGGCGTCACCCGCGACGTCACCGAGCGCAAGCGCGCCGAAGAGGATTACCGCACGCTGTTCCAGAACATGCTCGAAGGCTTCGCCCTGCACGAGATCGTCGTCGACGAGCGCGGCGAGCCCCGCGACTACCGTTTCCTGGCCGTCAATCCCGCCTTCGAGCGCATGACCGGCCTGAAGGCCGCCGATCTCGTCGGCAAGACCGCCCGCGAAACGCTGCCCGGGCTCGAGGAAAAGTGGTTCGAAATCTACGGCAACGTCGTCCGCACGGGCCTGCCCGCCTTCTTCGAGGACTATTCCACGCCGCTGGGCCGGAATTTCGAGGTGACGGCCTTCCGCGCGGCGCCGGGCCAGTTCGCCTGCATCTTCAGCGACGTCACCGAGCGCAAGCTGGCCCTCGACGAACTGCGGGAGAGCCGGCGGCGCTACGTCTCGTTGCTGGCCAACCTGCCCGGCATGGCCTACCGCTGCCGGAACGACCGCGCCTGGACCATGGAGTTCATCAGCCAGGGTTGCCAGGACCTCACCGGCTACGCGCCGGAAGATCTGATCGGCAACCGCAAGGCGTCCTTCAACGACCTGATCCTGCCCGCCTACCGCGACCTGATCTGGACGACCTGGCAAGACGTCTTGCGCCGGCGCGGCCGGTTCGAGATGGAATACGAAATCGCGACGCGCTCCGGCGAAACCCGCTGGGTCTGGGAGCAAGGCGAAGGCGTCTACGACGCGCAGGGCCAGGTCGTCGCCCTCGAAGGCTTCATCGCCGACGTCACCGCGCGCAAGCGCGCCGAAAGCGAGCGCGAACGGCTGACCCGCGCCATCGAGCAATCCGGCGAGACGATCCTCATCACCGACGCCGACAGCAAGATCCTCTACGTGAATCCCGCCTTCACGCGGGTCACCGGCTACGCCCGCGAGGAAGTCCTCGGCCAAACCCCGCGCGTCTTCCAGAGCGGCCAGCACGACCGGGAATTCTACCGCGCGATGTGGAAGGTCCTGAAAGCCGGCCAGACCTGGGAAGGCCAGCTCGTCAACAAGCGCAAAGACGGCTCGCTGTACACCGAGCTGGCGGCCATCTCGCCGGTGCGCGACGCCGCCGGCCGCATCGTCAATTTCGTGGCCGTCAAGCGCGACATCACCCAGGAACTCCGCGCCGAAGAGGAAAAAAACGCGCTGCAATCGCAGCTGGCGCACGCCCAGAAGCTGGAATCCCTCGGCCGCCTCGCCGGCGGCGTCGCGCACGACTTCAACAACGTGCTCCAGGCCATCCTCGGCTACGTCGAAATCGCCATCGAACAGGTGCCCCCCGACCAGCCGCTGCACGCGGACCTCAAGGAAATCCAAAAAGCCGCCGCCCGCTCGACCTCGCTCACGCGCCAGCTGCAGGCCTTCGCGCGCAAGCAGGCGGCCGCGCCGCAGGTGATCGACCTCAACGAGGCCGTCGCCGGCATGTTCGGCATGCTGCGGCGCCTCATCGGCGAAGACGTCCAGCTGGTCTGGAAACCCGGCCGGGACGTCGGCCACGTGAAGATCGATCCCAGCCAGCTCGACCAGGCCGTGGCCAACCTCTGCATCAACGCGCGCGACGCCATCGGCCCGGCCGGCTGCATCACCCTGGAAACCGGCGCGGAAGAGGTGGCGGCCGGCCCGGCCGCCGGCGACCTGCCGCCCGGACGCTACGCCGTGCTGGCCGTCCGCGACAACGGCAGCGGCATGAAGCCGGAAATCGTCGCGCACATCTTCGAGCCTTTCTTCACCACCAAGCCCGTCGGCAAGGGCACCGGCCTCGGCCTGTCCACCGTCTACGGCACCGCCAAGCAGAACGGCGGCGACGTGCGCGTGGAAAGCCGGCCGGGCCAGGGCAGCACGTTCCGGATCTACCTGCCCCGGCAGGACCTGCCGGAAGACGCCGCCCCGGCGGCCGCCCCGCCGCCGGCCGATCCCGCGGCGCGCCCGCACGAAACCATCCTGCTGGTCGAAGACGAGGAAGTCATCCTGCGCACGACCAAGCGCATCCTCGAATCGCTGGGCTACCAGGTGATCGCCACCCATTCGCCCCAGGATGCCCTGCGCATCGCCGGCGCCGCCGACCAGCGGATCGATCTGCTGCTTACCGACGTGATCATGGCCGGCATGAACGGCCCCGAGCTGGTCCGGCACCTCCGCGAAAACCGGCCGCAGCTGCGCTACATGTTCATGTCGGGCTATACCGCGCACCTGTTGGCGGAGCAAGGCCTCCAGGACAGCGCCGCCCATTTCATCCAGAAGCCGTTCAACCGGCACGCCCTGGCGACAAAGGTCCGGGACATTCTCGCCGCCACTTGAGCCGGGCAGATTCCGAGTTGGGCGCGTGCGTCCCGCGCGCCGGCTGGCTCAGAGCTTCGGAATCGGCGGGTTGTGGACGCCCACCTTCTGGCCGACCAGGTACGCCTTGACCTGCCGCACGGTGAACGTGCCGAAGTGGAACACGCTGGCCGCCAGCAGGGTGCTGGCGTGGCCTTCCTTCACCGCTTCGAGGAAATGGATCAGTTTGCCCGCGCCCCCGCTGGCCACCGTCGGCAGTTTCGTCGCGTCGGCGATGGCGCGGATCAGCTCGAGGTCGTAGCCGCGCTTGGCGCCGTCGCCCAGCTTGCTGGTCGGCAGCATTTCGCCGACGCCCAGATCCGCCAGTTTCTTCGCGAACTCCACGGCGTCCGCGCCCGTCGGCGTCCGGCCGCCGTCGACGTAGACCTCGCGCTTCGAGGGCAGCCGGGGATTGCGGTCCACGTCGATCGCCGCGACGATCGCGGCGCCGCCGAAGTGCTTGACCGCTTCGGCCACGAAGGCCGGATCGCGGTACGCGGCGGAGGAAATGCTCACTTTTTTCGCCCCGGCCGCCAACGCCGCTTCCACGTCGGCCAGGGCGCGGATGCCCCCGCCCACCGTCACGGGAATCTTCACGGCGGCGGTCACCCGCTGGAGCACGTCGAACATCGTCCGGCGCTTTTCGACCGTGGCCGCGATGTCGAGGAACCCCAGTTCGTCCGCGCCGTCCGCCTCGTAGGCCGTGGCGCACTCCACCGGATCGCCCGCATCGACCAGATCCACGAAATGGATGCCTTTGACGACGCGGCCTGCGCGCATGTCGAGGCACGGCATGACGTTGACGGTTCGTTTCATGGCCTTCTTCCAGCGGAAATTGCTAACATTTTGTTAGTCTATCCGGTCCCCTGCCCGCATGCAAAGAAAAACGCCGCAGGCGGACCTGCGGCGCTTCCGAACCGTTCGCGAGGAACGGGAATCAGTTCAACTTGGCGTTGATTTCGGCCTCGGCCAGCGACCAGAAATAGGCGCTGTCGCCGCTGAACCCATGGCGCTCGGCGATGAAATACGCGGCGTCCTGGATCATCTGGTAGCGCTGTTCCGGAGAGAGGGCCGGCTTCTTGGCGGCAGGCGCGGCCTTCGCGACAGGCGCAACAGGCGCGGCCTTGGCCGCAGGCTTCTTGGCGGCGGCCGCTTTCGGGGCGGCGGCCTTCTTGGCGGGCGACTTCTTGACTTCCTTCATTCTTCACTCCTTGCCCCGGGGCGGTTCCGGGACATTTGCTTGATCATCCTGCCCCCCGACATGGGGTGCAAATCTGCGCGAACTCTATGTCACGGCGCCCGGATTGCAAGCCCTTTTTCGGCCATTTCCGGCAGACAAATCCCGTTTGTTTCCAGCCAATTACGCGCATCCCGGCCACCAACAAGCAGATAGGAAACATGAACGGATAAATCGTTTTACCTGAATATTTTTATTTCAGACGGCTTGATTCGGCATGTTGAGCAGCAAAAACGGCGCTAAACCTCGATTGACAATTTTCCCGCCCAGGGTCGTTTAGTCGCCCGATGAATCGTCGTCGGCAATGCCCGGATCCTCCCCGGCCGCCAGCGATGCCAGACGATCCAAAGCTTGCCGGGCCGCGTTCATCTCGGCCTGCCGCTTGGTGCTCCCCTCGCCCCGGCCCAGGCTTTCCGTTCCCCGGAACACTTCGATCCGGAACAGGAGTTCGTGGGAGGGTCCGCTTTCTTCCACCACTTCGTAGCGCGGCGGTTCCCGCCCTTCCCGCTGCAACCGCTCCTGCAGTTCGCCCTTGGGATTGTCGTCGCTGCCGGCCGCCAAGGCCACCTCGAGTTCGGCGGCGAACCACGCGGCGAAAACCGCGCGGACGGCTTCGGCGCCGCCGTCGAGCCACAGCGCGCCCAGCACCGCTTCGAGGGCATCGGCCAGCAGCGAATCCCGGTCGCGGCCGCCTTCCCGCGCTTCGCCGCGGCCCAGACGCAGGAACCGGCCCAGCTCCAGGCGGCGCGCCACCCGCGCCAGCGCCGCCGCGTTCGTCAGGCGGCTGCGCACCTTGGTCAATTGGCCTTCCCGCCAGTCGGGCCGGCGCATCAACAGCCATTCGGCCGCGATGGCGCCCAGCACCGCGTCGCCCAGGAATTCCAGCCGCTGGCTCTCGGCCAGTTCGGGCTGGCCCGCTTCCGCCGAAAAGGAGCGGTGGGTCAGCGCGGCGGCCAGCCGCTCCGGTTGGACAAACGCATGCCCCAGCCGCTGGGCCAATTCCGCCGGGTCCGGATGCGCGTCGTTCGTTTCCATGTTCAAGCCCTCGGGTGGTATTGGCGGTGCACGGCCTGCAGGCGGCCTTGGTCCACGTGGGTATAGATCTGCGTGGTCGCGATGTCCGCGTGCCCCAGCATTTCCTGGATCACGCGCAGCGAGGCGCCGTTGGCCAGCAGATGCGACGCGAACGAATGCCGCAGCACGTGCGGCGAGATTTCCTTGCGGATGCCCGCCTGCCGGGCATAGGCCCGGACCTGCCGCCAGATCGTGATGCGCGACAGCGGCCGGCCCAGCCGCGACAGGAACACCGCGCGGCTCGCGCCGCCGCTTTTCGCCGCATAGGCCGGGCGCCCGCGTTCCAGCCATGCCTGCACCGCCGCGATGGCCCGCCGCCCGATCGGCACCACCCGCTCCTTGTCGCCCTTGCCCACGCACCGGACGTATTCCGCGTCGAGATGCAGCGTCTCCAGCGTCAGGCCGGCCAGTTCGCTGACGCGCAGGCCCGTCGCGTAGAACGTCTCCAGGATCGCCCGGTCGCGCAAGCCCCCGGGCTTGGCCGGATCCGGCGCGGCCAGCAGCCGGTCCACTTCCTCGTGCGACAGCGTCGGCGGCAGGACTTTCCAGAGGCGCGGCGAATCCATCGCGTCCGCCACGTTCGCCGCCAGCAGGCCTTCCTGCGCCAAATGGCGGAAGAACACCTTGATGGCCACCAGCCGCCGCGCGAGGCTGGCCGGCGCCAGCCCCTGCTGCTTGCCCGCCAGCAGGAAATCGACGATGTCGCGCCGCTGCGCCTCCTGGATGCCCGTGCGGCCCTTGCGCGCCAGGAACGCGAGGAATTCGGACAGGTCGTGGCCGTAGCCCAGCCGCGTGTGGACGCTCAGCCCCCGCTCCAGCGTCAGGTAATCCATGAACTGGTCGAGCAGGAAGCGCATCGCGCCCGCGTCAGGAGCCGAGGGTCGTCCGCGCGGCCCAGTCGGCCAGCAGCCGCGCCGGCGCCAGCGTCGCTCCGGCCGCGCCGTGGGCTTCGTCCTTCTCCAGCCACGCGGTGCCCGCGATGTCCAGATGCGCCCACGGAATCCCCGCCGGCACGAACGCCTTCAGGAACGCGCCGCCCGCGATGGTGCCGGCGGAGCCGTCCCCGATGTTCTTCAGGTCCGCGAACTGGCCCTTGAGCATCTCGTCGTACTCGGGCCACAAGGGCAGTTGCCAGAGCCGTTCGCCCGTGGCTTCGCCGGAAATCATCAGATCCAGCACCAGCCGGTCGTCGTTGCCCATCACCGCCGTCGCTTCGTGGCCCAGCGCGATGATGACGGCGCCCGTCAGGGTCGCCACGTCGACGATCGCGGCCGGTTTTTCGTCCGCCGCGAACGAGAGCGCGTCGGCCAGGATCAGCCGGCCTTCGGCGTCCGTGTTGAGGATCTCGATGGTCTTGCCGGTGCGGGCCGTCACGACGTCGCCCGGGCGCGTCGCGCCGCCGCCGGGCATGTTCTCGACGGCGGGGATATAGGCCACGACGGGCCGCGGCAGCTTGAGGCGCGCGGCCAGCAACACCGTCGCCAGCGCCGCCATGCCGCCGCTCTTGTCGAACTTCATCCACTCCATGTTCTTGCCGGGCTTGAGGCTGATGCCGCCCGTATCGAACGTCACCGCCTTGCCGACCACCACCAGCGGTTTCCGGCCCGGTTTGCCCGCATGGGCCAGCCGGAGGAGGCATCCGGGCCGGCGGCTGCCTTGCGCCACCGCCAGCAGCGCGCCGCACTTTTCCTTCGCCAAGGCGGCCGCATCCCAGATCCGGCACGAGACGCCGGCGGCCCGCGCCAGCTTCCGCGCCTGCGCGGCCAGTTCCGCCGGACCCAATTCGTTCGCCGGCCGGTTCGCCAGCTCGCGCACGTCGCGCAGGACCGCGCCGGCGATTTCCGCCCGGCGCACGGCGTCCCGCGCCGGCGGCGCCGCCAGCGTGGCGCCGACCCACTCGAACGTCCAGGAGCGGGCACGCTTCTTCGTCTTGTAGGCGTCGAACACGTAGGCGCCCGCCAGCAGGCCGTCCGCCGCGAGTCCCGCCAATTCCGCCGTTTCCAGCGGAAACGCCGCCGGTTCCGGCCACTCGAACGCCGCCCGCTGCACGGCCGCGGCCTGCGCCAGCGCGCGGCCCGCCGCCGCCCAGGCGCGCCGCCAGC
>CALKWZ010000023.1 GCA_938003985.1 uncultured Verrucomicrobiota bacterium | reverse complement strand
AGTTTTTACGTGCTACGTAAAACCGCGGGAAAGTTTTTACGTGCTACGTAAAACCAAAGGCCGGGCGGGACGGTCAGGGGGCCGGGGCGGGTTGGGCGCGCAGGGCGCGGGCGAGGGCGCCGACCGCCAAGGCGATCAGGACGACGCCGGCGATCGCGGCACCGACCCAACCCAGCAGGGCCAGGGCGGTCATGACGACGCCGGCGATGAGCACGCCGAGGAAAATGGAGAGCAGCGAGTGCGCGAAGCTCATGCCCAGCAGCCAGCCGGCCATGGCGCCCGTCCACGCGCCGGTGGCCGGCAGGGGGATGGCGACGAAGACGGTCAGGCCGAGGGTTTCGTATTTCTCGATGTCGGCGGTCTTGCGCCGGGTGCGCGCGAAGAGCCAGTCGAAGAATTTTTTCCCGACGGGAACTTTCATGCAGAGCTTCGAGGCGGGACCCAGCAGCAGGAGGATGAAGGGCACGGGCAGCATGTTGCCGAGCACGGCCCAGAAGAAGATGCGCGCGGCGCGGCGGAGATCGTCGCGGCCGAGGCGGGTGGTTTTGTCGGTATCCGGCAAGAGCACGTGGCCCGCGGGGATCGCGCCGCGGAGTTCGACGATCGGCAGCGTGGAGATGGCGACGATGGCGGCATCGACGGAGAAACCTTTTTCGCGCAGGGCTTCGGCCAGCTTCTGGCCGGTGCTTTCGTGGGGGACTTCGACGGCTGCGGCGGCGCTGGCGCGCTCCAGAACGGCCGGTTCAAGGTTCGGCGGTTCACGGTTCACGGTTTCCGGAACGGCGAAAACCAGGGCGGGGATCAAACCGAAAGCAAGAGCAAGCAGGCGTTTCATCGGGCGAGGTGTTCCTTTTTGATCCGGCGGAAGCGGTGCAACATGCGGAAGAAGCGGAGGGTGTCGAAGAAGGGGCGGACTTTCGATTTTTCGTCGCCGTAGATGGTCTGGATGGTCACGGCGCCGATCTTGCGGCCCTGGAGGGCGAGGCGCAGGAGGATTTCGGATTCGGCGGCGAAGCGCTGGGAGTGGGCGTCGTAGGGGCCTTCGGGGAAGGCGGAGCGGTGGTAGAGGCGGTAGCCGCACTGGCTGTCGGGCACGTACTGGCCCATGACGCGGGAGAGCAGGTCGGACATGAAGCGGTTCACGAGCCGGCGGTTCCACGGCATGTCGCGGACGTTGCCCATGCGGTTGCCGACGAGCACGGGGCTGTGGGTGCGCTCGTAGGCCTGCAGGAAGGCGGGGATGTCGGAGGGGGCGTGCTGGCCGTCGGCATCCAAAGTGATCGCCAGGTCGTAGCCGTTCGCGCGGGCGTAGTCGAAGCCCGTCTGCAACGCGGCGCCTTTGCCTTGGTTGTGCACGTGCTCGAGCACGGTCGCGCCGGCCGCGGCGGCCACGCGGTCGGTGTCGTCGGGCGAACCGTCGTCGATGACGACCACGTCGGGGCAATACTCCAGGACTTCGCGCACGACGGCGGCGACGTGCTTTTCCTCGTTGTAGGCGGGGATGAGAACGCAGGTTTTGAGGGGCGGTTTGGCCATGGAGCGGGCGCTAGTAGGCGTTCTGGCGGTTGAAGAAGGTCTGGATGAGGATCTTGAGGTCGAAGGACAGCGACCAGTTTTCGAGGTAGTAGAGGTCGTGCTGGACGCGGTCTTCGATGGAAGTGTCCCCGCGCAGGCCGTTGACCTGGGCCCAGCCGGTCATGCCGGGGCGGGAGACGTGGCGGGTCATGTAGTGGCCGACGCCGTTCTTGAACTGTTCGACGAAGTGGGGGCGCTCGGGGCGGGGGCCGACGAGCGACATGTCGCCCACGAGGACGTTCCAGAACTGGGGCAGCTCGTCGAGGTTCCACTTGCGGAGGAATTCGCCGACGCGGGTGCGGCGGGGATCGTCGGGCACGGCCCAGACGGGCCCGGTGGCGGCCTCCGCGTCCACGGGCATGGTGCGGAGCTTGAAGATGGTGAAGGGCTTGCCGGCGATGCCGCAGCGGACCTGGCGGTAAAAAATCGGACCGGGAGAGCTGCGCTTGATCAGCGGCGCGGCGATCAGGACGACCGGCAGCGAGACCAGCAAGCCCACCAAACCCCCGGCGACGTCTTCGAGGCGCTTGAGGACGCGGTTCCAGAAGGCGTCCAGCGGCCAGTGCGCCATGCCGATCAGGGGGATGTCGGAGACGTGGTTGACGGTGACGCGCGACGTCAGCACGCCGTACAGGTCGGGCACCATGCGGAAGGGAATCAGGTTGCGCTCGCAATGGAACAGGATTTCCGTGAGGCGCTTGTGCGAAATGCTCATGTCCGCGAGGATGACTTCGTCGATTTTTTCTTCCGCGACGACCTTTTCGAGTTCGCCGATATGGCCCTTGACGAGCTTGGGCGTGATGGCGGTGGAGAGGGGGATTTCGCGGCCGCCGGGCGCGGCGGGCAGGAGGTAGCCGGCCAGGCGCGAGCGCAGGCGGGGTTCGCGCTCGAGGGCGCGGCGGATGCGCGCGGCGAGCTCGTCCACGCCGATGATCAACACGCGGCGGATCGGGGCGGTGCGCCGCGCCCAGTGCATTTCGATGCGGAAGAGGGCGAACCGCTCGGCCAGCACCAGCAGCAGGACGGTGAAGAACGCGATGAACGCCACGGCGCGGGAATAGGGCGGCCAATCGGCGGGCCGCACGACGAACGACAACGCCAGCGCCGTCGCCAGCGTGATCGTGACGCCCCGGACGATGCGCGGCAGCTTGTCGCCGAACGGCCCGAGCTGCGGGCGCACGTAGAGGCCGATCTGCTTGAAAATGACCACCAGCAGGGGCGCCAGCGCGACCGCGGCCGACAAATACATGATGCGCGGCGGAAAAATCTCGTTGTGGTGCAGCGGGATGAACCCCGAATCGAACCGGATCCAGGTCGCCAGCATCACGCCGAGAAAAGCGGCGGCCGCGTCGGCGAAACCGGCGAGGATGCTGCAAAAGGCGTCGAAATTGTCCCGGGGGGCTTGCATGGCCACCGGCGAACCATACAAAAACGGGCGGGCGGGCGACAATCAGAGAATTCCGCCGTCCGTTCGCTCCTCGGAAGGGCTTGGCGAAACGGTTTTCATGCGGTAGGATGCCGCCCCGTGAATGGTTCGTCGTTGAAACGGACTCCGTTGTTCGACGTGTTGGCGCAGGCCGGCGGCCGGATGGTGGATTTCCATGGCTGGGAAATGCCCGTGCAGTTCGCGGGCATCTTGGCGGAGCATCGGGCCGTGCGCACGGCGTGCGGGGCGTTCGACGTCTCCCACATGGGGCAGATTTTCATTTCCGGACCGGAGGCCCACCGGTTCGTGGAGCGGGTGAACTGCAACCGCATGAGCGCGGAGCCGGGCAAGGGAACCTATGCCCACGTCCTTGCGGAGGACGGGGGGATCCTGGACGACGCGATCACCTTCTGCCTCGGGCCGGAACGGTTCCTGGCGATCGTGAACGCGGCGACGGCCGCTAACGATTTCGCCTGGTTTCAGAAGCAAGCGGCGGGGTTCGCCGTGGAATTGGACCACGCCAGCGCCCGCTACGGGATGCTGGCGGTGCAGGGACCGGCCGCCCCGGCGCTGGTGGGCGAGATTTTTCCGGCGGCCTTGGCGCTGCCGCGGTTCGGGATCGCCGAATGGCCCTGGGCCGGCGAAACGGCGTTCGTCATGCGCACGGGCTACACGGGCGAGGACGGCTTCGAAGTCGCGGCTTCGCCGGCGGGCACCTTGGCGTTCTGGAACGCCCTGATGGCCAAGGGCGGACCGCACGGGCTGGTGCCCTGCGGGCTCGGCAGCCGCGACACCCTGCGGCTGGAATCGGGCTATCTGCTCTACGGGGCGGACGCCGACGCGACGCGCACGCCCTACGAGGCGAACTGCGGCTGGGTGGTCAAGCTGCAGAAAGGCGATTTCATCGGGCGCGAGGCGCTGGTTCGCCGCAAGGAAGCCGGGTTCAAGGAGAAGCTGACGGGCGTGCGCCTGCTCGAACGCGGCGTGCCGCGCGCCGGTTGCGCGGTCCGGCTCGGAGACCGGAAGGTGGGCGAACTGTGCAGCGCGACCTTTGCCCCGAGCCTCGGCACCGGCATCGGCGTGGGCTATCTGACGCCGGAAGCCTGGGAGGCCGGCACGCGCGTGGAAGTCGAAATCCACGGCAAAACGGTCCCGGCCGAGACGGTCCGCGGACCGTTCCGGAAGAACGGCGTTTGAAGCCAGAAGCCCGTCCCGAAACAGCCATTTCAACCACGAAACACACAAAAGACACGAAAATGGGGCAAGGCATCCTGCATAAAGAAGAAAGCTTTCAAATCATGGGGGCTTGCTTCGAGGTCTATCAAGAAATGGGGAGTGGGTTTCTGGAGAGCGTTTATCAGGAATGCTTGGCGCGGGAGTTCGCAAGCCGAGGGATTCCATTCGAAGAACAGCCCTGTCTGAGGCTGAAGTACAAGAAGAAGCCTTTGAAACAAACCTATGTTCCGGATTTTCTTTGTTTCGGAGAAGTCGTCGTCGAGCTCAAGGCCGTCAAGCAGATCGCGGACGAGCACCGGGCCCAGGCCATCAATTACTTGAAGGCGACGGGGAAGCGGTTGGTTCTTCTGATCAATTTCGGGCATTATCCCCTGCTGGAGCATGAACGGATCGTGCTTTGACCTTTTTCGTGTGTTTCGTGTATTTCGTGGTTGATCTGGCTTGAAAGGAGTTCCCATGTTCGACGAGAAAAACTGCAAATTCGCCAAGACCCACGAATGGGCCTGCGCGGAGGGCGGCGTGGCCGCGGTCGGCATCAGCGACTACGCCCAGAAGGAAATCAGCGACATCGTGTTCGTGGA
>CALKWZ010000022.1 GCA_938003985.1 uncultured Verrucomicrobiota bacterium | reverse complement strand
TGGCGTACCTGACAGGAGTTGAACCTGTAACCTTCTGATCCGTAGTCAGATGCTCTATCCAATTGAGCTACAGGTACACCGAATAGGCTGTGTGTTGTA
Source organism: uncultured Verrucomicrobiota bacterium (assembly GCA_938003985.1). GTDB lineage: Bacteria > Verrucomicrobiota > Kiritimatiellia > CAIQIC01 > Lenti-01 > Lenti-01. The sequence continues at coordinate 82,881 of CALKWZ010000022.1, read as the reverse complement.
CACCACCGCCCCGGTTTTGGCAACCCCCCTCTTCAATTTTTCTCGCCCGCGAACGGCTCGGTGCCGACGGAACCGTCGGCGTTCTTGACGAGCTGCTCGATCTTCTTTTCGACCTCGTTGAGCTTAGAAGAGCACAGCTTGACCAGCTTCTGGCCCTCCTCGAAGGCCGCCACCATTTTCTCCAGGCCGAGCTCGCCGCTTTCCATCTCCGCCGCGATCTCTTCCAGCCGCGCCAGGGCCTTCTCGAAGCTCTGGGGTTTTTCCGCTTTGTCCGCCATCTCGCCCTCCTGCCGCCGCGTCCACGGTGGAGCGCACCGCGCCGTCGGCGAATTCCGTTTCCAGTTGCATCCCCGGCCGGGCGTCCGCCGCCGAGCGCAGGATTTTGCCGTCTTGCGATTTCGTCAAGCTGTAGCCGCGCGCGAGCACGCCCTTGGGATTCAGCATCCGCAACTGGGCTTCGGCATGCTGGAGCGCGCGGCGGTCTTCCGCCAGGCGCATGCGCGCGGCCAGCTCCATGCGCCGCGCGGCCGTCGCGGCGCGCTGCCGCACCAGTTGCGGCAGGCCCGCCAGCGCCTTCTGCAGGCGCACGGCCAGGAAATCCACGGACTGCTGCGCCTGCCGCACGACCTGCAGCGGGTCGCGCAGGCCGGGCGTGCGCGCCGCGCGGTCGAGGCGGTTGCGCCAGCCCAGCGTCGCCGCTTTCGCGCCCAGCGCCAGCCGGCGGCGCAGGTCGGCCACGCGCCGTTCCAGCTCGGCCTTGCCCTGCACGACCATCTCCGCCGCCGCGCTGGGCGTCGGCGCGCGCACGTCGGCCGCGAAATCGCTCAAGGTCCAGTCGATCTCGTGCCCCACCGCGGAAATCACGGGAATGGCCGAGCGCACGATGGCCCGCACGACGGTTTCCTCGTTGAAGCACCACAGATCCTCGAGGCTGCCGCCGCCGCGGCCGACGATCAGCACGTCGAGTCCGCCGCGCTTGTTCAGCAGGTCGATCGCCGCGGCGATTTCGTCGGCCGCGCCGGCGCCCTGCACGCGCACGGGTGCCAGCACGACGTGCAGGTTGGCGAACCGCCGCTCCAGCACCTGCAAAATGTCGCGGATGGCCGCCCCCGTCGGCGACGTCACGATGCCGACGTGCTGCGGCAGCGCCGGCAGCGGGCGCTTGCGCTCGGCGGCGAACAGCCCCTCCGCCGCGAGGCGCTTCTTCAGCGCCTCCAGGCGCAGCATGAGTTCGCCTTCGCCGGCGGGCTCGAGCTTGCGCAGCAGGATCTGGTAGTCGCCGGCCGCTTCGTAGACGGTGATCTGGCCGTAGCCGCGCACCAACAGGCCGTCCTTCAGCGGCACCGTCACGCCCGCCAGCGCGCCGCGGAACATCACGGCCCGCAACTGGCTCGTGGCGTCCTTGAGCGTGAAATAGGCATGCCCCGAGGCCGGCTTGCGGAAGTTCGAAATCTCCCCCTCCACCCACACGCTGCCGAACGCGCCTTCCAGCGTGCCCTTGATGCGGCGCGTCAGCTCGGAGACCTTCCAGACCTGCCGCCGGGCTTCGTCCCGCCCCGCCGGACCCTCGGCCGCTGGAAAGAAACCGTCCATCGCCGTCCTACCACGCGATCGGCGCGTTGAACTCTTCCAGCTCCTCGGGAGAATAGTCCGGGGAGCGCATGCGCATTTTACCGACCTTGAGGCGGGCGCGCGCGCCGGTCTCGAGGTTCTTCACTTCCAGGTCGCCGATCATGTAGACCTGGCGGAGCTTCTTGACGGATTTGACCTCGAACCGCTTCACGGCGCGGCCGGCGCGCCAGGCCTCGCCGCGGACGACGGCGTCGTAGGCCGGCGCCACCCACAGGCGCAGGTGCGACCACCCTCCGGCGTATTCCGGCGGGCACGGGATTTCGATGATCTGGCACTCCCAGCGGTTGGCGACCTTTTCGGAGCCGACGATCTGCGGGTCCGGCCACCAGAAATAGGAGAAGCTCATTTCCATCCAGCTGATCTCGCTGCCCTGGATGGGCCCGAACAGGTCCGGCAGCGGCGCGGGCTGCGGCGGATCGCCCAGCGCATAGGCGAACGCGGCCGCCCCGTCGCCGAGTTCCACGGTCATTTCTTCCAGGATGCCCCCGAAGGCGTCGCGCAGCACGTAGCGCGCCGTGCGGCCGGCGTCCCGGGGCGTCAGGACGGCCTCCGCCTGCACCGTTTTCAGGTTTTTGCCGTTGGAATCCACCACGCGGATGGCCGCTTCCAGCTCCAGCGGCACCGCGGGCATGGAGCGCCGCACGCGGGCCATTTGCGCTTCCGCGGCGGGGTCGCCGCCGGCCGTCGCCCAGGTGCAGGCGCCCACCCAGAAAGCCGCCGCCCAGCCTGCCCATCCGCTCGTTCTCATGCGCCGCATCCTAGGCGACGCGCCCCCTCGCCGCAAATCATTTCGCGCCCGCGCGCTTCGGCGGTTGACGTCCGTCCGTCGCCATGCTAAACAGCGCCACCCTTGCGGAACCCGGGGTTGTTTCCGGGCATCCGGCGAGGTACGGTCCTGAACGAGAGGTACAGCATGGCCACGAAGAAAAAGAACCCGAAAAAGGCGCTCCGGAAATCCTCCCGCCCCGCGAAAAAAGCGGCGAAAAAGACCGTGAAAAAGAGCGCCCCCCGGAAGGCCGCCAAGAAGGCCCCAGCCAAGAAGGCGCCGGCGAAAAAGGCCCCGGCCAAAAAGGCGCCCGCCAAGAAAGCCGTCCAGAAGGTCGCAAAGCCGGCCCCGGCCAAGAAGGCCGCGAAGAAGGCCGCCCCCAAGGCCCTGCCGAAACCGCTCGCCAAGAAGCTGCCGCCCCCGCCCCCGCCGCCCCCGCCGCGCAAGGTCAAGCCGGCCCGCGCGTTCAGCAAGAGCGAACTCCAGTTTTTCCGCGCGCAGCTCCAGAAGCAGCTCGATTTGATCCAAGGCAATCTCACGGCGCTGGCGGGCGACAACCTCAAGCGCTCGCCCATCGAGTCGTCCGGCGACATCAGCGCCCACTCCACCCACATGGCCGACCAGGGCACCGACAATTTCGACCGCGAGCTGGCCTTGAACCTGGCCTCCAGCCGGCAGGAATCGCTCTACGACATCGAAGACGCCCTGCGGCGCGCCGATGAAGGCACCTACGGCGCCTGCGAATCGTGCGGCGGCGCCATCGAACTGCCGCGCCTGAAGGCCTTGCCCTTCGCCAAGAAGTGCATGGCCTGCCAGAACGCCGCCGAGCGCGGCCGCACCAAGTACCGTCCGTTCGGCGGCACGCTGCCCCTGCAGCAGCTCGCGGCCGAAGACGCCGCCGAGTCGGCCGAATCCGGGGACTAAGCGGGCGCCCGCCCGCGCCGCCCATGACGCCGCTGCTCGTCGCCCTGCTGGTGATCCTGCTCGACCAGGCCACCAAGGAATGGGTGCGCGGCGCGTTTTCCCTGCACGAATCCGTGCCGGTGATCCCGGGCTTCTTCCACCTGACCTACATCCGCAACACCGGCGCCGCGTGGGGCATGTTCAGCGGCCAGAACCTGGCCTTGGCCGTGCTGGCGTTCGCGATGCTGGTGGCGCTCGTCCTGTTCCGCCGCCAGTTCCTGCCGCCCGGCCGCGTGCACCGCGTCGCGCTCGGCCTGCTCTGCGGCGGCATCGTCGGCAACCTCTTCGACCGCCTGCGCCTGGACTACGTCGTCGATTTCCTCGACTTCTTCCACCGCGGCTGGCACTTCCCGGCCTTCAACGTGGCCGACTCCGCCATCTGCGTCGGCGTGGCCATCTACGTCCTCGGCACCTTCCTCGTCTCGCGCGCCGCCGCGGCGGCGCCGGAACCCCCCGCGCCATGAACGCCCCGCGGCTGCTCCAAATTTTTTACGTTCCACGTAAAACCCACCCCAAAGTTTTTACGTTCTACGTAAAAACCGCGGAAAGTTTTTACGTCGTACGTAAAAACGAGGCGGCCGCGGCATGAGCGCGCTGACGGCCCATTTCCTCGTCGGCCCGACGGCGTCCGGCAAGAGCGCCGTGGCGCAGTACCTGGCGTTGCTGGGGCATCCGACGCGGCCGATTCTGGCCGCCGATTCGATGACGATCTACCGCGGGATGGACGTCGGCACCGCCAAGCCGGAAGCCGCCGACCGCGCGGCCGTGCCGTCGTTCGGCTTCGATCTGGTCGATCCGGACCGGCCGTTTTCCGTCGGCGACTGGCTGGCGGCGGTCCGCGCCGCGGCGCCGGCGATCGCCGCCTGCGGCGCGCCGCCCATCGTGGTCGGCGGCACGGGGCTCTACGTGAAGTGCCTGACGGAGGGGCTCGACAGCGCCCCGGTCGATCCGGCCCACCGTGCCGCGGCCGAAGCGCTCCTGAACGCCGAAGGCCTCGCGGCGCTGCAGGCCGCCGCGCGCGCGCTGAATCCGGCGGAATTCGCCAAGCTGCGCGATCCCGAAAACCCGCGGCGCGTCGTGCGCGCCTACGAACTGCTGGCCGCGGGCCAGCCCCTGCCGGTCGTCGAAGAGCGCCCGCGGCCCAAGCTGGCGGGCCTGGCGCTGCCGCCGGACGAGCTGCGCGCGCGCATCGCGCGGCGCGCCCGCCAGATGTTCGCCTACGGCCTCGTCGAGGAAGTCCGCGCTTTGCGCGCGAAATACCCGACGCTGTCCGACACCGCCCGCCACGCCATCGGCTACGCAGAGGCCGCGCGCGTGCTGGACGGGCAGCTTCCCGAGGAAGAAGCCATCCGGCTGGTCGCCGTCCGCACCGGGCAGTACGCCAAGCGGCAGATGACCTGGTTCCGGCACCAGGCCGACGTCGTCTGGATCGAGGTGGGCCCGCGCGACGGCATCGAGCGCCTCGCCGGCAAGGTCCAGGCGGTCTGGCGCACCCACGGCCCCGCCGCGCTGCGGCTGGATCCGGCGACCTGAAATGGATTGAAAAATCCCGCCGGATGTCGGACGCTCCCCCCATGCCGACGAAGAAGTCCACCGCCACCGCAGACGCCCCGCAAAAGGGCGCGGCGCGGATTTTCCTGGTCTACGGCACCGACGATCTCACCGCCACGCGCAAGGCCGACGAAATCGCGGCGCGGCTCTGCCCGCCCGCAGAGCAGGCCTTCGGTCTCGAAACCCTCCAGCCCGAGCCCGGCGTCGACAACGCCGACGCCGTCTGCGCCTTCCTGCGCAACGTCGTCGAAGCCCTGCTGACGCCGTCGTTCCTCGGCGGCACGAAGACGGTCTACGTCCGCGGCGCGCCGTATTTCGATCCGCTGACGGAGCCGGGCAAGTTCACTTCCGTGAAGGCCGAAGTCGAGCGCCTCGTGGAACTCCTCAAGCCGGGCCTGCCCGAGGGCGTCGCGTTCGTCCTGCTGACCGACCGGGTCAACAAGTCCACCACGTTCTACAAGACGTTCAACGCCGCGGGCGAAGTCCACGTTTTCGACGAGCCCGAAAAGGACAAGGAAGCCCAGGAAGATTTCATTCCGCGCCTGGAGCAGATGCTCGCGGAGCGCGGCCTCGACATGCCGCGCGGGGTCCGTTCCGCCTTTCTCGACCGCACCGGCTACAACCTGCGGCAGGTGGAGAACGAAATCGAAAAGCTCGCGCTCTACGTCGGCGACCGCAAGACCGTCGCCGCCGAAGACGTCCGGTTGATGGTCGCGCCCATGCGCGAGAGCAAGTTCTGGGAATTCGCCGACACGTTCTGCGACGGCGACCTGGCCGACACCCTGGACGTCATGCGGCGGATGTTCGAGCAGGGCGTTTCGCCCGTGGCCCTGGTCGTGGGCCTCGAAAACCGCCTGCGCGAGATCGTCGTGCTGTCCGACTGCCTCAAGCGCGGCTGGGCGCGCGTGTCCGGCGGCGACTGGCCCCGCCTGACCTGGTCCCTGCCGCCGGAGGGCGAAGCGCTGCTGGCGACGCTCGCCAAGGATCCGCGCAAGGGCAATCCCTTCGCCGTCGCCATGATGGCGGCCCAGGCCAACCGCCTGCCCCCGGCCCGCTGGTACCGCTGGCTCAACGCCGCGGTGGACGTCCACGCCGCCATGACCGGCGGCGACGCCGTCGATCCCGAGGTCGCCCTCGAAGTGTTCGCCGCGCGCGTCCTGGGCGAATTGGCGGCCGCGCCGGAACCCGTGCCGCGCGCCGGCCCCTGAGTCCCGACCCATCAACGCCATGCCATGTTGTTCAACTCGCTAGATTTCGCGCTGTTTTTCCTGGTGGTGTTCGCCGCCTACGCGGCCCTGCCGCTGCGCGCCCAGAATCGCCTGTTGCTGGTGGCGAGCTATTTCTTCTACGGGTGCTGGGACTGGCGGTTCCTGTCGCTGATCGCGCTGTCCACGGCGGTGGATTTCACCGTGGCGCGCGGCCTCGACCGGAGCGAAGATCCCCGGCGCCGCAAGGCCCTCCTGTTCGTGAGCATGGCGATCAATCTGGGCGTGCTGGGATTCTTCAAGTACTTCGATTTCTTCGTGGGCAGCGCGGAAGCGCTGGCGCGGACCTGCGGCTTCGATCCGCCGAACCTTCGCCTCGGCCTCGTCTTGCCGGTCGGCATTTCCTTCTACACGTTCCAGTCGATGAGTTACACGATCGACGTCTACCGCCGCCAGCTCAAGCCCGCCCGCCATTTCCTGGACTACGCTTTGTTCGTGTCGCTGTTCACCCAGCTGGTGGCCGGCCCCATCGAACGGGCGGCGCATCTGCTCGGCCAGGTCATGCAGCCGCGCAAAATCACCTGGAACGGCCTGCAAACCGGCGCCTGGTTGTTTTTCTGGGGCTTGTTCAAGAAAGTCGTCATCGGCGACAACGTGGCGGCGTGGGCCGATCAGGTGTTCTCCGGTTCCGTCGCCTGGTCCACGGGCTCCGTGGTGCTGGGCGTGTACGCCTTCGCCCTCCAGATCTACTGCGATTTTTCCGCCTACAGCGACATGGCCCGGGGCTTGGGATCGTGCCTGGGCTTCGACATCATGATCAATTTCCGCAATCCGTATTTCGCCCGGGATCCAAGCGACTTCTGGCGGCGCTGGCACATCAGCCTGTCGTCGTGGCTGCGGGACTACCTGTACATTCCGCTGGGCGGGAACCGCCGGGGACCGCGCCGGACCTATTTCAACCTGATGGCGACGATGGTGCTGGGCGGATTGTGGCACGGGGCGGCCTGGACGTTCGTGGTCTGGGGCCTGTTCCACGGCTTGTTGCTGGCGGTCCATCACCTTGTGCGCGGCAAGAAGGCGCACGCGGCGCCGCCCACGGCGTTCGGCACCGCGTGGCGGCGGTTGGCGATGTTCCATGCCGCCTGTTTCGGCTGGCTGCTGTTCCGCGCCGAATCGCTGCGGGACGTCGGCAGCATGCTCGTCGCCCTGGTCCGGAATCCCGGCTGGAGCGCGGAGTGCACCGCCTGGCTGTTCCAGATCGCCTTCCTCTCCCTGCCGTTGTGGGCCGTGCAGATTCTTCAGGAGCGCACGGGCGATTCGCTCGCGCCGCTGCGCCTGTCGCTCGTGCCGCGGACCCTGCTGTACGCGACCACGGCCGGCTTGCTGATCCTGTTCGCCAACACGGGCAGCCGCGCCTTCATCTATTTCCAATTCTGAAGCCATGCCCCGCCCTGCCGAACCATCTTCCCAGCCCCTGCAAACGGCCGAACGCCGCTGGTTGCGGCGCGGCGGCTGGCTGTTTCCCCTCGCGGGGATTCCGCTCGGTCTCTGGATCGGCCGCAAGACGTGGCAGGCCGTTTTGCTGGTTCCGACCTTGGCGACGGCCGGCTTCGACGCGAAGGGCTTGGCCATCGGGCTGGCGCTGGCCGCGCTGCCGCTGGCGTGGCTGGCCGGCCTTTGGCTGGAACGGCGCTGGCCCCGGACGCGGCGGTGGCCGATCGCCCCGGTCCTGGCTGCGCTGGCCCTGCTGTTCGCGGAAACGGCGCTGCGCACGGGTCTGGGGCAATCGCTGTTCTGGCAGGCCGTGCTGGCGCGTTCCGGCCAGCAACACCTGGCCCGGGAAATCAGCTTGTTCCGCCTGGAAGCCGCCGACCCCGCCGCCGCCGGCCGGCCCGGCATCGTGCTGGCCGGATCCAGCCAGCTCGTTTACGGCATCGACGTCGAACGGCTGGCCGCGCAGACCGGCCAGCCGGTCCACCGGCGCGCCGCGGCCGGCATGTTCCCGACCGAGCTTGTCGCCAGCCAGGGCTGGTTCGATTTCCACCCGGACAACCGTTTGGCGCTGATGCTGTCCGGATTCGATCTCGGTGCCCGGCACGATCTCTTCCCGGAAGCGATCCGTCCGCTGGCCACGGTTTCCGGCCTGCGGAATTTGCTGGGCGCCGCCCGCGCGCGCTTCCTCCTGCGCCGCTGGCGCGCGCTGGTCGATCTCGGCAGCGCGGCCGTCTGCGAACTCTGGCGCTCCCGGGACTACGCGCGCTTCCTGCTGGAACATCCCTTCCGGGCGGCCGAAACCGCCGCCGCCGCCGCCAACGAAACCGCCACGGCGGAACAGAAAGAGGCCTACGTCCGCTTGGGCGCCAACCCCGAAATGGTGGCGCTGTGCCAGCGATCCCTCGCGCGTTTTTTCGCGGACATGTCCGGCCGTTGCCGGCAAATCGTCGTGTTCGAAGGCCGGGTCAACCCCGCGTATCCGGGCGGGGAAATCGCCGAGCTTTCCCGCGACATGCGCGAATTCCTGGCCCGCCAGGAACGGCAAGGCACCGTGCGTTTCGTTCCGCGCGCAGAACAGGCGCTGGACTTGCCGGAAGACCTGTGGCGCGACATGACTCACGTCGGGCCGGAAGGCCGCCAACGGCTCACGGAAGCGTTCGCCCGCGCCCTGGCAGCTCCCCCGCCGCCGGAAATCCGCGCGCCCTAGAAAGCCGCGGGCCGACCCGTCAGGGCGCGATACACGTGGCGCGCGATTTCCCGCGATCCGCGGCCGTCGGGATGGATCTGGTCGGGAAAATATTCCGGATGGTCCAGCAGGGCCGCATGCAGATCGATCACGGGCACGCCCTGCCGCCGGGCCACGCGGCGGATCACCGGCAGCATTTCGCGGATGCGGCCGGCATCGATGCCCCACTGGCCGGGAAACGCCGGCGGCGGCAAACAGATCCAGATCCGCGGCCGCGAAGGCAACGCCTGCAAATCCGCCACCATCCGCCGGTAGTCCCGCTCGAATTCCTTCCGGTAATACCAATGGCGCGGCTTGGAGTCATTGGTTCCAAGCAACATCACGACCACGTCGGGTTGGTAGGCCAGCACTTCCGGCAACATGAGCGTGGCATAGGGCTGGTCGCCGAACGACAACGCCGTCGCTCCGCCCAAGCCGAAAACCCGGATTTCCCATCGGGCTCCCAAGGGCCCTTCCAAATGGCTGGGCCAGGAATCCGGGCACCCCGTCAGACTGTCGCCCACGCAGGCCAAACGGACTTTCTCCGGATAGGCCGCCGCATCCACGGGAGCATCGCGCACGGCCGGTGCGCAAGCCAGCGGCCACAACGCAACGAGGGGCGCCAGCCATATCTTCGGAATTGGATGGCCCGTTCGATTCGCGTTCATCGGAAATCCACCGTGCCGTCCTACCGTTTTTCGGAGCGGCCCGCAAAGGAAAAACGAGCCCCGCCCTCGGGTTCCGCGCTCCATGCGGCCCCGGGCCGGCCGAGATTGACGAAAACGCTTTTCCGGCGTATCCTGCGCCCTCTGTTATGTCCAAAAAGCACCCCCATCATGGGCACCCCGACGCCCCCCCTCTTGAAGAGGGCGAAAACGAACCGACGACCGAAGAACCGACCACCCCTGCGGCCGAAGGTGTTCCCGTCGCCGCCGAGGCCGCGCCCGCCGCCGAACCGCAACCGTCGCCGGATGAGGTCCTCAAGGACCGTTTGCTGCGGCTGCAGGCCGATTTCGACAACTACCGCAAGCGCATGGACCGCGAAAAGAAGGACTGGATCGCTTTCGCCAGCGAAAAGCTCGTCCTGGAACTCGTGCCGGTCCTCGACCACTTCGAACTGGGCCTGGCCGACAGCGCCAAGAACGGCGCCCCCGCTGCGTTCGTCGAAGGCTTCCAGCTGATCTGCAGCCAGCTCCGCGCGGCCCTCGAAAAAGCCGGCGTGCAGGCCATCGACGCCGAAGGCGCCGCCTTCGATCCGCACGTCCACGAAGCCATCACCCATCTGCCTTCCGACGACGTGCCCGCCGACCACGTGGTGGCCCAGACGCGCCGCGGCTACAAGCTCGGCGACAAGCTCCTGCGCGCCGCGCAGGTCGTCGTCTCCTCCGGCCCCGCCGACTGAGGAAACCCCGCACGCCCATGAGCCAGAAGCGCGATTGCTACGAAGTGCTCGGTCTCGACCGCGGCGCCACCGAGGACCAGGTCAAGAAGGCCTATCGCAAGCTGGCCATGAAGTACCACCCGGACCGCAATCCGGGCGACAAGGACGCCGAGGAGAAGTTCAAGGAAGCCACCGAGTGCTACGAGATCCTCTCGAGCGCCGAGCTGCGCCAACGCTACGACCAGTTCGGCTGGGGCGCGTTCGAGCGCGGCAACGGCCGCGGGGGCGGATTCGGCGGCGCCGGCCACATCGATCTGGAAGAAGCCATGCGCGCCTTCGCCTCCGCGTTCGGCGGCGGCGGCGGCGGCTTCGGCGGCAGCTTTTTTGAAAGCCTCTTCGGCGGCATGGGCGGCGGCGGCGGACGCGACGGCGACGGCCGCTCGCGCGGCGCCGACCTGCGCTACGACCTGGAAATCGATTTCGAGGAGGCCGCGTTCGGCGCGAAGCGCGAGCTGACCCTCGACGTCGTCGAGGATTGCGCCGCCTGCAACGGCACCGGCGCCGACGGCAAGAGCCAGCGCGAGACCTGCTCCGCCTGCGGCGGCCGCGGGATGGTCGTGCAGAACATGGGTTTCGTCCACGTCCGCCAACCCTGCCCGCGCTGCGGCGGCACCGGCGAGATCATCCGCCATCCGTGCCGCAAGTGCGGCGGCGCCGGACGCGCCAAGGCCGCCCGAACGCTCAGCCTGAACATCCCCGCCGGCGTGGATACCGGCTCGCGCATGCGCCTGGCCGGCAAGGGCGAAGGCGGCGCCCGCGGCGGCCCGCCGGGCGACCTGTTCGTCGTGCTGCACGTGCGCGAACACGCGCTGTTCTCGCGCGAGGGCGCCGATACCCACTGCGAAATTCCCATCCCCTTCCACATCGCCGCGCTCGGCGGCGAAATCCAGGTTCCGACGGTCCGCGGCGACGTGCCGCTGAAAATCCCCGCCGGCACCCAGCCCGGCAAGGTCTTCGTCCTGCGCGGCCTGGGTCTGCCGGAGGTCCGCGGCGGCGGCACGGGCGACCACCACGTCGCCGTCACCATCGAAGTGCCCACCGGCCTGCACGGCAACGCCGCCGACTTGCTGGCCGCGTTCGGCGCCGCCGTCAAGGAATCCAACCATCCCCGCCTGGCCGCCCTCCGCAAGAAGGCCGCCGCCTTTTTCTCGCGCAAGAAAACCCTGGACTCCACCCAAGGCGAACCATGAACGCTCCCGCCGAAACCGCGCCGGAAACCCCGGCCAAGAACATGCACTTCATCCGCGAAATCATCGCGGAAGACGCCCGCACCGGCAAATACGGCGGCCAGGTCGTCACGCGCTTCCCGCCGGAACCCAACGGCTATCTGCACATCGGCCACGCCAAGGCCATCTGCCTCGATTTCGGCATGGCGCTGGAAAACGGCGGCGAATGCCACCTGCGCATGGACGACACCAATCCGGTCAAGGAAGACGTCGAATACACCGATTCCATCAAGGCCGACGTCCGCTGGCTGGGCTTCGACTGGGGCAGGCACTACTACCACGCCTCGGACTACTTCGAGCAGATGTACGAACTGGCCTGCGGGCTGACCCGCGCCGGCAAGGCCTACGTCTGCGAACTGACGGCCGACCAGTGGAAGGACTACCGCGGCATCCCCACCGAGCCCGGCCGGGAATCACCGTTCCGCCGGCGCTCGCCCGAGGAAAACCTCGATTTGTTCCAGCGCATGCGCGCCGGCGAATTCCCGGACGGCTCCCGGGTGCTGCGCGCCAAGATCGACATGGCGTCGCCCAACCTCCACCTGCGCGATCCGGTCATCTACCGCATTCTCCACGTCCCCCATCCCCACGCCGGCGACAAGTGGTGCATCTACCCGATGTACGACTACGCCCACCCCATCGAGGACGCCCTCGAAAAGATCACCCACTCGATGTGCACGCTGGAATTCGAAGTGCACCGGCCGCTCTACGACTGGGTCATCCAGAACTGCAACCTGTTTCCTTCGCAGCAAATGGAGTTCGCGCGACTCTCGCTGACCTACACGGTGATGAGCAAGCGCAAGCTCCTCGAACTCGTCCAGCTCAAGCTGGTCAAGGGCTGGGACGATCCCCGCATGCCCACGTTGTGCGGCCTGCGCCGCCGCGGCGTGCCCCCCGCCGCCATCCGCGAATTCTGCGAACGCGTCGGCATCACCAAGTACGATTCGCTGACCGACGTCGCCCTGCTCGAGCATTGCATCCGCGACGATCTCAACCGGACCGCGCGCCGCGCCATGGCCGTGCTGGATCCGCTCCGCGTCGTGATCGAGAATCCGCAGGACTTGCCGGCTTCCGTCAAGGGCGCGAACAATCCCGAGGATCCGGCCGCCGGCGAGCGCGACATCCCGTTCGGCCCGGAGCTGTTCATCGAGCGCGAGGACTTCGCCGAGGTGCCGCCGCCGAAGTATTTCCGCCTCAGCCCCGGCAAGGCCGTGCGCCTGCGCAACGCCGGCTTCCTGACCTGCACCGGCGTCGAGAAGGACGCCGCCGGGCGGGTGAACGCGGTGCGCGGCCGCTTCGATCCGATGGATGCCGCCGTCAAGGTGAAGGCCACCATCCACTGGGTCGCCGCCCAGGCCGCGAAATCCGTCGAGGTCCGCCTCTACGACCGCCTGTTCAACGTGCCCGAGCCCGACGGCGACAAGGACGTGGATTTCAAGGCGCACCTGAATCCGGATTCGCTGAAGGTCGTCCAGGCCCTCGTCGAGCCGTGCCTGGCCGATGCCCGGCCCGGCGACCGGTTCCAGTTCGAGCGCGTCGGCTATTTCCATGCCGAGCCCGACAGCCGGCCCGGCGCGCCCGTCTTCAACCGCACGGTCACCCTGAAAGATTCCTGGAAACCGGCGTGAACCCGTTGGCCGGGCGGAGCGTTTCCAATGCATAGAGGAAATCCGCTCCCGTGACCGTCCATCTGCAGCGCATCGTCGTCCGCCACGACTTCCCCGTCGTGTTCACCCGGCATCTGTTCGCGCCGCGCAACCGCGCGCTGCGCGACGCGCTGACGCGCGCCGGCGGCAGCCGCCGCCACCGGTGCCTCGTCCTGCTGGACCAGGGCGTCCCGACGGCCCTGCCCCGCTTGCCGGAGCAGATCGCCGCCTATTTCGAAACCCATGCGAAGGCGCTGCAGCTCGTGCGCGCCCCGCTGGTCCTGGCGGGCGGCGAAGGCATCAAGCAGTCGGCCGCGCCGGTCCGCCGGATGCTGGCGGCCCTGCGCGCCGGCCACATCTGCCGCCATTCCTTCTGCATCGCGGTCGGCGGCGGGGCGTTTCTCGACGCCGCCGGACTGGCCGCCGCCCTCTTCCACCGCGGCGTACGCCTCGTGCGCGTGCCCACCACCGCCCTCGCCCAGTGCGATTCCGGCGTCGGGGTCAAGAACGCCATCAACTACGCCGGCGCGAAGAACCTGCTGGGCACGTTCGCCCCGCCCTGGGCCGTCCTGAACGACGCCGATTTCCTCGAGGCGCTGCCGCTGCCGCTGCTGCTCGACGGCATCGCCGAAGCCGTCAAGGTCGCCGCCATCAAGGATGCCGCGTTCTTCCACCTGATCGAACGCTCCGCCCGAAAAATCCATGCGCGCGACCTGCCGACCATCCGGCGCATCCTCCAGCGCTGCGCCCTGCTGCATCTCGACCACATCGCCACCTCCGGCGACCCCTACGAACTCGGCGCCGCCCGCCCGTTGGACTACGGCCATTGGGCGGCCCACAAGCTGGAATTGATGTCGAAACACCGTCTGTCCCACGGCCATGCGGTCGCCATCGGCATCGCCCTCGATGCCTTCTATGCCGCCCGCATCGGCCTGTTGCCGCAAAAAGAGGCCGACCGCCTCGTGGCGCTGCTCCGCACCTGCGGTCTGCCGACGTTCGCCCCAGAGTTGTCCCGAACCGACCGCCGCGGCCGGCCCGCGGTTCTGGCCGGCCTCGAAGAATTCCGCGCGCATCTGGGCGGCGAACTCACGGTGACGTTTCCCGCGCCGTTCGGCTCCCGCCGGGAAATCCATGCCGTGGACCCGGCCCTCATGGCCGAGTGCATTTCCGCGCTGGCCGCCCGGAAGTGAACGCGCCGTTTCCCATCCCCTATTGCCTGAACGTCCATCCGGCGGCGGATTGGCGCGAAACGAAGCGCGCGCTGGACGGCCACGCCCTCGCCGTCAAGAAGCTCGTCGCGCCCGACCGGCCGTTTCCGTTGAGCCTCCAGCTCGGCTTCAAGACGGCGGTCGAACTCGCCGCGCCGCGACGCCGCGCCGCCTTCCGGGATTGGTTGCGACGCCATGATTGTTTCATCGCCGGCGTCAACGCGTTCCCCTTCGGCGCGTTCCACGCCGCGACCGTCAAGGCCGCCGTCTACCGGCCCGATTGGCGCAGTCCCGACCGCCTCGCCTACACGCGGCTCGTCGCGCGGCTGCTGGCGGACCTGATTCCCGCCGGCGCCGCCGCCACGCTCACCACCGTGCCCGGCGGCTGGCGGCCCGACTGGACGACCGCCGCCGACCGGCGCCTGGCCCTGGAAAACCTCGCCCGCGCCGCCGCCGGGTGCCGCGAGATCCATGAAACCACCGGCCGCCGAATCGCCATCGCCGTCGAACCCGAGCCCGGCTGCGCCTGGGACCTGTTCGATCCGGCGGTGGAAGCCGCCGGTCCCGAGATCGGCTGGTGCCTCGACGCCTGCCACGCGGCCGTCGAATTCCGGCCGCTGGCGCGCCTACCGTGGCAGCGCATCGTCCGGGTCCAGCTTTCCGCCGCCATCGAATGCGACAACGTGCCCGCCGCGCGCGCCGCCCTGGCGCCGTTCGTCGAGCCGCGCTATCTGCACCAGACCCGCGCGGTTCTCGACGGCGAAATCGTCGGCTCGTGGCCCGATCTGGGCCCGGCGCTGAAGGCCCTGCCGAAATTGCCGGAGCAAGCCGTCGTGCGCACCCACTACCACGTGCCGCTGACGTGGGCCGGCTCCGGCCCCTTGCGCTCCACGCGCGGCCACTTGACCCCCGCGTTTTTCGCGAAAGCGCGCCGCGTTTTCAGCGAAGTGGAAACCTACACCCTGGACGTCCTCCCCCGCGCCCTGCGTCCCCGCGCCCTGGCCCGGACCATCGCCGGCGAACTCGCCTGGGCGACCGCGCGCTACGGCTTGTCTTCGTCCACGAACCGGAAGATCGTCTCGCCGGGCTTGGCGTAGTTCAGGTCTTCCCGCGCGATCTTTTCGACGAAACGGGGATCTTCCTGGAGTTTTTCCTGCTTGCGCTTGAGTTGGCGCAACTGCTCGGCCTCGCGCTGGATGTCCTGGCGGAGCGCTTCCGTCTGCGCCCGCAGCCGCTTCTGCTCCTCGATCTTCGGCAGGTACAGCCGCAGGACGATCCCCACGACGAGCGCGACGATCGCGATCAGGCAGATCCGCTGGATGAATTTCCAGACATTCATGCCGTCATCCTAGCGGTTCCCGCGCCGCCGCGCAATGCCTCCCTGCCGCCGCGCGCACCGGCCGCGCGCCCCCGTCCCGCCTTGCGTTCGCCGCCGCGATGCCGTAAGTTCGGCCCACCATGAGCCGTCCGCCGCGAGAATTCGATTTCTGGTACGCCGTCAACAACACGGAAGTGCTGGAACTGCCGCGCGGCCGCCTGGAAACCTTCGGCACCACCCTGATCAACTACCGCCTCGTCACCGAGCTGATGGACACCGTCGGCCAGGTGCGCATCCGCGAAGGCCGCATCCAGTCGTTCCGGCCCGAAATCCTGACGCCGGGGTCGCTCGCGGAATCCCCGCTGGCGGAAGGCTTCCGGTCCGGCCCCGCCGAGGATTTCGTCCGGTGGCTGCGCGAGCACGAAGCCGAGCTGGTCCTGCTGAAGTACGGCTTCAAGATCCGCCAGGAAACGCTCACCGAATCCATCGTGCACGATACCGTCGACAACGTCCTCGATCGGGTCCGGGCCGACCTGAAATCGCGCGAGGACCCCCTCTCCGCGCTGGTGCGGGGCGTGGACGAGCCGTGGGAAGTCTGCCTGCTCAAGCTGCTGTTCGAGGTGGTCCGGGCGTCCGCCCCGGGCAATGCCCGCGATCTGCGGGCCGATCCCGACGGTTCGCGGCACGCCATCGAACTCGCGTTCCGGCAGGCCGCCCGGGACCGCACGCGCCTGGCCCCCTTGGCCCAGATGCTGAACCGCCTCGGCAAATTCGCGGACTACGAAGACCGCTTCTACGCCCTCGTGCGGTCGCTTTCGGACTGACGCGCCTCAGCGCGCCGCGATCCACGGGATCGCCACGAAGGTCCCGAGGCTGGCGCCGAGATTCGTCGTCGCCACCACCAGCAAGATCCGCACGACGGGATGGCGGATGAAATCGCGGAAATTCTCCATCGCGCCGGGCAAGGCTTCGAAATCCGCCACCGCCGGCGGCCGCAGCCAGGCTTCCACCAGGCCGGCGACCCAGCCCGCGGCCAACGCCGGATGCAGCGTCGTCAGCGGCGCCGCGAGGAACGCCGACAGGACGGTCAGCGGATGCGGCAAGGCCACGGCCGCGCCCAGCGCGGCCAACGCCCCCGTCACGCCGACCCAGATGACGATGGAATCCACGCCCCGCTCGGTGCCGCCGTGGACGAAGCCCCAACCGAGCAAGGCCACCACCGCGGCGGGAATCAGCCACGGCCAGATCTTCGACCAGCGCGACGGCGGCGGCAGGCTTTCCAGTTCCGCCAGCGGCGCATCGGCCCGGATGGACTTCAGCAGGCCCGGCACGTGGCCGGCGCCCACTACCGCGACGATGCGCGTGCCCGGCGCCGCGCGCAGCTTCTGGGCCAGGTAGACGTCGCGTTCGTCGATCAGCCGCTTCTTGATTTCCGGGAAGGATTTTCCCATCTCGCCCAGCAGGGCTTCGAGCTGGTCCTGTTTCTTGAGCGCCTCGACGTCCGCGGCGGCGATTTCGTCCGTGGAAAACATGGCGCCGGCCAGCGTGCCGAAGAGCTTGATCCGCTGCCAAAATCCCAGGTGCCGCCAGACCCGCTTGAGGGTGAGGTCGATGCGCCGGTCGATCAGTTCGAGCCGCGCGCCCGTTTCCTCGGCGCAGGCCGCGCCGGCCAGCATTTCCGCGCCGGGTTCGACTTCGAGCTGCTTGCCGAGCCGGCGGTAGAAGGCCTGCAGCGCCAGTTGCGCGAGCAGGAAGGTCGCCTTCTTCTGCTTGATGAGCTGAAAGAGGTTGGTGTTCCGCCAGGCGGCTTTCTTCACCAGGCCCTGATAGCGCGGCTCGCACAGTTCGATGGCGACCACGTCCGGCCGCACGGCGGCGACGGCGGCGCGTACGTCCTGCACGCTCTGCGCGGAGACGTGCGCCGTGCCGACGATATAAACGGTTTTGCCCTCCAGCTCCACCACGGTGGCGCCGGAGGGCAAAGAGGAGGCGGATTCTTCCGTCATGGACGGGCTACTTCGCGCCGCCCTTCTTGATGTAGATGTCCGTGCGGCGGTTCTTCTGCATGTTCGCCTCGGTGTCGTTCAGCGCGACGGGCCGGTCGAATCCGTAGCCCACCGCCGTCACGTTGGCCGCTTGGATGCCGCTCTTCTCGACCAGGTAGTCCTTCACGGCGTTGGCGCGGCGTTCGCTCAGCTTCTGGTTGTATTCCCGCGTCGAGCGCTTGCGCTTGTCGGCGTGGCCTTCCACGCGGACGGTGGCGTCCGGCGAACGCTGCAGGACCTTCACGACCGGCTCCAGATCCTTGTGGTACTGCGGCCGGATGAACGACTTGTCGTAGTCGAACTCGATCAGCAGCGTGAACTTCTGCAGGTCGTCGGCGGGATCCAGCGGATTGGTGCCGTCTTCGATGACTTCGTGGCCGTCGGTGACGCCGCCCTTGTCCGTGTCGGGATCCAGGGGGGTCGTCTTGTAGGTCAGCACTTCCGCGCCGTCCTTGAGGCCGTCCCAATCGCTGTCGGGATTCAGCGGATCGGTGGTGTAGCCGCGGCGGCCGAAATGCTCGTCGCCGTCCGAGAGGCCGTCGCCGTCGGTGTCCGGATTGTAGGGATCGGTGCCGACCACCGCCTCGTCCTTGTCGTAGAGGCCGTCGCCGTCGCTGTCGATGTCGCCGCCCTCGGCCACCACGTACTGGGGCGCGATGCGCTTCGTGGCGCCGAACCGGTAGGTCACGCCCATTTCCACGATGGCCGGCGTTTCGCTGTTCTTGCCCTGCACGCCGACGGCGGCGTCGGCCCGCAGCGCCCAGGAATCGTTGAAGTGGTAGAACACGCCCGCGCCGCCGAACAACCCGAGCTGGGTCTTGCCGTTTTCGACGTCGTCGCCGAAGAACGTCACGGACGGGCCCGCGAAGAGGAACGGATCGATGCGGCGGTTTTCGAGGGACCGCAGGTGCAGCAGCCCTTCCAGGCTCAGCCGCAGCGCCGTGGTGCTGCCGTCGAGCGCCTCGACGTTGAGGTCTTCCTGGTCCCGCGCGGAGAGCGACGGCATGAAGTTGAGGCCGGCTTCGAGATCCCACCAGGCGTTGAAGCTGTACCCGATCTTGCCCATGAGGCCGAGGCCGGATTCCATTTCCCAATCGCCTTCGGTTTCGTACCAGTTCAGGCCCACGGTGCCGAACCACGGCGCGCGCGCGAACAGATCGTCGTCCGCCGCCCGAGCCGAACCCATCCAGCACGACGCGGCCAGCGCCGCCGTCAACGTCCACTTCATCGATTTCATCATTGCCAATGCTCCCTCTTCAAAGGTTGCGGAGACCATACCGGGCCACCCCTGCCCGCGCAATCAAAAATGCGGAATTTCCCCGCGCCTATTCGGCGCGGTCCAGCCGGAACTCCCGCACCAGCAACGCGCCGCCGGCGCCGATTTTTTTCCAGCGCAGGACCTGGACGCCCGGCGGCAATTCCAGCGCGAACGTCCGGCGTTCCAGGCGCCCCTCCGGAAACGCCAGCGGCGCCAAATCCCCGATCCGGACCCGCTGCTCGCCGCCCATGCCGACGGCGACGACTTCGCCGGCCAGTTTCAGCGGAACGTCCCGCAGATTGTGGATTTCCATGGCGCCTGCGCCTTCCAGCACGCGGTAGTCCGTAAAATCGCCTTGTTGCCACGGCTTGAACAGCCGCCAGCCGGCGCCGAAGAACCAGACGGCGTCCTGGCCGGCCGCCCGCGCCCGCGCGGCGACGTCGGCATGCGTGTCGTAGAACACTTCCGTCGCCACCCGATTGGTCTCCGAATAGAACTCCTCCATCGGCGCGAACCCCGTGTCGCGCAGCCACACCCCCGCCGTGTTGGTCACCACCGCGCGGTGCGCGAACCATTTTTCGGGCCAGGTCCACAGACCCGCCCGCTTTTCGTGGTTGCGCGCGATGCGGATGAACGCCTGCGCCCCGTTGCGCTCGAACGCCGTTTGGGTGGTCTTGCGCCAGTGGTAGCCCACGTAGTTGTCGTAGGGCTCGTCCGGCACGGTGAAGGTCACGAACACGTTGGACGGCGCATAGCGCGCCATCTCGTTCCACGGCTCGTACCAGCGGTCCACGACGACCGCGTCGCCCGGCGCCAGGTTCGCGTCCAGCCACGCCCGCAGCACGCGGTAGGCCGTGGTTTTGCCTTCCAGGCGCGTCACCTGCCAAGCCGGCATCGCCAGCAGGGCCACGATCGCCGCGGCGACGCCCGCATCCAGCGCCAGCCGGCGGCCGGCGCTGGTTCCGGAAAAGGCCCGGTCGAACGAGAACGCCGCGAACGCGAGGAACGCCGGCAGATTGGCCGCGAAATAGGCCAGTTTGGCCTTGTCGCCGCCGCCGACGGCGGTGATGTAGAAGTAGGATCCGGCCAGCCCGCCGAGCGCCAGCCAAGCCAGCGCGCCGTACAGCGGATCCCCCCGGCCCGGCCGGCCGCGGCTCTTCCAGACAACCCAGCCGGCCGCCGCCAGGGCGGCCGCGAGGATCGCGATGCCGATGCCGTTCGCCCCGCCGGCGAAGAACGGCAGCACCCGCGGCCCGACGAAATCGAACGCCGAACCGATGTGCGCCGAAGGATCCGCCGCCGCGCGCTGCATTTCGTAGAGCGCCCGCAACACCCAACGGATCATTCCCGCCGCGAGAGCCGCCGCGACGAGGCCCATGGCCACCCCGTGGCGCTTGCGCCCCGCGGGGGCCTGTCCCGACCAGCCCGAACCCGCCAGCACCAGCCACGCCACCCCGGCCACCACCCAGACGGACATGTGGCCCATGCAGGCCAGCAACGTCCACGCCGTCCATTCGGCGTATTCGCGCGCCAGGATCCGCCCGCCGCCGCGGAGTTTCGCCGCGAAATCCGCGCCGCGCCAGGCCAGGCCGGCGGAACACGCCATGACCAGCACGTAGTAGTAGGCCTCGCGCGAGTGGTAGACGTGGAACGGCAAGATCGCCAGCCACGCCCCCAGCAGCAGGCCCGCCCCGAGCCCGCGCCGGCGCGTCGCCCACAGCGCGCCGAACGCCACCGTCAGCCAGCCCAGCAACGCGAACGGCTGGCGGACGACCGCTTCGCTCGCGCCTTGCCGCGTCAGCCGCGCCCAGACGATCGGCACGGAATCCGCCAGCGGAATCTGGTTGAACCACGGAGGCGTCTTCCAGAGGTCCACCAGCGACTGGTTCCGCTCCACGTAGTTCAGGAAGTTGATTTCGTCGCTGCGCACCGCCGACCGCGACAGGTCCGCGAACCGCAGCCCCGCCGCCAACGCCAGCACCAGCCCCAACGCCCCGATTTTGATCCAACGGTTGTCCATGCAGCGCCCTTTGTCGAATGGGACTTGAGTTAATGGCATTCTCGGGCCATATTCAAGCCCTTATGAAGACCCTGTGCATCACCGGCGCCAACGGTTTCATCGGCTCCCACGTGGCCATCCAGGCCGCGGAAAAAGGCTACCAGCTCCGGCTGTTGCTGCGCAGCGAACCCCAGCCCGCCGTCCGCGACCTCGGCGCGCAGATTTTCCGCGGCGACGTCCGCAACGACGCCGATCTGGCCCCCTTCCTCGCCGGCGCGGACGCCTTGCTGCACGTCGCCGGCGTCAACACCCCCTCCTCCGCCCAGCGCGACAACATTTTCACCAGCAACGTCGAGGGCACGAAGCAGATCCTCCGCGCCGCGCAGAAGGCCGGCGTCCAGCGCATCGTCCACACCGGCAGCACCGCCGCCCTCGGCTGCGCCGGCCGCGGCCGGATGAACGACGAGGATACCCCCTTCAACCTCTGGAACGCCTCCACCGATTACGAGCGCTCCAAGTACCTCGGCGAAAAAACCGCCCTCGAGCTCTTCGCGCAGGAAGGCGTACCCGTCATGATCGCGCAGCCGGCCGCCGCCGTCGGCCCCGGCGACGTCAAGCCGACCTACACCGGCAAGCTCATCATCGACTATATCAACCGTTCCCTGCCCGGCTACTTCGACACGCGCCACAACTACGTCGACGTCCGTTCCGTCGCCGCCGGCCACCTGCTCGTGCTCGAGAAAGGCACCCTCGGCCAGCGCTATCTGCTGTGCGGCGACGACAACCTGCTGCTCTCCGAGTATTTCGCCCTCATCCGCGAATTGACCGGCGTGCCGCCGCCCGCGCTCAAGCTGCCGCTGCTGGCGGTCTTCCCGCTGGCCTACGCCTGCCAGGCGCTTTTCAAGATTACCGGCAAGGATCCGTTCATCCGCGTCTCCACCGCCAAGCGCGCCTGGTGCGATCTCTACTATTCCAACCAGAAGGCCAAGTCCCAGCTCGGCTACGCGCCACGGCCCCTCAAGGACGCCCTGCGCGACGAAATCGAATGGTTCCTGAAGAACGGCAAGCTCGACCCCGCGAAGGTCAAGCTCGTCGGCTGAGCCCCATGCCCGTGAAGATCGCCATGATCGGTGCCGGCTGGGTCTGCGAGGCCCGGCACATCCCCGCCCTGCGCCGCCTGCCGCAGGTCGAAATCGTCGGCATCGTCGATCCCGACGAAACCCGCGCGCGCGCCGTGGCCGCCAAATTCGGCATCCCGAATTTTTCCGCGGCGACGTCCGCCGCCGGCATTCCGTGGCTGGCGCAGGCCTCCGCCGTCAGCATCAGCACGCCTCCGCGCTACCACCGCGACTGGATGGCCGATTGCCTCGACCTCGGCAAGGACGTCCTGATCGAGAAGCCCGTTGCGCTCTCCCGCGCCGAGATCGCCGATCTCGATGCGCGCGTCCAGAAAAGCGGCGCCATGGTGGCCGTGATGCACAACAATTTGTTCACGCGAGCCGCCGTCCGCGCGCGGCGGCTCATCGCCGACGGCGCCCTCGGCCGCGTCACGGCCGTGCAGACGCGGCTGCTCAACAGCCCGCGGCGCCATTTGCCCAACTGGTACGAGGCGCTGCCGTTCGGCCTGCTCTACGACGAGCTGTCCCACTTTCTCTATCTCGGCGACAGCCTCGGGAAAAACCTCCGCGTCCGCAACGCGGCCGTATTCCCCTCCGCCAAAGGCCACGCCACGCCCGCCCTCGCCACGCTGGAACTGCAGTCCGACGCCTTCCCCCTCGCCTTCTCGCTCAATTTCGAAGCGCCCGTCTGCGAGTGGCACATGACCATCGTCGGCGAAAAGGGCCTGCTCGTGCACGATATCTTCCGCGACATCCTGCTGCGGCTGCCCGACGACCGCGAGCACCGCGCGGCGGACCATTTCCGCACGCTCGCGCTGGCCACGCTCGGCACGTGGGGCGGCTTCGCGGAATCCGGCTGGCGGCATCTGACGGGCAAGCTCGATTTCGGCGTGGGCGAAGTCATGCGGCGGTTCGTCGCCGCCTGCGAAACCCGCCAAGCCCCGGAGCGCATCGCCTGGCCCGACGCCCTCCGCGTCTTCGGCCTCCTGCAGGATTCGATCGACGCGCTCGCGGCCGCCGCGCGGCGCTGACTACTCGCAAATCTCCCGCGCCAGCCGGTTCAGCGCCAGACACTGCTCGCGCGTGATGGCGCGCTTGCCGTCATGGTGCGGCCATGGCGCCAGCATCAGCAGGCGCCCGGCGGCGCACGCTTCCAGATATTTTCCGGCGGGCTTGTAATACGGGGCAAATCCGTTTTCCAGCAGCACGATGAGCGGTACATCCGCCGCCAACGCGGCCCGGGCAATCTGCTTTTCGCCCGGACTGATGCAAGGCGACACCAGCACCGCCCCGTGCGCGGCCGCATAGAGCAGTTCGGCCTGTTTTTCCGCCAACGCTTCCGCCGAAACGGTGCGCGACACCTGCACTTGCCGCCGCACCGGGCGTTCCAGCAGAAACCGGTTTCCGATTCCGGTACAGCCATGCGTCAACTGCGCCACCTGCGTGAACAGTTCGGGATGCGCCCGCCGCATGGCCAACCGCCGCGGGTTGTCCAACACGTAGTTCCGCATCCGTTCCAGTTGCCCCCGGCGCAAGAGAATCGTGTCCTGAAAGCCTTTTTGCCAGAGCGTGGCAGCAACAGAACGGCGCAACGGATGCGCCGAAACGGGACCGGACACGTCCAGTTGCGGCGCATCTGTTGCGCCGCTGAAATCCCTCCGCCACAAAAAGGTGGTGGTGGCCTTGAACCCGCGCACCACCTGCCCCATCGGCTTGGCCAGCCGCGTCTTCACCCGCAGCAGCCCGTGGAAATGGTCAGGCATCACGGCGCAGATGCCGGGCTCCACGCCCGGATAGATTTCCGCCGAACGAAACCAGCACTGCCGCACCATTTCCCCAAGCGGCGACAACCGGATTTGCTCGCCTTCCAGACGCCCCAAGCAGCTTCGGCGGGGTTCGGTTGCCAGGGTGATCAGGTAGAAGCAGGGCGTGCGATAATCGTGGACCCAGCAGCGCTGGCGCATCCCCGTATAGCTCACGCCGCGCCTACTTCTTCTCGACCAGCCCCGCGCGCTTGTTCAGGTAGCGCAGCAGCATGACGAAGCCGGTCCAGTAGCTCGACAGCAGCGCCGGGCGCTTCCAGGACTGTCGCAGCAGGCGCGCGATCACGTGGGGCTGGAAGTAGAATTCCTTGAGCAGCCGGTTCACGCCGGCGTTCATCTCGGCCTGGGACAGGTCGGGATATTCCATCACCGCCGTCTGCTCGCCTTGCATCGCGTAGTCGGCCCAGTCCTTCATCCGCAGGTAGCCCTTCTCCACCGCCAGGGCGTAGAGCTCCGTGCCCACCTGCGGCATCACGGCCGAGGCCTGGATCGTGTCGGTGTCCACGTCCTTCACGAATTGCCGCGTGCGATCCATGCTTTCTTTCGTCTCGCCCGGCAGGCCCACCACCCAGCACGAATGCGTGGTCAGCTTCGCCTTCCGCGCCGTCGCCACGAATTCGCGCGTCTGCTCGACGCGGATGCCCTTGCGCACGTTGTCGAGGATCCGCTGGTCGCCGCTCTCCGGCCCGATCAGCAGCATGCGGCAGCCGGCTTCCTTCATCAGCTTCATCAAATCCAGGTCCGCCCAGTCCACGCGCGAATTGCACGACCAGACCATCCGCCGCTTCTGCTGCAAAATCAGCTCGCAGATCTGCCGGAGACGCGGCCGGAACGTCGTCAGGGTGTCGTCCTCGAAAAAGACTTCCTGGATGGGATAGCGCTCGAAATCCTCGACCATTTCCCGCACGACGCGTTCCGGCGAGCAATAGCGGTAGCGCCGGCCGTGCATCACCTGCGGCCACTGGCAGAACGTGCACCGGTTCGGGCAGCCGCGCCCGCTGATCTGGTCCAGGAACGGATAGAGATAGGTGTTGTTGCGGTATTTCTTCACGTCGAAGAAATGCCACGGCGGCGGCGGAATCTCGTCGAGATTCTCGATCGGCGCGCGCGCGCGGGTTTCGACGATTTCGCCTGCGGCGGTCCGGAACGTGATGCCCTCCACGGTTTCCAGTCCCGTCCCGCCCGCCAGCGCCGCCGCCAAGTCGCGGATCGTGAAGTCGTATTCGCCGCGCGCGATGGAATCCACCGCGCCCTTGGCTTCCAGCAGCGTTTCTCGGGGATACACGCTGACGTGCGGCCCCACCAGCGCCACGTGCGTTTCCGGGCTCGCCGTCTTGCACAGCCGCGCGCATTCGACGTCGTTGTAGATCGACGGCGTCGTCGCGTCCAGCACCAGCAGGCCCGGCTTCCACTCGCCGCACCACTTCGCCACGTCCGCCAGCGACGCCTCTTCGGCGATGAAATCCCGCAGCTCGACCTCGAAGCCCGCCTGGATCGCCACGCCGGCCGCATAGGCCAGCCAATCCGGATAGCGCTGCGCGCGCGTGCGGTTCACGACCGGCCAGCGCTGGCTGCGGCAGAAATTCGGCAAAAACGGCGGACTGATCAGGGCAACGCGCATGTGTTCACTCCAAAATCACGATTTTCCGCTCTTTTTCGCGAAAAACTCGAACAAACCTACCGCAACTCCCCACAGAATCGAAAAATTGCGCAAAAATGCCATGCCGAGAGCCTTCGCGGCGAATTTCGGGCCTCTTGTGCGCGAAATTTCGGCCAAAAAACCGAAATTTGCCGCCAAAACGCCCAAAAACAGCGGAAAACAGACGATTCCAAGCCCCGTGAAGGCGATTTCGACGTAGAGCTGCTTGCCATGGTGGGTTTGCCGCCCGCCGACCAGCGCCCGGTTGCCCAGCAGCATCGGCACGGCGTCTTTCGCGAAGCGGATCTGCTGTTTCAAATAGCCCCGCACCGTGTCCGCGAAATCGTGGAACACGCCGTTGTCGGGATCCCACCACAATTTGTGGTCGCGCGACACCGCCCAGGAAAATTCCATGTCCTCGCTGCTGGCCGCGCAATAGGCCTCGGGAAAGCCGCCCTTGGCGAGGAACAGCTCGCGTTCGCACCAGAGATTGTTCGAGACCAGCGTCTCGACGTAGCCGCGATGGCGCCGCCGTCGCCACACGAGTTCCTCGTGCGCGAACTGCTGGATGAAGATTTCCTTCACCGGCCCCGCGTAGCCCCCGCCGCCGCAGGGCACGCCTTTTTCCGTGCGGGCCTTCAGCGCCTTGGCGATCCAGTCCGGCGGGGCCACCACGTCGGAATCGGTGAAAAACAGGACTGCGCCGGTTGCCGCCTTCGCGCCGACGTTGCGCGCCGCGCCCGCCCCTTTGCGGCCGCCGGTCGAGAGCAAGCGGACCGGCGCTTTCACCAAGTGGGGCGTGCCGTCCGTCGAACCGTCGTCCACGACGATGATTTCCACGCGCGGATGGGTCTGCTTTAAAAGGCTTGCGAGGCAGCGCGGCAGGCAGTGCGCGCCGTTGTAGACCGGCACGATCGCCGAAACCAGAATGGGTTCGGCGCCGGCCATCAGGACGCTTTGTCGGCTTTCGTGTCCGTCCGCACGAGGTACAGCGGCCGCCGCTTGCCTTCTTCGAAGATGCGGCTGACGTACTGGCCCAGCAGGCCGATGCTGACGAGCTGCACGCCGCCCAGGAACACCATCACCGCGATGGTCGAGGCCCAGCCTTTCTGCATGCTGCCGGGGTTCACCATGGCCTGCACCATCACGTAGAACACCCACAGCGCCGCCA
The DNA here is from genome assembly GCA_938003985.1 of uncultured Verrucomicrobiota bacterium. GTDB lineage: Bacteria > Verrucomicrobiota > Kiritimatiellia > CAIQIC01 > Lenti-01 > Lenti-01. Next base: position 56,156 of record CALKWZ010000022.1, on the reverse strand, counting down.
CCAGGCAGATGCCCACGCCCAGCACGGCGATCCACCGCAGCGGGGACGCCGAAAACGACGTGATCGCGTCGAACGCCAGGCGCGCGCTTTTCAGGACCGGATATTTCGTCTCGCCCGCGAACCGCGCGGCCCGGTCGTATTCCACCGAGGCCTGCCGGAAACCGACCCAGCACGTCAACCCGCGCATGAACCGGTGCAGCTCGCGCATCTCGCGCAGCGCGTCCACCACGCAGCGGTCCACCAGCCGGAAATCGCCCGCGTCCATCGGCACGTTCACCTTCGCCAGCCGGCGGAACACGCGGTAGAATCCCGCCGCGAGGAATTTCTTCGACCAGGTTTCGCCGGCGCGGCTGCGGCGGACCGCGTACACCACCTCGAAGCCCTCGCGCCATTTGTCGACCATCGCGCCGATCGTCTCGGGCGGATCCTGCAAATCGGCGTCCATGACCACGACCGCGTCGCCGTCCGAGCGGTCCAGCCCCGCCGTGATGGCCAACTGGTGCCCGAAATTGCGCGACAGCCGCACCACCCGCACGTGGCGGTTCGATTGCGCCTGCTCCACGGCCCATTCGGCCGACCCGTCGGTCGAGCCGTCGTCCACCAGCAGGAGTTCCCAGTCCTCTTCCCGCGCCGCGAAGACGCCCGCCACCCGTTCCAGCAAAACCGGCAGGTTGTCCTTCTCGTTCAGGAACGGCACCACGATCGTGATCTTCTTCGGATGGCTCATGTTGCGGCCATCCTACCCGACCCGCCCCCCGCCCGCAACCGGCAAGAAAGGCCCTCGACGCCCTTCGTCCGAATGGCTAACCTATGCCCATGAAACGAAAACTTCCGCTCCGCTGGTGGATTGCGCTCTGCCTCTTGTTCCTCGCGGGGGGTTGCACGACGGCCCGGATGGCGGTGCCGGCCGATCTCGAAGCCCGGTCCGACGCCTATCCCTGCGCCGGCCGCGGCGGGTTCACCCTCTCCGAGAAGTTCTCCTTCGGCCCCTACGACGTCGTCGACGTCCGCCGCGGCTGGACGCACCGCGTGGCCTGGAGCATCGCCCTCTACGAGCGCTCGCGCGCGCGCCAGCAATACGAATTCGCGCTGCGCGCGCCCTCCGGACAGACGTGGCGCGGACAGGCCGCCACCGGCGTGCGCAAGCAGGATCTGAAGGACACCGTCGCCGGCGGCGAACTCACCTGGGGCCTGACCCGGGAAGTCAACTTCGTCGCGCGCCTCGGCCGCGACGGCGAACCCGGCGCCTGGAATCTGGCCCTCGCCGAAGAGCGCGGCGGCGTCCTGCTCAACGGCACGCTGACCGACGGCCAGACCGCCTACCGCGTCGAAGGCTCCCGCCAGTTGGCCGGCACTTCCATCCCTCTGATGGAAAACGCGGGCTTCCTGATCTACGACGGCACGCGCCTCGTCGCCGCGATCGATCTCGTCAACGCGGGTTCCGTGCGCTTCGACCAGTCGCTCACCTCCGAGAAGCGCGAGCCGCTCGCCGCCGCCGCCGCGGCCTTGCTGCTGTACCGCGACGTCTCGCAGAACTAGCCCGAATCCGGCCGGACAAAATGTCGCAGCGACTCCCGCGCGTTTTGTCGCAAAGGCGATTTGCGCCCACGGCAGGTGCGCTTGCGCGGTTCAGCAAACACCCCGGATAATCGGCGATTTTCGCCTGTTTTCGCGTATTCTCCGGACTTGGCACGGCGTCTGCTCCATGGATGTCGCCATGACAGACAACGCCAACAATCCAGTCCCGGCCCCGACGGGCGAGCGCAAGTTGCTCCGGTGGGTTTTGGTTTTGCAGATCGTGATCTTGGCCTGGCTGGCCAAAAACCATCTTGACGGGGCATTCAACCGCAGAGCCCACAACCCACCTGCGGTCCCAACCCAACCGGACACTCCCCCCTCCTTGGAGCCCTCCGCACAACCGAATGCCCCGTCATCTTTTTCGCTCCTGCCGCGCTTCGCGGTTTTCCAACGGCCCATGCCCCAGCCGCGCTACCGCCATCCCGCCGACCGCATGCGCGCCGAAATGCAGCGCATGATGGCCGAGGCCAACCAGGCCTTCGGCGGCTTCGATTCGTTTTTCGACCGGGACGACGTCTGGGCGACCCTGCCCGCCTCCCCCGCCATGGACCTGCGCGAGCTGCCCGACGCCTACGAGCTCGCGCTGGCCCTGCCCGACGCCGATCCCGGTTCCCTCGACGTTCGCCTCGACGGGCGCCTGCTCAGCGTCTCCTCGCATCAAGACCGCCGGACGTCCAACGCGTCCTCCTCGCAGAGCTTCAGCTCGCGCGTGCTGTTGCCGGGCCCCGTCGCCGCGGACGCTTCTTTCCAGATCACCAACGTCAACGACCGCCTCTGCATCCGCATCCCCAAGCCGGCGGCCAACGCCACCGCGTCCGCCAAACCTTGATCCCAGCCAGCCCCAGGAGCCAGTTATGAGCGACACCGGAATCACCGCGATCAACGAAAAAGTCAGGGAAGAAAGCGCCTTCGTGGCCGCCTTGCGCGCCGAGATGGAAAAGGTCATCGTCGGCCAGCGCTACCTGATCGACCGCCTGATGATCGGCCTGCTGGCCAACGGCCACCTGCTGCTCGAAGGCGTGCCCGGCCTGGCCAAGACGCTGGCCGTCAAGACGCTCGCCTCCGCCATCCACACCTATTTTCATCGCATCCAGTTCACGCCCGACCTGCTGCCCGCCGACCTCGTCGGCACGCAGGTCTACAATCCCAAGACCGGCGACTTCGGCACCCGCAAGGGCCCCATCTTCGCCAACGTCATCCTCGCCGACGAAATCAACCGCGCGCCCGCCAAGGTGCAGTCCGCCCTGCTCGAAGCCATGCAGGAGCGCCAGGTCACCATCGGCCAGGAAACGTTCAATCTGCCGGATCCCTTCCTCGTCCTGGCCACGCAGAACCCCATCGAGCAGGAAGGCACCTATCCCCTCCCCGAAGCGCAGGTCGACCGCTTCATGCTCAAGCTCGTCGTGAAATATCCCTCCCTCGAGGAAGAGCGCCGGATCCTCGACGCCAACGCCCGCACCGAAGTCGTCCGCAACGTCCGCGCCGTCGTCGAACCCGACGCCATCCGCCGCGCGCGCGCCGTCGTCGACGAAATCTACGTCGACGACAAGATCAAGGACTACGTCCTCTCCATCGTCTTCGCCACGCGCGATCCCGCCGCCTACAAGCTCGACGCGCTCAAGGACAACATCCGCTACGGCGCCTCGCCGCGCGCGACGCTCTACCTGACCCTCGCCGCCCGCGCGCACGCCTTCCTGCAGGGCCGCGGCTACGTCACCCCGCAGGACGTCAAATCCATCGCTCCCGACGTCCTCCGCCACCGCGTCATCCCCTCCTTCGAGGCCGAAGCCGAGGACATGACCTCCGAGAAAATCGTCGCCACCCTCTTGAACGAACTCCCCGTCCCCTAACCCCACCGGAGGTCTTCCAGCATTCTGAATTCCGAATTCTGACTCCTGAATACTGGCTGCACCCATGATTCCGCGCGAGACATTGAAAAAGATCCGGCGGATCGAAATCCGCACCCGGCGTTCGGTCAACGACGTCTTCGCGGGGCGCTACCATTCGGTCTTCAAGGGCCAGGGCATGGAGTTCCAGGAAGTCCGCGAATACGTGCCCGGCGACGACATCCGCGCCATCGACTGGAACGTCACCGCCCGCACCGGTTCCCCGCACGTCAAGAAGTTCACCGAAGAGCGCGAACTGACCGTCATGCTCCTCGTGGACGTGTCGGCCTCCAACCGCTTCGGTTCCACGGCGCAGCTCAAGCGCGACCTCGCCGCCGAAGTCGCCGCCGTCCTCGCCTTTTCCGCCATCGCCAACCACGACCGCGTGGGCCTGATCCTGTTTTCCGACCGGGTGGAAAAGCACGTGCCGCCCGCCAAAGGCGCCACCCACGTCCTGCGCGTCGTCTCGGAAATCCTCAACGCCAAGCCGTCGTCGCCCAAAACCGACCTCGAACCCGCCCTGCGCTATCTCAACCAGGTCGTGCGGCGCCGGTCGGTCGCGTTCCTGATTTCCGACTTCATCGCGCCGTCCTGCGAGCACCTGCTGCGCGTCACCGCCCGCCGCCACGACCTCGTCAGCCTCGTGATCGGCGACAAGCGCGAAAGCGCCCTGCCGCCCGTCGGTCTCGTGGACTTCGAAGACGCCGAAACCGGCCGGCGCATCGTGGTGGACACCTCCCACGCGCCGACCCGCCGCGCCCTGCTCGCGCGCCAGACCGAACGCCGCCAAACCCTCCTGCGGCAGCTTTCCCGCGCCCGGTCCGACGCGATCGAACTCCACGCCGGCGAACGCTACGACCGCGAACTCGTCCGCTTCTTCCGCACCCGGGAGAAACGCCGATGACGTTTTTACGTGCAGTGGAAAATTCCGCGAAAGTTTTTACGTTCTACGTAAAAACTTCCGAAACTTTTTACGTTCTACGTAAAACTTTTCCCGCGCTTGCCGCCGCCGCGCTGGTCGGCTGCTCCAAGCCGGCTCCGCCGCCGCCGGAACTGCCGGCCGGGCAGGAGATTTCCGTCTCCGCGGCGATGTCCACCAACCAGATCCGCATCGGCGACCCGGTCGAGGTGACGCTGACCGCCCTGCACCGCGGCGGCACGACCGTCGGCTTCCCCAATCCCGCCAACGGCAAGGACGTCGTCGTCCGCGACGCCAAGACCGAAACGGAAACGCTCGCCAACGGCCTGCTGCGCACCGTCCAGAAAATCCGGCTGACCTCGCTGACGATCACCAACCACGTCGTCGGCGAAAACGCGAAAATCCTGCTTTCCACGCCGCAGGGCGTCGTGACCAACGCCTATCCGTTCCTGGCGCTGGAAGTCGTGTCGTCGCTGAAGCCCGGCGAGCAAGAGATCCGGCCCGCCAAGGGCGGCCTCGCCCATTGGCCCGCGCCGCCGGCGCGGTGGCTGTGGGTTGCGCTGGGCATCTTGGCGATCCTGGCCGCCGCGTTCCTCGCGCTGCGCAAGGTCCTGACCACGCCCCGCACGATCCTGCACCTGGCGCCGCCGGTGCCGCCGCACCGGCTCGCGCTCGACGCCCTCGCCGACCTGCGCGCCAAGGGCTGGATCGAGGCGCTCCAGATCGAGCCGTTCTACGTCGCGCTCTCCGGCATCGTCCGCCGTTACCTCGAAGGCCGCTTCGGCCTGCGCGCGCCCGAACGCACCACCGAGGAATTCATCCGCGACGCCCTCACCTCCAAGAAGCTCTCCGACCCCCACCGCGACCTCGTCGCCGGGTTCCTCGAGCAGAGCGATCTCGTGAAATTCGCGCGCCATGCGCCGGGCCAGGCCGACATGCGCAACGCCCTGGAATCCGCCGAGCTCCTCGTCCACGAAACGATGCCGGTGGAACCGGAGCCTCCCAAGCCGCCGTACGTGCAGGAGGAAAGCGCATGATCGTTTTCCGCCATCCGCTCGTGCTGCTGCTCCTGCTGCTGGTGCCGGCGCTGGTTTGGCTGCGCTACGCCCGCCGGCGGCAGGCGCCGCTGGCGTTCTCCGACGGCGCGGCGCTGCTCGGCCTGCCGGTCTCGCCGTGGCTCGCGCTGCGGTGGCTGCCGCCCGCGCTGTTCGCCGCCGGCCTCGTCTTCCTGATCGCCGCCGCCGCCCGTCCGCAGAAGGGCATGAGCGAGTCGCGCGTGGAAACGGAAGGCGTGGACATCGTGCTCGTCGTGGACACCTCGACCTCCATGCGCGCCGACGATTTTTCCACCGCGACGAAGCGCATGGACCGCCTCGACGCGGCCAAGTCCGTGCTCGCGCAGTTCATCCAGGCGCGGCCCGACGACCGCCTCGGGATCGTGGCCTTCGCCGCCATGCCCTACACCATCGCGCCGCTGACCACCGACCATGCCTGGCTGATGCTCCAGATGGACCGCCTGCAGACCGGCATGCTCGAAGACGCCACGGCCATCGGCGACGCCATCGCCTCCGGCGTGAACCGCCTGCGCGATTCGAAGGCCAAGTCGAAGATCGTGATTCTGCTCACCGACGGCATCCACAACGCCGGGCGCCTGACTCCGCCGGACGCCGCGCAGGCCGCCGCCGCCCTTGGCATCAAGGTCTACACCGTCGGCGCCGGCTCCGACCAGCCCCGCGCCACCGGCATCTTCGGCTTCGTGCAGGGCGGCAACGAAATCGACGAGGCCACGCTCAAGAAGATCGCCGAAATCACGAAGGCGAAATATTTCCGCGCCACGGACCTCAAGAGCCTTGAAGAGACGTACAAAGCCATCGACGAGATGGAAAAGACGAAGATCGAGCTCGACCAGTACACGCGCTACGAGGAGAAATTCGCGCCGTTCCTGCTGCTGGGCCTGCTGGGCCTGGCTTGTGAAACCCTGCTGGGCTTCACCCGCCTCGGGAGGCTGCCGTGAAGTGGGGCCATGTCCAGCTTCTGGTCTGGCTGCCGCTGGCGATTCCGCTGGCCTGGGCGCTGTTCGCGCTGCTGCGCCGCCGGCGCCGCGCGCTCGCGCAGCTCGTGGATCCGGCCCTGCTCGGCGTGCTCGCCCCGGCCTGGAATCCGGCGCGCGCCAAATCGCGGCTCGTGCTGCGCGTGCTGGCACTCGCGCTGCTGGTCCTCGCCCTCGCCCGCCCGCAGTGGGGCTTCCGCTGGGAAGAAGTCCGCCGCCGAGGGCTCGATTTGATGGTCGTGCTCGACACCTCGCGCTCGATGATGGCCTCCGACATCAAGCCCACGCGCCTCCAGCAGGCCAAGTGGGGCATCCGCGACCTGCTGCGCAACCTGCGCGGCGACCGCGTTGGGCTCGTGCCCTTCGCCGGTTCGTCCATCCTCCAGTGCCCGCTGACGATCGACTACGCGGCCTTCGCGATGACGCTCGACGACGTCTATTCCGGGATCATCCCCAAAGGCGGCACCGCCCTCGAACAGGCGCTGCGAACCGCCGTCGCCGCCTTTCCCGCCGACCGCACCGCCGACCGCGTCATATTGCTCATCACCGACGGCGAAGACCACGAAGGCGATCCGCTCGCGCTCCTGCCCGAACTGAAGGAGAAGGGCATCCGCGTCTACACCATCGGCATCGGCACGCTCGAAGGCGAAATGGTCCCCGCCGGCGACAACCAAGGCGGCTACTTCAAGGACCGCCAGGGCCAGATCGTCAAAACGGCCCTCAAGGAAGACGTGCTCCAGAAGCTCGCGCTGGGCACGGGCGGCACCTACGTCCGGTCCGCCCCGGGCGACACCGGCCTCGAGCGCGTTTTTAATGAAAGCATCGACAACCTCAAGCGCTCCGAACAGGAAAACCGCACGGCGAAGATCTACGAAGAGCGTTTCGTCTGGCCCATCGCGGCCGCGCTGCTGCTGCTCGCGTGGGAAGCGCTGCTGGGCGATCGGCGGAAAACCAACGGAAAGGAGCCCGCATGAAGCGCCTTCTCTCCCTGGCGGCATGCGCCGCCCTGGCCGCGGTTTCCGTCCGCGCCGCCGAGCCTTCCGCGCGCGCTTCGTTCGACGCGGGGCTGGAGGCGTTCGCCGCGAGCAACTGGCCCGCCGCGAGCAATGCGTTCCTCGAAGCCGCCGCCGCCGCGCCGGCCGAAAAACTCGACCCGGCCGCGGCCTACTACAACGCGGGGCTGGCCGCCTATGCCGGCGGCGACCTGAAGGCGGCCGCCGATTCCTTCGCGCGCGCCTCGTCGGGATCCGATCTGCGCCTCCAGTCGCGGGCCTACTACAACCGCGGTAACGCCCTCTTCCACCAGGTGGGCGGCCCCGCCGCCGCGCCGGCCATGCCGCTGCCGACGATGTCCACGCAGGAACTGGCCGGCGCCGAAGCGTCCGTCGCCGAAGCCATCCAGATGTACGAAAACGCCATCGCGCTCGATCCGCAGGACCTCGACGCGAAGGCCAACTACGAACTCGCCGTCCTGAAGCAGCAGCAGATCCAGCAGCAAAAGCAACAGCAGCAGGACCAGCAAAACCAAGATCAGCAGAACCAGGACCAACAACAGGAGGAACAGCAGGACCAGAAACAAGACCAACAGCAACAGCAGCCGCAGGCGCAACCGCAGCCTGAGAACCCATCCGAAGAAAACCAGCAACAGGAGGAGGAGCAGATCAAAGAAGACAAACCATCCGAAGAAATGACGCCCGAGGAAGCCGCGATGATGCTCGATTCCATGAAGGCGCAGGAACAATCCCAGCGCGATCGGCTCCATCCCTTCTTCGGGCGTCCCGTCCCCGTCGAAAAAGACTGGTAGATGCGCTCCGCCCCGCTAGAGTACGAACCATGCTCTTCCATTGGATTCCAGACCCCCGCGGCCTTGCGCCGCGGGTGAATCAGGTGGGTCGCATGCGTGAACTGGCACCCGACCTCGTTCACCAACCGCACAAGGCGGTTGGGGTCCTAAGCGCCGCCTTTGCGCTCGTTTTCGCGTTCGCGCTTTCCGCGCGCGCGACGGACGTGTCGTTCGACGTCCAGCCGCGGCTGCTGAACCTCGGCGAAACCGCGCAGGCCACCCTCACGTTCCACGGCGTGCGCACCGCCCCCAACGTCGATTTTCCCCAGATCCCCGGGCTGCAGATCACCGGCACCGGCCAGCAGATGCAATTCGGCACCGGCGGCTCCCGCGTCAGCCTGACCTACAACCTGTTCGCCCAGAAGCCCGGCCGGTTCGTCATCGGCCCCTACACGCTTGACTACAACGGCGAGCAGATCCAGATTCCCGAGGTTTCCCTCGAAGTCCGCGCGCCGAACGGCGACGCCGCGGCGACCAACGAGATGCTCTTCGCGCGGCTTACGCTGCCGTCCGACCCGCCCTACGTCCACCAGGTCTTCGACCTCGTCCTCGGCATCTATTCCCTCCCCGGCGTCGAGCTGACCCGCGACGTCAACCTGCTCGGCGGCTTTCCCGAATCGGGCTTCGTGATCGGGCAGTTCGAGGAACTCCAGATGGTCCGCGAGGAAGTCGGCGGCCAGTTCTACAACCTGCGGCGGTTCCGGGCCAAGGCGCGTGCGCTGACCGCCGGCGCGTTCGACGTCCGTCCCGCGTTGCGTGTCGGCGTGGTCGATCCCAACCAGCGCCAGCAGCGGCGCGATCCCTTCGGTTTCTTCGATCCGTTCGGCGGGCCGGTCGCCACGCCCGTCACGCTGCCGGTGCCGCCGGCGAACCTGGTCGTCCGCTCGATTCCCGCCGAAGGCCGGCCGGCCGGCTATGCCGGCGCCGTCGGCCGGTTCGAGTTCGCCATGGACGTTCGCCCGCGCGAACTCAAGGTCGGCGAACCGATCACCGTGTCCCTGCGGCTGCAAGGATCGGGCAATATCTCCGCCGCGCTGCCGCCGTCGTATCGCGACGCCGATCTCTTCAAGGCCTACGAAGCGCGCCAGATCGGCGACGTGCCCGATCCGACCGCCGAAAGCGGCGCCAAGATCTTCGAGCAGGTCGTCATTCCGCGTTCGGACGCCTTGAAAGAGCTGCCGGCGCTGGAATTTTCCTTCTTCGATCCGGCGGCGGCGCAGTACCGCACCGTTTCGGCGGGGCCGTTCCCGCTGACGGTGCATCCCTCCGAGAACGGCGCCGGCGCCCTGCTGCTGCAGGTGCCCGGCGGGGCCGCCGCGGGCGGCGGATCGCTCGTGCTGGGCACGGACATCGTCTATCTCAAGCCCGCGCCGGCGCGCTGGCGCAACGGCGGCGGACTGGCCGCGCGCAAATCCCTGTTGATCGCCGTGCACGCCGCCGCGCCGCTGGCGCTGGCCGGCTTGTTCTTCGCCACGCGGCGGCGCAACCGGCTCGCGACCGACGTCGCCCTCGCCCGCCGCCAGAAGGCGCCGCGCAGCGCCCGCGCCAATCTGCGCAAGGCCGAAGCCGCGCTGAAGGAATCCGCCGCGCCTGCGGCCGTGTTCGCGCCGCTGGCCGCCGCCGCCGCGGATTATTTCGGCCACCGCCTCAATCTGCCGCCGGGCGCCGTGGAAGCCCCGCTCATCCTCGAAAAACTCCGCGCCGCGAAAGCCGACGATACTTCTCTTGCGAAATGGCAGGAGTTCTTCGCGCTTTCCGACCAGATCCGATACGCCTCCGCGGCCGATCTTTCCCACGAAGCGCTGGCCAATTGGATTGCCAATGTCACGGCTCTGCTGCGGAAGGCGGAAAGGGTGAAGCTGTGAAAACAAGAATTCAGGATTCAGGATTCAGGATTCAGAATGGGATCCGCCGGTTGCTGGGAGCTTTCTTGCTGGCTGCGACGACCGCGTTGGCCGCGCCGGAAGGCGAAGCGCGCTTCGAGCGGGCGTTCGCCGACGCGGCGAAGGCCTACGACGAAAACCGGCTGCCGGACGCGATCGCCGGCTGGCAGGCGCTGGTGGACGAAGGCCAGGCGCAGCCGGAAACGCTGTTCAACCTCGGCAACGCGTACTATCGGAACGGGAATCTCGGACAGGCCATCCTGGCCTATCGCCGCGCGCAGCGCCTGGCGCCGCGCGATCCGGACGTCCGCGCCAATCTCGGCTTCGCGGCGCAATCCGCCGGCATCGAATTGCCGGCGCGCAAGCCGCTGGCGGCGCTGCTGCTGGATTTCAGCCGCGCGGAATGGCTCGGATTCGGCATCGTCTGCTTCTGGTTGCTGGCGGGCGCGCTGGCGGCCTGGATTGCCTGGCCAAGGGTCCGGTTCGTTGCGCGCCCTGCGGCGGCCGTTCTGGCGGCGCTGCTGCTGCTCGCGCTCGTCGGGCTGGCGCTGCATCGGGACTTGGAACACACCCCCGAAGGCGTCGTGATGGGCGCCGGCCAAAAGGTGCTCTCCAGCCCGCTGGAAACGGCCACGCCGCTGCTCGCGGTGCCGGAAGGCGCCATCGTCCGGATGCGGGAAAGCCGCGGGACCTGGGTCGAAGTCGAACTCGGCGAAACGCGCGGCTGGCTCCCCGCCGCCGCCCTCGCCCCCGTGCGATAGATCCCGGCACGGGGTCGTGCCGGCTCCAAACAGCCGTTGGAGCCCCCGACGACCCCGTCGGGGGGACAAGGAAGCCTCAGCGCTTCAGGAAATACTTCGCGGCGCTGCGGACGACTTCGGCGCACTGCCAGAACACGTCGCGGCAAAATCCGTTGGTGATGCCCGGGGCGAATTCGCTGCTGCCGCCCCACGGCCAGTAGACGCCGCTCAAGGCGACGGTCACGTTGTCGTCGTGGATCACCTGGCACCACATCGGGCGGGCGTTCTTGAGCACCCGCGGCAGGGTTTTCGGCGCGCCCATGACGGTCTGGTTGCATTCCGGGGCCGACACGAAGCTCTGGAAGGCGTTGTCCGGCTCGCTCCGGACGTAGAAGTCGCCTTTCTTCTCGCAGCAGCCGATGGGAAAACTGATGAAGAAACCGCGGGCCAGGTCCTGGCCGCCCAGTTGCAGCTGCGCCGTTTCCTGCACGAGCTCGACCAGGCGCGGATGCAGCGCGTCGTCGTTGTCGAGGCGCGTGGTGATGCGGATCTTGCCGGGTTCCTCGCGGCGGCGGATTTCGGACAGGGCGATTTCCTCGTCGAATCCCGAGCAGTAGACCGGGCGCAGGAATTCATAGCGGACGGTCAGCGCGGCCATGCGCTCCTTGAAGGCGACCGGCGTGGCCCAATCCACGAACACCAGCCATTGGAAGGCGCCCTGGGTCTGGCGCTGGAGGGACGGCAGGCACACGCGCTCGAACAGATCGAACCGGCGCGTCAGCCAGCCGGGATCGATCCCGCGGTGCGGTCCGGGTTTTTCTCCGGCCGGCAACTCCGCTTTCAGCGGCACGTTGAAACGCGTCAGGATGAAATGCTCGAACGGATTCATGGGCATCAGGATGCCAGCGCGCCCCAGCGCAAACAAGCGTTTTCGGGCTTCAGCGCCGGCGGGCCAGCAGGGCCAGGAAGAGCGGGCCGCCGAGGACGGCGGTCAGGGCGCCGACGGGCACTTCGAGGGGCGCGGCGGCCCAGCGGCCGAGGGCATCGCACGCGGCCAGCAGCGCGCCGCCGAACAAAAACGAACACGGCAACACGAGGCGCGCATCGGGGCCGACGATCTTGCGCACGGCGTGCGGCGCGAGCAAACCGACGAAGCCGATGGGGCCGGCCACGGCCGCCACGCCGGCGGAGGCGAGCCCCGCACCGATGGCCGTCCAGCGGCGCACGCGCGCGACGTCCACGCCCTGCCCCGCCGCCATGTCTTCGCCGAGCCCCAGCGGATTCAGGTTCCGCGCCTGGACCAGCAGGAGCGCGACGCCCGGCACGGCCAGCGCCGCCAAGGCGCCGACGGACGCCCAATCCGCCGCATCGAGCCCGCCCAGCAGCCAGCGATGGAATTCGGCGAGCTTCCACGGCGAAATGAAACCGCTGATGACCATGATGGCCCCGCCGCAAACGACGCCCAGCGTCACGCCCGCCAACAGCAACGTCTGCGCGCCGGTCGCCGAACGCCGCGCGAGCGACAGGACGAGGCCCAGCGCGGCGGCCGCACCCAGCAAGGCCAGCGCCTGCGCGGTGTTCAGCGGCCCCAGCGCGAACCACAGGAACGGACAAACCCGCGCCAGGAACGCGCCGAGGCTTGCGCCCCCGGCGATGCCCAGCGTCCAGGGTTCGGCCAGCGGATTGCGGAAAATCACCTGCAACGCCGCGCCGGCCATCGCCAGCGCCCCGCCGGCCAACAGTCCCAGCAGGACGCGCGGGAAACGGATCTGGAAGAAAATCATGCCGTCGGCGGTCCAATCGCCGACGACAAACCCGAAAACCTGCCGAAAACTCAGTTTTTCGGCCCCGATCCACGGAAAAACGGCCAAAAACACCGCAAAAACGGCCAAAAAGGCATAAATTTTCGATTTTTTAGCCATTTTTCGCAAGGTATTCAGTATTCAGGAGTCAGAATTCAGAATCGTTGAATTTTTCATGTCCGATTCTCATTCTGAATCCTGAATTCTGGATTCTGAATCCTGTTTTCTCTCATTTTTTCGCCAAAACGATCGGATTTTGCGATTCGGGGCGCCGGAGGACCTCGATTTTGTCGCCGTAGGCCGCCAAGAGGCGATTTTCGGTCAGAATTTCGGCCGGCGGGCCATCCGCGGCGATTTCGCCGGCCTGCACGAGCACCAAACGGTCGCAAAACAGGCCGGCGAGGTTCAAATCGTGCATCACGGCGACCACGCGTAGTCCATTCGCGGCGCGGCGGGCCAGAATTTCCATGACGGCGGCGGCCTGATGCAGATCGAGCGCCTGCGTGGGTTCGTCGAGGAGCAGGATTTCCGGTTCCTGGGCCAGCGCGGACGCCAGCCACGCGCGGCGGCGCTCGCCGCCGGAGAGATGCGAGAGCGGACGATGCCGCAGGGCTTCCAAGCCGACGTCGGCCAAGGCGCGCGCGACGGCGTCGCGATCGGCGGCGGTCGCGAGATCCAGCGTCCCGCCGTGCGCGTGGCGGCCCAGCGCGACGACTTGCTCGACGGCGTAATCGAACAGCGCGGGGCATTCCTGCGGCAAATATCCGAGCCGGCGCGCGAGATCGGCGCGGCGCATGCGCGCCACGGAGCGGCCATCGAGGTCCACCGCGCCCGCCCCCGGCGCAAGCAGGCCCGCGGCAAGTTTCAGGAGCGTGCTTTTGCCGGAACCGTTCGGGCCCACGATGCCGCAGAGCGGTTCGCGGCCCAGCGCGAGCGCCGGAATGCGCAGTTGCCAGCCGTCCGCCTCATAGCCGAAGCGGACGGCATGGAACGCCAATTCCGCCTGCGAGCCCATGCGGCGCCTTCCCGGTCTCGGGGATCAGGCTTCGGCCTTGGGCGCCACGGCCAACTTGATGTGGATGTCGCGCAGCTGCTTGTCGTCCACGGTGGACGGCGCGTTCATCATCAGGTCCATGGCCTTCTGGGTCTTCGGGAAGGCGATGACGTCGCGGATGCTGTGGCGACCGGCCAGCAGCATCACGAGGCGATCGGCGCCGATGGCGAGGCCGCCGTGGGGCGGCGTGCCGTATTCCAGCGCGCGGATCAGATGGCTGAAGCGCGATTTGATTTCCGACTCGGGCAGGCCGAGGATCTGGAACATCCGCGCCTGGAAGGCGGGATCGTGGATGCGGATGCTGCCGCCGCCGAGTTCGGTGCCGTTGAGGACGATGTCGTAGGCCTGCGCGCGCACCTTTTCGGGCGCGGTATCCAGCAGCGGCACGTCTTCCGGCATCGGCGAGGTGAACGGATGGTGCACGCTGGCGAGGGTGCCTTCGTCGGTGCGCTCGAACAGCGGGAAATCGACGACCCAGGTGAACTTGTAGACGTCCTGCGGGATGATGCCGGCGTGCGCGCCCGCCAGCAGGCGGATGCGGCCGAGGACCGGCAGGACCTTTTCGGCCTTGTCGGCGCCGAACAGCACGAGATCGCCGGGCTGGATGCCCAGCGCGGTTTCGAGGCCGACCTTTTCGGCGTCGGTGAAGAACTTGACGATGGGCGACTTCCAGGTGCCGTCTTCCTGCACGCGGATGTAGGCCAGGCCGCCGAGGCCGCCTTCCTTGGCGAGCCCCGTCCAGTCCTCCTCCACCATCTTGATGGGCGCATGGGCGAGACCCTTGGCGTTGATGGCCTTGACCGCGCCGCCGCCTTCCAGCGCGCGGGCGAACACCTTGAACTGGGTGCCCTTGAAGACGTCGGCGAGGTCCACGATCTCCATGCCGAAGCGCAGGTCGGGCTTGTCGCTGCCGTAGCGGTCCATGGCCTCGCGGTAGGTCATGCGCGGCAGCGGCAGTTCCGGCGCGGGCAGGTTCGCGGCCTGCATCAGGCGCACGATCAGGCCGTCGACGGTTTCGATGACGTCGTCGGCGGTGACGAACGACATTTCGATGTCGATCTGGGTGAATTCCGGCTGGCGGTCGGCGCGCAGGTCTTCGTCGCGGAAGCAGCGGGCGATCTGCACGTAGCGGTCCATGCCGGACATCATCAGCAGCTGCTTGTACTGCTGCGGGGCCTGCGGCAGGGCGTAGAACATGCCGGGCGAAACGCGGCTGGGCACGAGGTAGTCGCGGGCGCCTTCGGGCGTGCTCTTGGTGAGGATCGGCGTTTCGATCTCCATGAACTGGTTTTCGTCGAAGTAGTTCCGCGCCGTCTGGATCAGGCGGTGGCGCAGGAAGAGCGCCTGCTGCATGGCGGTCCGGCGCAGGTCGAGGTAGCGGAATTCGAGGCGCAGGTCTTCGGCGACGTGTTCCGCGCTGCGGTCGTCGAGCGGGAACGGCGGCACGAGGGCCTTGTTGAGCACGGCGATGGCGGTGCCGCGGACTTCGATGCCGCCGGTGGCGATGCGGTCGTTGACCATGTCGGCCGGACGCGGGCGGACTTCGCCGGAAATCTTCACGACGAATTCGCCGCGGCAGGCCTGCGCGGCGTCCCACGCGGTCTGGGAATCCTGCGGGTCGAACACGCACTGCGTGACGCCGTAGCGGTCGCGCAGGTCGAGGAAAATCAGTCCGCCGTGGTCGCGCACGCTGTCCACCCAGCCGCACAGTTCCACTTTCGCGCCCGCGTCGGCGGGGCGCAGCTGCCCGCAAGTATGTGTCCGCATCTTCATGGTTTCGTTCCTTTTTCCTGAAAAAATCGACGAGCCGCGACTCTACGCGAGCGCCGGGCCGCGCGCAAACAAATCCGGCGCGGTCAGAACCGGTCCGAATCGAACCGGACGACCCGGTCCGGGGCCGGCGGGGGCGGCGGCGGGTCGTCGAGCGGCTGCGGCGGCGAGCGGCGGCGGAAGAGCTGCGCCCAGTGGGCGAAGCCCATGACCGCGCCGGCCAGCAGGCCCAGCAGCGCCAGCAGCCAGATGGCCACCAGCAAGGGGAACGGATCGGTCGGATAGTCCCGGTTGGCCTCGACGATGGCGCCCGTCAGCAGGCCCGCCAGCGAAAAGACCAGCAGCACCATTTCGAGCTGCTGGCAGAGGATATAGGCCATTTCGAGGTGGGGCGCCGCCTGCGGATCCGGTCCGACCCGCGCGTGCAGGATGCGGCCGGCCGGATAGATCGCCACGAGCAGGCCGAACAGGACCGGCGGCAGCGCGCCGGCCAGTTCGAGCACCCGGGCGCCGAACGCGAACCACAGCAGCGCGGGGCACAGGACGACGAACAGGTAGCGGACGAGGAAATGGACGGAGGAATAGCCGAACAGGCGATTGCGGCCGGCCCGCCGCCACAGGATCCAGAGCGTCGCCATGCCCGCCGGCACCGCCCCCGCGCCGAGCCACAGGCCCGCCGGCGGCCAGTCCGGCGCCGTCGCCGCCATCAGCAGCAGCGCCAATCCCAGCGGCACGAGCCCCAGCGCCAAGGTCTGGCGGAACTGCACGGCCGCCAGCGGCGACTCGGCGCCCAGCGCAGGGAATAGCGGCGGGCGCGCCATCACTTCCTCCAGAACGCCGGCATGAAGATCGCCAGCACCGTGTAGAGTTCCAGGCGGCCCACCAGCATCAGCGCCGTGAGGATCGCATTGCCCGCGTCGGGAATGGCGGCGTAGTTCTGGATCGGCCCCACCCCCGCGAAGCCCGGACCGACGTTGCTGAGGCAGGCCAAGACCGCGGAGAACGCCGTCAAGCCATTCGGCACGAACGGAATCAGCGCCAGCGTTCCCAGCAGCAGCACGAACAGATAGAGCAGCGCGAAGCCCAGGATCGACAGCAGCACGTCGTCTTCCAGCGGCTTGCGGCCGGCCTTGATCGGAATGACCGCCTGCGGCTGCATGAACAGGCGGATTTCGCGCCCGACGGCCTTGAGCATGACCTGGATGCGGCCGGCCTTGATGCCGCCGGCGGTGGACCCCGCGCAGCCGCCCAGCAGCATCAGCAGCACCAGCAGCGGCTTGAGCAAGGCCGGCCAGCGGTCGTAGTCGTCCGTGACGAATCCCGTCGTGGTCATGAGGCTGGCGCCGGTGAAAGCCACCTGGCGCAAGGCGCCGCCCCAGTCGAGCCCCGCCGCGGCCCGGGCGCCGTGGAGCACCACCGTGCCCACGCCGGCGAAGAGCGCGAAAACAACCAAATAGAAGCGCAGCTCGCCGTCCTTCCACCAGGCGGCGCCTTCGCCGCGCAACAGCCGGTAGTGCAGGGAGAAATTGATGCCGGCCAGCAGCATGAAGACCGTCAGGACGGCCTCGACGTAGGCGCTGTCGAACGCCGCGATGCTGGCCGTCCGGGTGGAGAAACCGCCCGTCGCCATGGTGGTGAAGGAATGGCAGACGGCGTCGAACCAGGTCAGGCCGCCCAGCCGCAGCAACAGAACGAGCACGACGACGAGCAGGACGTAGACGCCCCAGAGCAGCTTGGCGGTCGAGGCCATGCGCGGCTCGATGCGGTCCTTGGTCGGTCCGGGCATTTCGGCGCGGTAGAGCTGCATGCCGCCGGCCCCCGCGAACGGCAGGATCGCCACCACGAGGATCAGCACGCCCATGCCGCCGATGAGCTGGGTGAGCGCCCGCCACAGCAGAATGCCCTTGGGCACGCCTTCCAGCACGGGAATGACCGACGCGCCCGTCGTGGTCATGCCGGACACCGTCTCGAACAGCGCCGCGACCGGCGAGGCGATCGTGCCGGACAGAACGAAGGGAACGGCGCCCGCGATGCCCGCCAGAAGCCAGCCGAACGTCACCACCCCCAACCCGTCCCGGCGCGACAGTTCCTGGTCGTTGCGCGTCAGGACCCACAGGACCGCCGCCGCCGCCAGCGTGCCCGCCGCGGAATAGACCAGCGCCGTCCAGGCCGCGGCCGGCTCGCCGTGCAGGAAGGAGACCAGGCCGCAGCCGCCCATCAGCAGGGCCACCACCCCCAGCAGCCAGGCGATCACGTGGAAGACGGGCTTGAAATTCATCGCGCCGGTCACTTTCTCCAGAACGCCGGCATGAACACGGCCAGCAAGGTGAAGAATTCCAACCGGCCCGCCAGCATCAAGGCGATCAGCACGCCCTGTCCGCCGGCCGGCAGCCCCGCGTAATTGCAGGTCGGGCCGACCGCGGACAGGCCCGGACCGACGCCGCCCATGCAGGCCACCACGGACGAAACCGCCGTCGCCAGATCCGGCGCGAAGGCCAGCATCGCGCCGGCGCCCAGCGCCGCCACCAGCAGATAGAGCGCCACGAACGCCAGCACGGGCACCAGCACGTCGTCGTCCAGGCGCTTCTGGTCCAGCTTGACGGGCAAAACCGCCTGCGGCTGCATGAACAAGCGGATTTCGCGCGCGACGGCCTTGAGCGCCATCTGGACGCGGGCGACCTTGATGCCCCCGGCCGTGGAGCCCACGCAACCGCCCATGAGCATCAGCAGCAGCAAAAGCACCTGGAGAATCCGCGGCCAGACGTCGTAATCCGCGGTGCAGAACCCGGTGGTCGTGGCCAGGCTCACGCAGGTGAACGCCGCCTGCCGCAATGCCGCGCCCCACGCCAGATCCGCGGCGGAGCGGTGGAGGATCCACGCGCTGAACAGCGTGGCGCCGGCCACGGCGCCCAGAAAGAAGCGGGTGCTGGAATCCCGCCACCACGGCGCGAATTCCCCGCGCAACGCGCGGTAATGGAGGGCGAAATTCAAGGCGCCGAAACACATGAACGCCATCAGCACGCTCTCGATATAGACGCTGTCGTAGGCCGCGACGCTGGCCGTCCGGGTGGAAAAGCCGCCCGTCGCCATGGTGGCGAAGGCATGGCACGCGGCGTCGAACCAATCCATGCCGCCCAGCCGCAGCAGGAAAATCAGCGCGACGTTCAGCAGCACGTAGACGCCCCACAGCATCTTGGCGGTCGCGGCCACGCGCGGCTCGATGCGGTCCTTGGACGGGCCCGCCACTTCGGCGCGGAACAACTGCATGCCGCCCGCCCCCGCGATCGGCAGGATCGCCACCACCAGCACCAGAATGCCGCCGCCGCCGACGAGATGCGTCAGCGCCCGCCACAGCAGGATGCCCTTGGGCACGCCTTCGAGCACGGGAATGACCGAAGCCCCCGTGGTCGTCAGCCCGGATACCGATTCGAACACCGCCGCCGTCGGCGAAGCGATCGTGCCGGACAGCAGATAAGGCACCGCCCCGGCCACCCCCGCGCACAGCCAGCCGAACGCCACCACCCCCAGCCCGTCCCGGCGCGACAGTTCCTGGTCGTTGCGCGTCAGGACCCACAGGACCGCCGCCGCCGCCAGCGTGCCCGCCGCGGAATAGACCAGCGCCGTCCAGGCCGCGGCCGGCTCGCCGTGCAGGAAGGAGACCAGGCCGCAGCCGCCCATCAGCAGGGCCACCACCCCCAGCAGCCAGGCGATCACGTGGAAGACGGGCTTGAAATTCATCGCGGCCGCCTCAAGAGGCGAACAACGGCTCCATCTTGGCGACCGCCTCGGGCAGGCAATAGACCACCACGCGGTCGCCGGCCGCCAGCTCCAGATCGCCCGTGGCCGTCTTCACCTGGCCGGCCCGTTGCGCCGCCACGATGATGACGCCCTCGGGAATCTTCAGGTCCTGGATCGCCTTGCCCGCCCACTTGTGCTTCGGCGAGAGCTTCATCTCGATCAGTTCGCCCGGCAGGCGCGCCAGGATCGCCGCGGCCTGCACGTTCTTGCCGCGCACGAAATGGAGGATGGAATTGACCATCGCCAGGCGCGGATCCACGATCCGGTCCAGCAGCCGCAGCTGGTTGACGATGCCGATGTATTCCTTCTTGCCCACCTGCGCCGCCGTGAAGCGCGCGCCGTACTTCTCCGCCACCAGGCAGCCGATGATGTTGTGCTCGTCGCTGCCCGTCGCCGCGACGTAGGCCATGTCCTCGGCCTCGCCGATGCCCGCCAGCGTCTCCTGGTCGAGCGCGTCGCCCTTGATCACCAGCGTGCGGTTGAGCTGCGCCGAACAGAAGTCCGCGCGCTCTTCCTCCTGCTCGATCAGCACGATCTGCATGCGCGTGTGCTCCAGCATCCGCGCCAGCTGCAGGCCCAGCTCCCCGCCGCCCGCGATCACGACCCGCTGGAACCGCTTGTACTCCGGCCAGGCCCATTGCATGAAATCGGCGATGGCATCCGGCTCGCCCGCGAAATAGACGTCGTCGCCCACCAGGAACGTCGTGTCGCCGTGCGGCGTCATGACTTCGTCGCCGCGCACCACCGCCGTGAAGCGGATTTTCCGCAGCCACTCCTTGCCCGCGAACCGCTTCAGCGTGGTGCCCAGCAACGGACTGTCCATATGGACCGACATGCCCACGACCATGACCCGCTCGTCCAGCAGGTCCGCCACTTCGATGGACCCCGGCAGCCGCAACACGTTGTAGAGGTCCCGGGCGTACTCGTCGTACTGGTTGACCAGCAGATCCACCCCCAGCCGCTTGAAATCGATGTGCCGGCTGGTCAGATAGGCCGACGACGACACCCGCGCCACCGTGCGCCCCACCCCC
The DNA here is from genome assembly GCA_938003985.1 of uncultured Verrucomicrobiota bacterium. Classification (GTDB taxonomy): domain Bacteria; phylum Verrucomicrobiota; class Kiritimatiellia; order CAIQIC01; family Lenti-01; genus Lenti-01. The sequence goes on along the minus strand of CALKWZ010000022.1, from coordinate 35,802 downwards.
CGGGCCCGGGCGAAAATGCAGGCCAGGATGTTCGTGTCGTCCCGGTCCGTCACCGCCACAACCATATCCGCCCGTTCCAGATCCGCCTCTTCCAGCGTCGCCGGATCGGCGCCGTTGCCGTGGACCGTCATGAGGTCCAGATGGGCATTCACGTCCGCCAAAGCCTCCGCCGAGGAGTCGATCACGACCACGTCGTGTTCGTCCTCGCAGAACTTTTCCGCCAAATGGGCGCCCGTTTGGCCGCCGCCGATGATCACAATGCGCATGGGTGCACTCGTTTCTGATTCAACCGTCCCCCATTATCCAAATCCCGCCCCCCCATGCAAGAACAAGCCCCGCCCTTGCCTTCCGGCCGGCCAAGTGGCAAGGTGATGTCTATGGCCATTCCTTTCTGGAAAATGCACGGCGCCGGCAACGATTTCATCCTCGCGGACGATCGCGGCGGCGGCTTTCCGGTCGACGATATCGCCTTCCGCGCAGGGCTTTGCGACCGGAAGCGCGGCATCGGGTCCGATGGCCTGCTGTTGATCCAGCCCTCCGCCGCCGCCGATTTCCGCATGCGGTTCTTCAATCCCGACGGCTCGGAGGCCGATTTGTGCGGCAACGGCGCGCGCTGCATCGCCCGCCTGGCCCACGAAATCGGCGCCGCCCCCGCCGACATGCGCATCGAGACCCGCGCCGGTCTCGTCCGTGCCGAAATCCTGGCCCCGCCCCTCGTCCGCCTGCACCTCCCCCCGGCCAAGGACTGGCGGTTGAACTTGTCCGTCGAATGGCAAAACCGGCCTCTCCCCCTTCAGTTCGTCAACACCGGCGTACCCCATGCCGTCGCCGTCGTGGACGACCTCGCCGCGGTGGACGTCCCGACCCTCGGCGCATTCATCCGTCGCCATGCGCTCTTCGCCCCCGCCGGTACCAACGCCGATTTCATCCAAATTCTCGGCCCGGACTCCCTCGCCATCCGCACCTACGAGCGCGGCGTCGAAGGCGAAACCCTCGCCTGCGGCACCGGCATCCTCGCCGCCGCCCTCGTCGCGGAAAAACTCGGCCTCGTCCGCGGCCCCGTGCGCGTCCGCGCCGCCGGCGGCGACGAACTGGAAGTCGGCCTCGCCCCCCTGACCCTCACCGGCCCCGCCGAACATGCGTTCCGCGGGACGATCCCCTAGCGGTAATAGAACCCGCCCAGCCCCTGCGCCGCGCGCCATTCGGTTTTTTCGGAGGCGATGTTCGGCCCCAGGCGCGAGGTGCGGATCTGCAACAGCAGGCGCCGGAGCACGTCTTCGGGACCTTCCGCCACCAGTTGCACCGCGCCGTCGTTGAGGTTTTCCACGCCGCCGCTCACCCCCAGCGCGTTCGCGAGGTTGCGCGCCACGTAGCGGAAACCCACGCCCTGGACTTCCCCCTCGTAGCGCACGCGGACTTGGCGCCATTCGCCGCTCATGCCCCGGCCACCCGCACCATGCGTACGCCGTGGTGTTCTTCCACGGCCAGCTTGCCCGCCGCGACCAGCGGCGCCAGCCGCCGCTCCAGCGCCGGCACGTCCGCGCCGCACGCCGTCGCCAGCGCGTCCAGCGCGATCGGATGCCGCGCCAGCAACTCCAGCCATTCCGCGTCCGACGTCGCTTCCGGCGTTTTCGCCCGGCCGGCGAAGACCGGGATTTCCGCCGGCGGCGAAAACCACGGCGCCACCGTGCGCAGCCAGGCCTCCGGCAGCCGCGGCACTTCCACGCCCGCCAGCGCCGGCCGCGTCGTCGTGTTCAGGTGCACCGCGTCCGGCCGCAGCGATTTCGCCAATTCCGCGATCGCCCGCACCTGCTCCGGCGCGTCGTTGTAGCCCGGCAGCAGCATCACCTCGACCCACAGCTGGCCGCGGAATTCGGCGCGCAGCGCCCGCTCGCCCTCCAGCAGCCGCGCGAACGTCGCGCCTTCCGCCGGGCGATGGATCTTCCGGAACGACTCTTCGTCCCAGGCGCTCAGGGTCACCTTGACCACGTCCGCTTCCGCAGCGTCGCGCCGGACCTCCGGCAGGAACATCAGCGTGCCGTTGCTCAGGATCGCGGTCTTGAACCGGCCCCGCGCCTTCACGTGGCGCAGCACGTCGCCGAACCGGGCATGCATCGTCGGCTCGCCCGAGCCCGACAGCGTGACGACGTCCGTCCGGTTCCCCGCCGCAACCCAGCGGTCGAACTCCGCGAGGACGTCCGCCGTCGGCACCCACTCCTTGCGTTCCAGCGTCAGGTCCGTCGTGCGCCCCACCTGGCAGAACACGCAGTTCTCCGTGCAGACCTTCGCCGGATTCAGGTCCACGCCCAGCGACAGCCCCAGCCGCCGGGACGGCACCGGCCCGAACAGATAGCGATATTGGACTTCCGAATTCACGCCGCCTACTCTCCCTCCCCGCCCCGCCGCTGTCAAATCCCGAACCGCGCCGACGGCGCGGGCGTTTTCGGCGCTTTGCATTCCGGCGGCCTTTTGGCAGACTGCCCCCCGTCATGCCCCATCTTTCGGCAAGGAAAAAACTGGCGGCTTCCCGGCGCGTCGTCGTGAAGATCGGCAGCCGCGTGCTCGTGCAGCGCGACGGCCGTCCCGACGCCCGCCGCATGGCCGCCCTGGTCGATGGCCTCGCCGCCCTGCGCCGCGAGGGCCGCGAGGTCGTCGTCGTCTCGTCCGGCGCCATCGCCTGCGGCCTGCAGGCGCTGGGCATGAAGAAGAAGCCCGAGGATCTGCCCAGCCTCCAGATGGCCGCCGCCGTCGGCCAGTCGCGCCTCATGGCCGCCTACGACAAGCTCTTCGCCCGCAAGAAATGCCGCATCGGCCAGGTCCTGCTGACCCACGACGACCTCGAGCACCGCCGGCGCCACCTCAACGCCCGCAACACGCTCCTCAAGCTCCTCGAAAGCGGCGTCGTCCCCATCATCAACGAAAACGACGTCGTCTCCGTCGACGAGATCAAGTTCGGCGACAACGACGCGCTCGGTTCCCGCTCCGCGATGCTGCTCGAAGCCGACCTGCTCGTGCTGCTGACCACCGTCGACGGCTTCCACGCCACCGACGCCAAGGGCCGCAGCCGCCGCGTGCCCTTCCTGGCCGACGTCACCGCCGATACCCTCTCCCACACCAAGGGCAAAGGCAGCGTCTTCTCCACCGGCGGCATGGCCAGCAAGCTGACCTCCGCCGCCGAAGCCGCCCGCATGGGCACCGTCGTCGTCATCGCCAACGGCCGCAAAGACGGCATCCTGCAGAAAATCGTCGCCGGCGAGAACGTCGGCACGCTCATCCCCGCCGCCGGCTCCGAGGACGCCAACGGCGGCCTCAACCACCGCCGGCGCTGGGTCGCCTTCTTCCACCATCCCCACGGCCGCATCGTCGTCGACGACGGCGCCCGCGACGCCCTGCTCAAGCGCGGCAAGAGTCTCCTGCCCGTCGGCGTCCGCGACGTCGCCGGCGATTTCGCCCCCGGCGATCTCGTCGAAGTCCTCGATCTCGCCGGCCAGCGCATCGCCCAGGGCCTCTCGGAATATTCCAGCGCCGAAACCCGCCTGCTCAAAGGCCTGAAAACCGAAAAGATCCGCGAACTCCTCGGCGCCGAAGCCCCCGGCGAAGTGATTCACCGGGACAACCTCGTCGTTGTGTAGGAGTTCACAGTTCAAGGTTCACGGTTCAAGGTTGAGGAACCATGAAAATCGAACGGTTTGAAGACGTCGAAGCTTGGCAACGGGCCCGGGAACTGACCCGCATGGTCTATCGCCTGACCCAAAAGCCCTCTTTTGCCAAAGACCAAGAGCTGAGAAACCAAATTCGGGCCGCGGCCGGATCCGCCATGCACAACGTCGCCGAAGGTTTCGATTCCGAGACCAACGTCGAGTTCATCCGTTTCCTGCGCTATGCCAAACGCTCCTGCTCGGAAGTCCAAAGCGAATTGCATCTGGCGCTGGACGAGGCCTATCTGTCCCCTGCGGAGTTCAAGGCCGCCTACGAACAAGCCCGTAGCACCCGCGCAACCATGCGCGGATTCATCAACTATCTGCGCAAATATGAAACCGCCCGGGCGATCTCAATGGCCCGCAAAGTTAAACTTCCGGCCCCGCCGCCCCCTCAGGACTCTTGACTTCCAACCGTGAACCGTGAACTGTGAACCGTGAACTCTATGGAACAGCCATGACCCTGCACGAAACCATGATCGACATGGGCGACCGCGCCGTCGCCGCCGCCCGCCAGCTGGCCACCTTGGGCTCGCGCCGCAAGAACCTCATCCTCGAGGCCATGGCGGAAGCGCTCGACGCCGGCCGCGACCAGATCAAGGAAGCCAACGCCCGCGACATGGCCGCCGGCCGCGCCGCCGGCCTCTCCGACGCCCTGCTCGACCGCCTCCTGCTGACCGACAAGCGCATGGACGCCATGATCAACGGCGTCCGCGCCCTCGTCGGCCTCAAAGACCCCGTCGGCCAGAAGATTTCCCGTTGGATCCGCCCCAACGGCCTCGTCATCCACAAGGTCCGCGTTCCCATCGGCGTCATCGGCATCATCTTCGAGTCCCGCCCCAACGTCGCCGTGGACGCCGCCGCCCTCTGCTTCAAGACCTCCAACGCCGTCATCCTGCGCGGCGGCAAGGAAGCCCTCGAATCCAACAAGGCGCTCGTGGACGTCCTCCAGGCCGGCGGCACCCGCAAGGGCCTGCCCGCGGATTCCATCCAGCTGATCACCACCACCGACCACGACGCCGTGCGCGAGCTCGTCCAGCTCGAAGGCCGCGTGGACCTCGTCATTCCCCGCGGCGGCGAAAAACTCATCCGCGCCGTCACCGAGCAGGCCTACGTCCCCGTCATCAAGCACTACAAGGGCGTCTGCTACGCCTACGTCGACGAAGCCGCCGACCTGGACCAGGCCCTCGCCATCGTCGAAAACGCCAAGTGCAGCCGCCCCGGCGTCTGCAACGCGCTGGAAAAAGTGCTCGTCCACGAAAAGATCGCCGCGACGTTCCTGCCCCGGCTGGCCGCCCTCATGGCCGCCAAGCGCGTCGAGCTGCGCGGCGACGACGCCGCGCGCGCGATCGTCCCCGCCCTCAAGCCCGCGGCCGCCGCGGACTGGGACGAGGAATACCTCGATCTCATCCTGACCGTCGGCGTCGTGCCTTCGCTCGCCGCTGCCATCGCCTGGATCAACCGCCACGGCTCGCACCATTCCGACGTGATCCTGTCCGCCGACAAAAAGGCCCAGGAGAAGTTCCTCGACGAGGTCGATTCCGCCTGCGTCTACGCCAACGCCTCCACCCGGTTCACCGACGGCGGCGAATTCGGCATGGGCGCCGAAATCGGCATCTCCACCGACAAGCTCCACGCCCGCGGCCCGATGGGCCTCGAAGAACTCACCACCTACAAGTTCGTCGTCCAGGGCAACGGCCAGATCCGCGTCTGACGGATTTTCAGCCCCGCCGGTTTCCCGGTCGTTTTCCGGGCCGGGGAAGGCTTGCCCTGGCCGGCCGTTTCCGCTAGATTCCTTCCATGAGCGCGACTTCCCATCTGGCCAAGGCCCAGGCCGTCTTCGACGTCGAGATCGCCGCCCTGCGGCGCACCCGCGAGCGGCTCGACGGCGCGTTCGACGCCGCGGTCGAGGCGCTCCAGGCCACCCTCGCCGGCGGCGGCAAGATCATCGTCACCGGCGTCGGCAAATCCTTCCACATCGGCCAGAAGATCGCCGCCACCCTTACCAGCACCGGCGCCCCCGCCAACGTCCTGCATCCCTCCGAGGCCATGCACGGCGATCTCGGCCTGCTGCAGGCCGAAGACGCCGTCCTCGCGCTGTCCTATTCCGGCGAGTCGGACGAGCTCGTCAATCTGCTGCCCATCCTCAAGCGTACCGGCGTGCGCATCGTCGCCCTCACCGGCGACCCGGCTTCCACCCTCGCCAAGCATTCGGACGTCGTACTCGACGCTTCCGTGGAGCGCGAGGCCTGCCCGTTCAATCTCGTGCCCACCGCGTCCACCACGGTCGCGCTGGCCATCGGCGACGCGCTGGCCATCGCGCTCCTCGAAGCCCGCGGCCTCACCCGCGAGGAATACGCCGCCTTCCATCCCGGCGGCGCCATCGGCCGCGCCCTCCTGCTGAAGGTGGACGACATCATGCGCACCGGCGACCGCCTCGCGTCCGTCCCCGTATCCGCCACCGTCGGCGCCGCCGTCATCGCCATGACCAAGGTCCAGGCCGGCGCCGTTGCCGTCGTGGACGCCACCCGCCGCGTCGTCGGCCTCTTCACCGACGGCGACCTGCGCCGCTACCTCGCCGGCGGCGCCACCGACGTCCAGACCCGGCCCGTCGCCGATCTCATGACGAAGAGCCCCTCGTCGGTCCTCTCCGGCCGCCTCGCCGCCGACGCCCTGGCCATCTTCCAGAAACACCGTTTCGACGACCTCGTCGTCCTGAACGCCGACGGCACCCTCGCCGGCATGATCGACATCCAGGATCTGCCCAAGTTCAAGATCCTGTAACCCGCCCCCGCCTCGAAAGGAGGTCCCCCATGACCAACCGCCAGATTTTCATCACCCGCCAAGACCACCAGCGCCTGACCCTCATGCTCGAAGAAGCCCTCGCCGGCAAACATCGCGACGCCGCCTTCCTCAAGGAACTGGCCCGCGAACTGACGATCGCCGAAGTCGTCGATCCCAAGTCCGTCCCGGCCGACGTCGTCACCATGAACTCCCGCGTGGTCGTCAAGGACGTCGAAAACGGGGAAGACTCCGAATACACCCTCGTCTTCCCCGAGCAGGCCGACGTCGCCCGGGGCCGCCTGTCGGTCGTCTCCCCGATCGGCACCGCCATTCTCGGCTATTCCAAGGGCGACACCATCACCTGGCAGACGCCCGGCGGCCCCCGCCAAATCAAGATCGTGGACATCCCGTACCAGCCCGAAGCCGCCGGCGACTACCATTTGTAGGCGGCGGTTTGCGCCGGCGCCGCGCGGTCTTTCCGAATCCGACTTGAACCGCAGGCATTCCTCGGATACCTTCGGCTCCATTCCATGAACAAGCCCGCCTTCCTGAAGCAACCCATGATGCTGCGCGTGCTCTACGCGCTGATTCCGGTCGCGGTCGCGGCGGTGTATTTGTTCGGCTGGCGCGTGCTCGCCCTCGTGGCCGTCTCCTGCGCGTTCGCCTTCTTGGCGGAATGGGCCATGATCCCCGCCAAAAACGGCAAGATTTCCCAAGCGGTCTGGGTCACCGCCGCGCTCTTCGGCCTTTCCCTGCCGCCGACCACGCCGTTTTGGGTCGCCGCGGTCGGCGTCGTCTTCGGCATCGTGTTCGGCAAAATGGTCTTCGGCGGCTTCGGCAAGAACGTCTTCAATCCCGCCGTCGTCGGCCGCGCGTTCGTCTACGTCTGCTTCCCCGTCGAAATGACCTCGCGTTTCGTGCCCGCCTTCCGCGGATTCCCCGGCGGGTTCGCCCGTTGGAGTTTCGACGCGCTCCAGGAACTGCCCGCCGAACTCGCCGCGCCCGGCCTGAAAGTCGTCGATGCCGTCACCGCCGCCACGCCCATGTGGTCCCGCCGCGACTACGGCTTCGAGGTCCGGATCTGGGACCTCGTCACGGGCCAGATCGGCGGGCTGTTCGACCGCGCCGGCCAGGCCCGCGCGCTGGCCGCCGGCTCCGCGGGCGAAGTCTGCGCGCTCGCGATTTTGCTCGGCGCCATCTATCTGCTTTGGACCAAGACCGCCAACTGGCGCCTGATGCTGGGCACGCTGCTGGGCGCGGTCGGCATGAATCTGCTGCTCCGCAACGCGCTGGGCATCGCCGCCGTCCCGCCGCTGCCGTTCACGCTCTTCTCCGGCGCGTTCCTCTACGCCGCGGTCTTCATGGTCACCGATCCCATTTCCGCCCCGCGCCTGAAGGAATCCGTCTGGGTCTATTCCGTCTTCATCGGCGCCATGATCGTATTCTTGCGCTACAAGGCCGTTTTCGCCGGCGGCGTGGCCTTCGCCATCCTGCTCGGCAACATGCTCGCGCCCTCCCTCGACCTCTGGATCAAGCGCTTCCAGGCGCCCAAGAAACCGGCGGTGAAGGCGTGAACAAGAAATCCCCCGCCTACGTCCTGTCGTTCATGGCCGCCATCTGCCTCGTGTTCGGCACGGGCATTTCCGTCGTCAACTACGCCACGCAGGGCCTGCTCGCCAAGAACGCGGCCATGCACCGCAACCGCGTCCTGTGCCGCGCGTTCCAACTCGACGTCGCCGGCACCTCGGCCGAGGCCTACCAGCAGGCCGTCGACGCCGCGCTCCGGACCGCCACCGTCGGCGGCCGCACCGTCTACGAGTGCGGCGCGCCCGGCCGGGAAGGCGTCGGTTTCGTCGCCGGCGGCATGGGCTTTTGGGACCGCATCGACGTCGTCGTCGTGCTTTCGCCCGACCTGCGGAACGTCCTGAACGTCCAGGTGCTCGATCAAAAGGAAACTCCCGGCCTCGGCGCCCGCATCGAAGAACCGTGGTTCACGGACCAATTCAAGGGCCTCTCCGTGGCCTGGGAGGCTCCGGCCGAGAGCCGCATCCTCGTCGGCGCCAATCCCGCCCCCAACGCGGCCAACGAAGTGGACGCCATCACCGGCGCCACCCAGACCTCCATGGCCCTCATGCGCTTCCTCAACGACGAACTCGCCGCCTTCCGCGCCGCCTATTCCGCCGCACCCCAACCCCTGAACCCCGAACCCTGACCCCCCTTCCATGGCTTCCACCTACGGCAAAATCCTGAAAGACGGCCTCCTGGTCGAGAATCCGATCTTCCGCCAGGTGCTCGGCATCTGTTCCGCGCTGGCCGTGACCAATCTCGTGGTCAACACGCTGTTCATGGGCTTCGGCGTCACCTTCGCCACCGCCCTGACGGCGTTCACCGTGTCCCTGCTGCGCAACTACATTCCCGTGCGCATCCGCATGATCGTGCAGGTCGTCATCATCGCCTGCTACGTCATGATGATCGACATCCTCATCAAGGCCGTCGCGCCCGACATCCACCGCTTCATCGGCCCCTACGTCGGCCTGATCATCACCAACTGCATCATCATGGGCCGCGCCGAAGCCTTCGCCAGCCAGAACAAGCCCCTGCCGGCGCTCGTCGACGGCTTCGCCAACGGCCTCGGCTACACCGCCGTGCTCGTCGCGATCGCGATCGTCCGCGAAATCATGGGGTTCGGCACCGTGCTCGGCTACGTCCTGCCGGCCCGCGACCTCTGGTGGCACCAATGGACCATCATGGTCATGCCCCCCGGCGCGTTCTTCATGCTGGCCATCCTGACCTGGATCGCCCGCGCCCGGCTGGTCAAGGAGGAAGCGAAATGACCCCGCTCTCCGAAATGGGATTTCTCTCGTCTTTCCTGCTGATCTTCGTGTCGGCGGCGTTCACGGACAACATCCTGATGGCGCGCTTCCTCGGCATGTGCTCGTGTTTGGGCGTGTCGAAGAAAGTGGACACCAGCCTGGGCCTCGGCGTGGCCGTCATGTTCGTCACCGCCACCACCGCCGCGCTCAACTACCTTGTCTACACCTACCTGCTCGTGCCCCTCCGTCTCGAGTACCTGCGGCTGATCGTCTTTATCGTCGTCATCGCCGCTTTCACCCAATTGGTGGAAATGATCATCGAGCGGGTCTCGGAAAAGCTCTACAACTCCCTCGGCATCTTCCTGCCGCTGATCACGGTCAACTGCGCCATCCTCGGCATTTCGCTCTTCATGCTCAACAAGCCGTACAGCTTCCTCCAGGCCTTCGCCTTCGGTCTCGGCGGCGGCTTCGGCTGGTTCCTGGCCATCGCCCTCATCGGCGGCATCCGCGAAAAGATCAACGAAGCCGCCCTTCCCAAGGGCCTCGCCGGGCCCGGCATCACCCTCGTCGTCATCGGCATCATGGCCCTCGCCTTCGTCGGCTTCTCCGGCATGATCAAGATCTGACCCCATGCTCGTCTCCATCCTCATCTCGGTCGGTTTCCTTCTCGCCTGCGGGCTCGTGCTCGCCGGGCTGCTCGTGCTGGCCGAGAAGAAGATCCTCAACTACGGCACCTGCCACGTCGACGTCAACGCGGGCCGGAAGGTCCTCGACGTCGAGGGCGGCTCGTCCCTCCTTTCCTCCCTCGCCGAAAAGAACATCTTCATTCCCTCCGCCTGCGGCGGCCGCGGCTCCTGCGCCTACTGCAAGCTGAAGGTCCAGGAGGGCGGCGGCCTGATCGGCCCCGTCGAGGAACCCTATCTCACCCCCGCCGAGCGCAAGGACAACGTCCGGCTGGCCTGCCAGGTCAAGGTCCGCCGCGACCTGAAGATCGAAATCCCCGACGAACTGTTCTCCGTCTCCCGTTTCCGCGCCAAGCTCGTCCACAAGAAGCCGCTCACCCACGACATCGTCGAACTGCGGATGCAATTGCTCGAGCCCGGTTCCATTTCTTTCGAGGCCGGCCAATACGTCCAGCTCGAGTCCGCCGACTACAAGGGCCATGAGTCGGTCATGCGCGGCTATTCCATTTCCTCCCTGCCGTCGGACAAAAACCATCTCGAACTCATCATCCGCCGCGTGCCCGACGGCATCTGCACCACCTGGGTTTTCGACCATCTCAAGGAAGGCGCGGAGATCTTCTTCTCCGGCCCCTACGGCTTCTTCCATCTGTCCGACACGCAAGCGCCCATCATCTGCATCGCCGGCGGCTCGGGCATGGCGCCCATCTGGTCCATCGTGCGCGACATGAAGGAAAAAGGCATCGCCCGGCCCACCACCTACTTCTTCGGCGCCCTCACCCAGCGCGACCTGTTCTTCCTGGATGAATTCCGGCAGCTCGAAAAGGAATGCCCTTGGTTCAAGTTCGTCCCGGCGCTCTCCAAGGAACCCGCCGATTCCGGCTGGACCGGCGAACGCGGCCTGATCACCGAAGTCGTCGCCCGCCACTTCCCCGACGCTTCCAAGCACGAAGCCTATCTCTGCGGCTCCCCCGGCATGATCGACGCCTCCATCGCCGTCCTGACGAAAAACGGCATGCCCGAACAAAGCGTCTTCTACGACAAATTCTCCTGAACCCTTTTAGACAGGATTTACAAGATTTGGCAGGATTTACAGAATTGAAAACCCCGAACGGCATTAATCCTGTTCATCCTGAAAAATCCTGTTAATCCTGTCAAAGATCGGAACTGAATTTATGCAAGAAACGCCCGAAGACAAAGCCCTCGAAGACCGCCTCGGCGCGTCCAAGTTCTCCGGCGAAGGCTTCCTCGGCACCGACCATCGGCCCGTCGATGAAATCGTCGCCGCCGACCTCCACGCCCTCGCGCAGCTCGGCGTCTCCAAAGAAGCCCTGCTCGCGGCGCTCCGCGACGCCTACGAAAAGGCCCGCGCCGCGTTCGGCGGCGAAGTCGCGATCCGCCCCGGCGTGACGGCCGTCGCCCACGAATCCATGGGCCGCATTCCGTCCCCCTTCCGCGGCGACGGCGTCTTCGAAAAAGGCGACGTCGTCCTGTCGTCCGCCGCCGGCGAGCAGATCGTGCTGACCGCCCTTGGCCTCGCGCTGATCGAAAAACACGCCTTCTTCCAAGGCCACGGCTCCCGCTATCGCATCGAGCCCGCCCGCGCCGCCGCCCTGCTCGGCCTCGTCTGACCCTACGGCTCCACCGCGTACCGCACGCGGTAGAACCGCGTCGTCGACGCCGGTTCGTTCGTGTCCGCCAAGGTCAACTCCCCGCCCGTGCCCCGTTCCGGCCCGCCGCCCGGCACGTCTTCCCATTCGCCGGACGAGAACCGGACGCGGCGCTGCAAGGAATAGACGGCCGACGTATGACTGGCGAACGAAATGCCGTTCGTGGCCGCGGACGCTTCTTCGCCGATCGCCATCGTCGCCGCGACCACGGCGCCCGTGCCGCGCGCGACCGCGCCAGCGGCCCCGGCCCACACCTCGAAAGAGCCCGGCCCCGTGGCCACGTACGTCCCGGCGCCGTCCACCCGCCCGCCGCTGGCCGTCCAGACGGGGGCGAACGCCAGCGGATATCCCCCTTGGTCGAATCCTTCCGCCGCGAAGCTCCGCGTTTCGCCCACCTGCAAGTCGGCCTGCGCGGGCGCCACGTCGATCCGCGTCAGTTCCGGCGGCTCGATTTTCGCCACCCAGAGGGCAAAGGCGATGCCCAGCCATTGCTCGCCCGTCACCACCTCGTATTCCGCCGCCAAGGCGTTCGTGTCGATCGTCGCCGCCGCCAATTCGGCCAGATAGGCCTGCGCCAGTTGCCGGGGAACCGCCGGCGCGTACCAAAAGCGATACGTGCCGTCTTCCAGATCCGGCGGATCGCTTTCCGGCGACGTTCCCACCTCGAACACCGCGAAGGCCAAGGCCGTGCGCTTGTCCTCCAGGCTGAGTTCGCCGCCCGACCAGCCGGCTGGAATCCCGTCGTTCCCCAAGCCCGTCGCGAACCGGTCGATCAGCCACGCCGCGCGGCAACCGCCGTGCACGGCCGTGATCGGCCCCGAGTTGCCGCTGCTCATCGTCGTGGCCCAGAGCTGGAGGAAATACCCCGTCCCGGCGCGCCCCCCGAATTCGGCCGTCCATTCCCCCGCCGGCCCGCCGTTGTGCGCCTGTTCGCCGACGTAGACCGCCCAATCCGTGCCGATTCCCGAATGAAAGGTCAGGTTGGTCACCGGCCGTCCCCCCGCCGCGCTGGACGCCCACGCCGCCCACGTCCCGATCGCCAGCCAACTTCCGATCCGGCTTTTCACGTTCCGCTCCATCGCCAGTATAGCCCCCCGCCTTTCCGTCTCCAGTCCCATTTTGAACGAATTCCATGCCCGCTCCCCGTCTTGCATGCTTCCGCCCCGCGGCCTATGCTTCCCCCATGTCGATTTTCCACGCCATGGAAAACTGGAGCGGAATGATTCCACAACGCGGAAAACCGTTTCCCGGCGTGTGGAAATCTTGTTGGGCCGCGGTGCTGCTGTTTCCTCTCTCGGCCTGTTCTCCGGTTTCTTCCCATGCCGTGATTGCCGGCCACACCATGGGCACCACCTACTCCGTCCGCATCGCCCACGTCCAGGTCCGTCCTCGCGACTTGCGCCGCCTGCAAGCCGACGTCGACGCCGAGCTCGCCGAGGTCAACCGCCAGATGTCCACGTGGGATCCCGGCAGCGAGATCTCGTGCTTCAACCGCGCCGGAGCGAACGAACCCGTTGCGATCTCCCCGGAATTCCAGTTCGTCGTCCGCCGCGCGCTGGAGATCGCCGAAGCCACGGACGGCGCCTTCGATCCCACCGTCGGCGCGCTCGTGAACCTCTGGGGCTTCGGTCCCGACGGCCTGCGCCGCGCCGCACCCGCGCCCGACCAGATCGCCGCCGCCCGCGCCGTCATCGGCTGGCGGCATTTGCACCTCCTGCCCGATGGCCGGATCGAAAAAGAAATCGCCGATCTGAAGCTCGATCTCGGCGCCATCGCCAAGGGGTTCGGCGTCGACCGGGTCGCGGCGCTGCTGCGCGGGCGCGGCCTCGAAAACTTCCTCGTCGAAATCGGCGGCGAAACCCTCGGCGTCGGCCGCAACGACCCAGGCGAACCGTGGCGGGTCGGCGTGCTGAAGCCCGATGGATCGACCGATCTCCACGGTGTCGTTCGGTTGACCGGCGGCAACGCCATCGCCACCTCCGGCGACTACCGCAATTTCTACCGCGACGAGAACGGCGAGCTCCGCGCCCATATCGTCGATCCCCGCACCGCCGCGCCCGTCGGCCACGCCGTCGCCAGCGTGTCGGTCCGGGCCGGCGACTGCCTGACCGCCGACGCGCTCGCCACCGCGCTGTTCGTCCTCGGTCCCGACGAAGGGCTCCCGCTGCTGGCCGCGCGCTTCCCCGGATGCGAAGCCCTGTTCCTCGTGCGCGACGGCGCGGAGGGGTTCCGGGAAGTCGCCACGGCCGGATTTGATCTTCGCCGCACCCCCTAGCCGGCGGAGGTGCGCCGCGCCGCCGATCCGGCCGCAACGTTTGCCGGACGGCGATTCCTCTGCTAGGGTATGGGCATGGATGCCGACCGGCTCATCCTGGATTTCGCGCTGGTGATGGTGCTGCTGCTCGTGGCGCCGCTGCTGTCGGTCAAATTGCGGCTGCCGGACATCGCGGGCCTGATCCTGGCCGGCGTCGTCGTGGGCGAATTCGGGCCGGGAATTTTCCGCCTCGACCAGACGTTCCAGCTGCTGGGCAAGGTGGGCTTGCTCTACCTGATGTTCCTCGCCGGGCTGGAAATCAATCTCGACGACTTCCAGCGCTACCGGAAGCCGGGCCTCGTGTTCGGCACGCTGACCTTCCTGATCCCGCAGGTGCTGGGCACGCTGGGCGCCGTTTGGCTGCTGGGCTTCGGCTGGCCCAAGGCCATCCTGCTGGCCAGCATGTTCGCCTCGCACACGCTGATTCCCTTTCCCATCGTGCAGCGGCTGGGGCTGGGCCGCAACCGCGCCGTCACCACGACGATCGGCGGCACCATCCTGACCGACACCGCCGCGCTTCTGGTGCTGGCCGTCGTCGTCCGAAGCCAAAACGGCGGCATCGGCGCCGCGTTCTGGGCGCAACTGGGCTTGTCGCTGGCGGCCCTGGTCGCCGGCGCGATTTTCGTGCTGCCGCGCATCGGCTACTGGTTTTTCCGCCGGACCGCGCCCGACGGCGCCGCGGAATTCGTGTTCGTCCTCGCGGCGACGTTCTTGGTCGCCTACGCCTCCGAACTCGCCGGCGTGGAACCCATCATCGGCGCGTTTCTGGCCGGCTTGGCGCTCAGCGCGGTGGTCCCGGGCCGCGGCGTGCTGATGAACCGCCTGCATTTCGTCGGCAACGCCCTTTTCATTCCGTTTTTCCTCTTTTCGGTCGGAATGCGCGTGGATCTGCGGGTGCTGCTCACCGGTCTCGACGGCTGGCGGATCGCGCTCTTCATGGCGGTGGGCGTGACCGCCCTCAAATGGGCGGCCGCCCATCTCGCAGGCCGCTGGCTGGGCTATTCCCGCGACGAAACCGGCCTGGTGTTCGGGCTCAGCGTCAACCAGGCCGCGGCCACCCTCGCCGCCGTGCTGGTCGGCACCCAGGTCGGAATTTTCGATGCCGCGATCCTCAACGGCACCATCCTGATGATCCTCGTCACCTGCCTGATCGGCCCGTGGGTGACGGAAAAATGCGCCCGCCGCCTGGCCGCCGAAGCGGAACTCCGGCCGGCCGGCCCCCGGCACGAATCCGGCCGCATCCTGATGCCGCTGGCGTCTCCGCACCGGGTGGACGCCCTCGTGGATTTGGCGATGATGCTGCGGCCGGACCGCACCGAAGAGCCCCTCTACCCCTTGCACGTGGCCTCGGCGGGGCCCGACGATCCCGAACGGGTGGCCGAAGCCGAGCGCCTGCTGGGCGGAGCCGTGGCGCGCGCCGAAGCCGCCGGCGTCCACGCCATTCCGCTGGCGCGCCTGGATGCCAGCGTGGCCGGCGGCATCCTGAACGCCGCGACGGAATTCCGCGTCGGCGCCATCGTGCTGGGCTGGCATGCGCGCACGCGGGCGGCCTCGCTGCTGCAGAGCATTCCCGACCGCGTGGTGACGCAAAGCCGGCAGGCCGTGGTGGTGGTTCGGCCGGGCCCGCCCCTGGCGACCGCCCGGCGGCTGTGGGTTTTGGCCCCGCCGCTGATCGAGCGCCATTCCGGCCTCCCCAACGCCCTGCAACTGGCCCGCCGCATCGCCGCGCGCGCCGGAGCGCGCGTGTATCTGGCGGCCACCGACGCCACGCGCCGGGCCATCGAGGCCCTGCCCGGCAACCGTCCGCCCGCCGGCGCCAAAACGCCGCCCTCCCTGGCCACCTGGGCCGCCGTCGTCGCCGCGGTCGAGCAGGCCCGCGCCCCGGGCGACGCCGTCCTGCTGCTCAGCGTCCGGCGCGGCAATCTGGCCTGGCAACCCAGTCTCGAACGGCTGCCGGTCGACTGGGCGCTGCGCTGGCCCGACGACAATTTGATCGTGCTGTTTCCGCCCTTGGACGTGCAGAACGAGGAACCCGCGCAGACGGAGGAAGCGGGCGCGGCCCCGGCGCGCGATCTGCCCCCGATCGTGCCCGTTTCGCTGGGTGCGGCCACCTTGCCGGCCATACTGCCCGAATTGCTCCGGAGCGCCTTGCCCGAATACCGGGGCGCGCTCGAGCCGCTCGTCGCCGAACTGATGGGATTCCCCCCGGTGCCGCTGTCGGCCCAGGTCGCCTTGCTGCATCTCCACACGCCGTTGATCGATTCCGCCCGGATCGCCGTGGGCCGGCGGGAGTCCGGTCTGGACCTGCCCGGGTTCGCGGCGCCGACGACCGAATTGGCCTTGTTGCTCAGTCCCCGCTCCTGCCCGCCCGAACAGCACCTGCGCACGCTGGCGGCCATCGCCCGCGCGGCGCGCGCCGGCTCCCTGTGGCCCCGCGCCTGATTGCGCGCAGTCTTCTTGCCGGGCAACAAAAAGCGCCGCGCCCCCGGGGGGGCGCGGCGCGGAGCCGCGGGCAGCGCGCTTACGGCGCCACGATGCGGTAGTACCGCTTCACGTCCACGGCGTTCGTGTCGGAGAGCGTGAGGTCGTTGCCGTCGCCGATTTCGGTGTCGGCTTCCGACCACGCGACGGGGTCCGCCTGCAGGTCGAGGCTGTATTCCAGCCGGTAGGTCTGGCCCAGCACCGACCGGAACGTGGCCGAAGCCGGCGCGCCGTTGCTGACCGCGAAGGTCTGGAACTGCGGCAGCGGGTAGACGTAGATGCCCACGGCCTCGCCGTCGCTGCCGTCCTTGTCGGCGGCGTAGAAGACCACGCTGTATTCGCCCGTCGGCGCGGCGGCGGTCCAGAGGAACGTGCCGTTTTCGTTCGTCGCGTTGAACGTGGCGCCCACCGGCAGGTTGCTGGCCGTCAGCGTGACCGCGTCCGCGTCCGTCGGCACGGCGGACACCTGGAACTGCAGGTCGTAGCCGACGAACGTTTCCTGGCCGCCGATCGCGTTCAACACGGGCGGCGTGCCGCCCCCCGCCGCGGCCGTCACCACGCTGGTCACGGCCGAGTACGGGCTGTTGGACGAGACGTTGTAGGCCTGGGCCCGGTAGTAGTAGGTCACGCCTTCCGTGAGGCCCGTGACGGCAAAGGTGGTCACGTTGGCGACGTCGCGGTTTTCGTAACCGGGGACGTACCATGCCGAAGCCGCTCCGGTCAGGTTGGTGATGAGGACGTCGTCGAGTCCGGCGCCCACCGTGGCCGTGGCGCCCAGCGTCTCGAGTTTCACCTTCACTTGCGCGCCATCGTAGGAACTGAGGTCGAAGGGCGTCATCGCCGTCAGGGTCGTACTCAACGGCACCCGCGTTCCCAGAACCGTCCAGTTGCTTCCGTTGTCGGTTGAAACCGATACGGTGATGGTGTTGTTGGCCGCATTGACGCCGCCATAGGTGCGCGCCTTGAAGTTCAAGGTTTCGGCGGTGCTGGCGGTGAAGTCCATCGCGGGCGTGGTCAGCGAATCTCCCAGCTGGGAAATCACGTATCCCGAACCTTGGGTCAGGCCGGTTTCCGTCCACGTGCCGCCCGTGCCTGCGCCCAGATTGCCGTCATGGTAGCAGTTGGTTCCCGGCTCGCTTCCGCCGCCGCCGCCCGTGAAGGTGGCGTTCGTGCCGACGTCGAGGAGATAGCCCGTGGCGTTGGCCGAGGCCAGCCAGTTGGCGTTGAACTGGTTCGCATCCACCAGGCTGGCCGCCTGGATGACGGGGGCCAGCAGTTCGGTGCTGGCTTCGCCGACGGTGACGGAGATGGTCTCCTCGTCCGCGCCGTCCTTGTCCGTGGCGTAGAACGTCACGCCGTAGACGCCCGTCGGCGAAGCGGCCAGCCACTGGAAGGTGCCGGTTTCGTTCGTGGCGTTGAAGGTGGCGCCCGCCGGCAGGTTGCTGGCCGTCAGCGTCACCGCGTCGCCATCCGTCGGCGTCGCCACGACCTGGAACTGGAGGTTTTCACCCACCGTCACCGACTGGTTGCCGACGGGGTTCAGGATCGGCGGCGTCGGCAAGGCCGGGCCGGAGCAGTCGTTCGTGTGCGAGCCCACGCCGTCGAAGGTGTCGATGGCATAGGCTGTCCACTCGACGGAAGGATCGAAAACGTCGCTCGGGTTGATGTCGCCTGTTTTAACGCTGGCCTTGCGGCGCAGGGTCTGGTCCAACATGGAAACGCCCGCATTGGTCCAGGCGTTCCCTGGATCAAAACCCACTTGTCCGATGCTATCCAACACCGTGCCGCTCGCGCCGCCGCTGCGCAGCACGAGGGCGTCGTCGCCGTTGAAGCTCAAGCTGCCGCTGGTCTGGTCGGCCATGGCCAACAACGTGGCGCCGGCCGCGCTGTTCACCAGCACGAAGGCATCCTGGGAAGCCAGCGTGCCCGTCAGGTTGATGGTCGCCGTGGGGGTGGCGTTCCCGTTGCCATAGAGTTGCACCAAGTAACTGCCCGCGGCCAGATCGATGGCCGACGCCGTCGGGTTGAAGATTTCGACGGCCTTGTTGTTGCCGGAGCCTTCGACGTATTCCGAGAAGATCACGGCGCAGTTGGTGTCCACGGGGGCGGATTCGCTGACGGTGACGGAGATGGTTTCCTCGTCGGTGCCGTCCTTGTCGGTGGCGTAGAACGTCACGCTGTAGACGCCGGTGGGGCCGGCGGCTTCCCAGACGAAGGAGCCCAGCTCGTTGGTGGCGTCGAAGGTCGCGCCGGCCGGCAGGTTGCTGGCCGTCAGGGTCACGGCGTCGGCATCGGTCGGCGTGGCCACCACGTTGAACTGAAGGTTGCTGCCGGGGGCGACGTTCTGGTTGCCGACGGGGTTCAGGAGCGGCGGGGTCGGCAGGCCGGGGCCGGAGCAGTCGCTCGCATGGGTGCCGAGGCCGGTGAAGGTATCGACGGCATACCCATCCCACTCGGTCGCCGGGTCGAAAGCGTCGTTCAGGACCAGGTCGCCGACCTTGATCGCGGCCTTGCGCCGCAGGGTGTTGTCGGAGGTGGACGTCAGACCCGTGCCCCACTCCGTGCCGGGATCCACGCCCACTTGGCCAATGCTGTCGACGACGATTCCGTTCGTCCCGCCCTTGTACAGGACGATGGCGTCGTCGCCGTTGAAGGTCAGCGTGGCGCTGGTCATGTCCGCCGCGCCCAAGATGCCGGCCGCCGCGGAACTGTTGGCCAGCACGAACACGTCCTGCGACGGGATCGAACCGGTCAGGTTGATCGCGATCTTCGACGTCCCGCCGTTCATCGAGAGCAGGACGACGTAGTTGTCGGCGCCCAGATCGACGGCTTCCGCCGTCGGGTTGTAGATTTCCAGCGCCTTGTTGTTGCTGGAGCCTTCCACGTACTCGGAAATGATCACGTGGCAGTTGGTGTCCACGAACGGAGTCGGCAGCACGGTGACGCTGATCTGCTTTTCGACGGCGCCGTCCTTGTCCTCGGCATAGAAGCCGACGAAGTAGGTGCCGGTCGGTTCGGGGTTTT
Organism: uncultured Verrucomicrobiota bacterium; assembly: GCA_938003985.1. Taxonomy (GTDB): domain Bacteria; phylum Verrucomicrobiota; class Kiritimatiellia; order CAIQIC01; family Lenti-01; genus Lenti-01. The sequence continues at coordinate 16,338 of CALKWZ010000022.1, read as the reverse complement.
CCCAGATGAAGGTGCCGAGGCCGTTGGTGACGGGGAACGTCGCGCCGGCCGGCAGGTTGCTGGCCGTCAGCGCGATCGGATCGCCGTCGTAGGGATCGGTCGCGACGACCGCGAAGGACAGCAGGTTGCTTTCCACGACGCTCTGGTTGGGCAGATAGCCGAACACGGGCGGCTTGTTGCTGCCGCAGCACAGCGGTTCGGCGGACGTGACCGTGAGCGACCAGCCCTGGGCGATGCTGCCGGCATCCTCGGCCTGGGCATCCAGCACGTAGAGTTGCCATTGGCCGTTGGGATTGCCGCCGTTGAAATCGGCCATGGCCGAGCCGTAGGGGCCCGCCGGGGCCGGAGCGTTCATGTCGTAGGCCGAGCCGGACGGCCGATAGGTGCCCGAGACGATCGGCGTGCCGACGACGGAAGCGGCATCGTCGTCGAACGTCAGGTTGGCGCCGCTGACGCTCGTGCCGCCGCCCAGTTCGCTCATCAGCGAGACCGCCGCGCCGTCGGGGCTGACCAGCAGCACGTCCACGTCGGCGGGCCAGCCGTGGGCAAAGCCGCGCAGGGTGGCCGTGACCTTGCTGATGGTGCCCGGCAGGTCCGCGAGGGTGATCGTGCTGGGATACGGCGAACCCGAGGCGTTGTCGACGATCGTGATGGCCGCGGCGTTCGTCGCGCCCTTGGCCGTGTCGGTCGTGCCGCCGAGGCGGAAGTCGAACGTGACGACGCCGAGGTCGAGGCCGTTGTCTTCCAGCGCCAGGGTCGCGGTCAGCGTGCCGCCGCATTCGCCGGTGGCCGCGAAGGTGAAGGACTGGGTGGCGGACGCGCCGCCGGCCAGCAGGGCGCCGTAGGCGTGCGGGCCGTCCGGGGCGGTCACGCCGCCGGTCGCCAGCAAGGTCGCCACGACGTTGGTGGTGTCGGCCGAACCCGCGTTGCGCAGGACGAAATCGACCGTGACGGTTTCGTCGGGATCGATGGCGCCGTTGCCGACCACGCCGCAGCTTTCGGCGACCAGCGCGCGGCCCTCGCCCATCACCACGGGCATTTCGACTTCGTCGAGGTTGTAGATCACCAGCGCGTAGTCCTGGTCCAGCGCCGGTTCGGCGTTGGGCACGCCGTCGGAAACGATGTTGGCGGCCGTGACGACCACCGTCACCGCGCCGGTCGTGCCGGCCGGCAGGAACACGCTTTCGGAATTGTTCTTGGCGTCGGCGACGCCGCCGTTGGTGGAGACCGCGCCGTTGAACACGTTGCCCAGATAGGTCTTGCCGCCGGCCACCACGGTCAGGTTGAGGTTGTTGTTGTAGGAATTGCCCGTGGTCGAACCCGGGGCGTCCGTCCACGACAGGCTCACGCGCACCGGCTTGCCGGCGTCCACGACGAGGCCGCTGATGGCGCGGGACTGGCCGCTGGCGGTGAAGACGTCGGCGGGCACCTGGTCGCGCAGGATGCGGGCCGTGCCGTCGAAGGCGAAATCGAGGTTCATCATGCCCATGCCCTGGTCGTTGGACCACAGGTCGTCGCCGGCATCCACGCCCGTCATGTAGCGGGCGGCATTCATCAGGTAGGCCTTGACCATGGCCGGACTGGGCGCGCCCCAGGCCTGGTTGAGGAAATACTGGTAGACCAGCGCGGCGCCGCCGGCCACCGCCGGCGTCGAATGGCTGGTGCCCGACGAGGTGCTGTACCACTGCTGGCCCAGCGGGAAGAAGTTGTTGGTGCTGCCGGCCGTGCCGCCGCCGGGCAGCGCGCAAACGCCCGTGCCGTCGAAACACGCCAGGTCGTTGCCGTTGCCGGCCATCGCCTTGACCTGCTGCGCCACGCCGCCGGTCACGTGCGTGCCGGGCGCGAGGATTTCGGGCTTGCGGCGGCCGTCGCTGCACGGCCCGCGGCTCGAGAAGCTGGCGACGTCGTTGGCGCTGTTGGCTTCGGCATCGGGCGTGTCGCAGCCGTCGGCGCCCGTGGCGCTGTTGCCGCCGTTGGTGATCGCGTGGGAATGGACGTTTTCGGCCGCGCCGACGGTGATGACGTTCTTGGCCGTGCCGGGCGAGCCGACGGTGCCGGCGCCGGACCCGGCGTTGCCGGCGGCGAACACGATCGTCATGCCCTGGTTGCCCGCGGCGGGCACCGCCGCGCCGGAGGGCTGGGCGTCGCGCACCAGCGCGTCGTACTCCTGCGCGTCGACGTCGTAGCCGCCGTAGGTGTCCGCGCCCCAGCTGTCGGAACTGATCCGCGCCCCGTCGCGGTACGCGCGCGAAATCATGTCGCTGTAGTTCGGGCTGGTGAAGTTGCCGGGGTCGAAAATGACCGACGAACCCAGCCGCACGAACGGCGCGATGCCGAGACCGTAGCGGTAGCCGCCCGAGTCCTGGTGCGGGAAGCCGGCGTTGCTGTCGTTGTAGCCGCCGATGATGTGGCCGTTGAGCGTGCCGTGGCCGTCGCAACCCTGGATGGTGCTGCCGCTGTTGGCGGTGCCTTCGAGGCGCGCATAGACCACGCGGCTGGCCAGCGCGGTGTTGCCGGCCGTATACAGGCCGAAATGGTTGGCGTTGGTCGAGCCGTTGTCCAGGCCCGAGTCGCAGACGTCCACCACGAGGCCGGATTCGTTGAACTGCTGCTGGGTGAAGCCTTTCCCGGTCAGCCAGGCCAGGTAGCCCGGGCCGGAGGGGCCGCTGCCCGCCAGCTGCCCGGCCACGATCATGCCCTGGCGCTCGTCGAACTTCTTCGGCAGGACGTAGGGGGCGATGGAAATCACGTCGGGCCGTTCGGCGACGGCGGCGACTTCCGCCGGATCCATGCGGACGACGAGGTTGCGGTAGTGGCGGAACGCCTGGTTGCGCTGGAGCGGTTCCTTGGCCAGGCCCTGCAGCAGCGCCACCGTTTCCGCGTTGGCCGTTTCATCCTGCACGAGCTGGACGGCGAACAAGTCGTCCTCGCCCACGAGCGCGCGGCGCTCCGCGGCGGCCTCGGGCCTGGCGCGCGGATGGATCTTGTCGCTCGCCAGATAGGCGCCGGACCATTTCACGTGCTTGGCGCGCGCCTGGAGCGCGCGCGCGGCGGCCGAACCGCCGTAGACGAGGTAGGCGTTTTCGGGCACGTAGTCCACGATCTGGAAGCCGCCCGCTTTCAACTGTTCCACCCATTCCGGCTGGATCGGACCGGCGAACTGCACCAGCTGCAGCCGGTTGCCGGCGAAGTTCGCCGCGAGGGCGCGCGTCGGCGTTTTCTTCGCGGCGCGGCCGGTGGCGATGGCGCCGGCGTTCAGGTGAATGGATTGCGCCGGGGCCAGAACGGCGCATCCGAGCACGATAAGACCCAACAAGGCAACGCGGGGGAACAGCTTCATGGAGGTACTCCTGTATTGTGGTAGACAGTACACCAGAAGACCGGGGTGCCGCAAGGAAATCGCGCCCCGTTCGCCCCGCGGAAGTGGAGCGTTTTTTCGGCCGTTCTCAGGTCGCGGAGCGCCGGCCGGACGGACGGGGCGAAGAAATCACCACCGCTGCCGGTCGGCCAGGATGAGCTGGTCGCTGCCTGCCAGGAACCGCCCGTGGGTCAGCGGGAAATTTCCCGGAACCTTTCCTTGGGCAAAGACTTGGTACCACGTGTATTCCGGCGCGGTGGGATCGGACAACCCCCGCACCCACGGTTTGTCGCGCGTGACGGTCGTGAAATAGGCCAGCGATATCCGCTGGTGCTTTTCCGCGATCTTGTAGAACCCGTCGATGTCCCGCGGCAACTGGATCGACGTCCGGCCGCCATACCAGGCCGTCGCCCAGGGAATGTCCGTCGTCAGGCACTCCTCGGGCTCGAGCATCGACGTCACCCAGCCGATGTAGTTGTGGAAATACGGCGGATACGGCAGCCCGGTGCGCGGCGGCAGCACGTGGACCAGCAGCGGCAAGGCCGTGAGCAGCAGCAGGGCCGTGATCGCCGCGGAAGCGAACGCCCGCATCTCGAATTGCAGCCGGTCGAGCAGCACGAGGAAGAACGCCCAGCCATACGGCAAAAGCAGCGGCCAGAAGACGGCCAGCGCGCGCAGGCTTTCCTCGCCGAACGCGGCGGCGTTGAGGATCGCGATCAGTCCCGCGGGCAGCAGGCACCAGCGCAAGGTGCGGCTGGCATGGCGCACGAACCGATGCAGGTACATCGCCCCGAACAAGGCCAGCACGAAGCCGCCGCTCGCGAATCCGAAGCCTTCCGCGAAAAACGCCCGCAGATTCGCGACCGCCTTGATTTGCAGCGCATAGAACGCGGTCCCGGCGTCCGGCAGCTCGGGTGCCAGCGAGCGGGCCAGCGCGTCGCCGGGAAACAGATGGGAACCGGCCAGCGCCTGGTACAGGACCAGCCCGAACGGCTGCCCGCACAAGGCGACGTTGCGCGCGATCCAGGGAATCGCCGGCAGCGCGGCCAGCCCGGCGAACAGCGCGGCCTTCGCCCAAGGCCGCCGGCGCCGCGAAGCGCCGAGATGCAGGAACACCACCGTCCACGCGACCACGCCGGTCGCATAGCGCGTCAGGAACGCCGCCGAAGTCAACAGGGCCGCCAGCACCAGCGGCACCAGCCAGCGCGCGACGCGCCCCTGCTCCGCCGTCGCCCCCGCGCCCGCGCCCGCCGGCAGTTCCGCCGCCCAGACGCCCGCATAGACCGCCGCGAGGGCGAAAAAAGTCGCCGCGGCCAGATCCGACCCGAGCAGGCTCCAGCGCCAGGCCAGATCGCTGAGCAGGAACGAGCTGGCGGCCAGCACCCCCACGCGATGGTCGAACAGCTTGCACCCGAGCAGCCAGACCAGGATCGCCGCCAAGGCCGTGAAGAAATGGCTCGTCGCCACCGGCAGATAGTCCATGCCGTTCACGTAGGCCGTCGTCGGCGTGCCGGGTTGCGGCATGCCGACCAGGCGAAAGGTTCCGGCGAGAATCGCCGGCCAGAGCGGCGGATGCAGCAGATCCGGCTGGTCCAGCGCCGAGACGGCGCCGTCCGGCGACCGCGCGGCCAGCCGCCCGAGCGCGAACGGGCGCACGCATTGCGTGACGAGTTGGCCGCGCTGCGCGAAGTTGCGCGCCAGCTGGGCTTCCTCCATCGCGCGGGCATCGCGCAGGCCCTGGAAGTTCGTGAAGGTGTAGAGCGCGGCCATCGCGAACGCGAACAGCGCGAAGAGCGCCGCGTGGATGACCTTCCGCCCCGAGCCCTGGTCCATCTGGTAGACCAGGTTCTGCATGCTGGATTCGAATGCTAGCGCCATGGCGTCCGCCCTTTCATCGCGCGTCCCCGGGGGCGCGCAGACCGAATTCGTTGAGCTTGCGGTGCAGGGTCCGGCGGCTGATGCCCAGATCCTGCGCCGCCTTCGTGCGGTTGTTCCGGTGGCGGCGCAGCGCGTCGGCGATGAGCTGCCGTTCCGCGTCGCGCAGGACGCGGCCGGCCCGCGAGGCCAGCGCCAGGCCGCCGGCGCCCCCGTCGCGCACCGCCGCGGGCAGGTCGGCCACCGTCAGGCGGCTGCCCGCCCCCAGCACCACCAGGCGTTCGATCACGTTGCGCAGCTCGCGCACGTTGCCGGGCCAGGGATAGGCCTGGAGCACGTCCATCGCCTCGGGCGCCAGCGTGAACGGCTTCTTGCCGTTTTCCTCGGCCAGCGTCTTGAGGTAATGCTGCGCCAGCAGGACGACGTCGCCGTCGCGTTCCCGCAGCGGCGGCAAGGTCAGGTTCACCACGTAGAGCCGGTAGAACAGGTCCTCGCGGAAGGCGCCTTCCGCCACCCGCGCGCGCAGGTCGCGGTTGGTGGCGGCGACGAGGCGCACGTCGACGTGGATGGTTTCCGTGCCGCCGACCCGCTCGAATTTCCGCTCTTCCAGCACGCGCAGGATCTTCACCTGCAGCGCGGGATCGATCTCGCCGATTTCGTCGAGGAACAGCGTGCCGCCGTCGGCCAGCTCGAAGCGCCCGCGGCGCCGCTCCGTCGCGCCGGTGAACGCGCCCTTCTCGTGCCCGAACAGTTCGCTTTCGAGCAAAGTCGGGGCCAGCGCGGCGCAATGCACGGGCACGAACGGCCCGTCGCGGCGCGGGCTGCACTGGTGCAGCGCGCGCGCGACCAGCTCCTTGCCCGTGCCGCTTTCGCCCTGGATCAGCACCGTGGCGCGCGTCGGCGCCGCCTGGCGGATCGTCTCGAACACCTCCCGCATCGCCGGGGACGTCCCGATGATGTTCTCGAAGCCGTACTTCGAGTCGAGCTGCGCCTTGAGCCGCCGGTTTTCGTCCCCGAGCCGGCGTTCGGCCAGCGCGCGGCGCAGCAGCAGGTCGAGCCGGTCGAGGTTCACCGGTTTCGCCAGGAAATCGTAGGCGCCGCGCTTCATCGCCTCCACGGCCGACTCGACGCTGCCGTAGGCCGTCAGCAGGATGACGATCGGCTTGGCTTCCCGCCCCAGCAGGCGCGACAGCAGGTCGAGGCCGTCCAGGCCCGGCATGCGCAGATCGGACAGCACGACGTCCGCGGCATGCGTTTCCAGCCACTCCAGCGCGCGCTGGCCGTTCTCGGCCTCGGCCACGGCGTATTCGCCGCGCAACGCGCGCACCAGGCCTTCGCGGGTGTTCTTTTCGTCGTCGACGATCAAAATGACGGGCCGGGAACTCACGGGGCCGGTTCCTCCGCGGGCGCGGCCGGCGGCGCGGCCAAGAGCCGGATGCGCTGGTCGTCGCGCCGGAAGTTCAGCTGGATCCGCGCGCCGGTCGGCAGGTTGTCCACCTGGACGGTCCCGCCGTGGTCGCGCACGATGCGCTGCACGATCATCAGCCCCATGCCGTGGCCCTCCGCCTTCGTCGTGCGGAAGGGCTCGAACAGATCGCCCATCTTGCCGGAGGGAATGCCGGGGCCCGTGTCCTGGAACGTCGCGCCGACGAGCCGCTCCGACGCCGCGAAGGAAATGCGCAGCACGCCGCCGCCGGTCATGGCCTGCAGCGCGTTGCGGATCACGTTGAAGAACGCCTGCCGCACCTGGCCGGCATCCACCCAGGCCGGCGGCAGGTCGTCCGCCGCTTCCACCGCCACCACGATCTTGCGGTCGCGGATCTCCGCCGCCAGCGTTTCCAGCGTCTGCGCGACGAGGTCCGGCAGCGCGTGCGGCGCGCAATTCGGCTGGCTCGGCCGGATCGCCTTCAGGAACTGCGCCAGGATCTGCTCCAGGCGCCGGATCTCCCCCCGGGCGACGTCGAGCAGTTCCTGCAGCGGCTCCGTCCCCGCTTCCGGCAGGTTCCGCAGTTCCCGCTCCATCAATTGCAGATGGATGCCCAGCGAGTTGAGCGGGTTGCCGATTTCGTGGGCGACGCCCGCCGCCAGCATCAGGATGGCGTTCAGGCGCTCGGATTCGACGACCTCTTCCGCGCGGCCCCGGTCCTGCGTCACGTCGCGCAAGATCATCACCGCGCCGGTGCGGCCGTCGGCCGGATTCTCCAGCGGCGCCAGATAGAGCGCCAGGAAGCGGTGTTCCGGATAGGCGATTTCGATTTCGCGGCTGGCCAGGCGGGTCCATTCCCGTTCGTCCTGCCGCAGCAGCCGTTCCCACTCGATGTCGCGCACGTAGCGCTTCATCGGCTGGCCCACCGCCGCCGCCTCGTCCATGCCCAGGAGCTTGCCGGCCCCGCGGTTCGCGTAGACGATCCGCCCTTCCGCGTCCAGGACCAGGATGCCTTCGCGCAGCGCGTGGAAAATCGTTTCCAGCAGCCCCCGCTCCCCGGCCAACCGGAGGAATTGGGCCTGGACGCTGCCGGGATCGAGCTTGTCCAGACGCTCGATCAACTTGTTCCAGAATGCCGACTTCATGTCCGTCGCGATCCGCGCATGGCCGTACTTTCCCACGAGGCGGCGCGCCGCCGCAAACAAAAAAGCGGGCCGGCGTTTTTCGCGCATTTCACCGCTTGACGATCAAGCCGTCCCGTGCGAACAGTACAAGCAGGATGCGCGCGGGTCGCGCGCGATTCCGCCAACTTGAACCCCCGAGGACCGGACATGAGCATGGAAGACGAGGAATTCAGCCCCTTCGGCGGCTATACGAGCGGATGCGACGTCCACGGCGAGGACTTTTTGAGGGAATGCACCATGTGCGGCATCGAGTTCTGCTCCGCCTGCTTCCCGCAGTCCGCGCTCTGTTCCGATTGCGCCGCGCAGGCCGAATTCGACGACGAGGACGAGGACGAAGAGCCCAGCGAAGAGGAAAAGGAGCTGCTGCTGCTCGAAGGCTTCGACGACGACGAACCCGACGAGGAGGCCGTGGCCGCGGCGCCCGTCCCGCCGGCGAAACCGGCGGCGGCCGCCAAGACCAAGCCCGCCGCCGCCAAGGCCGTGGCCAAGAAAAAAGCGCCGGCCCCGGCCAAGCCCGCCCCCAAAGCCAAGGCGAAACCCAGGGCCGCCGCGAAACCGCAACCCAAGGCCAAGGCGAAACCCAAGGCCAAGGCGCCGGCCCGCAAAAAACGCTAGGGTCCGGCCGCTCCGCCCCGCCGCTCTTGACGCCCTCCACCTATCACCTCTGGACCATCGGGTGCCAGATGAACGAGGCCGACGCCCTGCGCGCGGCCGCGTTGCTGGAATCCGCCGGTTTCCGGCCCGTCGCGCACGCCCGCGACGCCGCCCTGCTGCTGCTGAACACCTGCGTCGTGCGCCAGCAGGCCGAGGACAAGATCTATTCGCGCCTGACCTACGTGGCCGAACTCAGGCGGGAGAATCCGGAACGGACCGTCGCGCTCATGGGTTGCCTCGTGGGGAAAAATCCCCGCGAACTCGACCGCTTCCGCGCCCGCTTTCCGTTCGTCGATCTCTTCCTGCCGCCGTCGGATCTCGCGCCCTTGCGCGCCTATCTGGAAACGGGCGGCCAGCTCCCGCCCGCGGCCGCCGCGGACGACGACCTGCCGCCGCCGCCCCTGCCCGATTCGCAGACCGGCCGCGCCGTCGTCGCGCACGTGCCCGTCGTGCTCGGCTGCTCCCACGCCTGCACCTACTGCGTCATCCCCTACCGCCGCGGCGGGGAACGTTCGCGCCCGGCCGCCGAAATCCTCGCCGAAGCCGCCGCGCTCGCCGCGCGCGGCGTGCGCGAAATCATCCTGCTCGGCCAGATCGTCGACCGCTACGGCCTGGACCGCCCCGGCGAAATCCACCTGCCCGAGCTGCTCCGCCGCGTCGCCGCCATCCCCGGCCTTCTCCGCGTCCGCTTCCTCACCAGCCATCCGCGCTGGATCACGGACGACCTGATCGCCGCCGTCGCGGCCACGCCCGGCCTGTGCCCCTATTTCGAAATCCCGGTGCAGGCCGGATCCGACGCCGTGCTCGCCGCGATGCGCCGCGGATACACCGTGGCGGACTACGAAGCGCTCGTCGCCCGCGTCCGCGCGGCCCTCCCGCACGTGGGGCTCTCCACCGACGTCATCGTCGGCTTTCCCGGCGAAACCGCCGCGCAATTCGAGGAAACCCTGGCGCTCATGCGCCGCGTGGATCCCGACATGATCCGCGTGGCCAAGTATTCCCCGCGGCCCCTGACCTATTCCGCGCGGCACCTGCCCGACGACGTGCCCGAAGCCGAAAAAGAGCGGCGGCGCGTCGCGCTGGAAACCCAGTTGCGCGCCCGGCTGACGGAAAAGAACGCGCCGCTGCTGGGCCAAACGGTGGACGTCCTCGTCGAGAGCATCGAGAAGAACGGTCGCCGGCACGGGCGCACGCCCGACTGCAAGCCGGTCTTCGTGGACGGTTCGGCGGCGCAACCCGGCGACGCGATCGCGGCCCGCATCGTCTGGGCCGGCCCGTTCAGCCTGGTGGCCGCGGCTACTTGACGACGGCGCCGCTGGACAGGTCGCCGTCCACGGTCACCAACCGCAGGCGCTCGCCCTTGCTGGCGGCCAGCAGCATGCCCTGGCTTTCCACGCCGCGCAGCTTGATCGGCGCGAGGTTCGACACCACGACGACGGTCTTGCCGATCAGTTCCTCGGGCTTGTAGTAGAGCGCGATGCCGGCGACGATCTGCCGGCGCTCGTCGCCCATCAGCACGTTCAGCTTCAGCAGCTTCACCGCGTTTTCGATGGGCTCCGCGCCCATGATCTTCGCCGTGCGCAGCTGCACCTTCGCGAAATCGTCGTAGGCGATCACGCCTTCCGGATGGGCGATCGTGCCCGGCGCCGGCGCGGCCTTCGCGGGCGCCGGCGGCGGCGCGGCCGGCGCGGTTTCGATCTTCGTTTCCGCCGCGGGCGCCGGCGCTTCGATGCGCGGGAACAGCGCTCCGGGCGCGGCCACCGGCGTGCCGGGTTGCAGAACTTCGGGCTTCGTCAATTCGTCGGGATTCACGGTCATGGGCTTCTCCATGCCGAGCGCGGCGCGCAGCTCGGCCATCTTGGTGGGCATCAACGGCGCCAGCAGGCCGGCGCAAACGCGCAGCGCTTCGGCGGCGGCGTAGAGCGTGGCGTGCAGCGGCCCCGGATCGGCCGCGCGGGCTTGCGTCCAGGGCTGCTGGATTTCGATGAATTTGTTGATGGCGCGCACGGCCTCGATCACCTGCGCGACGCCGGCGTGGAGCGTGAACGTCTCGACGGCGGTTTGCAGGCCCGCGGCCGCCGCGGCGGCCTGCCTGAACAGGTCGGCGGCCGGGCCGTTCGCGAACGTGCCCGCCGGCGGCGCCGGCAGCTTCCCGCCGCAATACTTGCCGACCATGCTGACCACGCGGTTGAGCAGATTGCCCAGATCGTTGGCCAGATCGGCGTTGTAGCGGCGGATGAACGCCTCCTCGGTGAAGGACGCGTCCTGCCCCATCGCCATTTCGGCCATCAGGAAGTAGCGGAACGGATCGACGCCGTAGCGGTCCATCAGGTCCAGCGGATTCACCACGTTGCCGAGGCTCTTGCTCATCTTGGCGGCGCCCATCAGCCACCAGCCGTGCGCGAAGATCGTCTTGGGCATCGCCACGCCCATCGCTTTCAGCATGCAGGGCCAATAGACCGTGTGCGTCGTCAGGATGTCCTTGCCGATCAAATGGATCGCCGGCCAGCGGCGCGCGAACTGCGCGTCGTCGCGGCGGTAGCCGACCGCGCTGACGTAGTTGACCAGCGCGTCGAACCAGACGTAGGTGACGTAGTCCGGATCGAAGGGCAGCTCGATGCCCCAGGCCAGGCGCGACTTCGGCCGCGAAATGCACAGGTCCTGCAGCGGCTTGCGCAGGAAGCCCAGCGTTTCGTTGCGCCGGAATTCGGGCTGGATGAAGTCGGGATGGGTTTGGATGTATTCGACGAGCCAGTCCTGGTAGGCGCTCATCTTGAAGAAATAGTTGGCTTCGCGCACGCGCTGCACCGGCCGGCCGCATTCCGGGCAGTTGCCGTTGACGAGATCCTTCTCGGTGAAGAACCGTTCGCAGGGCACGCAGTACCAGCCGTCGTATTCGTCGCGGTAGATTTCGCCGCGGTCGTAGAGATCCTGGAGGATTTCCTGCACGATGAGCTTGTGGCGCGGTTCGGTCGTGCGGATGAAGTCGTCGTTGCGGATCTCGAGCCGCTGCCACGCTTCCTGGAAGCGCACCACGGTCGCATCGACGTGGGTTTGCGGATCGATGCCCAGCTTGGCCGCGGCCTCCTGCACCTTCTGGCCGTGCTCGTCGGTGCCCGTCAGGAACCAGACGTCGCGCCCGAACTGGCGCTGGCAGCGCGCCAGCACGTCGGCCAGCACCGTCGTGTAGGCATGGCCGAGGTGCGGCTTGTCGTTGACGTAGTAGATCGGCGTCGTGACGTAGTAGGCTTCGGGCTTCATCCAAGGGCTCCTGGTTCGGCGAAGGGTTGTACCGCACCCCGCCGCGCCGCGCAAACCAAATCAGGGTTGCGCGAGGGCGTTCCAGACGGCGGAAATCTCCAGCCGTACCAGCTCGCCTTCGGGCGCGCGCAGCACGCGCACGCCGCCCCGGCCGCGCGGCGCCCAGACGTCCGCGTCCGACGGCCCGAACAGCGCCGTCGTCGGCACCCCCACCGCCGCCGCCAGATGCGCGATGCCCGAGTCGTTGCCCAAAAACGCGCCGCATTCGGCCAGCGCGCCGGCCAATTCCACCAGCGTCAGGCCGGCCAACACCGGCAAATCCGGAAGCTCGCGCGCGAAAACGGCCGCCGCGTCCACGTCGGCCTCGCCGAAAACCGCCACCGCTTCCCGCCCCGCGGCGCGCAGGCGCCGGACGATTTCGACGAAGCGTTCGACGGGCCAGTTTTTCGCCGGGCTGCCGCTGCCCGGATGCACCGCGACGGGCCGCTCCCGCAACCCCAGCGCCCGCAGGCGCTCCCGGCCCGCGGCGCGCCGGTCCGCCGGCCAGTCCAAAGTCGGCACCAGTTCCGTGTCGTACAGCGCCAGCGCCTGCAACGGCTCCAGCAGGAACGGCACCGCGTGCCCGCGCTTGACGATCGGCGAGCCCGACAACACCTGCTTGGCTCCCGCCAGCAGCAGGTTGCTGCGCACCTGGCCCACCGGATCGTGCAGATAGTTGAAGATCAGGTCGAACGAGCGCACCGCCGCCACCTGCGCATCGGTGAACTGCGGCTCGGGCACGAAGAACCGCGCCATTTCCGCGCGGTCGAGCGAAACGACCGACTGCGCCAGCCCCGCCGCCACCGCCAATTCCGCCACGTGCGGATAGCCCCAGATTTCGATGACGGCGGCCGGCCATTGCGCGCGCAGCGCCTGCAGCACGGGCAGCGTGGCGATGAAATCCCCGATGGCCCCGCCCCGCAGCAGCAGGAACCGCGGCGCATGCGTGCGGATGGGCTCGGCCACGGCGCGACCCTCAGCGCAGATGTCCCAGTCCCGCCGCCAGCAGGATCGCGCCGCCCAGCACCTTGCCCCAGCCGATCGTCCGCACGGCCCGCGCCGATTTCGCGAACTTCCCGCTCAACTGCCGGAACGTCCACGGATGCAGCATCAGCGCGCAGCCCGCGATTACCCAGGCGTAGGCGATCAGGATGACGGCGAAGCGCCACGGCGAATCCGCCCAGCGCACGCCGTTGAGCAGCGGATTCGCCGCCAGCAGCAGCACGCCGCCCAGCATCCGCGGCGCCAGCAGCTCGTCCAGGAAAAACACGATCGCCGCGTAGGCCACCACCCCCAGCACCGGAATGAACGGCTTGACGACCTCGAACCGGCCCAGCGCCGCGTGCGAAATCACCCAGCATACCCAGAACGCGCCGAGGGCGCCCAAAATCCAGCCCGGCGCTTTCGACCGGGGAAACGCCTGCAAACCGGCGAGCAGCCGTTCCGGCGCGAGCAGGGCGATCAAGCCCGCCGCGAGGCCCAACGCTCCCAGTCCGAGCAGCGCCTTACCAAGAAACAGATTCGGATCCGGCATGGGATTTCTCGCTGGGTTGCGGTTTGGGGGCGGCCGGCTTTCTCGGCGCGGAAGCTTCCGGAGCGGCGCGCGCGGGCGCCGCGGGTTCGCCCAAGGTCGTGCGGTAGGGATGGGCCGGCGGCAGTTCGGGGCCGAGGAGCACGCCGGGTTGTTCGGGATCCTCGACGTAGGGCGTGCCGCCTTGCACCGCGAGCTCGCCCCGCTCGTTCCGCGCCAGCCGGATGCTGCCCACGGTCGCGCCGTAGAACGTCGTGCCCAGGGGCGCGCCGTCGGTGCCGAACGTCGAATGGGCGAACCGGTCGGGCCCCGTTTGGTGCAGCACGTGGAACGCGCCGGCCGCGTCCTGCTCGAGGAGCGGCGCGAAGAACCGGATCACCCGCCCCAGGTCGTAGACCCCGAGGCAATAGCCCGTGGACGAATCGTCGAGCCGGAAAAACAGCCGGTCGCTGCGGTCGCGGTTGAGCAGGCGCAGGGTGGCGGTGCGCGCGTCGCCCGCCGCGGGCAGGCCGCAGTCGCGCCGGGCCAGTTCGAGGCCGGGCTGGATTTCCAGCGACAGGCGCCGGCCGAAGAACCGCAGGCCCGCGAACTCCAGCACGGGCGTCAGCATGTAGCTCTGCCCCTTCACGAGCCGATAGGCGTCCAGCAGGTTCACGTCCACGGCGCGGACGGCGCCGGCGGGAATGATCACCGGTTGCGTCAGCAGGGGCCGCCCGGTTTCGGCCACCGGCGACGACGGCTGGTCTTCGACGTCGAACGCGAGCCGGGCGTTGCCGCGCGGCGAGAGATCGAGCGTCTGGCCGGTCCGGTTGGCGATGGTCACGGTCGCCCGCACGGGCTCCATCAGCACCGTCCGGTGATGCGCCAGCTGCCAGGTCAGTTCGACCTGCGCCGAAGCGGCGACCGCGCCGGCCCAGGCGAGCAGCGTCAGGATTCCCAACGGGGTGCGTTTCATCCGGCAAGCCCTCTTTTCCGCGGCCTACCGGCCGATTTCCAGCCGCGAAGCCGCGCGGGCGGGCAGGCCCGCCGCGAGAATCTTGCGTTGCGCGCCGGCGATGTCGTATTCCACGCGGCGCAGTTCGACCACGTTGCGCACCATGTCGTAGATGGCGTAGGCCGCGCGCGGATCGCCGTCGCGCGGCTGGCCGACGCTGCCGACGTTGATGTAGTACTTGCGCCCGGCGGTGATCAGCAGCTTGCTGTAGAGTCCCCCGCGCACGATGCCGGCCTTCTCGAACGCCAGCGGCACGTGGGTGTGGCCGAAGAAGCACACGGAGCACATCTGGTAGGCGAAATTCGCCTCCGCCTCGAGCTTGTCGAAGACGTAGCCCCACATCTCGGGGTTGTCGAGCGTGGCGTGCACGAGCATGAACGTCTCGACGGTGCGGGAATAGCGCAGGTTGCCGAGCCAGTTGCGCTGCTCCTCGCTGAGGCGCTTGCGCGTCCAGTCCACCACGTCCGCCGCCAGCGGGTGGAATCCGTTGAGGTTTTCCTGCCGCGAGCAGTAGTGGTCGTGGTTGCCGCGCACCACCGCCTCGCCGGCCAGTTCGCGGACCGCCTCGATGCAGCGTTCCGGATCGGCGTTGTAGCCGACGATGTCGCCCACGCACGCGTAGTTCGTCACGCCCTGCGTCTTCGCATCCGCCAGCACGGCGGTCAGCGCTTCCCAGTTGGCGTGGATGTCGCCCAGAATGGCGTACTTCAGGCCCATGGCGCTACTCCGGTTGGACCTCCGGCACCGCCGGGGCTTCCGGCGGCGGTTCCGCGGCCGGCGGTTCGGCGGCCGCAGCCACGGCCGGCTCGGCCTCCGCGGCGATTTCGATTTCCGCGACCTCTTCCGCCGCGGACGCGTCATCCGCCGCGAGGGAATCCTCCGCGGCGCCCTCCGGCGCGGCCGCGGCGGTTTCCGCCGCCGGCGGCTTGTCCGCGGGACGGACGCCGGCGCGCGGCAAGACCAGCGTGCCGTTGAAGAATTCGATGACCCCGCCGTTGGCGACCAGGTTGTTGAGGTGCAGCAGCAGTTCCGCGGCCTCGGCCGACTCGGGATTCGCCCCCGGCCGCATCCCTTCCAGCACCTGCTGGCGCGTCGCGCCGGCATGGGCTTCGAGATGCTCCACGATGGCCTTCACGATGGCCGGCGCCGTGGCCTTGTCCACGGGCATCGGTTCCACCGCCGTCACGTAGGTTTCCCGCGCGTTCACCTTGAACAGGTGCAGATGCATGTGCCGGAACGCCGGCCGCAGCGCCAGCGAGAGCGTGAACGGGAACCGCGTTTCCTTCTGCCAGGCCAGGGACACCGCGGAGCGCAGCGCGCCGTCGTCGAATTTCCGGGATTGCGGCCCCGGCAGCAGGCAGCGGGCCGATTCGCGCAGCATGGGATTCAGCTTGCCGGCGCGCATCCAATCCTGCGCTTCCGCGCGGCTCATCGGCGCGGTGGCCTGTCCTTCCGGTACTTCCTTGAGGCGATAGACCGTCTTCTTGCGCAGCGAATCCTTCCACTGCTCGACCAGCGCTTCGTCGCGCACCGTCTCGACGTGGCCGAGGTATTCGGCCTTGGACATGTGCGCGAACCGCGCCGCCCACAGCTCCTGGATCTTTTCGTTGTAGCCGTGGTAGTTCGGCGGTCCCAGCACCGTGCCGCTCAGGCGGCAGCGCGCCACGCAGGTGAAAACGCCCGTCGGCGGCTCGACTTCGGTTTCCTCGACGGCGAAGAACTTGTCGAGGTGGTCGTTCAGCAGATGCGCTTCCGCGTTGGCCCGGTTGCGGAACACCCGCTTGCATTCCAGGCATTGCACCAGCGTCGCGCGCGGCGCGCCTTCCGGCGCCGGCGCCGGAGACGCCAGCTCGAGCTTGACCAGATAGAGATCCTCGCGGCCCAGAAAGCGGTTGGCGATTTCGATCAGGGGAAACGCCCGGCGGCTGGCCTGGATGTCGCGCACCACCAGCGCGAGCCGTTCGCGGTCCGGCAGGAACGACACCCGCACGTCGAGGCGCGGCAAGGCTTCGCGCG
>CALKWZ010000021.1 GCA_938003985.1 uncultured Verrucomicrobiota bacterium | reverse complement strand
CTCATAAGCCTTAGGTCACCGGTTCGACCCCGGTTCCCGCCACCACCCTTTTCGCGCGCCGCGCAGGTTTGCGCGGCGACCGGCAAGCCCCCGTACCCCCCGCATCCGCATGAACATCCTCTTGCTCTTGGCCCATCCGCGTCCCGGCAGCCTCAACCACGCGCTCGCGCAGGCCGTGCGCGAACAGCTGGAAGCCGATGGCCACCGCGTGGTCTTCCACGATCTCCACGCCGAACGCTTCGATCCCGTGCTCCCGCCGGACGAAAGCGCCCGCGCCGCCGTTCTGCCGACGGCCATCGCCGCCCACTGCGCCGACCTCGCCGCCGCGGAGGGCATCGTCGTCGTCCATCCCAACTGGTGGGGCCAGCCGCCCGCCGTTCTCAAAGGCTGGATCGACCGCGTCGTCCGTCCCGGCGTCGCCTACGAATTCCTGGAGGGCGATGCCGGCGCGGGCGTTCCCCGCGGCCTCCTGAAGGCCCGCACGGCCGTCGTCCTCAACACCTCCAACACCGCTCCGGAGCGCGAACGCGCCGTCTTCGGCGATCCGCTCGAGACCCTGTGGCGCAACTGCGTTTTCGGCCTGTGCGGCGTGGCCGACGTCCGCCGCCGCACGTTCGGCGTCGTGGTCGCCAGCACCGCGGAACGGCGCCGCCAATGGCTGGCCGAAGCCCGCGCGCTCGTTTCCCGCGCGTTCGCAAATCGGTGATGCATTTCCCGGCCGGCCGGCGTATGGTCGGTACTGGAGACGCGCGCCGATGAAACCCTTCCGCTTCGCCCTGTTCGCCGCCGCCCTGGCCGGGCTTGCCGCCCCGGCCGCCCGCGCCGCCGATCCCTGGCCGGGCGAAGCCCCGGCCGCCGCCGTCCGCCTGACGGACGTCGACGCCGGCCTCGATGTCAACAACTGGAGCGGCGCCTTCTGGAATCCCGCCACGCGCCGGCTGTGGCTCGTTTGCAACAACCCCGGTTCGTTCTGGGCGCTTTGCGAAAACGGCGCCGGTGGCTTCCAAGTGGCCACCAACGCCGCGGGGGCGAAAGCCCAGTGGGCGCCCGGCGGCGATCTCGAAGCCATCTGCCAGGCCGACCGCGACGACACCGTCTGGGTCATGGACGAAAACGGCTATGTCCGCGAGTACGGCGTCTCCGACTTCGGAGCGACCAATCCGCTCCACGTCTGGAATCTCCGCGCCGTCTGTACGAACACCGCCAACTCCGGCGGCGAAGGCCTGGCCTTCGTCCCGGACGAATACCTGCGCCGGCAAGGCTTCTGCGATTCCAACGGCGTGCCCCGCCAAAGCGTCCGCGGCATGGGCGGCCTGGCGTTCGTCGGCTACCAGCAGGACGGGTTCATCTACGTCTTCGACCTCGACCGGACCGGCGACGCCTGGGATTTCGTCGGCCGCTACCAGACCGGCCGCGCCGAGACCGCCGATCTCGAATTCGACCGCGCCACCGGCCGGCTTTTCGTCTGGCACAACGTCGGCAGCAACTATCTCGAAATCGTCGAACTGCGTTCCGTCGTCTCCGGCGCCCACCGCCGCCTGCGGCCACTGGCCGAATACTTCGGCCCGCGCACCGGCAACCTCGAAGGCTTCGCCCTCGTCCCCTCCGCCGCCGGCAACGGCTCCGGCGGCTGCGTCCTCACCGACGACGACAATCTCAACCGCGAAGCCGTGACGTGGTACCGCCAGTTCCAGCCCGCCGCCGACGCCGATGCGGACGGCTTGCCCGACGGCGCGGAACTCTGGCATTTCGGTTCCGCCACCCAGACCGTCGGTGCCGCCGACGACGACGGCGACGGCCTGTCCAACGCCGACGAACTCGCCGCCGGCACGGATCCCACCAACCGCGCCTCGGCCCTGGTCTTCTACCCGCCCGAACCCAGTCCGACGGCGCTGGTGCTGAACTGGCAGAGCGCCACCGGCCGGAACTACTCGGTCCGTTCCACCGCCGAACTCGCCAACGGCTTCACCAACGTCGTCCATGCCGGCATCCCCGCCGACGCCCCCCGCAACGCCGCCACCGTCGACGTTTCCGCCGTCGCAGGCCCCACGTTCTACCGGATCGCCGCCGAAGCGCCCTGAGCGCCGATGCGTTTTGCCCGGACCCCGGCGGACGTGGTAGATTGCCCCGCCATGGAACCCGATTTCACGCCGCTGGGAAAAAGCGCGACCCGCGCCGACCTGCTGCCGCTGCTGCGCGCCGCGGGCGCCGATCTCGCCGCGCTCTATGCCCGCGCCGACGCCGTCCGCCGCGCGCATTGCGGCGACGCCGTCCCCATCCGCGCCATCGTCGAATTCTCCAACTACTGCGCCAACGAATGCCTCTACTGCGGCATCCGCGCCTCCAATCCCGTCCCGACGCGCTACCGGATGGCCCCCGACGAGATCCTCGCCTCCGTCCGGCAGATCGCCGCCGCCGGCCTCGCCGGCACCGTCGTGCTGCAAGGCGGCGAAACGCCCGGCGACTCCGACGACGACATCGCCGCCCTGTTGCGCCGCATCAAAACCGAAGTCCCCGGCCTGGCCATCACGCTGTCCGTCGGCAACCGCCCGCGCGACGTCTACGCCCGCTGGCGCGACGCCGGCCTGGACCGCTATCTGCTGCGCTTCGAGACCTCGAATGCCGACCTCTTCGCCCGCCTGCATCCCGACTGCACCCTCGCCGCGCGCCTCCAATGCCTGCGCGACCTGCAAGCGCTCGGCGTGCAGGCCGGCGGCGGCTTCATGATCGGCCTGCCCGGCGAAACCCTCGAAACCCTCGCCGACAACATTCTCCTCTGCCGCGAATTCGATTTCGACATGATCGGCATCGGCCCCTATATCCCCAATCCCGACACGCCGCTCGGCGACCAACCCAACGCCTACGCCGCCGATCCCGAGACTTTCTTCCGCGCCGTCGCCGTCCTGCGCCTGGCCAATCCCGACGCCCATATTCCCGCCACCACCGCGTTCGACGCGCTGTTCCCCAACGGCCGCGACCTGGCCCTGCAGCGCGGCGCCAACGTCTTCATGCCCAACGCCACCCCCGGCCCCCTGCGCAAGGATTACCAGCTCTATCCCGGCAAGCCCTGCATCGACGAAGACGCCTCCGACTGCACCCTCTGCGTCCAGGCCCGCCTCCGCGCCCTCGGCCGCCCCGTCGCCCAAGGCCCGGCCCATTCCCTCAAAAAGGCTCCCCCTTCCGAATCCCGCCCCCCTGAATCCTGACTCCTGAATTCTGAATACTCGTCCCTTTCCCCCCATGCCCGAACTGCCCGAAGTCGAAACCGTCGTCCGCGAGCTGCGCGCCGCGGGTCTCGTCGGCCGGCGCATCGTCCGCGCGCAGGTCTTCTGGGCCAAGACCGTCGCCGCGCCCGCGGCCGCGCGGTTCGCGCGCGAAATCCGCGGCCGGGAAATCCGGCGCCTGGCCCGCCGCGGCAAATTCATCGTGGCCGAGCTCGGCGGCGGCCGCACCCTGCTCGTCCATCTGCGCATGAGCGGCCATCTGGACGTCGCGCCCGCCGGCTCCCGCCCGCGCCGGCACGACCGCGTCGTCTGGACGCTCGACGACGGCCGCCGGCTCCGCTTCGAAGATACCCGCAAGTTCGGCCGCGTTTGGCTGGTGCCCGATCCCGCGCAGGTCCTGCGCGAACTCGGCCCCGAACCATTGGAAACGCCGCCGGCCGCATTTGCGGCCGGCCTGGCCGCCCGCGCGCGGCGATTGAAGCCCCTGCTGCTCGACCAGACCTTTCTGGCCGGCGTCGGCAACATCTACGCCGACGAAGCCCTCTGGGCCGCGCGGCTGCATCCGCGCCGCCGGTCCGACACGCTGACCGCCGCGCAAGCCGCGGAGCTGCTGCGGGCGGTCCAGGCCGTCCTGCGCAAGGGCATCCGCAACCTCGGCACCACCTTCGGCGCGGGCAAGACCCATTTCGTCCTGCCGCGCGGCGAGCGCGGCCGCAACCAGGAAGAACTCAACGCCTACGGCCAGACCGGCGCGCCCTGTCCCCGCTGCGGCACCCCCATCCGCCGCATCCTCGTCGGCCAGCGCTCCACCCACCTCTGCCCCGCCTGCCAGCGCGCCCCCCGCCGCTGATCGGCCCCAAAACCCTTTCCTGACTCCCGCTTTTCCTTTCGTCACCCGTTGCGGCTCAAGCCCCCAAACGGCCCAAAATCGCCGTTTTCGGCCATAAATCGGCCATTTTTAGGGTTTTGGGGCGTTTTCAGGCCGTTTTACGGCCATTTTCGGCCCTCAAAGCACGAAATTCCGTGATTTTTCACCCCGGATGACGCAAATGAACCCGGATGAGTCCACTCGATCCGATTTCATCCCCATTTCGCGCCAGCGGTAAATTTCGTTGTTTTCTGCCGTTTTCGGGCCGTTTTTGACCGTTCCAGACCAGTTGCGCCTCGTTTTTCGCCGTCTCAAGCCTCCGCGCGGCGATTTTCGGCACCAAAACCCAATTTTTCGTTACCCAACGGCTAAACATCGCCCTTCGCGGCCCATTTTCGACCGAAATTTGCCCCCCGCGAGGTCCCGCCCGCGAAGGAGTCATATTGCGGATGCCAACGATGACGCACATCATCGGTTTCGCACGAAATCCGGACGACGCCCTCTGCCGCATATTCCCCCATGCCGCAGCCTGTTGCGCCATTGACCCCGCTCCGCCTAATGCCTAATATCAGGCCAGTAAAGGCTCCCCCCGGAAATTTGGAACAAACTACTCTGCGTACGGTCAATAAAACTGTTAGCCATGAATGAACCATACATAACGATAAACACATACCACGAGTACATGTCCGAGGCGTTCGACTCGCTTAGGCTCGGACTCAAGAATTTGGCCGATGCCAAAAGTCGAAATGAGGATGATAATGTGACGAACTGGCAGGCTGTGAGCGCGGGTATGTATTGCCGCTATGCATTCTTACTTGCAGCAAACGCCCTGGAAGCAGCAGCAAATGCCCTTATTCTAGGCATGAAGACGAGCAATGCATCATATTCAGACCTTGAGAAACTTCCGACACTTCTCAAGTATGAAGTTTTCTGCCTAGCAAGGGGGAAAGAACTGGACCGCGGGAACGCTATTTATGCCAGAGTAAAGGATGTGGTGAGATGTAGAAATGCGTTCGTTCATCCGAAACCCATGAATGCTTCGTTCCAGTTGAGCGGTGATGGAAAAGAAGTTGAGTTTCGGGTGCCTAAGACAGGAACAAGAGAACACCCGACCTATTACAGCATATTTGAGCCGAATCACGCATGCGAGGCCATTGGAGACATCCTCGCATTCGTTTCTTGGGTTGTATTTGATGTATGCGCTTACGAACAGAAAGAAGGAGTCATGCTTATCGGCTACGAGTCATACGCAACAACGGGCTCAATATCCCTTGTTGGGACTGAGCACGGATTTGACTTGAGGAGCTTCAAAGAGAAATAAAGGCTAACAATCGGCTGCAGGCTATCGGCGCCAAAGCGCGCCTCCAGCCTGAGCCGTGACGTTGGGTTTTACGATGATTGGCAATAAATAATGCTATCCAAGGAACAAGTTATTCGATTTCTGGACGAAGAAATATCACGAATAGATAACCATTCGGCCTTAAAGACCCTACTCAACTTCAGAGTTGATCCTAAGCCCATTCATATTCTGGCCCCCGACTCATACAAGAAGAAAGACGCCTATGAGGGATGGTGCCTCTTTGAAACCCCATCCCAAAACAGATGTGTAGGCTACTGCGAAGATCCCTGGGACGAACCATGCGTGTTTTTTGATAACTCTATTGCAGACACGAAGGCCGGGGATTTCAGTTCAGCGATATTCTCTCATACGTTGTCTGAATTGCTCGACATCTGGAAGATCTTGGAAAAGGTGAACAGCCAACAATGAACAACCCAACAATGCGTTGCACCCCTGCGCGCCACAAGTGGCGCAAGGGTGAAAGCTGACGTTGGGACCGAAAGAATATGAAACTGGCGAACACCATATTGCTGTGGGGAACCCTCAGTACGGCGTTAATCATGTACCCGCTAGGTTACTTCGCTGAACGATATCAAAACGAATGGATCGCCCGCATTCTATTGCCCTTGGCGGGCGTTATTGGGCTGTTAAGTGGTTTCTTGGCCCTTATCTCGTGCATATATGGCCTTGTCTCAATATTGTCCCCCCGGCGCTGCAAGTCAGGATTCCTACTCCCACTACTTTCCATAATCGTAGGCGTTGCCGTTCTTCTCACGGCTTTCATTCTCCCCACATGGAAGAGCATGCAGGAGAGAGCCGAGATGGAGCAGCTAATCCAAGAAAAACAAAATGAGTCCCAACAAGCGGGTCCAGGGTACCCTCCACAAGGTGTCGGGTCCCCTGGCCCCTGACGTCCAATCAAACCTGCGCCCATGATTCGATTGATCATACATTTCGCGGCGGCGTGCCTGCTGAT
>CALKWZ010000020.1 GCA_938003985.1 uncultured Verrucomicrobiota bacterium | reverse complement strand
ATTGGGCCGGCGTGGCCCTCGTGCCGCGGCAAGCGGCCGCCGAGCCCGCGGTCCAGGCGCTGGCCGCGGGCCTCCGCGCCGGCGGCTGGCCCGCGGAAAAAATTTGCGCCGCGCCGGATGCCGCCGCCGCCGCGGAGTGGTTGCGCGCCCGTCTCCGTCCCGGCGACGCCCTGCTGCTGAAAGCCTCGCGCGGCGTGCGCATCGAACGCGTCCTGGAATCGTTGAAGCAAGAAAGCTGAGCCATGCTGTACTATTTGTCCGCACTGACCCATTGGTTCACGCCGTTGAACCTCTTCCGCTACGTCACCTTCCGCGCGGTCATGGGCGCCGGCACCGCGTTTTTCCTGTCGCTGCTGCTCGGGCGCTGGATGATCGGCCAACTGCGGGCCTATAAGATCGGCCAGATCGTGCGGCAGGATCCGGAAATGGCCCGGATCATGCACCACGGCAAGAAGGGCACGCCGACGATGGGGGGGCTGCTGATCATTTTCACGACGCTGGTCGCGGCGCTGCTGTGGTGCCAGCCGACGAACCCCCAGGTCTGGATCGCGCTGGCCACCATGCTCTTCATGGGCGGCATCGGCTTCGCGGACGACTGGCTGAAGCTCAAGCACCGGAATTCCGACGGGCTCAAGGAATGGCAGAAACTGGCGCTGCAGGGGCTGTGGGTCGTGATCGCGTTCGCCGCCATCGAAGCGGTGCCGGGCACGCGCCTCCACGCGCGGGAACTGATGGTGCCGTTCTTCAAGGCGCCGGTGGTGGCGGACCTGACCGTGCCGGGCGCGCTGGTGTTCATGTTCCTGGTCCTCGTCGGCACGACCAACGCGGTCAATCTGACGGACGGCCTCGACGGGCTGGCGGCCGGCTGCATGAATACCGTGTCGGCGGCCTATCTCGTGCTGGCCTACGTGGCGGGCAACGTCGTCATGTCCACCTATCTGCAGGTGCCTGCCATCGCGGGCGCGCACGAACTGGCCGTCTTCTGCGGCTGCTTGCTGGGCGCGGGCCTCGGCTTCCTGTGGTGGAACGCCTATCCGGCCAAGGTGTTCATGGGCGACACGGGCAGCCTCGCGCTGGGCGGCACGATCGCCATGGTGGCGATTCTGATCAAGCACGAGCTGACGCTGCTGATCGTCGGCCTGGTGTTCGCGGGCGAAGCCGCCAGCGTGCTGATCCAGCGCGCCAGCTGCCGCCTCTATCGCCGGTTCACCGGCCAGGGCTTGCCGCCGGAGCGTCGCCCGTTCCGCATGACGCCCATCCATCACCACTTCGAAATCATTTCCAAGGAGCGCGCCCAAGCGGAAGGCCGTTCGCCCGATTCCGCGGAAAACTCCGTCGTGATCCGCTTCTGGATCGTCTCGATCGTCTGCGCCCTGCTGGGCCTGGCGACCCTGAAACTGCGCTGAGCGGGCGATGGCGGCAGTTTCCAGGGCCATGGTGTGCGGGCTCGGCGCCAGCGGCGTCGCCGCCGCGCGCCTGCTGCGCACGGAAGGTGCCGACGTGCTGGCCGTCGACGAGCGCGACGCGCCCGAAAGCCGCCGCAGCGCGGCCGCGCTGGAGGCGCTCGGTTGCGCCGTCGCGCTGGGCGCGGCGATGCCGCCCGCGGGGGATTTCGACCTTGCCGTCGTCAGCCCCGGCCTGCCGGTGGACGGTGCGTTTTTGTCCGCAGTGCGCCGCCGCGGGATTCCGCTGCTTTCGGAAATGGAACTGGGCTGGAGCCGGTTCCGCGGCCGCACGATCGCGGTGACGGGCAGCAACGGCAAGAGCAGCGTGGTCAAGGCGCTGGCCGAATGCCTCGCCGCGTCCGGTTCGCGCGCCGTGCCCTGCGGCAACTATGGCTTGCCCGTCTGCCAGGCCGTTCTGGACGCGCCGGATGCCGCCTGGCTCGTGATCGAAGCCAGCTCTTTCCAGCTCGAGACCTGCGCGGAATTCCGTCCGGACGTCGCCGTGCTGATGAACGTGCTGCCGAACCACCTGGACCGCCACGGCACGCTGGAGGTCTATGCGCGCCTCAAGGCGCGGATGTTCGCGCGCCAGCGCGCGGGCGATCTCGCCCTGACGCCCCCGGAATGGCGGGAACGGTTCCGGGAATGGTCGGGCGGACAGGGGGACTGGCGGACGTTCGGGACGGACGCCGCCTGCGATTTCCGCCATGCGCCGCACCGGCTCGCGGCACGGGGCGAATCCGGCATCGACGTGGCCGGCGCCTATTTCGACAACGAGGTCCTCGGACCCAACGCCGCGGCGCTGTACGGCGCGGCGTTGGCGGCGGGCGTACCGGCGGCGACCGTCGCCGCGACCCTGCGCGCGTTCCGGCCGCTGCCGCACCGCGCCGAACCGGTGGGGGAATTCGGCGGCGTGCGCTACGTCAACGATTCCAAGGCCACGAACCTCTCGGCCCTCGTCGCGTCCGTGCGCATGCAGGACCGGCCGGTCTGGCTGATCGCCGGCGGCCGGCCGAAGGAAACCGATTTTTCCGCGGCCGGCCCGATCCTGAAGGAGCGGGTGCGCGGCGCGTTTTTGATCGGCGAGGCCGCGGCGGCGATGGCCGCCGCCTGGGGCGCAACGGTCCCGTGCGAAATCTGCGGCACCCTGGACCGCGCCGTGGCCGCCGCGCGCCGCGCCGCGGCGCCGGGCGAAACCGTCCTGATGGCCCCCGCCTGCACCAGCTACGACCAGTTCCGCGCCTACGGCGAACGCGGCGACGCCTTCCGCCGGTTGGCGGCGGAAAAGGGTTGAATCCGGGGGAGGGGCGGGGCATAATCCGCGCCGTACGTCGAAAAACGTTTGGATTTTGAAAGAAGCAAGGAGTCTGAAGATGAGGGTATCCGTTGTTGCCGGTATGATCGTGGCCGTCCACGTGGCGGTGATTGGTTCGGTGGTCATGACGCAGGGTTGCGTCAGCACGCGGACCGAGTCCGATGTCGTCGTTCCCGCGCCGGTCGAAACCGCGCCCGTCCCCCCGATGCCGCCGTCCGCCGACGTCGTGCCCGTCGCGGCGCCCGTGGCGTTCCCGGTTTTGCAGCCGCCCGTCCAGCCCGCGCCGGTGAAGACCTCCGTCGCCGCCGAAAACGTCTACGTCGTCAAACCCGGCGACATGCTCTCGAAGATCGCCGCCGCCCACGGCATCAAGACCGCGGAACTCAAGGAACTCAACAACATCGTCGACGTGAACAAGATCCGCGTCGGCCAGAAGCTGATCCTGCCCGACTACTCCAAGCCGTCGGCCTCGCAGCCCGCCGAGAAGTCCGCCAAGTCCGCGGAAGCCAAGGCCGTCGCGTCCGGCGACGCCTACGTCGTCAAGCCCGGCGACGCGCTCTCGAAGATCGCCGCCGCCCACGGCGTGAAGACCAAGGACCTGATGGCCGCGAACAACCTGACCGACGCGAACAAGATCCGCGCGGGCCAGAAGCTCGTCATCCCCGGCGCCAAGAAGGCCGACAAGGCCGAAGACAAGGCCGACGAAAAGAAAGCGGACAAGAAGGCGGACAAGAAGGAAGAGCCGAAGGCCGAGAAGCCGGCGGAAGCCGCCGCGCCCGTCGAACCGGCGGTCGCGCCGGTGCCCGCGCCGGTGCCGGAAGTCGCTCCGGCCGCCGCGCCCGAAGCCGCCCCGGCCAGCGGGTTCCAGGACGCCATGCTGGACTACAACGTCCAGGAAGGCGACACGGTCGAAGGCATCGCCCGCCTGTTCGTGGTCAGCGCCGACGAGATCCGCAAGGTGAACGGCCTGGCGCCGGGCGCGGAAGTCGTCCCCAACAAGACGATCAAGATTCCCCCCAGCATGTAATCCACCCGCCCCGCGGGGCATGGTGAGCAGCGCCCGGCCCGAAAGGCCGGGCGTTTTTGCGAAAGGAGACCAACGGTGTCGGCACGCGTGATCCTGATCCTGGTCGTGGGGGTGCTCGTCGTCTTCGGCCTGGTGATGCTGTTCAGCACCAGCGGACCGCAGGGCGAGAAGATCGCCGGCAATCCGTACTACTTCGTCCAACGCCAAGCCGCGTGGCTGGTGGTCGGGCTGGTGGCCGCCGTCGTCGGGGCCAAGGTGGACTATCGCGTTTGGCTGAAAGCGGCGTGGCCGGTGCTGGGCGTCGTGCTGGTGTTGCTGGCGCTGGTCTACGTGCCGGGCATCGGCCTGTCCGTCAAGGGCAGCCGCCGCTGGCTCCATCTGCCGCTGGGGCTGAGCTTCCAGCCGTCGGAGCTGGCGAAATTCGCGGCGATCAACGCGCTGGCGGCCTGGTACGGCACCAAGCGCCGCGAGCGCGGCGGGTTCGTGGGCGGCCTCGTGATCCCGGGCGCGATCCTCGGCGCGCTGCTGGCGCTGATCGTGTTCGAGACCGACTTCGGCGCCACGATCCTGATCGGCGCGACGGGCGGCCTGATGATGTTCGTCGCGGGCGCGCCGGTGCTGTTCCTGGCTCCGGCCGGCGCCGCGGCCGTCGGCGTCCTGGCGTGGATGATTTCCAGGAATCCCGAGCGCATGGGGCGCATCCTGGCCTTCCGGCATCCGGAGCAGTACGCCCAGGGCGAAGCGTTCCAGCTCATGAACGCGCTCTACGCCTTCGTGGCCGGCGGCCTCGGCGGCGCGGGCCTGGGCCAGAGCCTGCAGAAGAAGTTCTACCTGCCCGAAGCCCACACCGACTTCATCTTCGCCATCATCGGCGAGGAGCTCGGGCTCTTCTTTTCGGTGGGCGTCGTGGCGCTGTTCGTGGTGTTCCTGCTGTGCGGCATCCGCATCAGCGGCCGCGCGCCGGACGTCGGCGGCCGGCTGCTGGCCTTCGGCATCACCGCGCTGGTGTCCCTGCAAGCCGCCATCAACGTCGGCGTGGTGACCGGCCGCCTGCCCACCAAGGGCCTGCCGCTGCCGTTCATCAGCTTCGGCGGCACCAGCCTGATGGCGACGCTGTTCATGACCGGCGTGCTGCTCAACGTCGCCCGCCAGGGCGTCCGCGCCCGGCTGCGCAAGTGACCCGCCGCAACGTTTTTACGTTCTGGCAGTGTCAAACATCAAGTGCACGATTGTTCGGCATGCAAGG
>CALKWZ010000019.1 GCA_938003985.1 uncultured Verrucomicrobiota bacterium | reverse complement strand
GTAGCACGTAAAACGTTGCGGAGCGGCCGGCCCGGTCAAATGCCGGCGCCTTCGCCGAACAGTTCTTCCAGCGCGCGCAGCGCGGCGTCTTCGTCGGGGCCCTCGGCGACGATTTCCAGCGGCGTGCCTTGCGCCGCCCCCAGCTTGAGCAGCTCGAAAATCGAGCAGGCGTTCGCCCGCGGGCATCCGGCGCAGCGCAGGTGCACCTGCGCCCGGTGCCGCTGGGCTTCCTTGACGATCTGCGCCGCCACCCGCAAGTGCAGCCCGCCTTCGCATTGGACGATCAACTGGCGCGTCTTCATGCTCGTGCGGGCGGCGCCGGCGCCGCCCTCCGTCAGGGCGCCGCCTGGGCCAGCGCCTGGTCGATGTCGGCCTGCAGGTCTTCCACGTCCTCGAGCCCGACGGACAGCCGGAGGTAGTCGTCCGTCACGCCCGTCTCGGCCTGTTCGGCCGCCGTGAGTTGCTGATGGGTGGTCGAGGCCGGATGGATCACCAGCGTCTTGGCGTCGCCGATGTTCGCCAGGTGCGACAGCAGCTTGACCGAGTCGATGAACTTCTCGCCCGCCGCGCGGCCGCCTTGGATGCCGAAGCCCACGAGGCCGCCGAACCCCTGTTTGAGGTATTTCGCGGCGACGGCGTGGCTCGGGTCGCTCTCGAGTCCGGGATAGACCACCCAGCTCACCCGCGGATGCTTCTGCAGCCAGCGGGCCAGCGCCAGCGCGTTGGCGGAATGGCGCGCCTGCCGCAGCGGCAGGGTTTCCAGCCCGATCAGGAACTGGTGCGCGTTGAAGGGGCTCAGCGCCGCGCCCAGGTCGCGCAGCAGCGTCAGGCGGATCTTGAGGATGAACGCCACGTTGCCCATGCCCGGCACGTTGCCCAGCGCGTCCCAGTACTTCAGCCCGTGGTAGCTCGGATCGGGTTCGGTGAACTCCGGGAACTTGCCGTTGTTCCATTGGAACTTGCCCGAGTCCACGATCACGCCGCCCACGCTCGTGCCGTGGCCGCCGATGTATTTCGTGGCCGACGACGCGATGACGTCCGCGCCGTGCTCGAACGGCCGCACCAGGCCGACGCCCACCGTGTTGTCCACCACCAGCGGCAGGCCGGCTTCATGCGCGATCTTCGCGATCGCCGCGAAGTCCGGCACGTCCAGCTTCGGATTGCCGATGGTTTCGACGTAGACCGCGCGGGTCTTGGGGCCGATGGCCTTGCGGAACGCTTCCGGATCGCGCGAATCGACGAAGGTCACCGTGCGCCCCAGCTTGGGGAACTGGTGGTGGAAGAGCTGGTAGGTGCCGCCGTAGAGATTGTTGCCCGAGACGATCTCGTCGCCGAGGCGCGTGATCGCCAGCAAGGCGTAGGTGATCGCCGCCATGCCCGAGGCCACGCCCAAGGCGCCGGTGCCGCCTTCGATGGCGGCCACGCGCTGCTCGAACGCGTCCGTGGTGGGGTTCATCAGGCGAGTGTAGATGTTGCCGAATTCCTTCAGGGCAAAAAGATTCGCCGCGTGTTCCGTGCTTTTGAACACGTAGGAAGAGGTTTGGTAGATCGGCACCGCGCGCGCGCCCGTCGTCGGATCCGGCTTCTGGCCCGCGTGCAACGAAAGGGTATGGAGACCTTGGCTCATGGCATTCCTTATTTTCAGTATTATCTATAAACTTACTTGAATATGCTGTGATTCGGGGATAATGTCAAAAAACTTTCGCAAGTAAACGATCAAGGAGACAGCCATGAGCCGCATCTACAAGGACAACTCGGAATCCATCGGCAACACCCCGTTGGTGCGCCTGAACCGCGTCGCGCCAGGCGCCCAGGCCACGATCCTGGCCAAGATCGAAGGGCGCAATCCCGCCTACTCCGTCAAATGCCGCATCGGCGCGGCGATGATCTGGGACGCCGAAAAGCGCGGCGTCCTCAAGCCCGGCGTCGAGATCGTCGAGCCCACCAGCGGCAACACCGGCATCGCGCTGGCCTACGTCGCCGCCGCCCGCGGCTACAAGCTGACGCTGACGATGCCCGAAACCATGAGCCTCGAGCGGCGCCGCGTGCTCGCCGCCCTCGGCGCGAACCTCATCCTGACGCCCGGCGCGGACGGCATGAAGGGCGCCATCCAGCAGGCCGAGGCCCTCGCCGCTTCGGATCCGAAGAAGTACTTCCTGCCCCAGCAGTTCAAGAATCCCGCCAATCCCGCCATCCACGAAAAAACCACCGGGCCGGAAATCTGGGACGACACCGACGGCGGCATCGACGTCCTCGTTTCGGGCGTCGGCACCGGCGGCACGATCACCGGCGTCTCGCGCTTCATCAAGAAGACGAAAGGCAAAGCCATCGTGTCCGTGGCGGTGGAACCCAAGGAAAGCCCCGTCATTTCCCAGAAACTGGCCGGGCAGGAATTGAAACCGAGCCCGCACAAGATCCAGGGCATCGGCGCGGGGTTCATCCCCGACACGCTGGACCTGTCGCTCGTGGACCGCGTCGAGCAGGTCTCCGGTCCGGAAGCGATCGAGATGGCCCGGCGGCTGGCGAAGGAAGAAGGCCTGCTGGTCGGCATTTCCTGCGGCGCGGCCGTGGCCGTCGCCGTGCGGCTGGCGCAACGGGACGAATTCGCCGGCAAGACGATCGTGGTCGTCCTGCCCGACGCCGCCGAGCGCTATCTTTCCACCGCCCTCTTCGACGGCATCGGCTGAGCGAATCCACGACGTGCGGCAGGCCAAGCCGGAAACGGCTTGGCCTTTTTCATACTCCCCAGACATCCCGGATCGCAGCCAGCACGTCGGCCGTCGCCACCGCTTTCATGCAGGCGCGATCGTGGCGGCAAGTTGCGCGGTAATCCCAATAGATGCAGCCTTCGCAGCGCTCCGTCTTGCGGATCTGGCGATGTCGTTCACCCTTCGGCCCCCATTTGCCGGGCGAGGTCGGACCCCAGACGGAGACCGTCGGCACGCCCTGCGCCGCCGCGAAATGCAGCAGGCCGCCGTCGTTGCCCATGAACACTCGCGCCCGCGGCAGGACCGCCGCCAGCACGGGCAGCGGCACTTTTCCGAACCAACGGAAATCGCCGGCGCGGGCCGCCGGCACCAACGCGGCTTCCTCCGGTCCGCCGATCCACGCGATCTGGGCGTTGCGCTCCGTTGCCAGGCACGCCGCGACTTCGCCGAAACGTTCGGGCAACCAGTTTTTCCCGCTCCAGCCCGAGCCCGGCGCGATCAGAGCCAGCGGGCGTTCCACATCCACGCCGGCCGATTTCAGGAAATCCTCCGCCGCCTGCCGTTCGGCCGACGTCGGCTCATAAATCAACCGCTCGGCCCGCGCCGCGAGGCCCAGCGGTTCCAGCAATCCGCACCACGCGTCGGCCTCGTAGCGGTCCTTTTCGTAGGGCTGAACGACGGTCGCGATGTCCGGCCGCACGCGCGGCGGCCGGCGCTCGCCGATGCCCACCCAGATGCGCGGACAAGCCGCGTTGGCCAGAAACCGCCCCGGCGCGTCCAGCGGCGCGATCAGCACGTCCGGACCGAGCCGGCGCAAATCCAACGCCACTCGCCATTGGCGCCACGCCGACTGGCGCCACGCGCGTTTGCCGCGCGCGTAATTCGGAAGATTGGGTCCGAAGATCCGGATTTCATCCACGAGGGCGGCGTAGCGCCGCGCGAGCGTCTCGCTCCACGGCCCCACCAGCCAGACGACCTTCGCCGCCGGTTTTCCGGCGCGCAACGCCCGGAGCATCGGCACCGCATGCAGCACGTCGCCCAGATGTCCCGGCGTGCAGACGACCACCGCCGCGCCGCGCGCCGCGGGAGCCGGCAGCCGCCGCGCGGCGGAATCCAGAATCGGATAGCGCCACCGGTCACCCCGCCCTTTGAGAAGCGATGCGTTCATGGCCGGGCCAGCTCCTGCGCGAGCCGGCGGGTGAGTTTCTCGCGGCCGGCCGCGTTCAGGTGGGTCAAGTCGTGCCAATCCGCGTCCGTCAACGCGAGCCCCTGCTCGGCCAGCGGCACGTAGCGGCCGTAGCCGGGCACCACGAATCCGGAAACGAGCCGGCGCACGGACGCCTTGGCCTGCGTCCGTTCCGCGGACTGCAAGCCGGGACTCACCTCGCCTTCGAACACCACCAATTCGACCTGGCGTTCGGCCGCCTGCGCGGCAAAGCGCCGGAACGCCTGCCATTCCGCTTCCGAAAAGTGCAGTTTTCCGCGCGCCCGGTCCGCCAGAGCCGTCGCTTCGGCCGCGCCGGAAATTTCCGCCGGCCGCCGGACGCGGCCCGTGAAATGAAACGCGATGCGGCCCAGGAAATCGCGCGCGCGCCACCCTTCGGCGGTGGCGGCGAGGGCGTAATCCGCCAGATGCCGCCACTGCCGGATCCGGACGGAACGCGGCATGCAGCCCACCACCGCCGGCAAGGTCCGCCACGAGGCATAAGGCCGGAACCAGGCAAAAGGAAACTCGTCCTGGTTCGTGAAGTCGAGTTCCGAAAGGTACAGGACGCACACGTCGCCCGCCCGGAACGGCAGATAGGTTCGCATGGCCAGGGCCTTGAGCGGCGTCAGGCCGAACATCGCGCGGCGGATGACGGGCACGGGCCGCAGCAGCTCGCGCAGCCGGTGATCGTCCACGCCGTGCAGCATCTGGCTGGAGCCGACCAGCACGACCGCGGGCGCCGGAGCCTTCCGCCCCGCCGCTTCTTCCAGGCGCACGTAGCAGACTTCCCGCATGAAATGCTGGCCGGCATCCAGCCGGCCTTGCGCGGCCAGCCACAGCGCGGTCTGCACTTTCGACGTCCGCAGCACACCTTCCGCGCCCGCCACCAAGACCAGGACAACCAGCCACACCCAGAACCCGGCCCGCTTCAGCCGCAGGCCCAGCCACCACGCGACGGGAATGCCCGAAAACGCCACGGCCGCCAATCCCGCGCGCCATCCCAGCAGATCCGCCCAGCGCACCGCCACCGGCAGACCATCCACCCAGGCCCAGAACGGCCCGCCGATCACCAGCGAAACCACCGCCCCGAAAACGGGAAACAGCCACCACGCCTTCCGCAGAAAGGCTTCTTCCGCTTCGCGCACGCTGGGATGGGAATGCAGGTCGCGCATGGTCAGAATTGGAAGTAGATGAAAGCCCCGCCGCCCGTATTTCCGAACGCCAACGCCATCAGGATCAGCGTCGCGCACAGCGCGGCGCGGGGGACCGCCGAGAGCCGCATCGGCGCCAGGAGATCGCCGGTCTTCACCTGGAGCAGCTGGACCAGCCAGAGCGGCAGGCAGAACAGCACCAGCGCCGCCAAGGCGTCGGTGGCCTGCGCATCCCAGGCGAAATCCGTGAAGATCCGGCTCAGCACGTCGCCGACCTGCCCCAGGGATTCCGCGCGGAAAAGAAGCCAGCCCAGGCAAGTCAACTGGAAGAAGAAGATCCGGCGCGGCCAGAGCCAGCGGCCGGAATCGGCCGTGCCCTTGGGCGCGTAGCGCTCCGCCCACGCGTGGTAGACCACCAGCATCGCGCCGTGGAAGGCGCCCCAGGCGATGAACGTCCACGCCGCGCCATGCCACAACCCGCCCAGCAACATGGTCAACGCCAGATGGACGTAGGTTCGCCCCCGGCCCCGCCGGTTGCCGCCCAGCGAGATGTACAGGTAATCCCGCAGCCAGCTCGACAGGCTGACGTGCCACCGCGCCCAGAAATCCTTCGGATTCACGGCGAAATACGGGTTGTCGAAATTCAGCATCAGATCGATGCCCATCCAGCGGGAAATGCCGCGGGCGATGTCGCTGTAGCCCGAAAAATCGCAGTAGATCTGGAACGCGAACGCATACAGCGCCAACAACGCGACGGCGCCGGTCGGCGCCTCGGCGCCAAACGCGGCGTCCACCAGCACGGCCAGGTTGTCCGCCACGACGCACTTCTTGAACAGCCCCCAGGCCACGAGCCAGGCGCCGCTTTCCAGACCGTCGCGCGAGATCGTCCGGGGTTGCTGGATCTGCGGCAGCAACCGGGCGGCGCGCTCGATGGGCCCGGCCACCAATTGGGGGAAAAACGACACGAACGCGGCGAAATCCAGGAAGCTCCGCGCCGCCTTCATCTGGCCGCGGTAGACGTCCAGCGTGTAGGACATGGTCTGGAACGTGTAGAACGAGATGCCCACCGGCAACACGATGTTCAGATGCCGGAGCGAAACCTCCACGCCGAAAGCCTGGAGCAGCGCCGCCAGGTTTTCCGCGAAGAAATTGAAATACTTGAAGAAACCGAGGATGCCCAGGTTCGACACGATGCTGGCGCCGACGGCGATCCGACGGCGCCGGCGGTTGTCGCCGGCATCGTCGATGACCCGGGCCGCCACGTAGTCGATCAACGTGGAGACGAAGATCAGCGACAGGAAACGCCAGTCCCACCAGCCGTAGAAGAAGTAGCTGGAAACCAGGATCAGGACGTTCTGGCCGCGGTGCGGCAGAACCCGATACAGGCCGTAGACCACCGCGAAGAAGACCAGAAATACCAGCGAGTTGAAGACCATGGCCGTCGTCCCCGCCTAGCCGACCGATTCCAGCGCCGCCAGCAGCGGTTGCGCCGCCACGGTCCAGTCCAAATGCCGTTCCACCCAGGTGCGCGCCGCCCGGCACGCGGCCGTAAAACCGTCCGGATCCCGCTCCAATCCCGCCAGCGTTTCCGCCAGCGCGGCGACCACGTCGTCCGCGACAACCACCGCCGCCTGGCCGGCCAGCGCCTCGAAACCGCGCAAGCCCACGGGCGTGCCGACCACGATCTTCCCGTGGGCGGCATATTCCGGAATTTTCAGGCTCGAACCCGTTCCGCTTTTCATCGGTGCCAGCGCCACGTCCGCCAGGGCGAACACGGCGGCCTTGGTTTCTTCGGCAACGGGACCCAACCACAACACGTTGGGACCCGGTTCCGCGCCGCCGGCGGCGCGATCGGGTTCGTTCGGCAACCCCATGACGACGAAAAGGACGTCGGGAAAAGCCGGCGCCAGAATTCGCGCGAGCGCGTCTGCCGCTTCCCAGTTGGGGCGGAATCCGGCCCCCATGAACAGCGCCACCGGCCGGCTTAGCCCGGCTTTTCGGCGCGCGGCCCGCGCTTCCGCCGGCGGCACGAACGCACAGGCCTCCACGTCGACGCCATTGGGCACGACGACGGCCTTGGACGCCAGCGCCGGCATGCGCGCGGTCGCCGCCGCGCGGTCGGCGGGGGTGCAAAACGCCGCCACCGTCGCCCGTTCCGCCAATTCCCGTTCAGCCTCATCCGCCCGCGCCAGCGCATCGGCAGCGCGGCAGCCCAGAACATCCCGCAGAAAAGCGGGCGCATCGTCGTGCGCATCGTAGATCAACGGCGCGCCGACGGCGATCCGCGCCTTCAACGGCGGCCACGCCAGCGGCGCGGCGAGAGCCCAAGCGTGCGCCTGCGGTTGCAGGACGTCCAGCGCCGCGCGGAAATCCGACGCTCCGGCCACTTCCCCGGCAAAGGCAAACAGCGGCGCCGCGCCGGCGCAGGTCGGCCGCAGCCCGGCGCTGCGTTCCGCAAAATCCGCGCGGGCCGGTATCGCCGCCATCCAGACGTCCGGCGCAAGGTTCCGCACTGAAAACGGACGCGAGGCGGGCGAAAGGGACAGGATGCACACCCGGTACCGGCGCGCAAGCGCCTGGGCGATGCCGGCGATGCGACGGGCGCCGCCCGTCTGCAGCTTGGCCACGTCGTAGGGCACCGCATAGACCAGAAGCGGTTTGCCGCCCGCTGCGGCAATTCGTTGCAGCCGCCGCAGCCCCGCCCAACGGCCGGTCCGCCGGCGCAGCCGTTCCCAGCGCCGATATCCCAGCAGTTGAACCAGCACCGCCAGCGCCCGATCCGCCCCCGGCATGCGCTCGGCGCCGGCACGAGATCGTCCACGCCCGGCACCGGCAAGCGCCGGCCCGCCGCGTTTCAAAATCTCGGCCAATCGGCCCCGTTCGGCAGAAACATCCATATGGATTCGTAGAACGCCCCGCCCGCCGCGCCGCTCCGCGACGCCCGGCCGGGTCGAGGCATGGGGCGAAGCATCCGAAACTCGCCGGCGAAAGTCAAGAAACGCCCCCGGCGCGATTCTTCCGGCTTTTCGCCGGCCGACGGACGCGCTACTCTGCCCGGCGTGACTCCTTCCCCGGAATCCGCGCCCGCGAAATGCCGTCCCTGGGGCCGGCGGTTCGCCGCGTTCCTGCTGGTGGCGATCCGCCATTCGTCCCACTGGATCCTGCGCATCTTCTTCACGCTGCTGTTGCTGGCCGGAATCCTGTTCGCCTATCTCCATCTCGTGGGCCTGCCGGCCTACTGCACGGACCGGTTTCTCGACCGCATGGCGCAGTACGGCTACCACCTGCAGATCGAGCGGTTGGCGTTGGAAGTCGATCGGGGCCTGGTGGCCCGCCGGGTCCGCGCCTTCCTGACCGCGGACGCCCCCGAGCCCTTCCTGGAAGCGGCGGAACTCACCGTGGCCGTCAATCCCATCGCCCTGCTGCGCCGGCGCGAAGTGGTGCCGGTCCTGTCCATCGAAGACGGCGCCTTGCGCGCCCGTCTGGGCCGCAACCGCATCGGCGCGCGCGAAGGCTCGCGGGAAATCGCCGTCGAGCGGATCCGCATGCGGTTTTCCGCCGACGCGCGCGAAGTGCTCCTGCGCGAATTCTCGGCCGATTTCCTCGGCATCCATTTCCGCGGCCGCGGCGCGTTCTATCCGGCGGCGCAACCCCAGGCGCCCGCCGGCAATCCGCTGGCCGCGGCCATGGACGCCATCGAACGCGCGCCCGATTGGGCCCTGCGGGCCGTCGAGCAGGCCAACCTGATCTCGTTCCGCGAGCCGCCCTCCGCCGATTTCACGTTCGCCCTTCGGCCCGACCGCCCGGAAGCCCACGCGGCGGCCTTCCGCCTGAGCGCCGCCGGCGGCGGCCAAGTGCGCGGCGTGGATTTCGACCGCTTCGAGCTGGAAGTCGCCTTGAACAACCAGCAGGTCCAGTTGCCGGATCTGCAAATCCACCGGGCCGGCGGCGTGCTGGGCCTGTCCGGCTGGTTCGACCTGACCAACCGGACCGCCTCCGCCCATCTGGTCAACACGCTTTCGCCCGCGACGTTCCTCGAACTGCTGCCGGACCGCATCCAATCCGCCGCGGCGGCGGCCACCACCAATTACGACTTTCCGCTGCGCCTCGAACTGCAGGTGGGCCCCGCCCCCGTGGCCGAATGGACCGAGCGGTTTTCGGGCCGCCTCGAATTCTCCCGCGCGGTTCTCCGCGGCGTGCCCGTCGAACGGTTGGAGGCTTCCTTCCGGCGCGCCGGCAACGAAGTGCGCCTCGACCAGGCCGCGCTCCAACTGGATACGGGCCCCCTGGCCAGCCGCCTGAAAATCCAGGACGCGTTCTTCCTGCTCGACCGCAAGCGCTTCGAGGCGCACGCCGCCGGCGCGCTCGACCCGCACCTGCTGAAGCCCGTCATGACCCCGAACATCCGCAACGTCGTCGAATGGTTCGGCATCCGCGAACCCATCCAGGGCGAGGTGACGGTGGGCGGCACGGTCGGCGATCCGGCCATCTACTGTTTCGGCCCCGTGCAGGCCACCAACGTCGCGATCAACGGCGTGGCCATCCAGTTCGTGCAGGGCCGGCTCGACGTCACGAACGAAGTCCTGCACCTGCGCGACACCACGCTCGTCCGGCCCGAGGGCGTCGCCCGCGGCGACGTCCATCTGGCGTTTTCCAACCAGACCCTGCGGCTGGAGCAGGTCGAAAGCACCGCCGATCCCCGCGCGGTCGCGCAGATGATCGGTCCCGCGGCGGTCCGGTTCCTGGAACCCTTCCAGCTCAACGGACCGGTCCACGCCCGCGTCGACGGCGTGCTCGACTACTGCAACTTCTCGCTGAACCGCCTGGACGCGCGCGTCGACGCCCGGCGCTTCGGCTATTCCCGCTGGGAAGCCGACGCCGCCGAATTCGATCTGGCCGTGCGCGGCCTGCGCTTCCGCTTCACCAACGCCGTCGCGACGGCCTACGGCGGCCAGTTCGCCGGCCAAGGCGTCCTCTATCCCGTCGGCAACGACGCGACCTGGCGCTACGAAGTCGACGTGGCGGCCCGCGGCGCCAACCTGTCCAACCTGCTGAGCGCCTCCATCGGCAAGCCCGTCGGCGATTTGCGCGGCCTCGTGGACGGCGAGGCCCGCCTCGGCGGCTATATCGGCGCAGGCACCGGCCCGACCGTCACCGGCGCGGGCCACGTGGACGTGCGCGAAGGCCTGCTGTTCCAGACCAAGCTGTTCAGCGGCCTCTCCGCCATCCTCTCCAAGGTGTTGCCCGACTTCACGCTGTTCGCCCAAACCGACGCCGGCGGCGACTTCACGATCCGCAACAGCCGGGTCCACTCCCGCAACGTCCAGTTGCAGGGCACACTGTTCAGCGCGAAGGGCGCCGGCCACTACTCTTTCGGCGGCGATCTCGATTTCCGCGTCGAGGTCCAGCTCCTGCGCAGCGGCCCCGTCGCCGCGCTCGTGCGCCTGGCCACCTTGCCCGTCACCCGCCTGCTGGAATTGCGCCTGACCGGCACCTTCGAAGACCCCCGTTGGCGTCCGCTCAACCTCAACCCCGCCGAATTGTTCTCCGGCGAGGACAAAGACCCGAAGCCGGCGGCGCCCGCCGCGCCTTGATCCGCGCCCGGATCGCCCGGCTCAGGGCGGCGGCGCGGGCGGGACCCGGCCCCGCCGGCGGCCGAATTCCAGCACCTGCTGCTTCATGTATTCGCCGGGGGACCGGGCGAACGTCGCCGGCCCATCGATTTCCGTTGCTTCCGGAGGTTTCAGTTCCCGGAGCCGTTTCCAATATTCCGCCCGCAACTCCGCATCGGGGATCGCGAAATCCCCCGCCGCCTCGCGCTCCGCCAGATAGGCCCAGTTCGCCTCGAGGGCGAGCGGAGGGCACATCGGCACTCCGTACACGCGCCCGCCGTAGCGCTCGAAAAGGCTCTGGCTGATTTTCCACAAGTGGATATCGCTCGCGGCCATGGCCCGTTCGTCGGAGCGCGTTCCGCCCTCTTGCCACTCCGCCCAGGTTTTTTCGAACCAATTGGACGTGTCGATGGTCGACCCCAGTTCTGCGCCCGTGGGAATCAGCTGCCGGCAGTACTCCTTGAGTTCCGCTTCGCCGACTTCGAATTCCGCCCGCATCCCGTAGGCGTCGAAAATGCCGCGCTGGATCTGCACCCCAACCGCCAGCGCGCGGCGCCGCTCGTCCGCCCCGTTTTCGATTCCCAGTTCCCGGGCCACGTAGTTCGTGCCCAGCACCGTCACCACGACGGGTTCCGGCGCCGGCTGCGCCCACGCCGCGGACGCCCATAGACCCACCGCCAGCCACCGCCCGACGCTTGCTCGGCTCATCTCCATGGACGCGATTCTTTCCTTTTCGCCGAACGGCGCCGCGCGAGCGCTTCAGCCGGACGCCAGCGGGCGGCCGGCGGCGTCGAAGCGCGGCGCGGCGACGACGGCGGGATGCAAATAGATCGGCTGGCGTTCCTCGCCGGCGCCGCCCGCGAAGAACAGTTTCCCCACCCACTCCGCCCGGGGCGCGCGGTCCGGCGCGATCCAGTGCGCGTCCGGCCATGCGTGGCCGCGCGCATCCGCCGGCAGCAGTTGCCAATCGCCCGTTTGGCGCACGCGGCGCTGCGCGTCGCGCGCGAACCGCCCGGCCCAGATCGTGCCGCGCCGCGCGTCGCCCCACGCGACGACGTCCGCGAGTTCCGGCCGTTCCGCGAAAAGTTCCGCGGCCAGCGCCGCGCCGCTGGCGACCGTCCACACGGGTTTGGCGTCCGGCAGCGCCCAGCCGTGGGCGGCGGTGAGGCTGACGCGCAGGCCGGTATACGAACCGGGACCGCGGCCCACGGCGAACGCGCCGAGATCGGCGAACGTCCAGTCCGCGCCGGCGAGCAGGTCCGCCGCGGCGGGGAACAGTTCCTGGCTGCGGCGCGCGCCGGCGTCCACCGCGGCGGCCGCGACGACCGCGCCGTCCGCGAGCAGCGCCAGGCTGCCGCGCTCCGTCGAAAATTCCAGGGCCATGATCTTCATGCGCGGCACCCTAGCGGTTTTGCGCGCCGCGCGAAAGTTTTTCGCGCGGCGCGGCGGGACACAAAAAAAACCGCGGCCTTGCGGCCGCGGTCGGGTTCATCCGGGGATGAATTACTTGGCGCCGAGGATCGCGTCCTTCGCGGCCTTGGCCACGCGGAACTTCACGACCTTCTTGGCCTTGATCTGGATCGTCTCGCCGGTCGCGGGATTGCGGCCGATGCGGGCCTTGCGGTTGACCAGGACGAGCTTGCCCAAACCGGGGACGGTGAAGCCGTTCTTGGCGTTCTTGTACGCGAGCGCGGACAGGGCTTCCAACGCAACGCCGGCCTGCTTCTTCGAGATCTCGGCCTTTTCCGCCACCGCGGCCACAATCTGACTCTTCGTCATCGCCTTCGCCATAACCAGTACTCCTTGTTCTTCTGTTTCTTTTCGAGATGGGTTTCCGATTTCCGTTCCCAATCTGGTGCGCGTTTATGCCGCAGACCGCGCGGAAATGCAATACTATTCGGCGTTTTTTTGCGGGGCGCGCGGCGCGCGCGCGGATCATTTCATCAAGGCCAGCACGGGCGCGAGATCGTCGGCCGAACGGATGCGCAGCGACGGCGCCGCGGTAGGCACCAGCCGCGGAACGAGTTTCGCCGCGAGCATGGCCTCGAGATCGTCCTCGTAGTTCTTGCGGTTCTTGGCGGCGGCGGGATAGGCCTTGGCCAGCGCGGCGCGCGGCCACGTCTGCGGGGAAATCGCCGCCCACAGGCGGCCGTCCGCGTCCAGGCGCTGGTCGAGCACGCCCTTCTTCGCGGAGACGACGGCGTCGGGAATCTCGATGGCGGCGACGCCGGACCCGTGGCGGCGGGCGCACTTGGCCGTTTCGGAAATCAGGTCGGGCTTCACCATGGGCCGCGACGCGTCGTGCACGCAGACCCACTCGACCTCTTCGTCCACGTATTCCAGCCCGGCCGCCATCGACGCGGCGCGCCGGGCGCCGCCGACGACGATCTTGCGGACTTTCGAAAAGCCGAACATCTGGACCATGCCCAGCACGCTCTCGGCGCGTTCGCGGCTGACCACCACCACGATGCCGTCGACGTCCGGACACTGGTTGAAGGCCTCGAGGGAATAGGCCAGCACGGGGCGGTCGTTCAGATAGAGAAAGGCCGTCTCGATCTCCGACGAGAGTTGCTCGGCCTTCCCCGTCGCCATCACCAAACCCCAAATCGCTTGCTTCATGTGTCGTTCCTTCGGGAAGTTCCGGGCGCACGCGGTCGGGCACGTCTCGGGCTCCACGTTTGTAAGTTTGTTCGGAAAAACGGGGTCCGTCAAGCCCGCGGGCACCGGGAAACGGCGATTTCGGCCGATTTCGACCATGTTCAGGCCGAACGGAGCCGGCGGAGGGTTCAATACCAGGCCGGCTTGTAGCCGCCGCTGGCCGCGGCGGGCCGCGGCGCGGCGGATGCCGGAACGACCGGCGCGGGAAGGGGTTCGGCACGCGGAGCCAAGACGGCACCGACCCCGGCGCCCCGCCAGCCGCCCTGCCAGGACGAGCCTTGGGACGACGGGGTTGCGCCGAAAGTGGCCGTGCCGAAGCCGCCGGCCGATACCGCGGAATAATCCCCGCCGGACGCGATCGGCTTGCCCTGCACCAGCGCGTTGCGCAACGCGGCAAAATCGGGCCGGGCCCCGCCGCCGTATTCGGCGATGAGTTGCCGCGTCTGGTTCATGCCGCCGGCCGCGGAAGCGGACTCCCGCGGCAATCCGCTCCCGCCCAGATCGGTGCGGGCCGGCCAGGATACGGCGGCGCGGCCGGAGTCCGGCGCCGCCACCGCGGTCCGCGCCTGGAGGTTTCGTTTGACGGCGGATTCCGACGGCAACGCGGGATCGGACATCCCGGATCTGCCGTCGCCCGCGGCCGAAGCCGCGTCGCGCGCATAGGGATCGGGCCCCTGGAGTTCCTGTCGCCATTGTTCCTGGGGCGTTTCCGGCAGGCCGGACGCCTTCGCCACTTCGTCCGCCAGCCAGCCGCGGGCGGATTCCTTGGCGTCGGGCGCGATGACCGACGCGGCCGCGTTGCTGGCCGTCTGGCCCAGCGTCGGCAAGGTCAGGCTGCCGGCCAGCCAATTGCGGTCGTCCTTGTCTTTGGAGCCGCGCCGGCGTTCGGCGGCGACGGGCGGCGACAGCTTGCCGGGCACCGGCGCGGCATCGCCCCGCGCGGGGGCGGCGCGCAGGCTCAGGTCCAGCAACATTTCCTTGCCCAGCAGGGCTTCCCGGGACGGCGCGTCGCGCAGCTCGCGGCGCGCGGCGAGATCCGGCGCGCCGACTTCGGCCGCCGCGAATTCCGCGGCCGGCTCGTCGGCGAAGGAAATCGGCACCGTGTATTCGCGGTAGACGGGCAGGCCGCGCGCCGCGGCGACGGCCGCGGCGGCCAGCCAGCCGGCCAGCGCAAGCCGCATGACGGGTCGATTCCTCATGGAGCCTGATCCTACGGCCATCCGCCGCGCTTTTCAATCCGCATCCTTGCAACCGTTCGGCCGCTTGTCCTATCATGCCGCCCATGAATCGATCCGCGCTTTTCCTCGCCTTCCTGTTCGCCGCCGGCGCCGCCGGCGCCCGGCCGGACGCCGGCGTGCTGCTCGACAGCTACGCCGCGCTCGTCAACGGCAAGGTCGTCACCGTCGGCGACGTCCTGTCGGCCATGCCCGCCGCCTCCGAGCGCCTGGCCGCGCAATATTCCGGCCGCGAGCTGGAAGAGAAGCTCCGCGAGAAGTTCGCCGCCGTGCGCGACGCCCTCGTCGAAGCCGAACTCGTGCTGCTGGATTTCGAGGCGCAGGGCGGCACGCTGCCCGACCGCGCCGTGGAAGACCACGTCAATTCCGTCATCCACGACCAGTTCGCCAACGACCGCACCGCGTTCCTGGAGGCCCTCGCCGAACAGCGCCTGACCTACGCCGAATGGCACAAGCAGATGAAAGACCAGCTCGTGGTGCAGGTCATGCGCCAGAAGGAAGTCGCCGCCAAGGTCCTCGTCACGCCCCTCGACGTCCAGCGCGCCTACGAGGAGCAGAAAGCCGCCTACGCCCTGCCCGAACGCGTGCGCCTGCGCACCTACGTGCTGCCGGCCGGCGCGGACGAGCCGGAATGGAGCGGCCGCCTGCGCGCCGGCGACGAAACCGCCGTGCCCGCGGACGTCGCGGTGCAGGACGACGGCGAGGCCATCGAAACCGCCAGCCTGAACGAAACGATCCGCGCCGCCGTGGCCGCGCTGGAACCCGGCGGCGTTTCCGCGCCCGTCGACGTCGCCGGCGCCCGCTACCTCGTCCAGCTCGTCGCGCGCGAACCCGCCCGCATCCGCCCGCTCGAGGAAGTGGCCGGCGATCTCGAGAAGCAGCTGCGGGCCGCCGAGTTCGCGCGGCTCAACCAGGCCTGGCTCGAGAGCCTCCGCGCCAAGTACTACGTGCAGACGTTCGACCACGCGCTGTTCGATTGAGCCCGACCGTGAAACCCCTCGCCATCGGCCTGACCGCGGGCGATCCCAACGGGATCGGCCCGGAAGTGGCGCTGCGCGCCGCGCTGCGGCCGCAGCCGGCGGACCGCCGCCTCGTCCTGATCGGCCACCGCGAAGTCTGGGAACGCGCCGCCCGGCTGATCGGGCGCCCGCTGCCGCCCGAGGTGCCCGACCTGTCCGCGCCGCTGCCCCGCCGCAGCACCTGGGATCCGGACATGGCGCCGCCGCCGGCCGACCGCCCCGGCCAGGTCCGCGCCGACGCCGCGCGCGCCGCCTATGCCTACATCCTGTCCGCCGCGGCCGCGGCGC
Organism: uncultured Verrucomicrobiota bacterium; assembly: GCA_938003985.1. Taxonomy (GTDB): domain Bacteria; phylum Verrucomicrobiota; class Kiritimatiellia; order CAIQIC01; family Lenti-01; genus Lenti-01. The sequence goes on along the minus strand of CALKWZ010000019.1, from coordinate 5,231 downwards.
TGAACGGCCGCCTCGCCGCCCTCGTCACCGCCCCGATCAGCAAGGAAGCGTTCATGAAGGCCGGCATCCGCGAGCCCGGCCACACCGAACTGCTCGCGCGCCTGACCGGCGCCCGCCGCTACGCCATGATGCTCTTCGGCGACAAAATCCGCGTCGTCCTCGCCACGCGCCACCTGCCGTTGCGGAAAGTCGCGGATGCCCTGACGGCCGACGCCGTCGTCGAAGCCGTCGAGTTGCTCGCGCGCGCGCTGCCGTGGATGGGCTTCAAGCGCGCGCGCATCGGCGTGTGCGGCCTCAATCCCCACGCCGGCGACGGCGGCGCCCTCGGCACCGAAGAGCAAACCGTCATCGCGCCCGCCCTCGCCCGCTGCCGCCGCCGCGGCTGGAACGTCGCCGGGCCGATTCCCGCCGACGCGATCTTCCACCAGCACCTCGCCGGAACATACGACGCCGTCGTCGCGATGTACCACGACCAGGGCCTCGGCCCCATGAAGATGCTGTCGTTCGAATCCGGCGTGAACCTGACCCTCGGGCTGCCGATCATCCGCACCAGCCCCGACCACGGCACCGCGTTCGATCTGGCCGGGAAAGGCGTCGCCGATCCGTCCAGCACCTGCGCGGCCCTCGCCTGGGCGGCGCGCCTCGCCGCGCGGAAAAACCCCTGGGCCTAGCCCGCCGGGCGATCGATCGTCACCGTCCGCGCCTGTTCGCCCGCGCCGCGGGCTTCCAGCCGCACGTGCCAGCACGTGTCCGGCAGCAGTTCGGCCACGCGCTCGGCCCATTCGATCGCCACGACCCCGCCGAACCGGAACAGGTAGTCTTCCAGCCCGAGGCCGAAGGCGTCGCCCGCGCCCCGCACGCGGTAGAGATCCACGTGGGCCAGCGCCCGCCGGCCCTTGTATTCGTTGATCAGCGTGAACGTCGGGCTGCCCACGGGGCGGCGCACGCCCAGCGCCTTGGCCAATCCCTGCACGAAGCAGGTCTTGCCCGCGCCGAGATCGCCGTGCAGGCACAGCACCGCGCCGTCCGGCAGTTCCGCCGCCAGCCGCGCGGCCAGCGCCTGCGTTTCCGCCGCCGAATTCGTTTCCAACCGTTCCGTCGTCCGTTCCATGGCCGTCCAGACTCGCCGAAATCCGCCCGGCTTGGCAAGCGCCCAATTTGGCCCCCGCGGCGAAGCGGACGTTGACGAACGCCGCGGGCGGGCCTATTCTGTCGCGTAACCTGAATTGGAGGGCCGTCCATGGCGCGAGAATCGATCCTGCTGGTCGAAGACGAACACGACATCCGGGAACTCCTCAAGTTCCATCTCGAACGCGAGAACCTCGCCGTCGAGGCCTACGAAAAAGGCGAAGACGCCCTGGCCGCCCTGAAGACGCGCGGCGTCTCGCTCGTGCTGCTGGACCTGATGCTGCCGGGCATCGACGGCCTCGAAGTGTGCCGCCGCCTGAAGGCCCAGCCCGAAACGCGCGAGATTCCGATCATCATGCTGACCGCCAAGGACAGCGAAGCCGACATCGTCGCCGGGCTCGAGATGGGCGCGGCCGACTACGTCTGCAAGCCCTTCAGCCCGCGCGTGCTGATGGCGCGCATCCGCGCGGTGCTGCGCCGGCCGGCGACGGACGTGCTGAACGACACGGCCGGCCCCGCGATCGTCGTCGGCGCGCTGACGATCGATCCCGCCCGCCACAAGGTCGAAATCAAGGGCAAGGAAGTGCCGCTGACCTTCACGGAATTCCGCATCCTGCGGCTGCTGGCGGAAAGCCCCGGCCGCGCGTTTTCCCGCGCGCAGATCGTCGACCACGTCCGCGGCGAATCCTATTCCGTCACCGAACGCATCGTCGACGTGCAGATGGTGAGCCTGCGCAAGAAGCTGGGCAACCTGGGCGACTGGATCGAAACCGTCCGCGGAGTGGGCTACCGCTTCCGGGAAATCTGATTCCGTGCCCCGGGCGTCCACTACGCGGCGCTTCACCTTCGCCTACGCCGCGCTCATGGCCGGGCTGGTCGCGCTGGCCGCCGGCGCTCTCCAGCATCTGATCCTCCAGCGCCAGGCGTTCCTGCATGATCGCCGGCGGGAATCCCTCCAGCATCTGCTCGTCTCGTCCTATCGGGAGCTGGGCGCGGAACGTTTTCCCGCGTGGCTGGAGCGCGTGGATTTCCAGGCCTGGTCGACGCCCGGCTGGAACCTGGTCTGGCTGGGACCCGCCGCGGACGTCCGCTGGTCCCACCGGCCGGCGGACCCCGCCGGCGTGCCCGCGTCCGTCCGCGCCGCGCTCCGCGCGACCGCCGCCGGCCAACCGGCCGCGACCCACGACTTGCCGTGCCGGGCGGACGGACGGCCCGCCCTCGCCGACGTCCACTTCCTCGATTCCGCCGATCCGGCCGCCGGGGCCATCCTGCTCGTCGCGCCGGTGCCGCGGTTCTTCGCCGACGCCGCCGGCTTCTGGCTCGCCGCGGCCGGCTTCTTCCTCCTGTTGCTCGGCATCTTCATCGTCTACCAGCGCCTGCTGCTCGGACGCATCCGCCGCCTCGTCAAGTTCCATGCCGAACCGGGCGCGGCGCCGGCCGGCCCCGACCACTTCCTGGAATCCTGGGCCGTGCAGCACGCCACCCTCGCCACCCGCCGGATCACGGAAGAGCGCGACCATTTCGACGCCCTCTTCGACCTGCTGCAGGACGGCACCCTGGTGCTCGACGCCGGCGACCGCATCCTGCGCGCCAACGAAACCGCCAACCGGCTGCTGGGCGAAAACGGCGCGCCGCTCGTCGGCCGCGCGCTGGCCGACCTGCCCGACCGCGAGGCCGTCGCCGGGCTCGTGGGCGACATCCGCACCGCCGACACGTTCCGCTCCGCCGAGATCCAGCTGCGCGGCGGCGGACCGCTGTGCCAGGCCGCGGGCATTCCCCTCCACGAAGAAAGCGGGCCGGCCGGCGGCCACGTCCTGCTCGTCCTGCGCGACATTTCCCGCATGCGCCAGCTCGAGCGCGCCGGCGAGGAATACGCCACCAACGTCTCCCACGAACTCAAGACCCCGCTGACGCTGATCCTCGGCTACACCGAGACCCTGCTGTCCCACGCCGACACCGAACCGGAATTCCGCGACCGCTCGCTGCGCACCATCGAGCACCACGCGCGGCGCATCCTGCGCATCATCGACGACCTGCTGCGGCTGGCGTGGCTCAAGAACGAGGCCGAGATGGTCGGCCAGGTCCCGCGCGCGCCCGTGGCGGTCGCCGCGGTCGTCGCCGAAACCGTCGCCAGCTGCCGCGAATGGGCCCGCAACGCCGGCATCGCCATCGAGACCCACGTGCCCGCCGGGCTGACGTGGAGCCTGCACGCGGGCCTGATGGAAGAAGCCCTCGCCAACCTCCTCAAGAACGCGATTCTCTACGCCCTCGTCGGCCCCGTCGAAATCCGCGCGCGCGTCCTCGCCAACGGGCATCTCGAACTGGCGGTCGTCGACCGCGGCCCCGGCCTCAAGCCCGAAGACGCCCAGCGCATCTTCGACCGCTTCTACCGCGCGGACAAAGGCCGCGCGCGCGCCACGGGCGGCAGCGGGCTCGGGTTGCCCATCGTCCAGCAGATCGTCCAGGCCCACCGCGGCACCGCCCGGGTCGAAACCGCCCCCGGCGAAGGCTGCACCTTCCTCCTCGAGATCCCGCCCGCCTGACCGGGTTTTACGTAGCACGTAAAAACTTTGCGCGAGTTTTACGTAGAACGTAAAAACTTTGGTCGGGTTTTACGTAGCACGTAAAAACTTCGCGGAAGTTTTACGTAGTACGTAAAAAATAGTTCAGGGCGCGGCGGGCGGCGCGTCCGGCGCGGGCAGGATCCGGCCGGGCCGGTAGGTTTCCATCAGGCGCAGGAAGACGGGCTCGTACTCGGCGTAGAGCTCGGGGGGCATGCTGAACTGCACGTGGTGCGCGAGGTCGCCGGTCAGGAAATCGAGCAGCAGCACGCGGCTGCGGAAAAGCCGCGCGGAACGCTTCACGGCGCGGTGCGGGCCGACGTAGGCGAAGTCCATGTGGGTATCGGCGGCCAGGCGCCGTTCCACTTCCCGCAGCTTGTCCACCAGCTGGTTGAAGGTCTGGTTGGTGGCCACCACCTGGATGGCCAGATCCATGTTGTAGGGACCCTGGAAGACGACGTCGTAGAAGCCGGCCGGAGGCTGGTCCGGACGGATCCAGCCGCGCGGCGGCACGAAGCTGAAGAAGCCGCGCGGATCTTCGTAGCGGGGATCGTCCAGGCCGGCGAGGATGTCGGCCGCGGCGCCCGGGCGCGGACCGGACGCGACCGCCGGGCGCGCGGCGGCGCGGCGGCCGAAGTTTTTCAGGTCGGCCAGCAGCGCCACGAGCGCGAGGCCGGCGAAGACCAGGACCACGATGCGCAGGCGGCCCTGCCGCTGGACGCGCCGGGCCTTGTCGTCCAGGCGCCGCTGGGCGCGCCGGGCGGCGAGCACCTCCGCTTCGCCGGCGCTGGACGGCGGCGGCTTCACGGGGCGTTGCGCGCGTAGCGGGTCACGTAGTCGGGCAGCCAGTTCCAGTAGGCGACGTATTCGCCGGGCAGCTCGGCGACGAGCCGCTCGGAGGCGACGACGTCCTGCCGCCGGGGGTCGTCCTTGTTCGGCAGCACGCGCTCGTCGCGGACGTAGAGCTGGGCCTCGCCGGTGGCGACGTCGGTCACTTCCTCGAACTCGAGGGTCCGGTCCGCGGCGCCGAAATGGTCGAACGACTCGTCGAGGCCGGCGGAGGCGATCTGCAGGAAACGGTCGAAACGGCCGGCGCCGAGGGTGCGCTTGAGCTCGCCGTAGAGTTCTTCGCGCACCAGCTCGCCCTCTTCCGCGTAGGGCGGAATGCTCAGCACGGTCTGCTTTTCGGCGGGGCGGTCGACGGAAATCTTTTCGGCCTCGAGCTCGCGCAGGACCGACTGCGTTCCGAGGAAGGCGCTGTCGAGCAGGAAGATTTCCTCGTCGTCGAGGCGCAGGATTTCGGCGAGGTCGGCGCTGGTGGCCAGGTTGGTGTCCACGGGCGCGATGCGCAGATTGGCCATCTGGTGGTCCGGCAGCGGGAACGTGCCGCGCACGTTGTCGATGATCCAGTTGAGCATGTCGTCGAGGCGGGCGCGCAGCTTGGCGTTTTCCATCTCGAGCCGGAAGGCCTTGCGCTCCAGGTCGCGGTCCGACGGCCGGGTGATCGACCGTCTGCGCGCCCGCGTCCACGACGCCCGCGAT
>CALKWZ010000018.1 GCA_938003985.1 uncultured Verrucomicrobiota bacterium | reverse complement strand
GCGTCAGCGCGCGAGGCTGATCCAGACGACGCGGAAGCCTTCGAGGATCTGGCGCGCCTCCTCGAGATAGAGCCGCGCGACGTCGCGGTGGTTCAGCACGACCATCAAGTCGTGCGACAGCGTCGAGGTGTTGTACCAGTTGAAACTGCCGTCGAGGACGATCTGCTCGTCGATGACGCACTGCTTGGAGTGCACCGGCGAATACGGCACGGGGCGGTCGTGGACGCCGTAGACCAGCGCGATGGCGATGCCTGCCTCCTGCAGGCGCCGCACCGCGGGCAGCAGCGGGCGCTGCAGCTCCTCGTGCCAGCTGCGCTCGCGGCCCGGATCGCCCTGCCACGCCAGATGGCCGTTGAGGACGATCCGCACGTAGACGCCGCGGTGCTTCGCCGCGATCAGCGCGTCGACCACGCTGTCGCCGTGCTCCCCGCGCAGCTCGCCGATCAGGAACAGGCACAGGTGGATCGAATGCCGCGCGCGGTTGATCTCGGCCAGGATCGCCTGGTGCGGACGGTAATAGCCGCCGTTCAGCATCGCCGTCCGCCCGAAGGTGTACAGCAGGTTGAACGGCGCCAGCGGATCCACCCCGTAGCGCTGGATCACCCCGCCCCGGCACGCCTGGAAAATATTGTCCAGCAGCCGGCAGACGCCGAACGACTTGAACGTCATCCCCGATTCCCAGTTGCTGCCCCAGCGGTCGAAGGTGATGTTGAAGGAGCCCACGATGGCGTCTTCGTCGCCGAAGATCACGAACTTGTTGTGCATGTCCGTGGCCACTTCGGCCAAGGGGTCGCGCGTGGTGCAAACCTCGCCCAGCAGCTCGATGCCCGACCGCTTCAGGTCGAGGTAGTTGCCGCTGTTGGTCAGCGTCATCTTGCGCCAGTCCACGATGACCTGCACCGGCACGCCGCTGCGGTGCGCGTGGATCAGGTGGCGGATGAAATCGCCGTCGTCGATGCAGTCCACGCAGACCTTGATCCCGCACGGCCGCCCCGGCTGGGTCTGGCGCCGCCAGATCATCGTGTCGATCAGGTCGTGCAGATAGCGCTTGGGGTGGTACGGATGCCACGCCTGCCCCTTGGTGAATTTCGGCACCACGCCCAGCGATTCGACGTGGTGGTTCATCCAGTCCACGTCGCGCTGGAGCGCGCCGGCGTCCACCTCGTGCGTGCGGTACGGGTTCGGCGTGGCCCACTGCTCGCTGACGTGCCGCCGCACCTCGCCTTCGTTCCGGAATTCGGGCCCGTCCATGAAAACGTATTCGAGCCGCGACGGGATCGACCGGCCATGGAGGTGCAGGATATAGGAAAACTTCACGCAGGTGACGCGCCCCTGGTGCAGCGGCTGCGGATGGACGAAGAAATCGCGCGTCTCGCGCCAGTGCCGGTTCCATTCGCCCCCGCACGGATCCGTGTGCGCCAGGTACTGCTCGAACGTGCCGTCCTCGTGGAACACCTTGAGGACCACCTTCACGTTCATTTCCCCGCCCCAGTCCACGCGGAAACGGATGCGCCCCCAGCGCAGGTAGAACAGCTCCTTGAACTCGTTCCGGCGCGGATAGAGCGGGCCGAGGATGGCTTCGGTCGGCGCGGCGTATTGTTCGGCGAATTCCATGCGTCGGGTTCCGATCAATGCCTCGCCCAACCGGGACGAGGTCGTCCCGGCTCCAAACGGCCGCGGACTTCTTGTCTTTGGAGCCCCCGACGACCCCGTCGGGGGGTTGGAGATCTGCCTTTCATCGCACCTCGAATTCCACGCAATAGCCCGTGTGGTCGGACACCCGTCCGTAGCGCCCCGCCGTGAACAGCTCCTCCGCGGCGATCGCCCGCAGGCCGCCGCCGTTGCGCAGCCACAGGTAGTCGATGCGCCCGTCGCCCGCCAGCGCGTCCAGCGCCCCCGGCGTCCGCGCGCGGAACACCTTCTGGAACGCCGGCGGATTCGCGATCTTGAGGTACTGGTCCTCGAATTCGCCCGTGTCCACGACCGTCCGGTAGGCTTCGCCGCCGGCCGGCACGTTGAAATCGCCGCACACCAGCGTGGCGGCCACCTCCGGCGCCTGCTTCTCCGCCACCCAGGCCTGCAGGCGCTCGAACTGCGGATGGAACCCGCCGCTCGGCCAGCTCAGGTGCGCGCTGAAGACGTTGACCAGCCCCACGTACGGCACGCGCACCTGCGCCATCGCGATCTTCCGCGCGTGGATGTCGTAGGGATCCGTCGAGTCGGAGACGTAGCCCGCATCGGTGAAAACGAACGGATGCCGGCTCAGGATCGCCACGCCCTCGCGGAACTTGTCGAACCCCAGGTGCGACCAGTCCGCGTGCAGATGGTAAGGCGCCGGCAGGTTCTCGTTGATGATCCGCGCCGCGTTCGACGCCCAGTCGCCCGCGCCGTCGTTCCAGTGCTCGCCCACTTCCTGCAGGCAGACCAGGTCGATCCGGCGCTCGCGGATCGCGCGGGCGACCGTCGCGAATTTCGCGAGCTGGTCGTCCTCCTGGTAGGTATGCAGATTCAGCGTCAGGACTTTGAGCGTGCCGTGCTGCGCGCGGTAGTTCAGGCCGCCGCGGTTGTCCCAGACCACGCCGCGCTTCGTGCGGCATTCGACGGCGAATTCCACGCGGTAGGCGTGCCGCAGCGGCAACCGGGCGGCCCAGACCGCCCAGCCGTAGCGGTTGGGATTGCGCGCGTTGCTGCCGCACGTCCGGTCCCAGTGGTGGCGCCGGAAATAGGCCGGCGCGGCCTGCTGCGTGTTCCAGCCGTCCGTGGTCCAATGCACCGTCACCGCTTCCGGCTCCGCTTCCTGCCGCACCGCGATCTCCAGCGGCAGCGACACCAGCCCGTCCGGCAGCTGCGGCGCGCAACCGACCACGCGCACGTCCGCCGGCTCGAACACGATGACGCCCGAATCCGCGTCGGCCTGGTAGTTCTGCCCGTGCCGGCTGTCCCAGTGCGTTTGCCCGTCGTGCTCGAGGCGCGCCGCGAACTGGATATTCCCCGGGATCGCCGAATGTTTCGCCAGCGGCACGGCCAGTTCCGCCACCCAGACTTCGTCGCCGTCCGGCAGCGGCGCGCGGTATTCCGCGGGCGTTTCGCGCCAGGCGCCGTCTTCCCCGCACCACTGGATCGCCACCCGCTTGCCGAAGCCGACGTTGCGCACGCGCACGGCGAACGCCAGCTCCTGGAAGGTGCCTTGCACCGTCCGGGACACCACGTTCTTCGCGTAGATCATCTGGAGCGCCGACGTCGCCATGTCCGGACACTCTAGCCGAAACGCTTCACCGGCGCGAAAGTTTTTTGCCGTTTTCGTCCGGATCCGCTATTTTCCGCCCCATGAAACGTTTGCAAAGCCTCTTGGGCCCCATCCTCGCCGCCGCCGGCCTCGCCCTCGCCTCCGGTTGCGCCACCGTCGACTTCGTCACCGGCCAGGAAGTCCAGAACATGTATTCCATCGACGAGGAAATCCAGCTCGGCCGCGAATTCTACGTCGAGACCGTCAAGGAACTGAAGAAAGAGAAAGCCCCGATCGACCAGGATCCCGTCCGCGTCAAACTCGTGCGCGAACTCACCGACCATATCGTCGCCGTCGCCGACGCCACCAACCTGGATTACAAAGCCACCTTCGTGGGCGATCCCGATTTCGTCAACGCCTACGCCCTGCCCGGCGGCAACATCCTGATCTTCGAAGGCCTCTGGAATCCCGAGGAAGGCCTCGTCGAAACCGTGGACGAACTCGCCGCCGTCGTCGCCCACGAAATCGCCCACGTCAACTGCCGGCACTCCACCGAGGCCATGACCCGCGAAATGCTGCCCAACCTCCTCCTCGCCGGCGCCGCCATCTGGGCCGAAATCGAGGAAGAAGAGGACGCCCAACTGATCCTCGCCGGCGCGATGATCGCCTACGAGGGCTTCATCGTCACGAAGTACTCCCGCGCGGACGAACTGGAAGCCGACCGCGTCGGCATGCTGTACATGGCCAAGGCCGGCTACGATCCCGCCGCCGCCCCCCGCGTCTGGGAACGCCTCGCCGGCGCCAGCGACAGCCAGCTCGAAAAAGTCCTCAGCATCTTCTCCACCCATCCGCGCGACTTCAAGCGCGCCAAGGAACTCCGCAAGCATCTTCCCGAAGCCCAGGCCCTCTACGCCGCCGCCCCCGTCCAGCGCGACGGCTCCAAGAAACTCGCCGACCTCCCCCCGCTCCAAAACAAAAAATCCCCCGCCCAGAAATCCAAGACGAAGAAATCCGTCTCCTGAGCCGCCGCCCCCCCGCGCCCCAGACCCCCACGGCCTCGCGCCGTGGGTGAATCAGGTCCCGCCCCGAACGGACGCCCCTCCTCCCCCCGCGCCACCCGTTGCGGCTCGAAGTTTTTACGTACTACGTAAAACTCCCGCAAAGTTTTTACGTTCTACGTAATTTTCGGGCAAAGTTTTTACGTTCTACGTAAAACCGAGGCCTGATTGGCGCCGCGCGGCGCGTCACTCCAGCCCGCGGTCATCGAGGTCGTCTTCTTCGAGGCCGAGGTAGTGGCCGAGTTCGTGGTAGTAGGTGACGCGGACTTCTTCGCGGAAGAGTTCTTCGTCGCCGTCCGCGTAGTCCCAGAGGTTTTCGAGGAACAGCAGGATTTCCGGCGGCAGCGGATCGCCGCTCTCGACGCCTTCCGCGCAGTTCGGCCCCACGAACAGCCCGAGCAGGTCCGGATCGACGCCGTCGTCGCGCACCATCGCCTTCGTCGGCCGCGGCAGATAGACCACGGGCACCTCCGCCGCCCGCCGCGCCATCTCGCGCGGCAACTGGAGGCGCAAGGCCTCCACTTCCCGTTTCGCCATCCGCTCCAAGGCGACCTGATTCATGGCGCAGCCTCCCAGGCGCCGCCGACGGCATGGAACAGCGCCGCGGCGTCGGCCTGGCGCGCGGCCTGGGCGGCGATCCGCTCGCCCGCGGCCTGTTCTTCCCGGACGCGTTCTTCCAGCGCCGCGGCCCGGCTGAGCCCGCCCGCGACGACTTGCCCGTCGGCGATCTCCCGCGCCGCGCGCGCGTGGTCCGCGGCGGCCGCGCGCGCCTGCAGCGTCCGTGCGTCGGTTTCGAGCGCCTGCAAGGCGTCGGCCACTTCCTGCAGGCCGCGCAGCACGGTTTCGCGGTAGGCGGCCGCCGCTTCGTCGTAGGCGGCCTCCGCCGCGCGCTTCCGCGCCCGCAGCGCCCCGCCCCGGAACACCGGCTGCATGAGGTCGCCGCCAACGCTCCACACGTTCGCGCGCGACAGCACGTCGCCGAGATCGGTCTCCTGCGAGCCGAGGCTCGCGACGATCGTCAGCCGCGGATACAGGTCCGCCGTCGCCGCGCCCACGTTCGCGCAGGCCCGGTGCCAAACCGCTTCGGCGGCGCGGATGTCGGGCCGGCGGCGGGCCACTTCCGACGGCACGCTCGCCGGCATCTCCGCGGGCAGTTGCAGGTCGTCCAGATCCACGATTTCCGCCGGCGCGGCGGCCGGTTCGCGGCCCAGATAGACCGCCAGTTGCCGCCGGAGGCGCGCACGCTGGTTTTCCAGCGCGGGCAACGCCGCGCGGGCCTGTTCCAGCGCCAAGCCCGCGCCTTCCAGTTCGCGCGCGGAAATCCCGCCGGCGTCCCGGCGCTGCCGCGCGATCTCGAATTGCTCGGCGCGCGCGGCAACGATGGCCTCCGCCGCTTCGATCCGCTTTTCGGTCTCCGCCAGGCGGATCGCCGCCAGCACGACGTTGACCGCCAGCGTCCGCCGCGCGCCCTCCAGCTCGATTTCCCGCCGGTCCACCTGCGCCTGCAGCGCTTCCAGCGTCCGCCGGTCCTTGCCGAACAGGTCGAACGCGTACGACACGGAAAGCGTCGCCTGGTAGAGCGAGAACGGATCCGGAACCGGCACGTTTTCCATGCCCATCGCTTCCGGATTGACCTTCTGGCGCCTGGCGCCGAGGCCGGCATCCACGGCCGGCCAGCGCGCCGCGCCGGCCTGGGCGTTGTATTCTTCCTGCGCCTGCCGGAGCCGCGCCAGCGCCTGGTCCAGCGTGGGACTTTTCGCCAACGCCTCCGCCACCGCCGCGTCCAGCTCCGCGCTGCCGAAGAGAGTCCACCAGTCCGCGGGCGCATCCAGCTCCGCGTCGAACCGCTGCGCCGCGCCGCGGACCGCCTCGCCCCACGATTCGCTTTCCGGCGCCGCCGGCGCGCGGAAATCCGGCCCCGTCGCGCAGCCCGCCGCCCAGCCGGCCAGCGCGATCGCCGCGATTCCGTTTTTCAGTCGCTTGTCCATCGCGTCCTCTCAGTCCAGCGTCTTGCGGTAGAACTTCACCGCGATCGCCATGACCACCGCCGTGAAGAGCATCAACGGCCAGACGTTCGGCCACAGATCCCACCCCGGGGTGCCTTTCAGGAAAATCGCCCGCACCAGGCGGTTGAAATAGGTCAACGGCAGGACGTTGCCGATGGCCTGCGCCCAGCCCGGCATCCCTTGGAACGGGAACATGAAGCCCGACAGCAGCAGGTTCGGCATGAAGTAGAACACCGTCATCTGCATCGCCTGCAGCTGGTTTTTCGCGAGCGACGAGAGCGTGATGCCCACCGTCAGGTTCGCGGCCACGAACAGCAGCGCGGCCAGGTACAGCGCCGCCAGGCTACCCAGGAACGGCACGCGGAAGACGAAGACCGCCACGCAGAGGATCAGCGTGACCTGCAGCAGCCCGATCGCGACGTAGGGCACGATCTTGCCGGCCATGACCTCCAGCGGCCGCACCGGCATCGCCAGCAGGTTTTCCATCGTGCCGCGCTCGCGCTCGCGCGTCATCGCCAGGCCCGTCATCAGCACCATCATCAGCGTCAGGATCACGCCCATCAGGCCCGGCACGATGTTGTTCCGGCTGCTGCCTTCCGGATTGTAGAGCCGGTGCACGTGCACCGCGAACGGCGCTTCGCCCGCCGCCAGGTAGCCGAGCGCCCCGCCGGCGTCCTTGCGCGCGACGGAGCGGGCGATCTGCTCGACCGCGCCCAGCGCCGTGCCCGTGGCCACCGGATCGGTGGCGTCCGCCTCGATCAGCAGCGCCGGCCGTTCGCCGCGCAGCAGGTCGCGCGTGAAGTTCGCCGGCACGTTCAGGACGAAGACCGCCTCGCCGCGCGCCAGCGCCGCGCGGGCGGACGCCTCGTCCGGCGCCTCGCCGACGATCCGAAAGTAGTCCGACTGTTCCAGCGCGGCCAGGAACGACCGCGTGAATTCGCTGCGGTCGGCCGCGAGCACGACCGTCGGCATGTGCTTCGGATCGGTGTTGATGGCATAGCCGAACAGCGCCAGCTGGATCAGCGGAATGCCCACCACCATGGCGAACGTGACCCGGTCGCGCTTGAGCTGCAGGAACTCCTTGAGCACCATCGCCCACCACCGGGGAAAGGAAAACGGACCGTGCAGGCTCATGGCCGGACCCCCGTGCGATCGACGGCATGGGCCATCAGGTGGATGAAGACGTCTTCGAGGCCCGTGTCTGTCCGTTCCAGGCGGCAGGCCGTGCCGGCCGTCGCTTCCCGCAGCGTGCGTTCCAGCGCCGCGCCGTCCCGGCCGCTCGCGTGGAGCGTCGCGCCGAACAGGGCGGTTTGCTCGACGCCGGGCCGGCCCCGCAGCGCCTCCGCCAGCGGTCCCAGCCCGTCGCCGTGGACCGCCCAGGTGCTCAAGCCCTGCGCGGCGGTGACGTCGCCCGCGGTGCCCTGCGCCAGCAGTTCGCCGTAGGCGATGTAGGCCAGCTTGTGACACCGCTCCGCCTCGTCCATGTAGTGCGTGCTCACCAGCACCGAAATGCCCTGCGCGGCCAGCCGGTGCAGCTCTTCCCAGAAATCGCGCCGCGCGGCCGGATCCACGCCCGCCGTCGGCTCGTCCAGCAGCAGCAGCTGCGGCCGGCGCAGCATGCAGGCCGCCAGCGCCAGCCGCTGCTTCCAGCCGCCGGAGAGCGCGCCCGTCAGCTGGTCCGCGCGGTCCGCCAGCCCCAGTTCCGCCAGGGTCTCCTCCACGACCTTCCGGCGCGGGCTCATGCCGTACATCCGCGCGACGAAATCCAGGTTCTCCCGGATCGTCAGGTCGTCCCAGTACGAGAACTTCTGCGTCATGTAGCCGGCCTGGCGCTTGATCTTCGCGCTCTCGCGCCGGATGTCGAAGCCCAAGCAGGTGCCGGTGCCCGCGTCCGGCGTCAGCAGCCCGCACACCATGCGGATCGTCGTGGTCTTGCCGCTGCCGTTGGGGCCGAGGAAACCGAAGATTTCGCCGCGCCGGACCTGCAGCGAGACGTTCCGGACGACGTGCTTGTCGCCGAAATGCTTGTTCAGGTCGCGGACGTCGATGACGAGTTCGCCGTTCATGGCCGCCTCAGCGCAAGGCCACCTCGAGGGGCTGGCCCGGATGCAGGTTCGCGCCGTCCAGCGGCCGGGCTTCGACCATGAAGACCAGCTTGGAGCGCGTTTCGTTGCTGTAGATGATCGGCGGCGTGTATTCCGCCTCGGGCGAGATATAGGCGATTTTCGCCGGAATGTCGTCCGCGCAACCGTCGCAGCGGACGGCCAGCGCCTGCCCCACGGCCAGCGCGCCCAGCGCCGTTTCCGGCACGAAGAAGCGGATTTTCACGTTGCCCGGCGGCAGCAGCCGCACGACCGGGCGGCCCGCCGCGACCCACTCGCCCGGCTGGTAGAGCACGTCGAAGACCTTCCCCGCGACCGGCGCGGCGACCGTCTTCTGCCCCAGCCGCCACGCGGCCTGGTCCACGGCCGCCTGCGCCGCCGCAACCAGGGCTTGCTGCGCGGCGATCTGATCGGCGCGCGCCGGCAATTGCGCCACGTCGAGCTGCCGTTCCAGTTCGCGCACCCGCGCCGCCGCGGCGTCGGCCGCGGCTTGGGAGCGGTCCACCTGCGCCTGCGCGATGCCGCCGCTGGCGAACTGCGCCGCGTCGCGCTCGCGCTCGGCGGCCGCGCGCGTCGCCTCGGCCCGGGCCTGCTCCAATTGGGCGCGGACGACGTCCAGTTCCGGCGGCCGCTTGCCTTGCCGGAGATCCTGCAACTGCGCCTGGGCGGCGGCGAGCTGTTCCTGCGCCTGCCGCACCGCGGCGGCCTCGCGGGCCGCTTCCAGCGCGAACAGCGGCGCGCCCGCTTCGATCGCGTCGCCCTTGGCCGCGCCGAGCGATTCCAGTTGCCCGGGTTCCGCCGTCGCCACGTCGACGTAATCCGCCTCGGCGTAGCCCTGGAAGACGTCGCGCGCCTCGCGGCCGCAGCCCGCGGCCAGCGCCGCCGCGACCAAACCCAGCATCCAGCCCGTCCCAATCGTCTTCATGCTTTTCTCCCCTGCGTTTTCGCCGGCGCGGCGGCCAAGCCGTGCTGGAGCAGCGCGACCACGTGCCGGCCCAGCTCCGGCTTGCTCACCCGGCCGATGAGCGGAATCCGGTCCCAATCCTTCGCCATCGACAGCGGCAGCATCGTCAGCGCCATGATCGACATGAACGTCAGCTGCGGGTTGATTTCCGGATTCACGCGACCCGCCTTCTGCGCCGCCGCGATCCCGGCCTTGAAGCGTTCCGGCTTGCCGAGGTCCACGCGCTGGATCAGTTTCTCCCGCAGCGCGCCGCCTTGGCTGATGACCTCGCGCACCCACAGCGGCGGCAGCCACGGCCAGGCGTCCGACGCTTCCACGATGCGCCACACCAAGTGTTCCACCAGCGCCAGCGGTTCGGGTTGGCCGCGATCAAGCTCGCCGGCGACGAAGGCGATGAATTCGCCGACGAGTTTTTCCGCCGCGACGGCGTCGAGCAGCTGGTCCTTCGTCTTGAAGTAGTAGTGCACCATGGCGGAGGTGACGCCCGCGCGCCGCGCGATTTCCGCCACGGTGGTGCCAGCCACGCCCTGCTCCGCGAACAGCCGGACGGCGGCGTCCAACAGCTTGGCCCGCACGTCCGGACCGTCTTTGCCGGGTTTCGATTTCATGGCGCGCAACCTAACTAACTAGTTAGTTAATTGCAATCGAAAAGTGGTTCCGTTTTCCTATCCAGTTGCACGGGAGCGGACAACGACTACAGAATCAGCATGCAGTCGCCGTAGCTGAAGAAGCGATAGCGTTCGCGGATGGCTTCGCGGTAGGCGGCCAGCACGAACTCGCGCCCGGCGAGGGCGCTGATCATCATGATGAGCGTGGATTTCGGCAGGTGGAAATTGGTGACCAGCGCGTCGACGACCTTGAATTCGTAGGGCGGATAGATGAACAGGTCCGTGCGCCCCTGCCCCGCGCCGAAGCCTTCCGGCCGCGCCGCGGCGCTTTCCAGCGTGCGCACGCTCGTCGTGCCCACGGCGACGACGCGCCCGCCGGCGGCTTTCGCGGCGGCGACTTTCGCGGCGGCTTCGGCCGGAATCTGCCAGCGCTCGAAATCCATTTTGTGCTCTTCGACGGTCTCGGCGGACACGGGCCGGAACGTGCCGATGCCCACGTGGAGGGTGACGGTCGCCCGGTCCACGCCCTGCCCCGCCAGCCGCTCCAGCACGGCGGGCGTGAAGTGCAGTCCGGCGGTCGGCGCGGCCACCGCGCCCGGCTCGCGCGCGAACACGGTTTGGTAGCGCGCCTTGTCGATCGCGCGCCGCTCGGGCGTCGCCTCCTTGCGCTGGATGTAGGGCGGCAGCGGCGTCTGGCCGATGCGCTCGAGCACTTCCAGCCACGGCAAGGCCGATTCCAGGCGGATCTTCACGCGGCCCAGTTCGCCGTCTTCCAGCAGCGTGGCGACGGCCAGGTCTTCGTCCAGGATCACCTGCTCGCCGACCTTGGGGCGGCGGCGGGAGCGCATCAGCGCGTCCCACGTGCCCGGCGCGGTTTCTTCCAGCAGGAGGAACTCGACCTTGCCGCCGGTGCCTTCCTTGGCCTTGCGGCCGAACACGCGCGCCGGAATGACGCGGGTGTCGTTGGCCACCAGCAGATCGCGGGCGCGCAGATAGTCCGGCAAATCGGCGAAGCGCCGGTGCTCCCAGGTTTGCTGGGCGCGGTCGAGCACCAGCATGCGCGCGCCGTCGCGGCGCTCGGCGGGCTCCTGCGCGATCAGTTCGGGCGGCAGCTCGTAGTCGAAATCGGCGACCTTCATCGCAGCAGCAGCCGGCGCTGAACCGCGAGGCCCACGACGACGGCGAGGAAGGCGCCCAGCAGGACGTAGCCGACTTTGCCCAGCCAGCCGCCGCGCTTTTCGGCGGTTTCTTCGGCTTGCTCCGCGGGCTCGTCCGGCTCCTCGCCCTGCGCCGGATCGTCGAGGACGACCGGGGCCGGCGCGGGAACGGGCGCCGGCTGGACGGCGGGCGCCGGCGGCGCGGCCGCCGCGCGGGCCGCGTCCGGCAGGCAGCGGTTGATCAGCTCCTTGGTCTTGGCGACGTTGGCCGCTTTGGTCGCGCTGCCCATCACGACGGAGATCACGCGGCGGCCGTCGCGCTGGACGGTGGCGGCGAGGCAGTAGCCGCTGGCGCGGATCCAGCCGGTCTTCAGGCCGTCGCAGCCCGGGAAGGTCCCCAGCAGCGCGTTGTGGTTGCCCATGATCACCGGTTGCGGCGCGTCGGGCCGGAACGGCCGCTGGATGACGGAGGTGTACTTCAAGGTCTCGGGATGCGCGGCGAGCAGGGCCTGGCAGAGCTTGGCGAAATCGCGCGGCGTGGTCATGTCGGGCCGCTGGCCGGCGGCCGGCGGCAGGCCGTGGGGCGACTGGAACTGCGTGACGGGCGACAGGCCGAGTTCGCGCGCCTTCTGGTTCATCAGCTGGACGAAGCCTTCGCGGCTGCCGCCGACGTGCTGGGCCAGGGCCATCGCGGCGTCGTTCGCGGACTGGATCATCAGCGCATAGAGCAGTTCTTCGACGGGGAAGCTTTCGCGCGGATCGAGCCAGACCTGCGAGCCGCCCATGTCGAAGGCTTCCTTCGTCACCGGGACGGTCTCGTCGAGGCGCAACTGGCCCGCCTTCACGCGGTCGAGGATCACGAACAGATCCATCAGTTTGAGCATGCTGGCCGGATAGCCGGGGCGGTCCGCGCCGTCCTCGAAGAGCACGCGGCCGTCGCTGGCGTCGATCACGATGGCCCCGTTGTAGGGATCGCGCGCGATCGATTGCGCGAACGCCGCCGGAACCGCCAAGCCGATCAACGCCAGGGAAAAGAGGATTTTCTTCATGCGGAACTTCTAGCGGGGGCGCCCCGGAAATGCAAGCGGCAACCCCGGAACCGGGGCATGAAAAAGGACGCCGCGCGACCGCGGCGTCCCGAGCAAGCGAGAGCTTCCTACTTGGCGACGGCCTTGACGAGGGCCGCGGCCTTGTCGGTCTGTTCCCAGGTGAAGAACTTGAAGTTCTTGTCGCCCGCCCGGCGGCCGAAGTGGCCGTACTGGTCGGTCAGGGAGTAGATCGGGCGCAGCAGGTTGAGCTGCTTGACGATTTCGGCCGGCTTCAGGCCGAAAACGGCGCGGACCGCCTTGGCGATCTTGTCGTCGGACACGGCGCCCGTGCCGAAGGTCTCGACGTGGACGGAGACCGGGTCGGGATAGCCGATGGCGTAGGCCAACTGCACTTCGCAGCGCTTGGCCAGCTTGGCCGCCACGATGTTCTTGGCGACGTAGCGGGCCATGTAGGCCGCGCTGCGGTCCACCTTCGAGGGATCCTTGCCGGAGAAGGCGCCGCCGCCGTGCCGGCCCATGCCGCCGTAGGTGTCCACGATGATCTTGCGGCCGGTGACGCCGCAGTCGCCCTGCGGGCCGCCGACGACGAAGCGGCCGGTCGGATTCACGTGGTAGACCGTGCGCTTGTCCAGCAGCTTCGCCGGCACCGAGGCCTTGATCACCTTCTCGATGATTTCCTTGCGGATCTGCTTGTTCGAGACGTGCGGGGCGTGCTGGGTCGAAACGACCACGGTGTCCACGCGCACGGGCTTGCCGTTCGCATCGTATTCGACGGACACCTGGCTCTTGGAGTCCGGACGCACCCACGGCATCTTGCCGGCCTTGCGCAGGTCGGTCAGCTTGCGCATGATCCGGTGGGCCAGGACGATCGGCATCGGCATCAGTTCGGGGGTTTCGTCGCAGGCGTAGCCGAACATCATGCCCTGGTCGCCGGCGCCCTGCTCGGCCGTGGCCTTGCCTTCGGCCTTCGCGGCGTTCACGCCCTGGGCGATGTCGGGCGACTGGTTTTCGATGGCGACGAGCACCGCGCAGATGTTGCCGTTGAAACCGGATTCCTGGTGGTTGTAGCCGATTTCCGTCACGGCCTTGCGGGCCACTTCGGCGTAGTTGACGATCGCCTTCGTGGTGATTTCGCCGGCGACGACGACCATGCCGGTCTTGGCGAGCGTTTCGCAGGCCACGCGGCTCTTGGGATCCTGCGCGAGGCAGGCGTCGAGGATCGCGTCCGAAACGGCATCGCACAGCTTGTCGGGATGGCCTTCGGAAACGGACTCGGAGGTGAACACGGTATTCTTGGACATGGGGAACTCCTTCCAGGGGTTTTCGACCGATAATCCCGGCAAATATACGGGATTACTCGGCCAATTCAAGTATTTCCGGCGCGATCCGGCGAACGAGGTCGCGGCAGAGCGCCAGCACTTCGGCCCCGGTGGGCTTGGTCAAGGCGGCCGCGGCCAGGTCCTGGGCGTCCGTCCACCGCAGGCGGCGGACGACGTCCTTGACCAGCGGCAGGGCGCCGGGACTGGCGCTGAGTTCGGTCACCCCCAGCCCCAGCAGCAGGGGCACCAGCACCGGATTGCCGGCCGTTTCGCCGCAGACCCCCGTCCAGATGCCGTGGCGCCGGCCGGCTTCCACCGTGCGGTGGATCAACTGGAGCACGGCCGGGTGGGTCGGCTCGTAGAGGTGCGCCACGCGCTCGTTGCCCCGGTCGATCGCCAGCGTGTACTGCACGAGGTCGTTCGTGCCGATGCTGAAAAACTTCACCTTCGGCGCGATCAGGTCCGCCGTCAGCGCGGCCGACGGGATTTCGATCATCGCGCCGACTTCGACGTCGGGATTGAAATCCGCGCCCGCGGCGGCCAGTTCCGCCTTGCACTCTTCCAGGACCGCGTTGGCCTGGTCCACCTCCGCCGCGCGGCTGATCATCGGATACATGATCCGCAGCCGGGGATTGAGCGCGGACGCCCGCAGCAAGGCCCGCAACTGGGCCTTGAACAGCGACGGCCGGTCCAGGCACAGGCGGATGGCGCGCCACCCCAGGAACGGATTGTCCTCCGGCGCCAGCTTGCCCGCGGCCGCGACCTTGTCGCCGCCGAGATCGAGGGTGCGGATGATGGCCGCCTCGGGCAGAACCTTGCGGGCCACTTCCGCATAGGCCTCGTACTGGCGCTCCTCGCTCGGTTCGCCGCCGCCGCCCATGAACAGGTATTCGCTGCGGAACAGCCCGACGCCCCGGGCCCCGCGCGCCTGCGCGGCCTCCACGTCCGCCGGCATCTCGATGTTCGCCGCCAGATCCACAGCGTGGCCGTCGAGCGTGACGGCCGGTTCGTCCCGCAGCGCGCCGAGCCGCTTCTGGATGGCCGCGCGGCTGCGCGCCAGGCGGTCGTAGTCCGCTTCGCGCGCCGGCGACGGATGCGCCACCAGCAGGCCGCGGACGCCGTCGAGCACGACGCGGTCGCCGTCGGCCAGCCGGGCGGTCGCCCCGCGCACGCCCACGATGGCCGGCAGTTCCATCGCGCGCGCCATGATGGCCACGTGCGAGGTGGGACTGCCGCCCTCCGTCACCACGCCGAGCACCTTGCGGCGGTCGAACGCGGCCATCTCCGACGGCGCGACGTCGTGCGCGACGAGGATGCGCGGGGTTTCGAGGCCCGCGAGCCATTCGCCGCCGCCGCCCGCCAGGTTGCGCAGGATGCGCCGGGCCACGTCGCGGAGGTCGGCGGCCCGCTCGCGGAGATAGTCGTCTTCCATTTCCCGCAGCGTGCGGGCGTAGCGCTCGGCCACTTCGAACACGACCTTCTCGACGTTCTTGCGCTTCTCGCGGACGTCGCGGTAGACCTCGTCGACGAAGCTGGGATCGTCCACCACCTGCAGGTGCGCCTCGAAAATCCCGGCGCTTTCGCCGCCGAGGGCTTCGCCGACGCGCCGCTGGACGTCGTGGAGCTGGCGGCGGGTTTCGATCAGGGCGGCTTCGAGGCGGAGCATCTCGCGCGGCACGTCCGCGGCCTCCACGGCGTACTCGGGCAGCGGCTCGTCGTCCGCCTTCAGCAGCAGGACGGGGCCGGCGACGATGCCCGGCGCGGCTCCGATCCCCCGCATCTCGAGCTCCTGCCGGGCCTCCATGGCCGCCTCCTCAGTCTTCGAAGAACTTCCGTTCGAACAGGTCCGCCAGCGCCGCGACGGCGGCGGCGGCGTCGGCGCCCGCGGCGTGGATTTTCAGTTTGGCGCCGTGGTTGCCCTCCAGCGTCAGCAGGCCCATGATGCTCTTCGCGTTGACCTTGACCCCGTTCTTCTCGAGCAGGATCTCGCACGCGAAGCCGGTCGCGGCCTTGACCAGCAGCGCGGCGGGCCGCGCATGGATGCCGTAGCGGTTGAGGACCGTCACCTCGCGGGTCAGCGCGGCGGCGGCGGCCGAAGTCGGTTTTTTGCTGCTGTCCACCGGTCAATCCTTCCGGGCCAGGGCCACCTTGAGCTTTTCATCGAGCTCGCGCGCGGCGTCGTGGCCCATCTGCTTCATGCGCTGGTTGAGCGCGGCCACTTCGACCACGTTCGTCAAATCGCGGCCGGCCGCCACGGGCACGGCGATCAGCGGCACGGGCACCCCGAGGACGTCGCGGAACTGGGCGTCGAGGCCCGTCCGGTCGATGTCGTCCGCGCCGACCGCCGCCTTCTGCATGCGGATGATGAGGTCCAGGCGCATGCCGTCGCGCATCGAGGCCACGCCGAAGAGCCCGGGCACGTGGATGATGCCCAGCCCGCGGATTTCCATGTGCTCGCGCGTGATCGGCACCGCGGAGCCCTGGATGGCGCCGGTGCTGTCGCGGGTCAGCACGGTGGTGTCGTCCGCCACCAGGCTGTGGCCGCGCTTGATCAGCGCCAGGGCGATTTCGCTCTTGCCGATGCCGGGCTCGCCTTCCAGCAGCACGCCCACGCCGTTGATTTCGATCATGGTGCCGGGCACGCGGATGCGCGGGCTGGTCAGGTTCTGCATCAGCACCGTGCCCGCGTTCATGAAGTGGCCGGTCACCAGATGCGTGCGCATGACCGGCACCCCGAGCCGCGCGCACACCTGCCGGAAATAGGCCGGCAGGCGCCGGCCGCGCGACATGACGACGCCGGGCACGTGCGCCAGGGCGCCCAGGCGCTCGATCCGTTCCGCCGCGGGCAGGCTGGCCAAATAGGTCATCTCCGCCAGCCCCAGCACCTGGATGCGGCGGTAGGCGAAATAGCGCAGGAAACCGGCCAGCGCCAGGCCGGGGCGGTTGAGCGCCACCTCGGTGATCTCCCGGCCGACGGCGGCTTCCGGATTGGCTTCCCAATCCATCTGCAGGGATGCGCGGCCGGCTTCGAAGAAGTCGGCGACCGTGATCCGGGGGCTTTCGGCGGTTCTCCACATGGCGTTCGTTCCCAAGGTGCGGGAGCCGGCCGGGGCCGGCTCCCGCGCGGCGGCGGCTAGGCCTCCGGCGGCTCCACGTCCGTCAGGCGCTGGCGCTCGTGGTGCTTGTCGATCATCTTCTGGCGCGACTTGCGCAGCTGCACGTCGATCTTCTGGGCGGCCGCGTCGATCGCGGCATACAGGTCGTCCGTCGTTTCCTGCGCCACTTCGCGCAGCTTGTCGCGGCCCTGCACGACGAATTCCGCCGTGAAGCGGTACTTCTCGTGCGAGAGGATCGCGTGGGCGCTTTCGATCCGCGGGTAGGCTTCCAGCACCGGCCCCAGCCGGCCGTCCACGTACTCCCGCAGCCCTTCGTTCACCGTCACGTTCCGTCCTGTGATCTGGATGTCCATTCCGGCTCCCTTCTGTTCGTTGGTTTCGACGAAAATCCGTTGCCCTACATGCTGAACGCCTTGCCCAGGTACTTCTCCCGCGCCTGCGGGTCGTTGACCAGGAAGTCGCGGGTGCCCTCGGTGAGCACCTCGCCCGAATAGATGACGTAGGCCCGGTCCACCACCGAGAGCGTCTCGCGCACGTTGTGGTCGGTGATCAGGATCCCCAGGCCGCGCTGCTTGAGGTCGCGGATGATCTGCTGCACGTCGTAGACCGCCAGCGGATCCACGCCGCTGAACGGCTCGTCGAGCAGGATCAGCGCCGGATCCGTCACCAGCGCGCGGGTAATTTCCAGCCGGCGGCGCTCGCCGCCGCTGAGCGTGTAGGCCTTCTGCTTGGCGAGGTAGCCGATCTTCAGCTCCTCGAGCAGGTATTCCAGCCGCCGCCGCCGCTCGCGCGCGCCGATCGGCAGCGTTTCGAGGATCGCCAGCACGTTTTCCTCGACCGTCAGGTTGCGGAAAATGCTCGGTTCCTGCGCCAGATAGCCCAGCCCCATCCGCGCGCGGCGGTACATCGGCAGCTTCGTGACGTCCTGGCCCCGGAAAAAGACGTGCCCGCTCGTCGGCCGGATCAGACCGGTGATCATGTAGAAACTGGTCGTCTTGCCCGCCCCGTTGGGACCCAGCAGGCCCACGATCTCCCCTTCGCGGACGTTCATCGCCACGCCGTTCACGACCCGTCTCCGGCGGTACTCCTTCACCAGCCCCCGCGTTTCGACGAGCAGGTTTTCACGAGCGGATTCGGTCACGAACTGTACCTCATCGATGAAAAGTTAACCCGTTTTCCGCGCCGCGGCAAGCCTATTTCGCCCCGGGCTTGAAGAACGAATCCGCATCGCCGAAATCTTCCGAATACACCACCAGCCGGGCCCGCGGCATGCATTCCAGCTTCTGCTGGTCCCGCCAGAACGTGATGACTTCCCCCTCCAGGATGTTGCGGCCCTGCATGACCTGCGGCGGCCCGCCCGAGAGCACGATCTTGCCCGTGGGCACGTCGTAGACCGCCACGTCGGAGCGCGCCTTCTTGTCGCCCTGCGTCAGCAGCACCTTGCCCTCCGCCTTGATCGTCTGGGCCCCGCCGTCTTCCGTGAACACGATCGTCAGCCGGTCGGAACTGAGCTGCAGGCGCGGGTCGTTCACCTGCACGCGGCCCTCGAACAGCGCGAACTTCTTGATGTAGTCGAACGTCAGCTTGTCCGCCGTCACCACCGTCGCGTCCGGCGACGCCTCCAGCGAGCGCCCGTCGTCTTCCAGCGCGGCCCGCGCCGGCAGCCCCGCCGCGACTCCGCCGGCCACCGCGGCCAGCGCCATCCATCTGCCCAGTTTCGCCATGTTCATTCCTCTTCCGAAGCCGGTTCCTCCGCCGGCGCGGCGCCGGCGGCGTTCTGCGGAGCCAAGAGGCTCTTCTTGTCCATCTGTCCGTCCAGCACGACTTTCGCGTTCTGGAAAATCTGGAATTGCTCGGTCTCGCCGTTCCAGGCGAATCCCTCGCCCGTCAGCACGGCCTTTTCCGTCACCACGCGGATGTGCTGCTTCGAGGCCGCGCGCTTGCGCTCGGGATCGTAGGCGCACAGCGACGAATAGATCCGCGCCGTCACCTCGCCCTTGCGGAAGAGCTCGATCTTCAGCCCGGTGAGCTGGATGATGCCGTCGGCCAGGAACGTCGCCGTCTGGCCGTAGAGCTGCTGCTTGAGCTTGCCGTCCGCGTCGTATTCCGGCAGGCGGAAGC
Source organism: uncultured Verrucomicrobiota bacterium (assembly GCA_938003985.1). Taxonomy (GTDB): domain Bacteria; phylum Verrucomicrobiota; class Kiritimatiellia; order CAIQIC01; family Lenti-01; genus Lenti-01. The sequence continues at coordinate 16,988 of CALKWZ010000018.1, read as the reverse complement.
CCTTGACGGTCTGGCCTTCGAGCTGCGCGCCCGCCGCCGCCGCCAGGCCCAGGACGGCCGCCGCCGCCAGCGCCCGCCTACGCCAGCTCATCGATCCTCCGGCATTGCCGCCACAACGGCCCCACCGCTTTCAGCGGCAGCGCGTTGTCCTTGTCGGATTTCGCCTCGGGCGGATTCCGGTGCGTTTCCCAGAACAGCCCGTCGCAGCCCGCGGCCACCGCCGCGCGCGACAGGTACGGCGCCCACTGGCCGTCGCCGCCCGTGCCTTCCGCCCGCCCGCCCGGCAACTGCACGCTGTGCGTCGCGTCGAACACCGTCGGATACCCGAACTGGCGCATGATCAGCAGGCTGCGGAAATCCGCCACCAGGTTGTTGTAGCCGAAGCTCGCGCCCCGCTCCGTCAGCAGAACGTTCTTGTTCCCCGTGCTCTCGACCTTCGCGATCACGTGGCGCACGTCCCACGGCGCCAGGAACTGGCCCTTCTTGATATTGACCACCCGGCCGCTCTCGCCCAGCGCGATCACCAGATCCGTCTGGCGGCACAGGAACGCCGGCAACTGCAGGATGTCGGCCACTTCCGCCGCGGGCTGCACTTCGGAAACCTGATGCACGTCCGTCAGGATCGGCACGCCGAACTTTTCCTTGATGCCCGCCAGGATCTCCAGCCCCTGCGCCAGCCCCGGCCCGCGGAATCCGCGGATGCTCGTGCGGTTGGCCTTGTCGTACGACGCCTTGAAGACGAGCGGGATCTTTTCCTTTTGCGCCAGCGCCACCAGCCGCGCCGCCAGGTCGAACGCCATCGCGCGGCTTTCGATCACGCAGGGTCCGGCGATCAGCGCCAGCGGCGCGCCGCCGCCGAAGCGCACGCGCCCGGCTTTGACCCCTTTGACCGGCGCCTTGGGAAACGGATTCTTCGCCATGCCGCGCCTCTCAGCCTTTCGCCAGTCCGCCCTGCACGTAGTCGCGGATGCCGTCTTCCAGCGCCGTGAACGGCTTCGCGTAGCCCGCCGCCCGCAGTTTGCCCATGTCCGCCTGCGTGAAGTACTGGTACTTGCCGCGCAGCGTTTCGGGCATCTCGATGTAGTCGATCTTCGGCTCCAGCCCCATGGCCGCGAACGTCGCCTTGGCCAGGTCGTTCCACGACCGCGCCTGCCCCGTGCCGCAGTTGAACAGGCCCGAGGCCTGCTCGTTTTCGCCGCAGAACAACGTCACGTCCACCGCGTCCTTCACGTACACGAAGTCGCGCACCTGCTCGCCGTCCGGATAGTCCGGCCGGTAGGACTTGAACAGCTTCACCGCGCCCGTCGCGCGGATCTGGTGGTAGGCCTTGTGGATCACCGAGCGCATGTCGCCCTTGTGGTCCTCGCCCGGGCCGTACACGTTGAAATACTTCAGCCCCGCGATCTTCCCCAGCAGGCCGTGGCGCAGCGCCCAGAGGTCGAACAGGTGCTTGCTCATCCCGTACATGTTCAGCGGCACCAGCGTCGGCGTCGCCTCGTCCGCGTCCGAATAGCCCTGCGCCCCGTCGCCGTAGGTCGCCGCGCTCGAGGCATAGACGAACCGGGCGCCCTTCGCCAGGCACCACTCGCACAGTTCGCGGGTATAGCGGGTGTTGTTGTCCAGCAGGTAGCTGGCATTGGTTTCCGTCGTCGCGCTGCACGCGCCGAGATGGTAGATCGTCCGCACGGCCGGCAACCGGTCCGCCGCGACCGCCGCGCGGAACTCCGCGATGCCGGAAATTTCCTCGAACTTCAAGCCCCGCAAGTTCTTCCAGCGTTCGTCCGTGCCGAGATCGTCCACGATCAGGATGCGGTCCGTCCCCCGCCGGTTGAGTTCCGCCACCACGTTGCGGCCGATGAAACCGGCGCCGCCGGTCACCACCGTCCAGGCTGGACTGTCCATGCTGGTTTTCACGGCGCCCACCCTAGCATCCCCCCCGCGCGGCCTTCAAGCCGCATTTCCGGCCCCAAGCCGCGTCTATCGAAACCCCCGGTTAGGGGTCACCCATGAGCGGTGCCGCCGGCACCCGGGGTGCGCCGGAATTTTCATGATGAGACGGGCAAGGATTTTGACCACCCCTTGCCCTAGGCAACTTATGATGCCGCCATGCCATGGGTGAAGCCATTTGCCGCTTCATTCCTCATGGGGTTGCACTTCGATCCGATGGAACTGCCAGATTCCAACCGTGGCCTCCAGATTCGTCCAGGCCATGTTGGTCTGCGCGGCAGCCGCGGTCCATGGGCCGGCCAGCAGAGACCATGGTTCCGTGGTCAGATTTTCCGTCACGCTCAATCGATAGGTCCGGCCATTGGCCACCGGCCAAGACAGGACCAACCCCTGGGTCGGCTCCACCTCCGGCGCCGCGAACTGGAGCCGGCTCGTGTCGTCGCGCGGATGCGTTCCGATCAGGTACTCCGACCGGTTGTCGAGACCGTCTTCGTCCTCATCGGCGTTCCCGACCACGCTTGACCCCTCCCCGAAGTACGACGCCTCCCACGCATCCGCGATGGCATTCGAATTCGCATCCACGGGGGTCAGATTCAACCGGCCCAGGTTCGTCGCGCCCGCGTCGTAAAGCAGCCGCCCCTCCAGCACGAGGGCTTTGGCGACATAGCCGCTCCGCGTCACTTCCAGATCCCAATCCTCGCAGACCAGCTTCACGTCCGCCGGCAGGTTTCCCTCCGCTTCGCTCTGCCAATTCGTGGCCGTCTGACTCTGGACGATCCCCGTCCTGCCGGTCAGCCGCAGGGCCGCCCCGGCCAGCCTTTCGCCGGTCCACCCGTCGCGCACTTCGCCCGTCACGCGGAAGTAGGGCGCCACGTGGAAGACCGCCGCGCCCGGGGTCCCGCTTTGCACGCGCGCGGTCTGTTGCGGCGGGCCGCCGACGTATTCCCAGCCGGCAGGCAGGCCGGTCAGCGTCACACCGTAGTCGCCGTCCGGCAGACCGTCGAAACTGACGGAGAACTTACCCGCAAAGGCCTTTTCTTCTCCGCCCAGCATCGCCTTCACGGTGGCCGGCACGGGTTCCAGAATCAAGCGGTTGATCGCCTGCACGATCACCTTGTGCTCCGCCGCAGGCACGGTGACCGAAAGATCGTAGCGGGTGTCCGGGCCTTCTGTTGCCGCCACGTTCCACGTCCGCAGAAGGTACAGCCCGCCCTCGTGGTCGTTCGCCTCCAACCGGGCGGTTTCCCCGGCACCCGCGCCCGCCCCGGCCGCGTTCCGTTCCCACAGGTTGCTGAACGTGCCATCCGGCAGGGCGCGGTACAGGGCGAGCGCCGTATCCGCCGCCGTACCGATCTGCAGCGTGCGGATCTCGTAGGTCTCGCTGCCGTCGGCGCAGAACATCGTCCAATCCTCGTCGCCGACCGCGTGGAAGTTCCGCTCTTGCGCGCCGCCCAGCGCAATGGCCACGGCCTGCGTCGCCGCGTCGTCAAACTCGTAGGCGTCGCCCCAGAACACCTCCGCCTGCGCCGGCGCGGACATGTCCCCGTTCGCGTCGACCGCAAAGAAGGAGCAATAATACGAACCGGGCAGATCGAATCCGCTATGAAACGCCTCGTACCGGCCGGCCTCGTCGTTCCAGGCCAGATCGATTTCAGGCAGATCCTGGTCGCCCCCGCCGCCCGGCGGCGTGACGATGCAGAACACGTTGGAGACGCCGTGCATGTCGGTCACGTCTTCCGCCCACAACCACAGGCTGGTTGTTTCGTCCAACACGGTGTCCGGCAAGGCGCGGCCGATAACCGGGCCGTCGGCCCCGGTCACGAAGGCGGTCCCGATGTAGCTCCGCCGGGCCAGCACGCCGTCGGTGCCATCCCCCCGGCCGTCGCCGTTGTCGTCGAGGACCGGCACCTGCCCGTTGCCCGCCGCCCGCTTCAGGATCGTCCGCACTCCGTCGAACGCATCCCACAGGTTGTCGCCCACGAAGATGCGCGTCATGAAGTAGTGCGTGAACCCGACCAGCCCTCCGTTCTTGCGCGCGCTGGCGCCGATCGCGGAAGCGATATTCACCCGTTGCCGCCCCGCCGGGGCGATGATCTGCGGAAGGAACGCGGCGGACTGGTCGAAATCCATCACGACCTGCGCGGGCCGGTTGCTCGCCTGGTAGGCATCCAGCCAACCGTCGAGGGTGGCCGCGTTCAGCGTCTCGGTTTCATTGAGCCGCAGCGCGCCGTTGGTGCCCTTGCCGATCAGATAGACCGTCAGTTTGTCCGACGGCGCAGCCCAGGCGGTGATGGCGTTCGCCATCGCCGCCAGCGTCGGCACCCCGTCCACGTCGTTCGTGCCGTCGCGATCCTCGTCCTGATAGCCTGCGTTGCTCAGGTGGAGGATTTGGTCGGCGTCGAACCACCGTTTGCGCAGGCGTTCGTAGGCCATGCCGCCGATGCCGTTCAGGGTCTGGCCGTCCGCGGTGTCGGTGTCGCCGCAGGTCACCAGCACCACCCGTTCGTCGAAACGGTCCTGGGTCACGTAGGCCTGGACGGGCAGGGAGACGCTCTCCCAGTAGTCCTTCGCGTAGTACAGGATCTTGTAGGCGCCTTCCTGGCTGAAGCCCTCGTAGTCCGCTTCGTACCGGCCGGTGGCGGGGTTGAAAACCAGTTCCAGTTCGGGCACGTCGCTGACGGGAACGCCATCGATCAGGTCGGGACGATGCCCCGGCGGAATCACGAGGCACCAGACCCGCGCGATGCCGCCGGCGCCATCCACGTTCGCGGCCCAGAGCCGCACGCGGGTGGCACCCGACAGGACCTGGTCGGGGCAGACCGCCCCGATCCCCGGAATGGACCGCCCCACCAGGGCATCCCCGCCGACGTACCGCTCGGCCGCCAAGGCGCCGTCGATGCCCGGCTGGTATTGGCCATCCTTGTCGTCGTCGAACAAGGCGTCCTGATAGGAACCGATCGCCGCGGCGGCCAATTCGAAGCCCCGGCCCACGTCCAGCCCCAGCAACAGCGAACTGAAGAAGGCGTCGGAGAAGCTGACCAGCCCCCCGGCCACGAAATAGCTCGCCTGGTCGGCCGCGCACGATGCGATGACGATGCGTTCGGCCGTGCCCGTGTAGCTGAGGGCGGGAACGAAACTGCCCGCATTGCAGAAATCCAGCAGCACGGTCACGGCCATGTTCGTACGTTCATCCTGCAGGGCATCCAGCCAAGCATCCAACTGCGCGGCGGTGAGGTTTTCGGAAGCGCTCAGCCGGAAGTAGCCGTTGGTGCCCGTCACCCCGCCATGGTCCACCAAGTAGACGAACAGCCGGTCCGCATTGCCAACCCAGTTCGTGAACGTCCCGGCCACGTTCGTGAACGCGTTGCCCAGATCGATGTCGTCGAACGCCCCGTTGCCGTCGACGTCCTGTTCCGGAACCGGACTCAGGTATTGCACGGTCTCCTTGGCGAAACCCCGGTAGAGCAAGGTCCGATAGGCCTGGTCGGCGAGACGGTCCGTGGTGGGCCACAGGTTGTCGTCCGGGCCTTTGCGGCCGGCCAGCACGATGGCCTTGCCGGCTTGCGCCACCTGCGCGACTCCGATGACGTTCACGAAGGCCTGGCCCCGCAAGCCGGTGGCCGGATCCCGCGCCTCGACGAGGTCGGTGGCCGGGGCGTTGGTCCCGGACACGTACGCGCCCGAGACGGCATCGACCGAGCCGCCGCTTCCGTTCAGCGCCATGCGCCAGGTCACGGCATTGGTCGTATCCACCACGTCGAACGTCGCTCCTGCGCCCGCCATGACCGTCAGCAGGTGCGGACGAACGAGCAATTGGGCGCGCGGGTTGCGCAGGAACATCAATCCGCCGCCGGCATAGCCGGCAAACAGATCGCCGTCCCCGTCGCCATCCACGTCTCCGGCCGCAATCGTCAACCGGCTCGCGAAACCGGTGAACGAGCCGGCATAGATCTTGCTTTTCACGGTGAAATGCCCGGCTCCGTCCCCGGCGAATTCCCAGATGTTGCCGTAGGTGTCCGAGACAAGGACGTCGACGTCTCCGTCCGCATCCACGTCGTCCGCCGTGAGGCCCGTGGCGTCGGACACCGGCATTCCCAGCAAGTTCTCGATGCCAGGACTGGTTCCAAACGGCGCGGCCTCGTTGCCGGTGTTGACGTAGACGTTGACCGTGCCGTCATCCAGCAGGACGAGCAAATCCAGCCGGCCGTCGCCGTCGATTTCCGCGAACGCGGGAATCGCCGACGCCCCCCCGATCTCAAGCGCGGCCACGATGGCGGGGGCCTGCGGTCCGAGGAATCCCCGGCTGGATTCCAGCAGGGTCACGATGCCGGTACTGCCGCCCACGGCGAGATCGGCCGCCCCGTCGCCGTTCCAGTCGCCCAGCGCCGGCGCGGGCCGGTCGATCTCCGCCCAAACCGATGCGCGAGCGGTGAAATTCGCGGTTCGGTCCTGGAAGTTGAGGACCACCGGCGATCCGCGGTTTTCGAGCATGCGCATCTGCCCGTACTGGCCACCGACGAACAGGTCCAGATCCCCGTCGCCATCCCAATCGCCCAAGGCCGGAGCCGAACAGCCGGCCAGCGCGAACATGCCCGTGCCCGGCGGTTGCAGGCTGAAGAACGGACTCATCGCCCCGCCGACCAGGCACTCGCCGACGCGGTTGAAATAGCGGAATTCGACGCCCGCCGGAGCCCCGCAGCTGACCGAAATGCCGCCCGCGCCGATTCGATCGGCCAGCAAGGGATTGGAGTCGCGCTGAAACTCCTCCGCCAACGAGAAGCCGTCGCCGTCCGTGTCGCTCGTCGGCGATTGCCCCGCCGGGCCGTAGAAGTTCCGCTCGTACCAGTCCGGCACGGTGTCGGCATCTTCATCCTGCGCCTGGGGAAGGAACACCCCGTGCACGGCGGTATCGCCGTCCAAGGAAAACGCGAAACCGCCGAGCGCCCGGCCCGTCAAATCGGTTTCGACGTTGCCGTTTCTCAGCCAGTAGGCGAAGCGATAGCCGTTTGTCGGGCCGAAGCCGTTCGGCACCGTCAGCACCGTACCCCGATTCGTGATGGCGAAGGCCGTCGCCAAACCGGCCGGTTCCGTGGTGAGCGTGAAAAGGGCCATGTTCGTATCGACGATCGCCAGCGCTTCCGCGGAGAGGGCGACGGACACGCCGCCCGCGCGGATCGTGTCTGCCAACAGCGGGTTCAGATCGCGGCGGTATTCTTCCAGCAGGGTCAGCCCGTCGCCATCGGTGTCGCCGGTCGCCACTTGGCCGGCGGGCGCGTAGTGGCTCTGCTCGAACCAGTCCGGCACCGCATCTCCGTCGATGTCCTGCGCCACCGGCAGGAAGATGCCCTGCACCGTGGTATCTCCGGCAAGCTCAAAGCCGAAGCCGGATACGGCGCGCCCCGTCAAATCCGTTTGCACCGTGCCGTTCAGCGTCCAATAGGCCAGTCGGTAGCCGTTCGTCGTTCCGAACTGGTTGGAAACCACCAGCCAGGTTCCCCGGTTCGTGATTCCGCTGCTCGCGGCAAATCCGTCCGGCACGGTCGACAGGGAATACCGGGCAAAGTTCGTGTTCGGAATGACAAACGCCGGCCCGGAGAGGCCAACGGAGAGGCCGCCCGGCTGGAGGGTGTCCGCCATGAGCGGGTGCAGGTCGCGGCAGTATTCTTCCCGCAACGTGAAGCCATCCGCGTCGGTGTCGCTGGACGCCGCCTGACCCGTCGGCCCGTAGGCGCTCTGCTCGAACCAATCCGGCACCGCATCCCCGTCGGCATCCTTCGCCACCGGCAGGAAGACGCCCTGCACCGTCGTATTGCTGGCGAGGGTGAAGCCGAAGCCGGACACCGCGCGGCCCGTCAGATCCGTCTGCATCACGCCGTTCAGCGTCCAATAGGCCAGCTGATAGCCATTCGTCGCTCCGAGCGAAGGGAGAACCTCAAGCCAAGTTCCCCGGTTCGTGATGCCGCTGCTCGCGATCAGGCCGGCCGGCACGCTGGAAATCGAATACGCGGCCAGATTGGTGTCCAGAATGACGGTGCAAGCCGGCGAGCAAGCAACCGCCACGCCCCCCGGCGCCACCGTGTCGGCCTGGGCCGGATGCCAGTCGCGCTGGAATTCTTCGGCCAAACCGAATCCGTCGCCGTCCGGGTCGTACGCCGCATTGGTCAGGCCCGGGAAGAAATGCAGTTCGAACCAGTCGGGCGCGCCGTTCGTATTCGCGTCTTCCGCGGCCGCGCGATAGAAGGCCGTGGCAGTCGTCGGCTCCAGCAGCATGAACCGGACCGGGTTCACGGCCCGGCCCTGCAGATCGACCTGCTTCACGTCGTTCAGGGTCCAGTAGGCAAATCGATAGCCGCTGCTGAAGCGCGGCGCGTTGGTCGTGGCGACCGCGCTGCCGCGCGGCAGGGCTTCCGAACTGCTGACGAACCCGGCCGGACTGCTGTTTTGGGTGAAGAGATACGTATCCTCGGCCCTGGCCGTGGTCGCCGCGACCAGCGCCGCGATCAGCCATGATGTCCGCAATGGGCTCATCCATCCTTTTGGGTCATGCGCTGCGCCTCGGGCCTCCCTCGGCTATGGGATCACCGGCGCAACCCACCATCCGTTGGTCGGATCGGTCACGAAATTGAAAGCATTTACCTTGGAGCCCGCCGGGGGCGGCTCGCGGCGGGGTTCCCATTCCGTCACGGTCCCCGGAGTGCCCCCCTCCCGCGCCACGGTCAGTTCGGCGGGCGTGGCTTCGCGCACGCCCAACCGCTCGAACAAAAACGCGCGGCCCGCGGCCGTCGTGCTGGAGCCTTGCGCCAGCACTTGGTCGTTGTAGGCACCCCCCACGCCCACGACCTCGCCGTTGCTCAGGCGGATGGCCGGATCGCCGGCCCCCAGCAACCAGAACCAAAGCGGCAGAAAGTCGCGATCCAGCAGCGGGTCGCGGCTGATCTGGAAGGCCGCGTTGGTATCCACGGCGGGAATCTGCAGGAAGTGCAGATCCAGCAGCCCGCGGTTGTCCTTGGCCAGCAGGGCGACCTTGATGTTGCCATACTGGGGGATTTTGCCCATCAGCCCGTCGGCCGTGGCGTCCCAACTCAGCCGGTGCGGCACGCCGACGAGGACGCCGGGGCCGACGCTGCTTTCGGTTCCTTCCACGAAGGTTCGCATAGGAACTACGTCGTTCAGGTCGGGGACCGCGTTCGAGCTCGCGGCGAACGCCACCGCGTAGACCGTCACGGTCGAGTCGTTGCCGTCGGTCACCACGTAGTCGACGTCGACCACCGGCAGGCCGCTGCGCTGGTTGACCGCCACCACGTCGGTCAACGGGATCGCGTCGGGCACCAGCGCGCCCAGCGTGCGGAAAATGCGGCGGAACGGCAGGATGCGCGGCCCGCCCGGATCGAAGACGTAGGAGAGAGGGTTGCCGACCGCGATGCCGGCCGGCCACTGCAACGGCGAGTTCGTGGCGTTCGCGGTTTGCCAAAGCAGGGTTCCTTGCTTGTCGTAGACTTGCAGATAGAGCCCCACGGGCGCGAGGCGGGTTTGCGCCACGCCCACGTAGACGGCTTGCGCATCGACCGCCACGCTGAACGTGGATTGCCACAATCCGTTGTCCGGAATCGCGATCGGCAGGCTCCAGCCGCGCAGATAGTTGCCATCCCGATCGAAGACCTGCAGCCGCTGGTTCCAGGCATCCACGACAAAGACCTGGCGTCCGTCCGCCGCCACGCAGGTGGGGCGATTGAATTGGCCGGCCACCGTACCCAAGGTTCCCCACGAGGTGATGAGCGTTCCGTTCTTGTCGAAGGCTTGGATCCGGTTGTTGCCGGTGTCGGCAACATAGACGCGCTGGGTGTCGATCGCGATTCCAAGCGGCCCGGAGAACCCTCCCCAGTGGCGGACATAGGAACCGTCTTTTGTGAACACCTGGACCCGGTTGTTGTCCTTCTCGACGACGAAAACGTGGAGGTCGTCCACGGCGACGCCGGCAGGCGACCAGAGCTGGCCGGTGGACACGCCGCCATTTCCCCATTGCCGGAGGTAGTCGCCCTCGGGGGTGAACGCCTGGATGCGATGGTTTCCAAAATCCGCCACGTAGACGTTGGTGGCATCCATCGCGATCCCCAGCGGAAACACCGCGTCCAGACCGAAGGAACAGGTGAACTGACCGTTGCTGGTTCCGGACGATCCCCATGCCCGGTCGGGCTCGAACACGAAATTGTCTTGGGGACCCGCCTGGGCCATAGTCAACGTGGGAGCCAGCGCCATCAGCGCGCCCATGATCGTCAGGAAGCCACGTGTCCGTTTTTTCATCGCCGATTCTCCCGTTTAGCGCGTGCGAACGCCCAGGCGCATGCAACCATTTGTTGATCTTCCTCCGAACGGCACGCGGCTGTCAATGATGGGGGGCGGCAAAGTTTGATTTTGCCCTTGGGAATCCGCAGGATCAACCAACCCGTCCGGCGGCATTTCATGTGTGTTGCGATTTCCGAGCCGCCTCCGCGCCCCCGACAACTAATCCCTGCCCTATTTCCGCTTTTCACAATCCCCTTGTGGGCAACAAAAAGCCCCGGAACGGGGAGTTCCGGGGCGTCAGCCTGAATGGGCTGGAGTTTACAGCTTGTAGCCGACCGAGAGGCCGATCAGGTGGGCGTCGCCGTCCTCGAACTTGCCGGAGAGCACGCCATCCTCCTCGGCGGCGCGTTCGGCGGAAATCGAGATGTCGCGGTCTTCGATCATCAGGTAGGTGTAGGACAGGTCGCAGAAGAAATCGCCCTTCTGGTAGCCCACGCCCAGCGAGATCAGATTGCGGTCGTTGCCGGGGACGATGTAGTCCACGTGCGCATCCGGATCCGGAGTCTCGTCGTAGATGTAGCCCGCGCGCAGCGCCCATTCCTCGTTCAGCGCGTATTCCACGCCGAGCTGGTAGCGGAAGGCGTCGTCCCAATCCTTTTCGGTGACGGAATCGGGATACTGGCCGAGCAGCGCCGGGTCGAAGTCGATGGCCAGTTCGTCGTAGGAGCTCCACATCGTGCAGACGATGCCCGCGTCGATGGTCAGCTTGTCGGTGGCCTTGACGGAGGTGCCGAAGCGCAGGATGCCGGGGGTGGTGACGTCGCCGCTGCCGTCGCCGCCGGAAAGCACCGGATGGTTGACGTCGTAGGAGCCTTCGACTTCCTGTTCGATTTCGCTGTCGTAGGCCAAGCCGAAAGCAAGCCAGTCGGTCGCCTCGTAGTAAGCGCCCAGGTTGTAGCCGATGCCCCAGCTGTCGCCCTTCATGTGGAACTGCAGGTCGGGATCCACGAACGGGGTGCCCGTGGGGAGGGCCTTGTTCAGCTCGAACTCGAACCATTCGGCGCGCAGGCCGACGGCGAGGGAGAGGTTGTCCAGCGCCTTGAAGGCGACGGAGGGATTGACGTCGATGCTCTGGATGGTGGCCTTCTGGCAGTCGTAGCGGCCCGCCCAGGTGGAATCGTAATCCACGCCCAAGCCGTAGCGGCTGAAGACGCCCAAGCCCGTCCAGACCTTGTCGTTGAACTGATGGGTCACGTAGGCGTTCGGGGGCGTCCACCACTTGCTGTCGGCCTTGTTTTCCACGCTGCCGGCCGGGGTCGTCGTATAGACGGTCTGGTGCGGGCGGATCAAGGTCGCGCCGGCTTCCATCTGGGTGCCGTCGAGTTCGGTCATGCCGGCGGCGTTGTTGTACAGCACCGAGGGAGAGGCCGGATCGGCCGTGACTTCCGTGCCCAAGGCATTGCCGCGGGCGCTGCCTTCGTAGATGCCAAAACCCGCGCCGAAAACGCTCTGCGCGGCCAAAACCGCCGCGACGCCCAGCGTCCCGGCGAGGAGCTTCACTTGTTTCATTCTTTTTCCTTTTGTATCTTACGGCGGCAGAGTCTATTGCGGAATCCGCTCCGAACCCGGCCGGTTACAACCCCTCCATTTCCACCTGGAAACGGAAGATATGGGAGAATTGGAGCCTATCGCCCCCAAGCAGGCAAGACCTTTTTGCATGTATTTTCGCCAACCGGGCGGCCCCGGCGGATTTACAGCAGGGGCGCCAGAAGCCGCTTGAGGTCTGCGGCAAGGTCTTGCTTCTCGTAGCGGGCGAGGCGGGCGCGCTGGCCTTGGAGGATCGCCGCGCGCAAGGGTTCGTCTTCGGTGACTCGGCCGAGGGTTTCGGCGATGAGGTCGTAGTTTTTCTCGCGGACGAGGACGCCGGCGCCGTCGAGGGTTTCGGGCACGGCTCCGGCGGCGTAGGCCACCACGGGCACGTCGTGGGTCATGGCCTCCAGCAGCGGGATGCAGAAGCCTTCGTGGTCGCTCAGGCACAGGAACGCCTTGGCCACGGCGTAGTAGGCGTTCAGTTCGTCCTGGCGGACGGCCCCGACGAATTCCACGTTCTTGAGCTGCAGTTCGCGCGACCGGGTCAGCAGCAGGGCGTGGTACTGCTCCATCCCGGCGTGGGAGCCCACGTGGATGAGGCGGGAGGCGGGTTGCACGTAGCGCTGGAAGTAGTAGAAGGCGTTGAGCAGGTCTTCGATCTTTTTGTTCGGCGCGCAGCGGCCCACGAACAGGACGTTGGCCAGTCCGTCGCGGTATTGCCGCAGGATCCGGCGGTCGGGCTTGGCCCGCAGCATGGAAAAATCGAGCACGAGCGGCAGCACCTGCGGGTTGGCGTGGCCCATGTCCGCGATTTCGTCGGCGTTGAACCGGCTGTCGGCCATGACGACTTCGGCCGAGCCGGCCAAGGCCCGGGCCTGCCGGCGGCCGCGGTCGAGCAGGTGCGCCGTCGGCTCCTGCACGCCGCGGAAATATTCCGGCGGGGTGATGTTGTGGTAGAGGATGGCCTTGCGTCCGGGCAGAGTCGGGAAAACGTCGTTCACGTCCGAGCCGATGGACAGATGCAGCAGGACGACGTCCTGCGGCCGGAAATCGCCGCGGCTGGCCTCCAGGTCGCGGGATTCCCCGCGCAGATCCGGCAGGATGCGTTTGCGTTCGGAATAGATCTGCGATTCGTAGCCCCAGGCACGGAACAGCGCGCGCATGGCGCGCGCCTCGTTGCTGATGGCGTCGCCGTTGGCATAGCCCGCCACGATCTGGTGAATCGCTCGCATCGGTTGGGTTCCGTGGCTGGGCATCCTAGCGGAACCGCCGGACGAATCCAGCCCTTTTCGGCCTTTTGCTTGCCTCGCGGGCGCGCGATGCCCTATTTTGCCCGCGTGAACCGGCGCTTTGCCCCATTCCGTACCGCCTTCGTCGGCGGCTGGCTGCTGGCCGGCCTGCTGCTTTGGGCGGTCGCCGCCTGGCCGCTGCCGCGCCATTTCGCCGCGGCGATCCCGCACACGAACCTCAATACCGAGCCGCAAGCCGTCCGGCCCATCGCGTCGGGCGACCATCTGCAGCTGCTCTACCACTTCTGGCTCGGGCTCGACGCCTTCGCGGGCCATTCGCCGCTGGGCCACAACGTGTACGAGTTCAATCTGGGCGACGACGCGGCGCGGCGGCAGCCGGATCTCTACTACCTGCCGTTTTCGCTGGTCTACATGGCGACCGCGCCGTTCGCGGGCCATGCGGCGGGCTGGAACGCCGCGGGGCTGGCGTCCGTTTTGCTCGGCGTGCTGGCGCTGGCGCTGCTGGCGCGGCGGTTCACGGATTTCCGGACCGCGGCCGTTCTGGCCGCCCTGGTCGCGGCGGCGTTCCCCTATCGCTGGATCGCGCTGTTCACCGGTTCGCCGACGGGGTTCGCCGCGGCGTTTCCGCCGCTGCTGTTCTACGGCCTCGACCGCGCGATCCGCGACCGCTCGGCCGCGGGCGGAACGCTGGCGGGGCTGGCGCTGTTTTGCGCCTACGCCACGGACATGCACACGTTCTATTTCTCGGCGCTGGCGGCGCCGGCGTTCGCGGCGCTGGCGTTCTGCCGCGCCGCGCCCGCGCCGCGCGCGTGGCCGGGCGAAATCCGCCGGCTTGTCCTGCCGCTCCTGCCGTTCGCGCTGCTGGCCTTGGCGGCCATCGGCGTCAGCCAATGGATGAGCCAACATCTGGCCGATTCCGTCATGGCCGGAGGCCGCACCCTCGCCGAGGTCTGCCAATATTCGCCGCCGGCGATCGGCCTCGTTTCCTCCGAAAACCTCGGCATGGCCAACCACGTGTATTTCGGCGCGCCGCTGTTCGCGTTGCTGGGAACCGGCCTCGTCCTGTGGACGGCGTCCCTGTTCCGCCGCGGGGCGGAGGCCCGGCCGCGGGCCATGGAGATCGCGCTGGTCGCGGCGCTGGCGCTGGGCGTGGCGGGCGTCGTCCTGCTGGCGCTGGGCGCGCATGCGCCGTGGAGCGGGCTGCCCATCCGCGCGGCGCGCCGGCTGGTGCCGCAATACACGATGATCCGCCAGACGGTGAAGATCTACTGCCTGGTGCCGGCCTTGCTGGCGCCGTTGCTGGCCATGCTGTTCGGCGGCGTTTTTCGGGCCGCCGGCCCGCGCGCGCTGCGCCGCGGGGCGGCGGTCCTGCTGGCCGCGCTGGCGGCGTGGACGGTCGCCGACGCCCTCGCGCAGACGACGCCGGGCTTCTGCCGCCTGCCGCGCGCGAACGCGGCCTACGCCGCGGTCGCGGCGGACGACAAGGCCAACGCGGGCCGGCCCGCGCACGCGCTGGCCCTGCCGCTGTGGCCGGGCTCGTCCCACTGGACCAGCCTCTACGAATACGCCGTCATGCTCGCGCGCGTGCGGCTCGTCAACGGCTATGCGCCGGCCGTGCCCGCCGGCTATTTCGAGCACGTCTTCAAGCAATACGAATCGCTGAACCAGGGCCACGCCACGGACGAGCAGCTCGACGGGCTGCTGGCGCTGGGCGTGCGCCACCTGATTCTCCACGCCAACGTCTTCCCCGAACAGGTCTCGCCGTTCGCGCCCGCGGCCACGCTGCGCGCGCTGACCGGCCATCCGCGGCTGGCGCTGCTGGCGGACGACGGCCAGACCTTCGCGTTCCGCATCCTGCCCAAGCATCCCGTCGAGCACGTGCCCCACGCCAACTGGGACGGCGGGCTCTACGCCGCCGCGCGCGAGTGGCGCTGGGATCCGCCGCTGGAAATCCCCGCGCTCCAGTCGCAGCGCCTCTGGCTGCGCGCGCCCGTGTTCCCCGCGCCGCACCTGCGCTATCTGCTGCGCCTGGGCGCGGGCTCCACCCAGCCGCTGCTGCTGCCGCCCGGTTCCGAACAGATCGCCCGGCTCACCCAGCCGATTCCGCGCCTGCCCGACTGGCTGCAGGCCGAATTGCCCGATCCCATCGGCGGCACGGTGTCGGCCGTGGCCGGCCCCGTCGTCCTCGAACGGGCCCTGCTGGCCGCCGGCGATTTGCCGGCGCCCGGCGCCGACGGCGTCATCCGCGTGGCGCCCGCGCTGCTGTTCCACGTCGGCCACGCGGAACCGGGCAACGCCGCCGTGCGGTTCGCGCCCGAAACCGTGCCGGCCGGGCGCGCGCTCTACGGTCCCAACCTGCCCTTCCCGCCGGGCGTCTACGACGTCGTCCTCGCCTACGAATCCGCCGGCGCCGTTTCCCCGGGCGTTTTCCGCGTGCTGGCCGGCGAGCAGTTGCTGGCCGAAGCCTGGATTGAACCCGACCTGGGCGAATGCCGCTTCCCGGCGCTCGCCGTCGGCGCCGAACCGCTGCGTTTCGAATTCCATTACGCGGGGCACGGTTCCGTCGTCCTGCGCGACGTCCGCCTCGCGCCGGCCACGCTCACGCTGGCCCCGGTTCGCTGAAGCCCCCCGGATTCGGTTTGCCCTTCCGCGCCGCGGGCCGTATGCTGGCTCCATGATCAAGAAAATCAACTGGGCCGCGCGCATCGTCGCCTATCTCGCGTGTTTCATCGGCATTTTCCTGTATCTGTACCACCAGGCCGACGCCGATCCCGCCGTCCGCAACCGCGGCCTGGCGTTCGTCGGCGCCGGGTTCATCGCGTTCTTCGTTTCGTACGCCCTGCAAGCCTGGCAACGCTTCGGCCCCCGGCCCCGTCCCGAAGACGAGGAGCGGCCATGACCGCGCCGTTGCTCCGCACGCCCGACGAGATCCTGCGCGCCGCGCTCGAAAAAGAAACGTCCGCCCGCGATTTCTACGCCGAACTCGCCCACCGCTGCCACGTGGATTTCGTGAAGGAACTCCTGCTGCGACTCCAGGTTGAGGAAGAAAAGCACGCCGCCCTGATCCGCAAAGCGCTGACGCGGCTCGGGCCATGAGACGCCGGCTTGCCGTCCTTCTGCTCGTGCCGTTCATGGCCGCCGCCGCCCATTCCCAACCCCCGCTGCGCGTCGCCTGCATCGGCGACAGCATCACCTACGGGGACAAAATCGACGACCGCGAGACCCGCAGCTATCCCGCCGCGCTCGCGCGGCTGGCCCAGGGCCGGCTTGCCGTCGGCAACTTCGGCGTCAACGGCGCCACCGCCATCTCCACGTTTTTCCGCACCTGGACCGACACCTTGGCCTGCCGCCAGGCGCTGGCTTTCCAGCCCGACGCCGCGGTCGTCATGCTCGGCATCAACGACCTGCTCGGTTTCCGCGACCGGCTGGACGAATATCCCGCCGCCCTGCGCGCCGTCGCCGCCCGGTTCCAGGCGTTGCCGTCGAAACCGCGCCTGTTCCTGTGCACCTTGACGCCCATCGCGCCGCCCGAATCCGCGCAGGACGTGAACCGCCTCATCCGCGAGACGATGAATCCGGCCATCCGCGCCGTGGCCGCCGAAACCGGCGCGACCGTCGTCGACGTCTCGGCCGTTTTTCCGAACCGGATGGACCTGTTGCCGGACGGCCTGCATCCCACCCCGGCCGGCGCGGAAATCATCGCGCAGGCGGTCTGGACCGCGCTCGAACCGCTGACCGTGGTCCCACCGCAAATCCAGCCGGCGCCGGCCGCCGGCCCCGTGGACTTGTCCATCCGCAACGAAGCCCGGGCGGCGCGGGAGCGCGCGGAATCGTGGCGGCGCGGCCGCGCGGCGCCGCCGGAAGAATCGACGCCGGAACCCGTGGCGGACGTCGCCGCGTGGCTGCCGCTGCTTGCCG
>CALKWZ010000017.1 GCA_938003985.1 uncultured Verrucomicrobiota bacterium | reverse complement strand
AGATCTACACTCTTTCCCTACACGACGCTCTTCCGATCTCCTGCGCGAGCAGGGCCGGATGCTCGACGAAGCCGCGGCCGACGTCACCGACGTCCAGCCCATCGAACAACTGCTGGCCGTCGAAACGTCCATCTACCGCGCGGCGGACGAAGAGGCGCTCTATTTCGAACTGGCGATCTCCCGCGCGGGCGTCGAAGCCCTGCCGGTGCTGCCCAAGGACGTCCTGCTCGTCCAGGACTGCTCCGAAAGCATTACCCGCACCAAGCTGGACTACTTCAAGGACGGCCTCGAAGCCTATCTGCGCACGCTGACGACCGTGGACCGCGTCAACCTCATGCGCTACAGCGAAACCCCCGAACTGTGCTTCCCCGACTGGCGGCCCGTCACCGCCGACTCGCTCGAGGAAGCCGCGGACTTCGTCGACGACATGCGCGCGCGCGGCCAGACCGATCTGTTCGCGCCCCTCCAGCAAGTGCTCAAGCTGCCGCGCGCCGCCGGCCGGCCGATGGTCGCCGTGCTGCTGACCGACGGCCGTCCGACGATGGGCACGGTGGACAGCTCCGACATCATCGCGCGTTTCAGCAAGCTCAACGCCGGCGAGGTGTCCGTCTTCACGGTCGGGGCGGGGGACCGGGTGAACACGTTCCTGCTCGACCTGCTCGGCCACAACAACCGCGGCGGCTCGTGGATCATGCCCCTGCGCGAGCAGATTCCCGACGCGGTCAAGCGCGCGGCCCGCGAACTGTCGCGGCCCGTGCTGGCGAACCTGGAATACCGGTTCTCCGGCGATTCCGCCGCGGAGGTCTATCCCGGCACGCTGACGCACCTCTACCTCGACCGTCCCCTGCGGCTGGTGGGCCGGTGCCCGCTGGACCAGAAAACGGCCGTCCTGCAGATCATCGGCGAATCCGGCGCGCAGCGGCGCGACATGGTCTTCGCGCTCGATCTGTCCGAGGCCGCGGACGGCGGCCCGGGCCTGCGCCGCGAGTGGGTGGCCCAGAAGATCTACAAGCTGATCAACGACCACCTGGCCGGCGGCCGCGCCGAAACCGTCCAGCAGATCCGCGACCTCTCCATCCGGCACAACGTGCCCTTGCCCTACGGCGCCGACTTCCCGCTCTAGCCGCCTGCCCGCAGCGGGTTGCAAAGGTTTTACGTACTACGTAAAACTTCCCGAAAGTTTTTACGTTCCACGTAAAACCGGCGCAAAGTTTTTACGTTCTACGTAAAAATCGGACGTGGTTTTTACGTATTACGTAAAATCGAGCGGCGGACCGGGGGATTACCGCGCAAGCGCTTGACCCGTGCCTCGCGCGGAAGGTAGAGTGTCCTTGCATGGAAAAACCGGAGCCATTGGACCGCTTTACGGCGCTCGACGTGGCCGGCTCGGCCGTCGCCGAAGCCGGGCGCTTGCTGCTCGAATTGAGCCAGCAGCCCATCGAAGTCCTGTGCGAGCCGGGGCACGACATCAAGTTGCGGGCCGACCAGTTGGCGGAAGAGCGCATCTTGGCCGTGCTGCGCGAACGGTTGCCGCTGCCGGTGCTGACGGAGGAAAGCGGCGAGCACGGCGCGGTGACGGAAACGTCGCGCATGTGGATCGTGGATCCGCTGGACGGCACGTTCAACTATTCGCGCGGGATGCCGATGTGCTGTTCGTCCGTAGGCTTGTGGGAGAACGGCCAGCCGGTGCTGGGGGCGGTCTACAATTTCTTCAACGACGAGCTGTTCGCGGGCATCGTGGGGCGGGGGGCGTGGCTCAACGGCAAGCCCATCGCGGTCTCGAACGTGAAGACGGCGGCGAAGGCGTCGCTGGCGACGGGCTTTCCGCACCACCAGGATTTCGACGACGCGCCGCTGCGGGAATTCATCGGCCAGGTGCAGGACTTCAAGAAGATCCGCATGCTGGGCTCCGCGGCGCTGATGGGGGCCTACGTGGCGTGCGGCTGGCTGGACGCCTACGTGGAAGAGGACGTCTGGCTGTGGGACGTCGCGGCCGCCGTGGCGATCGCGCAGGCGGCGGGCGCCGCCGTGACGGTGCGGCCCGGGAAAGCCGGGCGCTGGGCGCGCGAGGTGGTCTGCGCCGCCACGCCGGAACTGCAGGCCGTTTTGGAGGCGAAGCGGACATGAAAAAAGCGAAGCGGACGATCCTGGGCGTGCACGTGGCGCAGCGCACGCGGCACACGGCGAAGGTGCAGAAGATCTTGTCGGACTACGGGTGTTCCATCCGCACGCGCCTCGGCCTGCACGAGGCGGGCGCCGGATTCTGCTCGCCCAACGGCTTGATTTTGCTGGAAGTGGTGGGCCAGGCCGCCGAATTGGCCGCCGCGCTGGCGCAGGTGCCGGGCGTGGCGGTCAAGAAGATGGTTTTCGAGGAGTAACCGCATGGCCACGCTGAAAATCGCTAATATCCACACCTTGGTGACGGTGGACGACGACTACCGGATCCTGCACGACGTCGACGTGCTGATCGAGGGCGACAAGATCCATTCCATCGGCAAGAACCTGCCGACGCCGCCGGACGCGCGCGTGCTCGACGGCCGCTGGTGCGCGGTCTATCCGGGGTTCGTCAACACCCACCACCATTTCTACCAGACCCTGACGCGCAACCTGCCGGCGGTGCAGGACGCGAAGCTGTTCGACTGGCTGCTGTGGCTCTACGAGGTCTGGCGCGGGCTGCATCCGGAAGCCGTGCGCGTCAGCACGCAGATCGCCCTCGGCGAGCTGCTGCTCAGCGGCTGCACGACCACCACCGACCACTTCTACGTCTTCCCGCGTTCCGCCCCGCAGGAGTTCCTGGACGTCGAGATCGACGAGGCGCGCCGGATCGGCGTGCGCTTCCATCCCACGCGCGGCAGCATGAGCCTCGGGCGTTCGCAGGGCGGCCTGCCCCCGGACGACGTGACCCAGAGCTGGGAAGCCATTCTCGCCGACTGCGACCGGCTGATTTCGAAGTACCACGATCCGAACCCGTTCGCGATGACGCGCCTCGTGCTGGCGCCGTGCTCGCCGTTTTCGGTCACCCGGGAATCGCTGGCGGAGACCGCCGTTTTCGCGCGCCAGAAGAAGGTCTTCATGCACACGCATCTGTGCGAGACGAACGACGAGCAGGATTTCTGCATCCAGAAAATGGGGATGCGCCCGCTGGAATACATGGAGAGCGTGGGGTGGGTCGGGCCGGACGTGTGGTATGCGCACGGCATCTGGTTCACGCCCGAGGAAATCCGGCGCCTGGGGAAGATGAACTGCGGCGTGGCGCACTGCCCGGTGAGCAATCTGCGGCTGGGCTCGGGCATCTGCCACGTGCCGGCCCTGCTCGACGCCGGCGTGCGCGTGGGCGTGGCCGTGGACGGCAGCGCCAGCAACGATTCCTCGAACCTGCTCAAGGAAATGCAGACGGCGCTGCTGGTGCACCGCGTCGGCACGGGCGTGACGTCCATGCCGCCGCAGAAGGTGATCCGCATGGCGACGCGCGGCGGGGCGGAAATCCTCGGCCAGCCGGAAATCGGCCAGCTCAAGCCGGGGCTGGCGGCGGATTTGGCGATGTTCCGCCTCGACCGCCTGGATTTCGCGGGGGCGATGACGGATCCGGCGCACGCGGTGCTGTTCTGCGGCAGCGCGCCGCGGGCGGAATACACGATCGTGGCCGGAAAAGTCCTCGTGGAGAAGGGCGAACTGGTCGGCATCGACGAAAAGGCGGTTTTCCACCAGGCCAACGACCTGACGGCGGATTTGCTGCGCAAAGCCGGGGTCTAGGCGCCGGGAATGCAGCAACTGCGGCAAGCGGCGGCGCGCGAACGGCGGGCCCCCATCTATTGGTGGCTGCTGCTGATGGTGGTGTCCGGCGGCGCGCTGGTCTGGATGGTCCACGACCATTCGCGGCCAGGGGCGTTTTTCGTCGCGATCCTCCTGGCGGCGGCCTGGGCCGCGCCGCTGGTGGCGCTGAATTCGCTGGCGGCCCCGCCGCGCGCCAAGAAGCCGGCGCCCGCGCCGGGCGCGGGCGGTTTCCACGACTGGCTGACGCAGGCGCGCATGCTCGGGCGCGTGCTGCTCTACTACCAGGACAATCCGGAGCTGCCGCCCGACCTGCAGCAGGAAATCCGCGCGGCGCGCGCGGATTTGCGCGACGTGCTGGGCGCGCATCCGCTGCGCGACGACCTCGAGCGGGTCTGCGGCCGCGTGCGCGAAGGCGCCATCCGGAACGTGAAGGAGTGGTTCGCGCGCGAGTATCGCCGCGACATCCGGGAACTGGCGAACGACTACGAGCAGGCGGCCGCGGCGAGCATGGACGCGGACAAGCGGATGGCGGCCCTGCGCCAGGCGGTGGAAAAAGCCGCCGCCATGATGAGCCGCAACTGCATGCCCCGGATGCTGGAGCGGGAGCGCCTGGCCTGCGCCGTCGATTGCGCCTGGCTGGCCGTGCAGGGCGTGGTCGCCGGTCCGGAACACGTTTCGCCCGTCGATCTGGTCGAAATGCTGGTGATCGAATGGAGCGATTTCTCGGAGCCGTGGCGGCCGGCCACGGCCTTGCGCCGCGCGCTGGCGCGGCTGGACCGCGCGGACGCGCAGCCCGCCCCGCCGGAGCCGCCGCCGCCGGGCGAGCTTTCCGGCGACGTCGTCGTCCGCAACGGCAAGCGCTACCGGAGGGTGCGCGTGCGCCGCAAGCACCGCCGCCACCATCGCCGTTTCTGGAACCGCGGGCCGTCGATCGCGGACGTCTGCTTGTCGTTCGGGCAGTGGCTGCGCTATTCCATCCGCGCCTGGATGCTGTACCGCTGAAAGAAAATTTCCCATGAAGAAAAGAGACCACGTGATCCCCAGCGCCCCCGTCCCGGTGCCCTACGGCGCCCGCGTGATGGAACAGGGCGTCCACTTCAGCATCTTCAGCCGCCACGCGACGCGCGTGTGGCTGCTGCTGTTCGACCGCGCCGAGGACGAAACGCCCGCAGAGGAATTCGAACTGCTGCCGGACCGCAACCGCCTGGGCGACCTGTGGCACCTGCACGTGCCGACGGCGCGGCCGGGCCAGGGCTATGTCTACCGCATGGACGGTCCGCGCGACGGCGCCGCCGGCCACGCGTTCGATCCGGACCAGTGGCTGCTGGATCCCTACGTCTTGGCCGTCGCCGGCCAGAAGAAATGGGGCGACCACGAGGGCATCGTGCCCGGCCAGCCGGTCAAGAACGGCCGCCGGTTTCCCAAGGGCGTCATCCTGAAGGACGACTTCGACTGGACGGGCGACCGCACCTTGCGCGTGCCGCTGCAGGAATCGGTGATCTACGAAGCCAGCGTGCGCGGCTACACGGCGCATCCGAATTCGGGCGTGGCGCAGCCGGGCACCTACCGGGGGCTGATCGAGAAGATCCCGCACCTGAAGGAGCTGGGCATCACGACGCTCGAGCTGCTGCCGACGCAGGAATTCAACGAAATGGAATTCCTGTGGGAAAACGGCCCGCGCCGCAACCTGCGGAACTTCTGGGGCTACAGCACGCTGGCGTTCTTCGCGCCGAACGCGCGCTTCGCCTGCGCCAACCAGCGCGGCGAGCAGGTGCGCGAATTCAAGGAAATGGTGCTGGCGATGCACCAGGCCGGCATCGAGGTCATCCTCGACGTGGTCTTCAACCACACGGCCGAAGGCGGCACGGGCGGTCCGACGTTCTCGTTCCGCGGCATCGACAATCCCATCTACTACATGATGGAAGAGGACGGGCAGCGCTACAAGAACTACACCGGCTGCGGCAACACGGTGAACGGCAACCATCCCGTCGTGCGCGACTTCATCCTGCACTGCCTGCGCTACTGGGTGCTGGACCTGCGCGTGGACGGTTTCCGCTTCGACCTCGCCACCATCCTCGCGCGCGGCCGCGACGGCGAACTGCTGGCGAATCCGCCGGTGATCGAGCAGATCGCCGACGATCCGGTGCTGCGCGGCGTGAAGATCATCGCCGAGGCCTGGGACGCCGCCGGCGCCTACCAGGTGGGCTCGTTCCCGAACGCGCGCTGGAGCGAATGGAACGGCAAGTACCGCGACGACGTCCGCGACTTCTGGCGCGGCGCGGCGACGCTGAGCACCTTCGCCACGCGCCTGTGCGGCAGCCCCGACCTCTACGACCGGCCCCGCCAGACGCCGCTCAAGAGCGTGAACTATATCGCCAGCCACGACGGCTTCACCATCGCCGACCTCGTCAGCTACGCCGAGAAGCACAACCTGGCCAATTGCGAGGACAACCGCGACGGCGACAACCACAACCACAGCGACAACTGCGGCAAGGAAGGGCCCACGGACGATCCGGCGATCCGCGCGCGGCGCCTGCGCCGCCAGAAGAACCTGATGGCCACGCTGTTCCTGTCGCAGGGCGTGCCGATGCTGCTGGGGGGCGACGAATTCGGCCGCACCCAGCAGGGCAACAACAACGCCTACTGCCAGGACAACGAGATTTCGTGGGTGGATTGGGACCTGCTCCAGCGCAACCGCGAGCTGTTCGATTTCGTCCGCGACGTCATCGCGTTCCGGCAGGCGCATCCGGCCCTGTGGCGCACGAGCTTCTTCAACGGCACGAACCACGCCGGCGATTTCCCGGACATCCGCTGGTACGGGCCCGACGGCGCGCCGCAGCCCGACTGGGAGCACGGCGCGGCCTTGGCGTGCCGCCTCGACGGCCGCGACGAGCATACCGGCGCGGCCGGCGACGACGACCACCTGTTCCTGATCTTCAACCGCGGCCCCGAGCCGCAGGAATTCGAACTGCCGCCCAACGACAGCGGCCAGCCGTGGACGCTGGCGCTCGCGACGGCGGCGGAGCCGCCCGCCGTGCGCCGCGGCGGACGTCCCGTCGCCACGGTGGCCGGCGAAAGCCTCGCCGTTTTCGTCGCGCGGTGAGGGGCGGGGCGGCGTCCAGCCGGGCGCCGCGCGCCGCCGCAGGGGGTGAAAAGGTTTGCAGGCCGGCGCCGGGGCCGTTAGGATAAACGGTTGAATATGAGAATCGTCAAAGATGGTTATTCCCTGATCGTCGGCATCCCGGCGGCGTGCGTGGTGGCGGCGGAAATCGTCCGGCGCTATGCGCCGGCCGCGCCGGGCATCGCGCTGGCGCTGTATGCTCTCGGAGTGGTCGGCTGCCTGTTCATGCTGTATTTCTTCCGGGATCCGGAACGGACGCCGACCTGCGGGCCGGACGAGTTCGTCTCGGCCGCCGAAGGGGTGGTGCGTTCGGTGGAAAGCATCGACGAAACCCGCTACCTGAAGTGCCCGACGGTGCGGATCAGCGTGTTTTTGAACCCGTTCAACGTCCACGTGAACCGCCACGCGCTGTCCGGCGTCATCAAGGAGGCTGGTTATACTCCTGGGCGGCATCTGTTTACGATGGACCCGCGGTCTTCGGAAGTCAACGAGCACAGCTCGATCCTGATCGAAGGCGAAAAGACCCGGTGCCTGGAGCGGCAGATCGTGGGACCGATCGTGCGGCGGGTGGTGTATTGGCAGGAAGCCGGTACGCGGGTGGAAAAAGGCCAACGGCTGGGCATGATGAAATTCGGCTCGCGCATGGACCTGTATTTCCCGGCGGCGGACGTCGAAGCGACGGTGAAGCGGGGCGACAAGGTCCGGGCGGGCGAAACCGTCGTGGCCCGGCTGAAGAAGGCGGGGGCGTGATGCCGGCGTCGCTGCGGAAATTCGTGCCGTGCGCCTGCACCTTCCTGGCGCTGTGCGCCGGGGTGGGCAGCATCCTGGCGGCCGGCGAGGCGCGGTTTCTGCTGTCGGCGCAGCTGATCCTGGTGTCGCTGATCTTGGACGGGCTGGACGGCACGTTGGCCCGGCTGCTGAAGGGCCAGACCGTTTTCGGGGCGGAACTGGACACGTTCGTGGACGTCACGAGCTTCGGCATCGCGCCGGCGGTGCTGCTGTATTTCTACCCGGGCGGCCTGCAGACGGTGCCGGTCTTGGGGCTGGTGCTGGCGTTCCTGTACGTGATGTCGGGGGCGGGGCGGCTGTCGCGCTTCCGGGCCGTGGATCCGTACCGCGGGCAGCGCGGCTATCTGGGCCTGCCGATCACGACGGCGGCGGGCTTCGTGGCGGCCTACCTCATCGCGCTGGAAAGTCCGCTGGCGATCCGGCTGCCGTTGTTGTCCATGCGGGGCGGTCCGCTGGCGACGGGTTTCTGGCTGGCCGTGGTGGCGATGCTGGCGCTGCAGGTGTCGCGCATCCGCTATTCCAAGCCCACGAAGAATCCCAAGGTCCTGATTCCGTTCATGGTGCTCATCGTCATGCTGTTCATTCCGGCGGTGTCCATCTATTCGGCCGCGCTGATGTTCGGCTACGGCATCTGGTTCGCGTTCGTGTCGCCGTTTTTCTTCCGGCGCTTCCTGGCGCACCTGCCGCCCGTCGAGGCACTCGAGCCCGCGGCGGAAACCGACGAGGACGCGCCGTGAACCAGGCGGTCTATGCCGGCACCTTCGATCCGATGACCTACGGGCATCTGGACGTGGCGACGCGCGCGGCCCACGTGTTCGACCGGCTGACGCTGGCCGTGGCCGAAGACCCCCGCAAGACGCTGCTGTTCGACGTCGAAGAACGCGTGGCGCTGGCGCGGGAGTGTTTGGCGAAGCTTCCGAACGTGGAGGTCGTGCCGTTCGGCGGTCTGCTGGTGGACTGGGCGCGCCAGCGCGGCATCCATACCCTGATCCGGGGGCTGCGGGCGTTTTCGGACTTCGAGTACGAATTCCAGATGGCGCTGACCAACCGCAAGCTGGCGCCGGACATCGAAACCCTCTTCCTGATGCCCAACGAGGACTTCAGCTACGTCAGTTCCAGCATGGTGCGGGAAATCGCCGCCCTGGGCGGCGGCGTGGACCAGTTCGTGCCGCCGGCGGTGGCGGCCGCCCTCCAGAGAAAGCTGGCCTTGCGGTAAACCGGCTTCGCGGGCCTGGCTTGGCCCGCCCCGACCCACCGCCTTTCCGGACGCGATTCCATGATCCGCATCGAAACATCCCAGATCGGCGAAAACGGCTACACCGTGGACGGCGAGGAGTCCGGCGACCTGCTGGATCTGGCGCAGGACCCCGTGGCCCGCTCCCTCGGTCCGATCCGCTACGAGCTGACCGTGGAAGCCGCCGGGTCGGAGCTGGTCGTCCGCGGCTGGGCCGAGACGGAGCTGCGGTTGCGGTGCTCCCGCTGCGCGCAATTTTTCTCGACAACCGCCCGGGTTTCGTCATTCTTGCACGCTTACGAATCGGCCGAGCATCCGGACTTCCTGGACGTCTCGGACGACGTGCGAGAGGATTTGCTGCTGGAAATACCCGGCTTTCCTCTTTGTCAGGCCGGCTGCAAGGGGTTATGCGCCCGTTGCGGCCAGGATTTGAACGAAGGCGCCTGCGGGTGCGTCCCTCCGGAAGGAGGGCCGTCGCCGTGGTCGGCCTTGGATACATGGATCGCAACCCCCGGCTCCCGGCCGCCTCAGGGCGGCCCTGGCCGGGGCCGGAAGTGAACGAGGAGAAAGAAAATGGCAGTCCCGAAAAGAAAACCGTCGAAGAGCCGCATCCGCATGCGCAAGGCCGCGTGGGCCGGCAAGATCCCCCAGGCCACCACCCAGGCGTGCCCGGAATGCGGCGCCCCGCGCCAACCCCATCGCGTCTGCCCTTCGTGCGGCAAGTACAACGGCCGGCAGGTGGTCGTGAAGGAAACGCAGGATTGATTTCGGGTCGTCCCGCCGCGGCGGGAGTCCACGGAACGCCATGCGAATCGCAGTGGATGCCATGGGAGGCGATTTCGCCCCCCAAGCCATCGTCGAAGGTGCCTTGCTGGCCGTGCGCGAATGCGCGGCCATCGAGCAGCTCTATCTCGTCGGCGACGAGCGCGCCATCCAGGCCGAGATCGAGCGGTGCGGCGGGAATCCCGGCCGCGTCGCGATCCGCCACGCCGCGGAGGTGGTCGGCATGGGCGAATCGCCCGCCACCGCCGTCCGGCGCAAGAAGGATTCCTCCATCAACCGCTCGATGGACCTCGTCAAGAACGGCGAGGCCGACGCCGTGTTCGCCGCCGGCAGCACCGGCGCGGCGGTCGCCGCCGCCACGCTGAAGCTGCGGACCTTGGAAGGCATCCGCCGGCCCGGCATCGCCGTGGCCATGCCGACCCCGGCCGACAAGCCCGTGGTCGTGATCGACGGCGGCGCCACCACCGACTGCACGCCGGAAATCCTGATGCAGTTCGCCATCATGGGGGCGGCCTATTCCCAGCGGATCATCGGCCGGGCGGAGCCCCAGGTCGGGCTCATGAGCGTCGGCACCGAGGAAGCCAAGGGCAACGCCTTGAGCAAGGAAGCCTTCGATCTCATCGAAAATTCTCCGGTCAAGTTCATCGGCAACGTCGAAGGCCACGACCTGTTCGAGGGCGTGGTGGACGTGGTCGTCTGCGACGGGTTCACGGGCAACGTGATCCTCAAGACCAGCGAGAGCGTCGCCCACGCCATCGGCAAGTGGCTCAAGCGCGAACTGACGCGCAATCCGATCCGCGTGCTGGGCGCGCTGCTGCTCAGCGGCGGCCTGCGCGCGCTGAAGAAGAAAACGAGCCAGAAGACCTACGGCGGCGCCCCCTTGCTGGGCGTCAACGGCATCTGCATCATCGGCCACGGCAGCTCCGACAAGATCGCCGCGAAGAACGGCATCCTGCAGGCCGTGCAGGCGGTGGAACACCGCGTGAACGAAGCCATCCTGGACGGCGTGCGCAAATGCGCGCTCCAGACCACCCCGGAAGGGACCGCGACATGAGCCCGAAGACCTATGCCGCCATCGTCGGCGTCGGCCACTACGCGCCCGCCAAGGTGCTGACCAACGCCGACCTCGAAAAGATGGTCGAGACCAGCGACGAGTGGATCCAGACCCGCACCGGCATCCGCGAGCGCCGCATCGCCGCCGCCGATGAAACCTCCTCCGCCATGGGCACGGCCGCCGCGCGCCTGGCCCTTGAGCGCGCCGGCATCGCCCCGGCCGACGTGGAAGCCATCTACGTGGCCACCTGCACGCCCGACATGATTTTCCCCAGCACGGCCTGCCTGATCCAGGCCGCGCTCGGCGCCACCCGCGCCTACGGATTCGACGTTTCCTCCGCGTGCGCGGGCTTCATGATGGCCCTGGACGCCGCCGCCTGCGCCATCGAGGCCGGCCGCGTCCGCACCGCGCTCGTCGTCGGCGCCGAAAAACTCAGCACGGTGACGGACTGGACGAGCCGCAACACCTGCGTGCTGTTCGGCGACGGCGCCGGCGCCGCGGTCCTGCGGGCCTCCGACCGGCCCGGCGTCCGCTCGACCCTGCTGGGCGTCGACGGCACCCAGGCCGATTTCCTGTCGATCCCGGCCGGCGGTTGCAAGCAGCCCGCGTCCGCCGAGACGATCCAGAACCATCTGCACACGATCCACATGGCCGGCCGCGAGACCTTCAAGACCGCCGTCAACACCATGCTGGAAGCCGCGCAGCAAGCCGTCGCGCGCGCGGGACTGACCGTGGCCGACATCGATCTCATCGTGCCGCACCAGGCCAATATGCGCATCGTCGAGGCGGTGGCCAAGCGCCTGGGCGAAGGCGTCATCGACCGGGTGTTCCTGAACCTGGACCGCTACGGCAACACCTCGGCGGCCTCGATTCCCTTGGCGCTGTCGGAAGCCTACGCGGCCGGCAAGATCAAGAGCGGCGACAAGATCCTCATGGTGGCCTTCGGCGGCGGGCTGTCGTGGGGCGGGGCCGTGGCGGAGTGGCTATGAGCAAGATGCTGTTGTTCCCGGGGCAGGGCGCCCAAGCGGTCGGCATGGGCCGCGAACTGGCCGAAGGACTGGACGAATGCCGCGCGCTGTTCGCGCGCGCCGGCGACGTCCTCGGGTTCGACGTGCTGCAGACGTGCCTCGAAGGCCCGATCGAAGCGCTGACGAAGTCCGACGTGGCCCAACCGGCGATTTTCACGGTGAGCGTGTCCGCGCGCGCCGCGTTGGCGCACTTCGCGGGCGACCAGTTCGCCGTGGCCGGCACGGCCGGTCACAGCCTCGGCGAGTGGGCGGCGCTCCACGCCGCCGGCGTGGTTTCCTTCGAAGACGCCTTGCGCGTGTTGCGCGCCCGCGGCCAGTTCATGCAGGAAGCCTGCGAAGCGACCCCCGGCGGGATGTTGACGATCATCGGCCTGCCGCTGGAAAAGGTCCAGGAAGTGGCCCAGGCCAGCGGCTTGGAAGTCGCCAATTTGAATTCGCCCGTGCAGACGGTGTTGTCGGGCCACGCCGACCGGATCGCGGCCGGCGAAGCCGCCGCGAAGGCCGCCGGCGCCAAGCGCGCCCTGCGCCTGACCGTGGCGGGCGCTTTCCATTCGTCGCTGATGAAGCCGGCGGCGGACAAGCTCTCCGATTTCCTGCAAGGCGTCGAATTCCGCGCCCCGCAGTGCCCCGTGTGGTCGAACGCGACCGGCAAGCCGCACGGATCTCCCGACGAAATCCGCCGGGCGATGGTCGCGCAGGTCGTTTCGTCCGTGCGCTGGACCGACGGCGTGGCCGACATGGTGGCGGCCGGAATGACCGCGGGCTGCGAGTGCGGCCCCGGCACGGTCTTGGCCGGCCTCGTCAAGCGGATCGCGCCCGACGTGCCGATTGCCAGCATTTTTGACTTGGCGGGGGCCCAAGAGGCCGCCAAACTGTTTGTCTGACCCTAGGAACCCGAGATGACGAAACCTTTGGAAAACAAAATCGCCTTGGTGACCGGCGCCGCGCGCGGCATCGGCCAGGCCATCGCCCTGCAGCTGGCCGCCGACGGGGCCGATCTGGCCCTCTGCGACGTGAAGGCGGAGTGGCTGGAGGATACGGCCGCCAAGGTGAAGGCCTTGGGCCGCCGGGCGGAAAGCTACGCGATGGACGTGGCCAACGGCGCCGCCGTGGGCGAGGCCGTCGCCCAGGTCCTCGCCGATTTCGGCCGCATCGACGTGCTGGTCAACAACGCCGGCATCACCCGCGACACCCTCCTGATGCGCATGTCGGAAGAGGATTGGGACGCGGTGCTCGACATCAATCTCAAGGGCGCCTTCCTGGTGACCAAGGCCGTCGTGAAACCCATGATGAAGCAGCGCTCCGGGGCGATCGTGAACATCGCCAGCGTGGTGGGCATCATGGGCAACCCGGGCCAGGCGAACTACACGGCCTCCAAGGCCGGCCTGATCGCCCTGACCAAGACCACCGCCAAGGAACTGGGCAGCCGGAACATCCGCGTCAACGCGGTCGCCCCCGGCTTCATCCGCACGGCGATGACCGACAAGCTGGCGGAACCGGTGAAGGAAGCGATGCTCAAGATGGTCCCGCTGGGCCGTTTGGGCGAACCCGAAGACGTCGCCAAGGCCGTGGCGTTCCTGGCCAGCGACGCCGCCGCCTACGTGAACGGCCAGACCCTGGCCGTCTGCGGCGGCATGGTGTGGTGATTTAAAAAGAAAAACCAAAACGGAGAATGACAATGGCACTTGCGGACAAAGTCAAAGACATCATCGTCGAACAGTTGGGCGTGAACAAGGATCAGGTCGTTCCGGAAGCCTCTTTCATCGAGGATCTGGGCGCCGACTCGCTGGACACCGTCGAGCTGGTCATGGCCTTCGAAGAAGAATTCGGGGCCGAGATTCCCGATGAAGACGCCGAGAAGCTGACGACCGTCGGCGCGGTGATCAAGTACCTGCAGGAAAAGGGCTTCGACAAGTAAGTCGAGCTTCGTCCTGAGACGACGTGGGGCCGGGTCCGCTCGCCGCGAGGCGGAGGCTCGGCCCGTTTTCCAATCGCGAAACGAACGAAAGAAGGATGGTAGGCCATGGCGGAAAATAGACGCGTAGTCGTGACGGGTTTGGGCGTGGTGAGCCCCGTGGGCAGCACGCTGGATTCCTTCTGGGCGGCGATCCAGGCCGGCGAAAACGGCATTGGTCCCATCACCTATTTCGACACGACGGCCTTCGACACCAAGTTCGCCGGCCAGGTCAAGGGTTTCAACGTCGAAGAGTTCATGTCCAAGAAGGAAGCCCGCCATCTGGATCCCTTCTGCCACTACGGCATCGCCGCGGCCAAGATGGCCGTGGACGATTCCGGCCTGGACATGGCCAAGGAAGACGCCCTGCGCGTCGGCGTCATCGCCGCTTCGGGCGTCGGCGGCCTGCAGGTCCTGCAGTCGCAGATGGACGTGCTGCGTTCCCGGGGGCCGGGACGCTTCTCGCCGTTCATCATCCCGCAGATGATCACCAACATCCTGCCGGGCATCATTTCCATCAACCACGGCATGAAAGGCCCCAATTTCGCCATCGTGACGGCCTGCGCGTCCGGCACGCACTGCATCGGCGAAGGGCTCGAGCTCATCCGCCGCGGCAAGGCCGACGTCATTCTCGCCGGCGGTTCCGAAGGCGCCATTTGCGAACTGGGCGTCGGCGGTTTCAACGCCATGCGCGCCCTGAGCACCCGCAACGACAGCCCGCAGACCGCCAGCCGCCCGTTCGACAAGGACCGCGACGGCTTCGTGATGGGCGAGGGCGCCGGCATGCTCATCCTCGAAGAACTCGGCCACGCCCAGGCCCGCGGCGCGAAGATCTACTGCGAACTGGCCGGCTTCGGCTGCACCGGCGACGCCTACCACATCACCGCCCCCGACGAGAGCGCCTCCGGCCCGTCCCGCGGCATGCAGCTGGCCATCCAGGACGCCGGGCTGACCCCCGCGGACATCGACTATATCAATGCCCACGGCACCAGCACCCCCCTCAACGACGCCGGCGAAACCAAGGCCATCAAGATCGCCTTGGGCGAAGAACGCGCCCGCCAGATCGCCGTCAGCTCGACCAAGAGCATGACCGGCCACCTGCTGGGGGCCGCCGGCGGCGTCGAATCCGTCGTTTGCGCCTTGGCCATCCGCGACGGCGTGTTGCCGCCGACGATGAACTACACCACTCCCGACCCGGCGTGCGACCTGGACTACGTGCCCAACCAGGCCCGCAAAGCCAAGATCCGCGCCTGTCTGAACAATTCCCTCGGTTTCGGCGGCCACAACGCGACCCTGTGCTTCAAGGCCGCGGAATAGGCGCCGGCCGGGAATTGGTTTGACGGAACGGCCCGGCGGACCGTAGGATGTGCGCGCAGTCTTGAAGACACGGAGGTATTTCCATGCCCGGCGAAAATGAACTCAAGCCCTTGGACGTCAGCGCGGTAAAGGCGGCGACGTCCCGCATCGACCTCAGCAAGGCCACCATTCCGGCTTCGCCCTCCGCGGGCGGCATCCGCATCGGCGCGAATCCCAAGAAGGCCACCTCGCGCATCGACATTTCCGCCATTCCCGGCGCCGGCAAGGCGGCCACGTCCCGCGTCGGGCTCGGGGCCATGCCGCCGGCGGACGAAGACGTGTTCAAGCGCCGCACGGCGCTGCTGGACACCAGCAAGATTCCGCTCAGCACGGCCCCCGGCGCCCAGCCGCGGACCATCCGCATCGGCAACCGTCCGACCGTCCGCGTCGGCGCGTCCGCGCCCGCGACTTTCTCGCCGGGCCGGGCCGAAGACGAAGCTCCCGCCGAGACCGGGGGCCGGCCGACGATCAAGCTGAAACGCCCCGGCGGCGGCGCCTCCATCACGGTTTCCGGCGGCACCTCTTCCGCGGTTTCTTCGCCCGAACCCATTTTCACCATCCAGGAAGAGGAAGGTCCGGGCGCCGCCTGGTCCGCCCTTTCCATCGTCTCCATGCTGGTGATCATCGGTCTCATCGTCGTGCAGGTCATGACGATGAACGGCGCCAAGTACTAGTTCCGCTTGCGGAACGCGGAGAGTACGGTAGATTTCGATTTGCGGGGGCGACCGGTTTCGACGTGCCAGTTGAAGCATCGGTCGCGCGCCGAGGACCCCGGTTGGCCTCGTTAAACCTCCGGGAAAAAACACAAAAGCCAACGAACAATTGGCCCTCGCGGCTTAGTTCCGCGACGTTCGACCGCTCACGCCTGCGGGGCGGATTCGGACGTCATTAGCAGGCTGGCGACCTTGGCCGGGCTACCGGGCGAAGGCGCGAGAACCTACAGGTGGATTGCGGTGCCGCTGGCCTGTCCGTGGGCAGGCGGCATGGCGAAACCTAACTACGGACTACGCGCGTAGACGCTGATGCGACGCTTGTGCGGACGCGGGTTCGACTCCCGCCGCCTCCACCAGTTTCGCCGCCCCGCAGGGCCCCCGGAAACGGGGGCTCTTCTTTTTTCCGCCGCCGGTTTTCGGATTGTGGAAACGCCTTCCGCGGCCTAGGATTTCCGGCATGAAAACCTTGCTTCGTATCGGCGGGATCGCGGCGCTGCTGGCCGTGGCGTTCGGTTGCGCTTCGATCAACTATTCCCTGCAGAAGAAGATCCTCGGCCGCGAAAAGCGCGACATCCTCGTCAAGCGCGTGGGCTCCGCCCGCGACGCCCAGCAGGAAACGCAGGAGGTCTTCAAGGACGCGCTGGACCAGTTCGGTTCCGTGGTGAAGTTCGACGGCGGCGACCTGCAGAAGCAGTACGACAAACTGTCCGTCGAACTGGAACGCTGCGAGGGCCGCGCGGCGGACGTCCACGCCCGCATCGGCGACGTCGAGCGCGTGGCGCGCGACCTGTTCCGCGAATGGGCGGCGGAAGCCAAGCAGTTCCAGAACGCGCAGTACCGCCGCGACAGCGAGGCCAAGCTGCGCGACACCCGGCGCAACTGCGACCGCATGCTCGCCGCCATGCGCAACGCCGAATCCAAGATCGAGCCCGTTCTGTCCGTCTTCCGCGACCAGGTGCTCTACCTGAAGCACAATCTCAACGCCAAAGCCCTGGCTTCGCTCCAGGACGAATCGGCCCGGATCGAGATGGACGTGAACGCTTTGCTCAAGGATCTGTCGGCTGCCATCGCCGAGGCCGATCGCTTCATCCAGACGATGGTCGACTAGAACTTGCGATTCGGGGCCGTGGATTTCAGACCCCCACGACCTTGCGTCGTGGGTGAATCAGGTCCGATTAGGGCGGGTGCATGCGCGATTCAGTGCCCAAACTGGATCTGGAGGGGCAACCTCCGCGTGGTCGGCGCTCGGTTGTCCGCGCCCGGGAAAAGGGCTGGATTTCGCGGAAAAGGGGGGGTAGGGTGGGCGAGTTTTACAAGACGAGGACCATCATGCATTTGAGCGCGCACGAGATCGAATTCCGCAACCAGCGGCTGGCCCATCTGGAGACCCTGAAGGCCGCCGGGCATCGCCCGTACGGCCGGGCGTTCGAACGGACCGGCTCGCTGGCCGACGTTCGGGCGGCGTTCGCCGAAGGCTTGGCCGTGCGCGTCGCCGGCCGCGTGGTGGCCGTGCGCGAAATGGGCAAGAGCGTCTTCGCCCATCTGCAGGACGGCACGGACAAGTTCCAGATCTACGTCCAGAAGAACGCGCTGGGCGACGAATCCTTCGCGGCGTTCAAGGCGGTGGATCTCGGCGATTTCATCGGCCTCGAAGGCGAACTCTTCACCACGCGCACCGGCGAGCAGTCGGTCAAGGTGCTCCGGTGGGAACTGCTGTCCAAGGCGCTGCATCCGTTGCCGGAAAAGTGGCACGGGCTCAGCGACACGGAAGTGCGCTACCGCCAGCGGTACCTCGACTTGATCGCCAATCCCGAGGTGCGCCGCGTCTTCAACGCGCGCAGCCGCATCCTCTCGTTCATCCGCCGCTTCCTGGAGGCACGGGGCTATTTCGAGGTGGAGACGCCGGTGCTGCAGACCATGGCCGGCGGGGCCATCGCCAATCCCTTCAAGACGTTCTACAACGCGCTGGGCCAGTCGATGTACATGCGCATCGCGCCGGAGCTGTATCTCAAGCGCCTGCTGGTCGGCGGCTACGACAAGGTGTTCGAGCTGGGCAAGAACTACCGCAACGAAGGCCTCGACCGTTCGCACAATCCCGAATTCACCGCGCTGGAAATCTACGAAGCCTACGGCGACGTGAAGACGATGATGAAGCTCGTCGAGGAACTCGTCAGCGGCGCGGCGCAGGAAGTCTGCGGCACCCTGCAGGTCGGCAAGGAAGGCCAGGAGCAGATCGATTTGACCCCGCCCTGGCGGGTGGCGACCTACCGCGACCTCGTGCTCGAGAAGGCCGGCGCGGACTGGTTCGAGAAGTCCGTCGCCGCCGCGCGCGAATGGGCGCGGGCCCGGGAGCTGGATATTCCCAACGAAATGACCCACGCCCAGATCACCCACGAAGTCTACGACAAGCTGGTCGAAAAGACCTTGATCCAACCGACGTTCGTGACGCGCCTGCCGGCCGAACTGGTGCCGCTGGCCAAGCGCTGCGAGGACGATCCGTCCGTCGTGGACGTGTTCGAGCTGGTGGTGCGCGGCCGCGAGCTGTGCCCCGGCTATACCGAGCTGAACGATCCGCTCGACCAGCGCGCGCGCCTCGAGGAACAGGCCGCCGGCGACGCCGCCAAGATCGATGAGGACTTCCTGCGCGCCCTCGAGCACGGCATGCCGCCCGCCGGCGGCATGGGCATCGGCATCGACCGCCTCGTCATGGTCCTGACCGGCGAGGAAAGCGTCCGCGACGTCATGCTCTTCCCCCAGATGAAGAACCGCGAACCCAAGCCGGAAGAACCGCAGGCCGAATGACGCTGCCGTTTTCATTGTTCCTGGCGCTGAAGTACCTCAAGCCGAAGCGCACGTTCCTCTCGGTGGTGACCGTGCTCTCGACGCTGGGGGTGCTGCTGGGCGTGGCCGTGCTGATCATCGTGCTCTCGGTGATGACCGGCTTCGACGAAATGTGGCGGGAGAAGATCCTCGATTTCAATTCCCACGTGACGGTCTCCGTTCCCGGCGGCTTCGCGGAGGAGGAAGAGGGCCTGTGCGAGCAGATCGAGGCGGTGCCGGGCGTCGTTGGCGCGGCGCCGTTCCTGCAGAGCCTCGTGTTCATCCAGAAGCCCAACGGGCAGGTCGAAACCCCGCTGATCCGCGGCGTGGATCCGGCGCGCGAGGCGCGCGTCAGCCGCATTCCCGAAAGCCTCGTGGCCGGCGAGTTTTCCGTGGCCGACGGCGCGGTCGTCCTCGGCCGCGATCTGGCCCGCCGCCTCGGCGTCGGCGTGGGCGACCCGCTGACCGTCTATTCGCCGGCGACCTTCATGGACAAGGACGAGATCCGCCTGCCGTCGGAAATGACCGTGGCCGGCATCTTCGAGATGGGCATGTGGGAGTTCGACATGGGCTACCTCGTGGCCTCGCTGTGGGATGCCCGCGATTTCTGCGGCGGGACCGGTCTGGAAGCCATCCAGGTGATGACGACCGATCCCTACGCCGCCGACCGGGTGGCCGCCGAAATCCGCCGCCGTCTCGGCCCCGGCGTCCACGTCACCACGTGGATGGACCAGAACCAGCAGCTTTTCGCGGCGCTGCGGGTCGAAAAGAACATGATGTTCTTCCTGCTGATCTTCATCACCATCGTGGCCGCCTTCGGCATCACCAACACCCTGATCACCGTCACCGTGCAGAAAACGCGCGAGATCGGCCTGTTGCGCTCGCTGGGCTTTTCCGCGGGCGGCATCATGCGGGTGTTTTTCTGGCAGGGCTGGATCCAGGGCGTGCTGGGCACCGCGCTGGGCATCGCGGCCGGTTTGACGGTGCTGAAGTACCGCAACGACCTGTTGCATTTCCTGAACGACCGCTGCGGCATGCAGCTGCTGCCCGAAGAACTCTACCATCTGGCGGAACTGCCTGCGCACACGCTGCCGGGCGACGTCGGACTGGTGGCGGCCTCCGTTCTGGTGATTTGCACGCTGGCGGCGGTGATTCCCGCCTGGCAGGCGGCCAAGCTCGATCCGGTGAGGGCCCTGCGCTATGAGTAGCCTCGTCCAGGCCGTCGCCGTTCGCCGCTCCTACGCCGTGGAAACCCGCACGCTGGACGTGCTGCGCGGCGTGGATCTTTCCGTCGCGGAAGGCGAATCGCTGGCCATCACCGGCATGAGCGGCGCGGGCAAGAGCACCTTGCTGCACGTGCTGGGCGGCCTGGACCGGCCGACGTCGGGCCAGGTGCTGTACCGCGGCCGCGATTTCTATGCCCTCGGCGACCGCGAACGCTCCGCGATCCGGGCGCAGAAAATCGGTTTCGTTTTCCAAGCCTACCACCTGTTGCCGGAGCTGACGGTGCTGGAAAACGTGCTGTTGCCGGGCCTGAGCGCGGCCGGCGCTTTCCTGCGCGGCCCCAAGCTGCGCGCGCGCGCCGCGGAACTGCTGGCCCGCGTGGGACTTGCCGAGCGCGCCGCGCACCGCCCCAACGAACTGTCCGGCGGCGAGCAGCAGCGCGCGGCGCTGGCCCGCGCCTTGATGAACGGTCCTGAACTGCTGCTGGCCGACGAACCGACCGGCAACCTCGATTCCAAGACCGGCGCAGACGTGTTGCGCTATCTGTTCGAGCTCGCCGGCGAACAAAATTTGACCCTCGTGATCGTCACCCACAACGAGGCGGTCGCCGCGCGCTGCCGGCGCCACGTCGTCCTGCGCGACGGTCTGCCCGTCGCGTGATCCCCGCGGAGTTGTTTTGCGCGGCCGGAGGTTTGTGCTAGAATGCGCGCCGTTTGAAATCGGTGGCCGAGGCGGCCCGGACCGCCGGCCGCCAGGAGATGTCCGCGATGCCCACGTATGAATATGAATGCCGCAAATGCGGCCACCGGTTCGAGACGTTCCAATCCATCACGGCGCCGCCCGTGAAGACCTGCCCCCAATGCCGGGGCAAGGTGGCGCGGTTGCTGTCGGGCGGGGCCGGCATCATTTTCAAGGGCTCCGGATTCTACCAGACGGATTACAAGAAGACCGCGAACGCCTCCCATGCCCATGCCAAGGGCGGAGAGCAGAAGGCGGACGGAGCCAAGACCGAAGCCAAGCCGGAAAAACCGGCGAAATAGGAGCGGACCATGGACGACAACGTCTTGATGATGCGTTGCAGCCACTGCGGCGAAATGAACCGGTTGCCGGTGGTGCACTGCAAGAAATGCGGCGCGCGGTTGGATTTCGAGTCGGCCGAGCAGAAGATGAAAGCCGCCGCCGCGCCGGATCCGCTGGATCAGTTGCGCCTCGCGATCAAGAT
The DNA here is from genome assembly GCA_938003985.1 of uncultured Verrucomicrobiota bacterium. Lineage (GTDB taxonomy): Bacteria > Verrucomicrobiota > Kiritimatiellia > CAIQIC01 > Lenti-01 > Lenti-01. Next base: position 34,838 of record CALKWZ010000017.1, on the reverse strand, counting down.
GGGCGTGGCTTTCGTCCTGCTGCTGCTGGTGCTGCTGATGATCTGGCCGGCGCAAATGCTGCGCACGATCGGCGACGAGATGGACGCCAAGCGCTACGTGCTTAAGAGCGAATTGTTGGTCGAGGCCTTGAACCGCAATTTGCCGGCCTCTCAGGTGATCGAGGAAAAGGAAATCAATGCCCGCCTGCGCGAAATCGTGGCGGCCCAGCCGGCCGCGAAGGGTTTTGCGGCGCGCCTGGAAGACGCCGGGGCGCGGTTTTTCCCCGGGCGGGCGGAAGCGTTCGTGTCCATCGCCCGCGGTCCGCTGACCTTCAGCGCGACGTTCTACCTGCGTCCGAAGGGGTCGGATCTGGTCGTGACCGGCGCGAAGGCCGGCCATTTGCCGCTGCCGGGTTTCCTGGGCAAGCTCTATGCCCACACGCAGACCGGCCTGTTCCGGCAATTCAAGAACGAGTCGCGCATCGTCCGGCATCTGGACGGCGCCGTCGTCGAGTCGGAATCGATCGAGTTGCTCGTCAAGGGCGGCAACTGATCGGGCCGTGAAGGCGGTTTTCCAGCGGGTGGCCAGCGCGGAGGTCCGCAGCGAAGGCCGCGTGACCGGCCGCATCGGTCCCGGCGCGGTCGTTCTGCTGGGCATCGGCCGCGCGGATACCGAAACGGACGCCGCCAAGCTCGCCGACAAAGTCGCGAAGCTGCGCGTGTTCGACGACGCCGACGGCAAAATGAATCTGCCGATTTCGGCCGTGCCCGGCGCGAAATTCATCGTGGTCAGCCAGTTCACGCTGCACGGGGACGCGCGGAAGGGCAATCGTCCCAGCTACGTCGAAGCCGCGCCGCCCGAACGGGCCGAACCCCTCTACGAAACCTTCGTGGCGGGCCTGCGCAACTTGGGCTTCGTCGTGGAAACGGGGGTCTTCCGCACGATGATGCAAGTGGAACTCGTCAACGACGGCCCGGTTACGATCCTGCTCGACACCGACGAATGGAAATAGCCGCGCGCGGCGGCGTCATCCGCGGGCGTCGAGCTGGCGCAGGGCTTCGTAGACCACGACGGCGACGGCGCTGGACAGGTTGAGCGAGCGCACGTGCCGGGTCAGGATGGGGATGCCGCAGGCGGAATCCGCGTGGGCGGCCAGCAGGTCGTCGGGCAGGCCCTTGGTTTCGCAGCCGAACACGAGCGCGTCGCCGGGGCGGTATTCAACCTGGTCGTAGCGGCGGGAACTGCCCGTGGTGTAGAGGAAAAGCCGGGCGGCGCCCAGCGCGGCGCGGCAGGCTTCCCAGGAGGGGTGGACCTGGACCTGAACGGCATCCCAGTAATCGAGCCCGGCCCGCTTGAGCTGGGCGTCGGTGATTTGGAAGCCGAGGGGTTCGACGAGATGCAGGCGCGTCCCCGTGGCCGCGCAGAGGCGGGCGACGTTGCCCGTGTTGGGCGGGATTTCGGGGTTGACCAGCACCACGTTCAGGGGTACGGCAGGCCAGCGGAAATCGAATTCGGCCTTGCGCGAATGGGCATGTTTCATGGGGGCAGGATAGGGCGCGGCGCGGGCGAGGGCAAGCCGTTCCCGGCGCGCCTCAGCCGCCCGAAAAGGCGTAGTGGTGCCAGTAGTACAGCTCGTGCCGCAGGAAGCGCAGTTTGGTTTTCAGGCTGCGGTAGCGCGTGGTCGGCGTCGGCGAGGAAACGGCGGCGATGCCCAGATCGTCCGCCATCCAGATGGCGCGCCGCAGATGGAGCGGATCGCTCACCAGGACCGCGGTGCGGAGGCCGTGGGCGTCCATCAGCAATTTGGCTTCAGCGAGATTCTGCTGCGTGGTGCGCGAGCGGCGCTCGGTCAGCGTGTCGGCCGCCGGCACGCCGGCCCGGACGGCGTAGGCCGCCGCCACTTCGCTTTCGGCGCGCTCGTCGCCGGTGCCGCAACCGCCCGTGAAGATGATCTTGGCGACCAGGCCGGTCTGGTACAGCGCGATTCCGTGGCGAATCCGTTCCTCGAAGACGGGCGAGGGCCGGTCGCCGTAGATCGCCGCGCCCAGCACGATGGCGCAATCGGACGTTTCCGCATGGTCGCGCGCACCGTAGCTCCAGATCGCCGCGCTCAGCACCAACAGCCAGACCAGCGGCAGGAGGACCAGAACGCCCAGTGTTTTCAAAACGGCACGGTTCATCACGGGAGCCTCTTTCGTTGCCTGCGATCCTAGCGACAAGGTCCAGAAAAGGCCATTCATAATATGAGACATAATGGCTCATTATGTGAAAATGATGGATAAATGTGACGCACTAACCCAATGATTTTCCTGCGGTTCACAGGGGGGGAGAATAGTCATAATAAATTGGAAATGAATGAATAAAGACTCATCAACTCCACTTTGGCACGAGTTATGCTCAATGAAGGCGGCTAGCAGGGATGAAGGTCATCCCGGAAAGGAGCAAACGCCATGTTTGAACTGAGCATCGGTCCGAGAAATCCCTGGACCATCTTCGACGAGCTGGAATCGATCCAAGCGGACATGAACCGGTTGCTGGCGGGCGCGGAAGCGCCCCGCCGGACGCGCGTGGCCTATCCGCCGCTGAACGTCTGGTCGACGGCGGAGGGCTTGGTCCTCGACGCCGAAATGCCCGGCGTGGATCCCCAGGACGTTGAAATCTCCGTCGTCGGCGACGAGCTGTCGCTGCACGGCAAGGTCAAAGGCCAGGAACCCGCCGCGGGCGAAACCGTCCTGCGGCGCGAGCGGCCCGCCGGCGAATTCCAGCGGACGCTGCAGTTGCCCTTCCGCGCCAACGCCGGCGCGGTGAAGGCGACGTTCAAGAACGGCATCCTCCGCATCGCCCTTCCGCGGTCGGAGGAAGAGAAACCCCGCAAGATCGCCATCGAGGCAAATTGAGAGGAGGCGAATCCATGAGCGACACCATCCAGAAAACGAACCCGACCCCCGAGAACGAGCCGGTCTACGTGCCGCGCGTCGACGTCCGCGAGACCGCCGAAGCCTTCGTCGTCGTCGCCGATTTGCCGGGCGCCGACGAAAAGTCCGTCGAGGCCACGGTCCAGAAGCGCGTGCTGACGATCGAAGGCTGGACCCAGCTCGAAAAACCGCAGGGCGGCGAAGAGCTGGGCCGCGAATTCGGCGCCGGCCGGTTCCGCCGCGACTTCGCGCTGCCGGATGCGGTCGACCCCGAGCGCATCCAGGCGCGCGTGAAGAGCGGCGTGCTGACGGTGACGATTCCCAAGAAGGAAGAAGTGAAGGCCCGGAAGATCCAGGTCACGGGCTGAATCCACGACAACGTCAACAACCACAGGAAGGAGGCGAGCAAGATGAGCATCAAGGATCTGGTGCCCCGGATCGGCCGCAAGCCCCTGCCTGCACGGCGGGAGGAAGCGGATCCCTTCCGGGATTTCCAGCGGCAGATGAACCGCCTGTTCGACGAGTTCTTCGGGGAAGCCCCGCTGGCCGAACGCGACCGCGGGCCCGCGTGGGCGCCCGCCGCGTTCATGCCGCGCGTGGACGTCTCCGAAACCGACGCGGAGGTCAAGGTGTCGGCCGAGCTGCCGGGGATGGACGAAAAAGACATCTCCGTGGAGCTGCAGGACGACGTGCTGGTCCTTCGCGGCGAGAAGAAGAGCGAGCAGGAAGAGAAGGGCAAGAACTGGTTCCGGCGCGAACAATCCTATGGATCGTTCCACCGCGCCATCGAACTGCCGGCCGGCGTGGACGCCGGAAAGGCCAAGGCGCAATTCAAGAAGGGCGTCTTGACCTTCGTCGCGCCGAAGCGCCCGGAAGAACAAGCCCGGCGGAAGACCGTGCCGATCCAGGCGGAGTAATCCGGCCTGACCGGCCGGGGCGTTCGCGCGCTCCGGCCTTTTCGCGCTCCGGCTTCATTCGCGAGAGCTGGTTCTACCGCGAAAAGCGGCGCTTGCCGAACGAGCGGGCACCGCCCGGATGCGGCTTGCGGGCGGGGCCGCCCGGTTTTCCGCCGGGTTTTCCGCCCGGCTTGGGGCCGGCCTGCGGCCGGCGCGGGTGGGCGGGCGCATGCGCCGCCGGGGCGATCTGCGCGGCGGAGCAATCGAAGCCTTCCAGGCGGCGGCGCTCGATCTTGAAGCCGAGCACGCGCTCGATGGCGCGCACGGCGCTTTCGTCTTCGTGGGTCGTGAACGTGAAGGCGTCGCCGGTCTTGGCCGCGCGGCCGGTGCGGCCGATGCGGTGCGTGTAGTCGTCCACCGTGGCGGGCATGTCGTAGTTGATGACGTGGGTGATGTCCGCGACGTCGATGCCGCGGGCGGCGAGGTCGGTGGCCACCAGGATCTGGTGCTGGCCGGATTTGAAGCCGTCGAGGGCGGCTTGCCGCTGGCGCTGGGACAGGTTGCCCTGCAGGCTGGCGGCGCGGTGGCCCGCGGCGGCGAGCTGCGCGGCGAGGCGCTTGACGCGGTGCTTCGTGCGCGTGAACACCAGCACGGAGCCGGCGCCGGTCTTTTTCAGGAGCGCCATCAGCATCGCGGTCTTCTGGGACTGTTCGACGGGATACAGCGCATGCTCGACCGTCTCCGCCGGCTTGCAATGGGCGATCTGGACGGTGACGGGATCGCGCAGGATCTCGTGGACCAGCGCGCGGATTTCCGCCGGCATGGTCGCGGAAAACAGCAGGATCTGGCGCTTCGGCGGCAGGCGCTGGAGGATCTTGCGGATGTCCGGCAGGAAGCCCATGTCGAACATGCGGTCGGCTTCGTCGAGCACGAGGCATTCGACGTGGTTCAGGTTGAACTTGCCTTGGCCGAGCAAGTCCAGCAGGCGGCCGGGGCAGGCGATCGCGAGTTCCGCGCCTTGGCGGACACCGTTGATTTGCGGTTGCTGGCCCACGCCGCCGTAGATGGTCACGCTGCGCAGGCCCACGTGCTCGCCCAGTTTGGCGACGACGTCCTTCGTCTGCTCGGCCAGTTCGCGCGTGGGGCCGACGATCAGCGCGCGCAACTGGTGGCGCGGGCCGGACATCAGGCGGTGGAGGAGGGGCAGGACGAAGGCGGCGGTTTTGCCGGTGCCGGTCTGGGCCAGACCGACGACGTCGCGCCCTTCCAGGATGGCCGGAATGGCCTTCTTCTGGATGGGGGTGGTGACGGCGTAGCCTTGTTTGGCGACGTTTTGCAGCAGGCGGGGGTCTAAGCCCAGCGATTGGAAGCTCATGGGGATTCTCCTGGTGGCAAAGGACGGAAAGTGGTTTTCGCGACGCCATCGGCCAGGAAATCCACGCCGTCCATTCGGTCCCGGTCCAGGGATGCCGCGGGCGGCTCGTCGCGCTTCGGGCGCAACGGAGGACGGACCCTACGGCATCGGCGTCCGGAAGTCCAGCGCGGCGATCAGCGTGCGGCGGCGCGGCCGGCGGCGAAGGCGCGCAGGTTGACGTCGAGCAGCTTGGCGGGGATGCGCTCGCGCAGCGCGGACTGCCAGTGTTCTTCGCCGAACGGCACGAACGCGGACAGCGCGCCCATGAGGACCACGTTGGCGGCCCGCAAGTTGCCGGCCTGGATCGCGAGCGGATTGGCGTCGATCAGCGTCAGGCCCGGATAGGCGGCCAGGCGCTTGTCCGCGTCCTGCACCGGCGCCTGGAGGCCGCTGGAAACGGTCACGGGGATGCGATCCATGTCGTTGACCAGGATCTTCGCGCCGGGTTTGGCGAGGTGGGCCCAGCGCAGGGCTTCCGTGCGCTCGAACGACACGAGGACGTCGGACTGGCCGTCGGGAATGATCGGCGAACGGACCTGGACGCCGAAGCGGACCTGGCTGATCACCGAGCCGCCGCGCTGCGACATGCCATGGATTTCCGACTTCTTGACGTCGAGCCCGGCGTGCATGGCCGCCAGCGCGAGGACGTCGGACGTGAGCAGGATGCCCTGTCCGCCGACGCCGACGAGGGACACGTTGAAGATGCGGTCGAGGGGAGTGGTCATCGCGGGTTCCTCACTTGGCGGGGGAGATGGCGCCGAACTTGCAGACCTGCGCGCAAAGGTTGCAGCCCGTGCAGAACTGGGGATCGATCCGGGACTGGAAGCGCTTGCCGGCCGGATCCTTGGCCGCGCCGCGCACGATGGCGGGGCACCCGATCCGGAAGCACGCGCCGCAGGCCGTGCACTTGACGACGTCGACTTCGTTGACGGACTTGCCGGCCCATTTTTCGTGCAGCACGCAGGGGCCGCGCACGACGACGACCGCCGGCTCGTCGCCGTCGAGGCACTCGGCGAACGTTTTTTCGAGGGCCGCCAGGTCGTAGGGGTCGACCTCGTGGACGCGCTGGATCCCGAAGGCGCGGGCGACGTCGGCCACGCGCACCTGGGTGGAGATCTCGCCGAGCAGGGTGTGGCCGCTGCCGGGATTCTCCTGGTGGCCGGTCATGGCCGTGATGCGGTTGTCGAACACCATGACGGTGATCGGAATCTTGTTGTAGGCCACGTCGAGCAGGCCGGTCATGCCGGAATGGAAGAAGGTGGAGTCGCCCATGACGGCCGCGATGCGCTTGTTCGGCAGGCCGGCCTTGCGCATGCCGATGGCCGCGCCGATGGCCGCGCCCATGCAGATGCAGGTGTCCATCGCGGCCAGCGGCGGGGCCGAACCGAGCGTATAGCAGCCGATGTCGCCGCAGACCGTGGCCTTGAGCTTGGAGAGGATATGGAACGGGCCGCGGTGCGAGCAGCCGGAGCACAGCACCGGCGGGCGCACGGGAATGCCGGTTTCGGGTTGGGGGGCTTCCGGCGCGGGCGCGCCCAGCAGTTCGGCGCGCAAGGCGGCGAGGCGCGTCGGGTTCAGCTCCATCATGCGCAGCTCGGTCTGCGGTTCCACGACGGGGATGCCCGCGGCGCGGATCTGCTCGGCCAGCACGGGGTCGGATTCCTCCACGACGACCAGGCGCTTCACGCCCGCCGCGAACGCGCGGATTTTCTCGATGGGCGGCGGGCAGGAGAGGCCGACCTTGAAGACCGGCGCTTCGGGGAAGACTTCCTTCACGTATTGGTACGCCACGCCGGAAGCGACGAAACCGAGATCGCCGGCGCCGGGTTCGGCGCGGTTGAAGGGGCTGTTTTCCGAGAGCTCGCGCAGGGCGACGGAACGCTTCTCGACGGCGAAGCGCATCAGGCGGCCGTGCGCGGGGACGGCGACGTTGCGCTGGGCGTTCTTGACGTAGGGGATGCCCGGGACTTCGCCGCGCTCGCCGGAGCCGATGTCCACGATGGTCGACGTGTGCGCCGTGCGCGTCGTCGTGCGCACGATGACGGGCACCTGGTACTTCTCGCTCAGCGCGAAGCCGGCGGTCACCATGTCGTAGGTTTCCTGCGAGTCGGCCGGCTCGAACAGCAGGCACTTGGCGAATTTCGCGAGCGCACGGTTGTCCTGCTCGTTCTGCGAGGAATGCATGCTGGGATCGTCGGCGTTGACGATGACCATGCCGCCGATGGCGCCGACGTAGGTGAAGGTCATGAGCGGGTCCATGGCCACGTTGAGCCCGACGTGCTTCATGGCGACCAGCGCGCGGACGCCCGCGAGGGAGGCGCCCACGCCGATTTCCATGGCGACCTTCTCGTTGACCGACCACTCGCAGTCGATGGCGCCCTTGAATTCGGCCACGTGCTCCAGGATCTCGGTGGAGGGCGTGCCGGGATAGGCGGCGGCCACGCGGCAGCCGGCGCGGTAGGCGGCCCAGGCGATGGCTTGGTTGGCGGAAAGCAGTTTTTTCATGGGCGGGTCCGGTTCGGGGTTTCCAAAATCAGGCGGCGACTGTAGCACCCGGGCCGCGGGTCGAAAAGCCCGAAAACGGGTTGCCGGAGACGAAACCCGGGGAAAACCCAACGACCGATCGCGCGGGGCCTTACGCCCGGTCGAATGGGGCGCATGCCGCGTGCCCAAAGGAGAGGCCGGCAAGTCGTATCATGATTAATTAAACATGATGCGAAACAATGGGAACAATATCGGAATATGCCAACAAATACGATATTTATATGCCAAATTGGATCGTATCATCATTAATTAACCATCATATGAATCATACAAGCTGAACGAATGCGATTGTGGAAGAGCGGGGACGCTGCGGCGCGGGCATTTCGGCGCCGTTGTGGCGCCAGGCGGGTTCTGTTATGGTGCCGGGCCAATGAGCACCGCCTATTCGATGATCGCCGCCCCCGCCGCCCTCCGGACGCTCGTGGACCGCTTGCAGGAAGAAGCCGTTTTGGCGCTCGACACGGAATTCACGTGGGAGCGCACCTACTACGCCCGGCTGGGCCTGGTGCAGCTCGCCGCGGCCGACGGCCGCTGCTTTCTGGTCGATCCGCTGGCGGCCGGCGACCTGGCGCCGCTGGGCGAACTGCTGGCGAACGCGCGCATCGTCAAAATCCTGCACGACGCGCCCCAGGATTTGATGATTTTGCGCCGCGCGACGGGCGTCGCGGCGCGCAACGTGTTCGACACGCGGCAGGCCGCGGGCTTCGCCGGGCTGGGCGCCGCGCTGTCGCTCGCCAACCTGCTGGCGGAGACCGTGGGCGTTCATTTGGCCAAGGCGCACACGCGCGCGGACTGGCTGGCGCGGCCGCTGGCGCCGGAGGAACTCGACTACGCGGCCGACGACGTGCGCTACCTGCCGGAGGTCGCCGACCGGCTGCGCGCCCGCGCCCGCGCCGCGGGCGTCGAGGCGTGGCTGGACGAAGAGCGCGCGGCGCTGGACGATCCGGAAACCACGGCCGAGAAGCCGCCCGAGGAAGCCTATCTGCGCATCCGCGCGGCGGCCAATCTGGCGCCGCGTCCGCTGGCGGCGCTGCGCGAATTGGCGGCGTGGCGGGAACAGGCCGCCCGCGCCGCCGATCTGCCGCGGCGCTGGCTGCTGGAGGACGGCGAACTGGTAGCGATCGCCGCGGCCCTGCCGCAAACCCCGGATGGGTTGAAGCTCAAGCCGCCGGCGGTCGCGCGCTGGGGCGCGGAACTCTTGGCGGCCGTCCGGCGCGCGCAGGAAATGCCCGAGGCGGATCTGCCGCCGCCGATTTTCCAACCGCCGCGTGCCGCCGCTTTCCGGAAGGAACTCGATTCCGTTCTGGCGGATATCCAGACTCGGGCCGCGGCCCGCGGCGTTGATCCGGCGCTGGTCTGCAGTCGGAACGACCTGGCCCGGTTGCTTCAGGCCGGTCAAGAAGCCCGGCCGGAGGAGCACGCCCTGTTGCATGGCTGGCGCGCCGCGCTCGCCGGCGATCTGGGGCTGCGCCCGCGGCAGGGCGTCTTCAACTTGTAGCGCGTTCCCGCCGAAGCGGAGCTATTCGCGGATGACGAACAGCTTTTCGACGGTCCAGAACAGGCCCTTGAAAAGATAGCCGAGGGGGCCGAGGATTTTCGTCGGGGGTTTCCGGCTGAGGTGGAGATCGAGGACGGCGAAATCGACCCGCCCGCGCAGGGCCTTGATGCGCGCTTCCATGGAATCGACGTCGCCCTGCACGCGGTTGAGTTCGGTTTCGATGGCGAGGATGTCCTTCACCTCGGTGGCCTGGTCGAGCAGTTTGCGCAGCCGGTCGCGCAGGACGATCTTGTTTTTCAGGCGCGCCTCGACGTCGACGTACTGCTCGGTGACGTCTTCGCTTTCGACGCTGCGGGACTCGACGTGGCCCAGGGCTTCCAGCGCGCCGATGGCATTGGTGAAAGCCGGAGCCGGAAGGCGCAGCTTGAGGGACGTGCCGCCATAGCTGTGGTCGGAACGGGATTCCAGATAGCCGCCGTTCCGTTCCGCGAGGGCCACGGCGCGCAGGGCGGCGTTGGTGACGTCGGCCACTTCGATGGACAGGGAGGCTTTCCAGGCCAGCAGGCGTTCGCGGACGGCGTCGCCGCCCGGTGCGGATCCGTTTTCGTAGACGGGCGTGCCCGCCGCGTCGTAGCCGACGATGGCGGCGCTGCGCGGCACCGCCAGGGACGCCATGCGCTTTTTCTTCGGGGAGGCGCAGCCGGCCGCGAGGACCGCGAGGCAGAGCAGGATCAACGTGCGTGAAACGATCGTCTTCATGGGATTCTCCTGGTTGGACGGGACGTGCCCGTCCGCAGCGTGGACGTTTTGGGTGACAGGGACGGCGGCACGAGTTTCGGCCAGATCACGAGCAGGTGGGTGCCGGCAACGAGAAAAACGACGATGCCGGCGAAAATCGGAAACGCGGGGAAGCCGGCCATGCCGGCCAGGATGACGGCGATGACGGCGCCGGGGAACGCCTTTTTCCGGACGTGCGCCGGCACCGGCAGCGCGAGGGCGAGGGTGAAGGCGAGGAGCACGACGTAGAACGGCAGGGTGCGAAGCCGCCAGACGGGAAACAGCGCGAGGCTGGCCGCCGCCAGCGTGGCCAGCGAGATTCCCGCGAGGCCGCGGTAAACGGCTGGCGGCACGCGCAGCCCCGCCTGGCCGGCGAAGCCCAGCGCGAGCCCCGCGGCCCACAGCAGCAGCAGGCCGCCGAGCGCGGAAAATCCGACGCCGAAAACGACGGCCTCGCGCCCGCCGAATTCGGCGGCGTTGGATTCGACGCCGGCGGATTCCCGGCCTCCGCCCGCAGCCCAGCTCAACTCTTCCGTGTAGCGCAGCACGTACGCTTGGTTGCGGATGGCGCGGAGGCCTTCGCGCGCCAATCCGAGTCCGCCCAGGAGCAAGATCGCCAGGAACAGGATTCGGATCGCGTGGCGCATCGGCCGGAAGAAAACCTACGCTTGCGCCATGACGTCGAGCAGGCGGTGGATGCGGCCGGGATCGAGGGGGTTTTCCCATTGGCCGGCGCGTTTGAAATAGGAACCGACGATGAAGGCGTCGGCGATCGGAAGATAGTCCTTCGCGTTTTCGGCGGTGATACCGGAACCGACGAGGACGGGCAGTTTCGTGGCGGCGTAGACGGCGCGGAGTTCGGCGGTCGAGGCGGCTTCGCCGGTGGCGGCGCCGGTCAGGATGAGGCCGTCGGAGAGGAAGAATTCGGCGGCGTGCGCGGTTTGGACGATGTCGACGTCGGCGGTGACGGCGTGGGCGGAGTGTTTTTTCTTGATGTCGGTGAAGACGGCGACGTGTTCCGCGCCGATGGCCTGGCGATGGCGCAGGAGGGGGCCGGCGCAGGCGTCCATGTAGCCTTCGTCGGCGACGTGGCCGAAGACGAAGCCTTCGGCGCGGATGAAATCGGCGCCGGCGGCGAGGGCGGCGCCGAGGGCGTCGCGGTTGGCGCCGGCGAGGATCTGGATGCCGAGGGGCAGTTGCGGGTGGGCGCGCTTGACCTCGCGGGCGAGGACGGCCATGGCCGTGGCGACTTCCGGGCCGGGCCGCTGGACATAGGGCACGTCGTGCATGTTCTCGACCATGAGGGCGTGGATGCCGCAGATGCGGTAGATTTCGGCTTCCTCGAGCGCGTGGTCGAGGATGGGGGCGAAACCGCCGGCGTGCCGGGGCGTGCCGGGCAGGGCGCGGACGTGGATCATGCCGACGACGGTCTTGCGGCGGTCGCCGAAGATGCGGGTGAAGGCCGGCGTGCGCATGGGCGGGAGACTAGTCCTGGGCCGGGGCTTCCGCCTTGGCCTTTTTCTTGGGCTTGGCGATGGGCTTGGCCTCCCAGCCGGTGGGGATGGTGCCGTCGAGGATGCGGCGCTGGATGTCCACGACTTCCTTTTGCAGGCGTTCGGGGATCCGGTCGGCGAAGTCGTGGTAGGAGGCGAGGCCGACGCCGTGGTTGGCGAGGTTGCCGACGTAGCGCGTGCCGCCCCAGAACTGGTTGTCGAGCGCGGCGGTCACGGCCTGCACGACGGCGCGGTCCATGCGCTTGAGGCAGGAGGTGAGGATCACGTCCTGCTGCTCGATGAGGGTGTTGTACTGGTCGGTGTCCACCCCGATGGCCCATTTGCCGCGTTCCTTGGCGGCGGCGATGCCGCCGTTGCCGGAGATCGACCCGACGCCGAAGACGACGTCGGCGCCGGCGTCGATCTGCTCGCCGGCGAGCTTCCGGCCGCCGGCGAAGTCGTCGAAGGAGCCGACGTAGTCGCCGAGGACGCGGACTTTCTTGCCCTTGACCTTGTTGAAATGTTCCGCGCCGTTGCGGAAGCCGACGATGAACTGGTTGACGCTGTCGACGTCCATGCCGCCGACCCAGGCGACGGCGGGGTCCTTGGGGTCCTGCAAGTCGGCCCAGGCGGCGGCGAGGTAGCCGGCGGGGAAGGCGCACTCGTCCACCTGGAAGGTGAGGGCCTGGACGTTGTGGGGGATGTCCTCGAAGTCGCCGTCGATGCAGGCGAAGAGGGTGCGGGGATAGTCGGCGGCGACGGCGGCGATGGCGGGGGCCATGCGGAAGCCGACGCCGAGGATGAGGCGGTAGTCGCGTTCGGCGAGGGCGGCGAGCTTGCGCTCGAAATTGAGCGGGGAATGGGGCTCGGCGAACTGCACGAAGATCGGCGCGCCGGAATAGAGCAGTTCCTCGAGGCCTTCGCGGGAATTCTGGCTGAAGGAGCTGTCGGCGAAGGTCCCGCCGTCGGCGAGCATGGCCACGCGCATGGGCCCGCCGCGCCGGCCGGGGAGCTGGGCGGACGCGGCCGCGGCCAGGAGGGCGGCGGCGGTTCCGAGCAACACGATGCGATTTTTCACGGCGGTTCTCCTGCAAAGACCCAAGCAAACGATCAAGCGGAAATCATAGGCGTCCCGGGGCGCAAATGCACGATTTTTCCGGGCGGCCAAAAAAAACGCACAAGGGGATTGCCAAGGGCCGGGGGGCTTGGTAGGGTGCGCGCTACTTTGTGTCCAGAAAAGACCGAACGAAGAAGGAACGAATAGACGATATGCCGACGATCAATCAACTGGTGAAACAGGGCCGCAGCCCGTTGCGCGCGAAGCGCAAATCGCCCGCGCTGCAGAAGTGCCCGCAGCGGCGCGGCGTGTGCCTGCTGGTCAAGACGATGACCCCGAAGAAGCCGAACTCGGCGTTGCGCAAGGTGGCGCGCGTGCGGTTGACGAACGGGCAGGAAGTGACCGCCTACATTCCCGGCGAAGGCCACAACCTGCAGGAGCACAGCATGGTGCTGGTGCGCGGCGGCCGCGTGAAGGATCTGCCCGGCGTGCGCTACCACATCGTCCGCGGGACCTTGGATTGCCTCGGCATCGAGAGCCGCCGGCGCGGCCGCTCGAAGTACGGCACGAAAACCCCCAAAGCGGCGAAATAAGGAGGGTTTGAACCATGAGAAGGCGCAGAGCTGAAACGCACGAATTCGCCCCGGACGCCCGCTACGGCAGCGTGCTGGTCACCCACTTGACCAACATCATCATGAACCGCGGCAAGAAGTCCACCGCCCAGCGCACGGTCTACGGCGCGCTCGACCAGATCAAGGAACAGACCGAAGGGCAGAACCCGATCGAAGTCTTCCAGCAGGCGCTGGAAAACATCAAGCCCAAGGTCGAAGTGAAGAGCCGCCGCGTCGGCGGCGCGACCTACCAGGTGCCCGTGGAAGTGGTGCCCACGCGCCAGACCAGCCTCGCGCTGCGCTGGATCGTCGACTACAGCCGCGGCCGCAAGGGCGCCTCGATGCAGCGCGCCCTCGCGCTGGAAATCCTCGATGCCTTCAAGAACCAGGGCAACGCGGTCAAGAAGCGCGACGACACGCACAAGATGGCGGCGGCCAACAAGGCCTTCGCCCATTACCGCTGGTAAATCCCGGCCGCTTCGGCCGAACGGAAAGGACGCCCTCCGGGGCGTCCTTTTTCATGGACCGGCGGCGCGGCTTGCAACGGGGGCGGAAATCCTCTACACATGCCGCGGAGGTCGTGGATGGACGTGCGTCGCGCAGGGTTGGCATTGGCGTTGGCCGTCGGGCTTGTCCGGACGGCCGCGGGCGCCGCGCCGGCCGCGATCCCGGAACCGGGGGGCTTTCGCGAAAAATGGCTTCAGGACCGGCTGGAACTGGGCGTGCGTTTTTCCGGGGTCTTCCTGCTGGATTCGGATCGCTGGGATCCCGCGACCGGAAAAGGCCTCGTGGGGACGATCGGCCATCTGGACGAAGACCAGACGGCCGTGCCCTACAACGTGTCGCTCGCGTATTTCCCGTTGCCGCGCTGCGGGCTCGTCGCGCGGTGGGAGCGAATGGAGGCCGAAGCGGTCACGCATACCGAAGATCACCACGTGGACGGCACGTACACGGCGCACGGCGCGTCCCTGCTGGTGGCCGGGCGCTGGCCGCTGGCCTGCGGACTGGTGCCGTACGCGGAGGCGGGCCTGCACTTTCCGCAGGTGGATTTCGAGGAAGCGGACTGGTGGCGGCTGGGCTATTCCTCGCCGGCGGCGTACGCGGCCAGCGACGGCGCGCCCAACCGCGGCCACGTGCGGCACATGGAAACCTGGGAAAAAGACTCGGTCTGTTTCGCGGCGAGCGCCGGCGCGACCTGGTTTTTCCACGGGCACTGGGGACTGGACGCGAACGCCCGTTACGTGGACGTCGAAGGCGTCAGCCACCACTATTCGGTCGACGCCGGCCGGCGGGTCAACGACTACGGTTCGCGTTCGGTGCCGCTGTCGTACGTGGCCGTCGGGGCCGGCGCGGTCTATCGGTTTTAGGCGGACCGGCGGCATGTGGTTGTTGGATCCCCAGACGCGCGGCGCGCGGGTATGCGAGCGGAAGTACGTGGCGCCGGCGGCCGCCTTGGCGGGGGCGCAGGCGGTGCTGGGGCTGCATTGCGCGCCGGATCCCGCGCATCCGTGCGGCATCGTCGAGAGCATCTACTTCGACGACGGCTGGTTTTCGAGCTATTGGGAGAAGATCGACGGGGACGTCTACAAGCGGAAGGTGCGCCTGCGCTGGTACGCGCCGCTGGACGGGCCGCCGGTCCGGACCGGAGAGATTCCGGCTTTCCTGGACGTGAAGGACCGGATCGGCGCCGCGCGGGAGAAACGGCACGTGCCGCTGCGGGCCGACGCCGCGTTGCTCAACGCCGCGCCGCTGCGGACGGCCGAACTCCAAGCGCTTTTGGAGCGGACGGCGCAGGCGGCCGGCCTGCCGATCGCGACCACGCTGGTGCCGACCCTCGGGATCCGCTACCGCCGCCAGCGGTTCACGTGCCCCGCCACGGGGGCGCGGATCAGCCTGGACTGTGAAATCCGTTCGCCGCGGGCCAACCCGGAGCTGTTCCCCGGGCGGGCGCCGCTGGAATCGGGCCGCATCGTGTGCGAGGTCAAGGCGGGCGCCGTCCGGGCGGGACCCTGGGCCGAGGGGTTGCAGCGGCTGGGATTCCGGCTGCAAAGTTTTTCGAAATATGGACTATTCATGGAAATGCATTTGCAAGGGAGCATCTGAGCGATGAAACAAATCCGCCTGATCGACGCGCTGGCCGCCTACGAACAGATCACCGAAAACATGAGTCTCTCCCTGTTCGGGGTGGCGCTGCTGGCGTCGCTGCTCGCCGCGTTCCTGGCGGCGGGGCTGTACCGGTTCTTCTACGAGAGCCGCGGCACGGGCAGCCAGGTGGCCCGGGCGTTCCCGCTGCTGGCGCTGGCCATCACGACGCTGTTCGTGTGCATCCAGGTGTCCATCCCGCTGTCGCTGGGGCTGCTGGGATCGCTCTCCATCATCCGCTTCCGCACGCCCATCAAGGAGCCGGAAGAAGTCGGCTTCATCATGCTGGTGATTGCCTCCTCCGTGGCGGCGGCGACCTACAATTTCATGTTCCTGGCGCTGCTGTTCGTCTTCGCGACGGCCAGCCTGTTCGCCGTGCGCCGGCTGCGCGCCGTCGGCTTCCTGAAGCGGGACGGCCTGATCGTGGCGACGGTGCCGGCGGGCGGAACGTTCTCGGCGGAGGAACTGTCGGCGCTGCTCCGGCGCCACGTCCGGCGCCACGCGGTCCAGAGCGTCGGCGTCCAAGACGGAAAGGTCAGCGTCCAGGTCACGTTTTCGGGCCTGAAGACGGAGGCGGTGCGCCTGCAGGAAGAAATCGCCCGCGCGTTCGCGGCGGAGACGATCCACGTGTTCCTGGACCGGCCCGGCGGAATGCGCTGAGATGCGGCCTGGGCCGGCCAAGTGCCTGCGGTGGCTGGCGGTCCTCGGGGGGCTGGCGTTGTTGCTGTACCCCCTGGCGGCGCCCCCGGAATGGCTGTTCGACGCGCCGCCGCGGCGCGTGGAAAAGGCGCGCGCGCGCCTGGTTCGGCATCTGGCCGAACGCCGCGGCTTGCTGCATGCGCTGACGTTCGACGAACCCGTGCCCGCGGAATTCCTGTCGGGGCGGCCGCTGATCTTTTCGGGCACCGTCGCCGGTCCAGGGCATTTCGGCCAAGCGCGCAAATTCGACGGGCGGGAACGCACCCAGATCGAAACGCCGCTGCGCTGGGACAAGATCGGTCGGGCGTTCACGCTGTCGTTCTGGGTGAACGCGGCGCGGGTGCAGCCCAACTCGTGCATCTGGTACCGCGCGGCGGAAGGCGTGCAGGTGGGATTCCATCTGGAGGAGGGGCGGATGACGTTCGACGTCCCGTCCATCGCCGGCCGCCAGAGCGTGTCGTATCCGTTCGCACGCTACGGGACGTTCGTGCATGTGGCGGCGACGGTGGATGCGGAGCGGGGGCACGTGGCGCTCTACGAGAATGGCCGGCGGATGGCGGAGGGTTCCATCCAAAGCCTGGACCTGCCGCGGGCCAACCTGGCGTTCGGCAAGCACGTCTGGTACGCGAACCGGGATCCCTTCCGGGGCTGGATCGACGAAGCGACCGTGTGGGGCCGCGTGTTGCCGGAACAGGAAATCCGGCGGCTGGCGCGTGCCCGGCGGGGCGTGCTGTGGACCGCCGGCGGCTCGGTGCGCTACCTCAAGTGGCGTTTCGCGCAGGGGTGGGCCCGGGCCGTGCGGGCCTGGGCCGGCTGGCCGGACGGTGTGGCGGCGTTGACGTGGACCGGCCGCCGGGAACGGGCGGCGCTGGCCCAGTTGCCTGAAATCAAGCTGATCGTATCCGGCAAGGTGCGCCGCGAACTGGTCGCGGCGCATCGCCGCAGCCAGCAATCCGGCCGCCGGACGCAGGCCGGAGCCCGGCGGCGGCCGGCCCACGTGGCGTTCGCGGGCCAGGTGCATCCGGCCTGGATTTCGCTGGCCGGCGGCGACATGGAATATGCCGAGAACGCCCGGGCGGGCTACGTGGTGGAATTGCAGGACGACACGCGCATCCTGGGCGCGCGGCGCTTGCTGTTGCGTCCGCCCGAAGGCGGGGTTTGGCTGTATCCGCTGGCGGACGCGCGCCTGCGGTCGAGGCTGGACCTGCGCGCCGTGCCCAACGGCCTATGCCGGGTCCGTCTCCAGGGCTGGAATCTCGGCACGTTCCTGTATTTCAACCACGACCGCGGCGGGTTTTTGCCGGGCGATGCCCGGGCTTCCGCCACGGATGGCGTGCGCGTTCCGTTGCACTGGAACCTGTTGTTCCGCCAGCTTCCGACGCCGGAATGGCGACAGGCGGATGCCCGCGCGGCCTGGCCGCTGTCCGCGCGGGACATCCAGGCGTGTTACGACGCCGTCGTGGACGAATGGGGCGGGTGCCTGCTGGGCGACCTGCAGAATCCGCGTTCCCGCAAGGAAATCCGCTGGCGGTTGGCGCAGGGCCGCGAACGCGCCGCCGCCCTCTGGCCGGCCGCGCCGGAGACCGCGTCGCGGGCGCAAGCGGTCGCGGATTTCCTCGATGAATTTTCCGTCTTGGGCAGCAACGCGTCGCCGGACCGGCTGGTGGCGCCGCTCGCGCTGGAACTGCCCGCGCTGGCGCAGGCCGGCGTGTCCATCCGCTGGCGCAGCGACGCGCCCGCCGTGCTCGGCGCGGACGGCGCGGTGCGCCGGCCGGAAACCGGCGGGCCCGTCGCGGCGCACCTGGTGGCCATCGTGGACGACGGGCGCGCCACCGCGGAAAAGACGCTGGCGTTCCGCGTGATGCCGCAACGGATCCCGCTGGCGACGCTGTTCCTGAACGTGCGCGACGCGTTGGACAAGTCGCGCCGGGTGGACGCGGTGGCGGAATTCTGCGAGCCGGGGGAGGATTTCCCGGCGCGCGTCCTGCTGGCCACGCAAAGCGAACGCGGGGGCCTCGAGCATCGGGGCAACTCCAGCTACTGGAATCCGAAAAAACTGTTTTCCCTGAAGACCGACGAACCGCACCGGCTGCTGGACGGTTCCGCGCGGCGGACCCTGCTGGCGGTGAATTCGAAGCAGGATCCGACGTTCGTCCGGAACCAGGCGGCCTACGGCCTGTTCCGGTCCTGGGGCACCGCCGCGGCACCGCGGCCGGCGCCGGACTCGCGCTTCGCGGAGGTGTTCCTGAACGGCCGCTACTACGGCCTGTTCGAACTGGCCGCGCGCGTGGACGAGGACCTGCTCGACGCCGCCTTCGCGGCCGCGCGCGAGCCGGAGGTTTCCCGCTGGATCGTCTATCGCCATGAATCGCTGTTTCCCCGGAACGCGGACATGCGGGTGCGGCGGCCGACGGATTCGGCCGGCGATTTCACCGGTCCCGTCCGGGATTTCGAGCGCTTCTGCGCGCCGCCGACCGCGGCCGACTGGGAACGGGAACTGGGCCGGCGCCTGGACCTCGCCAACCTCGCGGATTTCCAGCTGCTGCTGAACCTGTTCCAGAACCGCAACGGCTATCCGTTCGAGTACCTCTTGCATGAAGCCTTGGTGTACGACGCCGCCCGCGGGACGCTTTTCCACGTGCCGTGGGACTTCGAATTGACGCTGCATCCGGCATGGTCCTGGGAATGGCTGCGCAGCGAATTGATGGAGCGCCTGGAACGCGAATCGCCGGACTACGCCGACCGGCTGGCGGCCCGCTGGCGGGAACTCCGGACGCAGGGCGGCCTGACGCCCGAAACGCTGGCGGCGCGCGTGGACGCGGCGGCCGAACCCTTGCGGGGCTACGTCGAATGGGATTACCGCCGCTGGTCGTACGGCCCGGACATGGGCTGGGACGGAGCGCTGGCGGACCTCAAGGACCGCCTGCGGGAAAGCGTCGCGCGCATGGACGAGCGACTGGAACGTCCGTTCCCCGCGGCGCGGGAAAACGCAGTCGCGCCTTGACGGCCCGGCATTGCCGGGGTATTGGGTTGCGAGGTTTCGCCGCGGTGCATCCGTGCCGGATGCGGCGCGGCAAGGAGGTGGCCATGGATGTCCGAATCATATTGCGCCGAGCGGTTTTCGCGCTGGTTGTCCCGACGTTGGCCATGGTCTTGCTTTCCGGTTGCGAAGGGGACGGCGACGACGAGGATCTGTCCATCGCAGGCGATCCGGCGGCCGGCGAAACGACGGACGCGGATGCGGCTGCGCCCGAGGATCCCAATTTTCCCGACGGCTTGCATCCCTCCGGTTCCGCCAGCCGGACCATCGCCAAGGTGTTCGCGCGGCAGATCTCTCCCGTGGACGATGCCGGGGGCAACCAAACGAACGTGGTCGTGTGCATCGGCGACAGCATCACGGCCCGCGGCTATCCGCCGTATCTGGCCGACGCCACCGGCATGATCGTCGTCAACGCGGGCCGGGGCGGCGAGGGCAGCGGCGGCACGGCCAACCGCGCCCCCGGCGTGTTGGACGAGCACCGGCCGGCCTACCTGTGCATCCTGACCGGGATCAACGACGTCAGCGGGGCCGACGCCCCCGTCGAGACCATCGTGGCCAACATCGAGTCGATCGTCAACGCGGCCAAGGCCAACAACACGATTCCCGTCGTCGGCACCTTGACGCCGTTGTCCGGATCCCGCAAGGAGTGGGCGGACGACGGCCGGGCGTGCAGCCAGGCCATCCGCGCCATGGCTGCGCGGACCGGCGCGCGGCTGGCGGACGTCGCCGCGGCGTTCGATTGATCCGGCGGGCGCCGCAAAAACGGCTTGCGCAAATCCGCGGGGCGGGGGAGACTCCCGGCCCAATCGAGAGCGTCTCATGAGTTCATACGTCCGTCCCTCCGTCCAGGAATTGGAAGCCTACGCCCCCGGCGAACAGCCGCAGGTGGCGGGGCTCGTCAAGCTCAACACCAACGAAAATCCGTACCCGCCGAGCCCGGCGGTGGCGCGGACGCTGGCGGACTTCGCGTCCGAGTCGCTGCGGCTCTATCCCGATCCGGTTTGCGCGGCCCTGCGGGCGCGCTTGGCGGAGCTGGCCGGCGTCGGTCCGGAAAACGTGTTCGTGGGCAACGGGTCCGACGAAGTGCTGCGGCTGGTGACGCGTGCGTTCACGCGGCCCGGCGGGGCGGCGGCGGCCTTCGAGCCTTCCTATTCCCTTTACCCGGTGCTGGCGGCGGCGGAAGAAGTCGGTTTCCGCACCGTGCCGCTGCCCGACGACTTCGGGTGGACGGAGCCCCCGGCCGATCTGGAGGCTTCGCTCTTTTTCCTGGCCAATCCCAACGCCCCGACCGGCGTTTTCTACCCCTTGGACGCCATCGAGTCGTTTTGCCGGCGGTTCCCGGGCGTGGTGCTGGTGGACGAAGCCTACGTGGATTTTTCCGGCGGGCGCAACGCCTTGGAACTGGCGAAAAAACTGCCCAACGTCCTGGTGGCGCGCACGATGTCCAAGTCGTTCTCCTTGGCCGGGTTGCGCATCGGGTGGACCATCGGAAACGCCGAACTGATCGGGGCGCTGTACAAGCTCAAGGATTCCTACAACGTGGACCGGTTGGCGCAGGCGCTGGCGCTGGCCGCGCTGGGCGATTTGCCGTGGGTCGAGGCCAACGCCCGGAAGATCGTGGCCACCCGGGAACGGACGGTCGCCGAGCTGCGGAAACGGGGCTTCCGGATCGTGCCGTCGGCGGCGAATTTCCTGTTCGTTTCGCCCCCGGCGGGGACGGCTGCGGCCGACCTGTTCGTCCAGCTGCGGCAGGCCAAGATTCTGGTGCGCTATTTCCCCGGCGGACGCACCGGCACCTACCTGCGCGTCAGCATCGGCACCGACGCCCAAATGGACGCCTTTTTGGCGGCGCTGTAGCCGCCGTTTTCCGGCTTCCGTCGGCCTGGTGCCGCGGGTCAAGCGATCTTCCTGCCGCCCTCCGACTTCGGACCCCGGCCCGCGAACGCCGGACCCTGGCGCGCGGACGTTCGAACCTCGGCATTTTTTGATTGCCACAGAGGGGCTTTTGGAGATACTTCTCGATAAAAGGGCATAGTGCCTTTTGTTAAGACTCCAGGAAGAACGCATGCCGATGAAGACAAGTGCGGTTGGGTGTTGGTCTGTCGCGGTCCTTTTCCTGTTGGCGGGGTTGGCGCCGATGGGGTTCGCGCAAGACGCCGCCGCGCCGTCCGATGCCGCGCCCGCGACCGCCGAACCGGTCGTCGCGCCGGCGGCCTCCGTTCCCGCGTCGGGGAGTCTCGCCGATCTCGCCGCGTTGCGCGCCGCCTCGGCGGCCGCCGAATCCACCGCCGCCGAGCCGGCGCCCGTGCCGGCGCCCGCGCCGCGGCCCACGCCCGAAGAGCGGCTGGCGAACCTGCAGGACGCCGATCCCGCCGCGTTGCGCGCCGCGCACGAAGACTGCATGCAGGCGGCGCAGGAAATCGCCACCTACGTTCCGGAACTGCATCGGCAGGTGCGGCAGGCCTATGAAGACGCCCGGCAAAACGATCCGGCCATCCAAGGCTTGACCCGGCAGATCGCCGAGCTGGAAGCCCAGCGGGAACAGCTGCTGGTCAATCATCCGGCGGTTTTGGAGAAGCGGCGCGCCATCGACCAGGCCCAGCAGGACATGCTGGCGGAGCTGCGCCTGCGCACGACGCTGGAAGGGCGGCTCGCCGCCCAGGACGATGGAATGCCCGTTCCGGCGCCGGCTGCGCCGACGGAATAGCGAATCGGTTTAGAACAGAGATTGGACTCCTAGGGAAAAAGAGGTTGCCATGCGTACAGCACACACCGCGATTCACCGTTCGACGAAAGCCCTGCTGTGGGGCGGGGCGCTGGCCCTGCTTTGCGCGTTCGCGCCGCAGGCCGCGCAGGCGGTTCTCTATCCCGACTACGTGACGTTCGCCGGGGCCAACGACTGGGTGAAGATCGAAATCGACGCGGTCACCCAGAAGACCAATCTGGTCTGGGAAAGCGGCTACCAGCCCACCGACGACAAAGACGGCGACGGGCTGACCAACATCCGCGAATTCTACGGCTGGAGCGCCAGCATCAACGGGTACACGGGCTATTTCACCTATTGGAGCGGTCACGGGCCGGCAGACGAAACCGATCCGGCGTGGTTCGGCTACGGCCCCGACGTCGAATTGTTCGACAGCGATTGCGACGGCATTTCGGATCTCTACGAATCCACCCTCATGGTCATCTACGCGGGAACGAATCCCCGCACGGACGACACCGACGGGGACGGCCTGAAAGATCCGGTCGAAATCTACGCCGGCCTGGATCCCAAGGACGACGGCTTCGTCTATATCAGCTACACCAACCGCAACGGCGTCGTGACCGGCGAGAAGATGATGGACCCCGTCATCACCGACAAGGAAGTGACGACGCTGCAGTGGCCGGGCGCGGACATCGACGGCGACGGCATGACGGCCCTCCAGGAGCTGAAGAAGGCCAACAAGGACATCAATTTCGCCGACGGCTGCCCTCCGTTGGGCTCGACGCGCGACCATTTCCCGACCGCGCTGCTCGATGAAAAGGTGTGGACCAGCCCGTTCGACTGCGACACGGACAACGATTGGATGCTCGACTCCTTCGAGAAGTTTTACGCCAAGAACGGATTCAACGCGGTGTCGAACGAACCCACCGGCGACGATTTCGACTACGATTCCGATCCCGAAAAGGACGGCCTCACGAACTTCCGCGAGCAGTGCATGCACCCCCTGCTGTCCTACGGCTGGGGCAATCCCATCGCGCCGTGGCCGTTCCTGTCCGGACCGACCCCGCTCAAGCAGAAGGAAGTCACCAGCGCCAAGCTCCGCTTCCGCGAACCCGGCCGCGGCGGCTGCCTGCACGGCACGCCGGGCTATTTGCAGCAGGCGCAGTACAGCAAGTTCGGGGACGTCGCGCGCTACTTCACGATCGAATACAAAGACGGTTGGACGACGAACGACGTCGCGGTGGTCGGGCTGGGAATGCCCGGCACGATCCGTTGGCCGGCGGCGGCCAGCTATTGGACGGAACCGCGGCCCAAGATCATCTACCACGGCTGGGACACGGATGCCGACGGACTGCCGGACGGCTGGGAAGTCGAACACGGCCTCAACCCGAAGACCGACATGGCCGCTTTCGATCTGGCCGTGGATGAGGACGAAGACGACAGCGGCACGCTGCTGGGCATCGTCGACACGCCGGTGGACGTCAATCCCGGCGGCGGGCTGGGGGATCCGGACAAAGACGGGCTCGTGAACGTCCAGGAATACTACGGGCAGGACGGCTACCGCTTGGACTACATCACGGGCACCGGCGACGAAACGATCCCGTGGACGGCCCGCGCGATGAACTATCCGAACCAATCCACGTTCGAGACGTACGTGCTGGCCAACTGGATCCTGTTGCGCCACGGCCATCAGGCGCCGATGTATTATGAAGTCATGACTCCCGGCCTGGAAGCGTCCTATTCCATGTCCAATTATCCCGGGTTCTTCCACCCGGCGGCGTATGCGACCTTGGTGACCAACTGGGTGCTGACGATCGATCCGCTGGACACGAACGTGCCGCCGGTCCCCGTCCCGGCCAGCGTGGTCATGCCGAATCTGGTGCCGACCGTGGGCGTGCCGACGTTCCCCTACATGGCGAACGACATGGCGACGCTGGCCCAATACTACGGGCCCGATTTCGTGGCGACGATGGGCACGGGCGCGTTCCAGCCTTTCGCCACGTCTTTCAGCGGCCTGTTTTATTCCGACGTGAACGGCGACGGGCGCTACACGCCGGGCCTCGACGACCTGTGGTACGCGCTCAACGCGCCTGGATTCTATACGCCGGCCGATCCCATGGATCCGCTCTCCGTCGGCGACGTGATCCTCTCCGACCCCCTGGGCACGCTGGCCGGGGCCGCTGGGCCCATCGACGGCGGCCTGCCCATCACCGACAACGCGCCGCTGATGGTGCCGATGCCCGGTTGGGACACGGACTCCGACGGCTTGCCGGACGCGGCGGAAATCCAGCGCGACGTGGCGCGCGGCAAGCAGCCGACCTGTCCCGTGCTGCCCTTGAATCCGCTCGTGTCCCGCTCGGCGAAGGTCCTGACCGACACGGGCTCGAAAACGCTGTTCGTGGACGATCCGCGCTACTTCTCGCGCGATTTCACGGTGGAATCGTGGGTGTATCTGGAAGGCGACGCGCCCGCGCAGGGCTCCTTCGCCAAGGGCTACATGCTGGTCGGGACCAAGGAACGCCGGGCCTACGACCTCGGCGTGACGTCGATCACCAACGCCAACGGCACGGTCGTGGAAACGGTGCCCTACGCCGGCCTGCACACGCTGGGAGGCAAGTGGTACCAGGCCAGCGCGACGCGCACGCTGCCGCGCAACCGGTGGGTCCATTTGGCCGCCACGTTCGACCACGAGAAGAACGCGTTGTCGCTGTACGTGGACGGCACGCTGGTGCAGTCGCGCCAGGTGGTGGAAGAAACGACGGGCGGCTATCTGGTGACGATCTTCGGCAACGGCGGCGAATTGGCGTTCGCCGTGGGAACGAACTTCGCCAATCGTCTCTGGATCGACGAACTGCGCATTTGGGGCGTCGAGCGCTCCAGCGCGGAGGTCGCGCAATACCGCGACGTGCTCCTGGAAGGGCGCCAGACGGTCGACCTCGACGGGCAGAATCTCAACGGCTCCCTGCTGGCCTATTTCAACTTCGACGACGGCGGCGACGTGGCCGTGGACAGCCGCCATCGCGCCATGTCCAGCTTGCTGAACTACAGTTATCCGGCGCTGGACGGCGTGCCGAACCGCCTGTTCCACGACCATCTCTACGCGGACCGCGCCTATGCGCTGCCGACGACCAATTTCGGCGGCGGGTTCATCTTCGACGCCGGCCGCGCCGCGCCGGTCAGCGGCGCGCTGGACAACCAGCGCGGCGAGCTGGATTCCGACGGCGACGGCCTGCCCGACAGCTGGGAAATGGTCCATGAAATGAACCCCTTCGCCTGGCTGACGCCGGAACATCTCATGAACCGGTACGATCCGGCCTGGGGCATCTTGGGCGCGCCCGAAGTGCTGATTTCCCGCAGCGGCAACACGTTCCGCTCTTCGGCGGACGGCGGCACGACTTGGTTCACGGCGACCTGTCCGGAAATCACCAGCGTCGTCAACGGCGAACTGGTGACGACCCTGTGCCCCAACACCATCCTGATCGGCGACTACTCCGTCACGACGAACGAGACGAGCGACGGCACCAACACGACGACGACGCTGAACACCGTCACCAACTGGGAAATCCGTTCCGGCCAGGTGACCGGTTTCATCGAAGACGGCGAGACCTGGTGGGTGTCCAAGGCCGGCGCGCCGTTCGCCAAGGTCGGCACGACGGGCAAGGTCTTGTCCGATGCCGACGGCGACTCGGACGGCGATGGCCTGTCCAACCTCTATGAGTACTGGGCCCACACGAACCCGCGCAAGACGGACACCGACGAAAACGGCATCCCCGACGGGGAAGAGGACTTCGACGGCGACGGCCTGACCAATCTGCAGGAATCCCGCAATGCCGTCCGGCCGGACCTGGCCGATACGGACGACGACGGCATGACCGACCTGGCCGAGTTTTCGGGCGGCACGATCGGCTCCGACTCCGCCTCGCCCAAGAAGAACCTCGCGGCCTACTTCACCGGCAAGCCGGGCAGCTGGCTGGAACTCCGGGGCCGCACGGGCTTCGTCCAGAACTCCTGGACCTTGGAGGCCCGCGTGTTGCCGGCCCGCGTGGACTTCCTCGCGGACGGGCAGGGCGTGCCGGTGTTCCGGCGCGGCGTGGAATCCATGAGCAACGGCACCATGCTCGCCAACTACGAGCTGCGCGTCGTCCGCTCCGGCGCGAATCTGTACCCCGAAGCCCGTTTCGTCTATCGGAAGGCGCCGGGCGTCGGCGTGCCGATCGCCGTGCGCGGCACCAACCCGCTGCCGGTATCGGCCGTCTACAACCCGTCTTCGGTGACCCATCTGGCGGCCAGCTACGACGGCGTGGGCAAGACCTTGAGCCTCTACGTCAACGGCCTGTTCGTGGGCAGCCGGCAGGACAGCAACATCGCCGCGCCGGTGACGGGCGAAGGTCCGGCCAGCATCATCCGGATCGGCGAACGGTTCCACGGCTTCGTGGACGATCTGCGCCTGTGGGCCGGGGTCCGCGACGACTCCAGCATCTCGGCGACGATGTCCGAAACGCTCACGGGCCAGGAGACCGGCCTGGCGGCGTTCTTCAGCTTCGACGACGGCGGCTGGTCGTTCCTCACCAGCAACGACTGGGCCACCGCGCGGATGACCAACCTGCTGTACTCCGTCCTGCCGGCGGCGCCCGCGGCCAACGCCCGCGAAGACGGCGCGACCTGGTACGACGGGGCGCAGGTGCTCGTGAACGAGACCGGCGTGGCGAGCCCGCTGACCAACGTCGTCGGCGCGATCTTCAACGGCACGGCCGTCGTGGCCGGGCCCGCGGCCGTGGCCGGCGACTTCGGCTGGAACCACTCGGAAGGCCTGCTCTACCGGTACAACGGCGCCAACTGGATCAAGTGGGGCAAGGGCCGGCACTGGTTGACCGACGTCCGCGCCACGATCCAGGCCACCGTCCTCAACCGCGACGACATGCTGACGAAGAGTCCGACGGAAGGCGACCTGTACCTGTGCCCCGCGGACCAGACGATTTACGTCTACAACGGCACGGAAGCGACCAACGACCTGATGGCCGCGGACCTGCAGGCCGATCCGCTGCTGCCGGGGCAGCGCTTCTACCTGCGCGCGACCGAATCCGTCGTGGAATGGGACGGCGCCGCGCTGCAGACCATCGTGAGCGCCAGCGCCGAAGACGGGCTCTATTTCGTCGTGCTGGGCGAGGGCGTCGCCTACAAGTCCGAAGACAAGATCTGGCGGCATTGGGGCTTCGTGCCCAGCACCGAGGACTACGCCGTGCCGCGCGACTGGGAAAACCAGTGGGCCAACGCCGCCAAGATGTCGGGCGTGGTCGAGTTCTACGAAGTCGGCGCCGCCGTGACCAACTACGTGCCCAGCGGCGGCGTGGATTCGGACGGCGACGGCCTGCCCGATTCGTGGGAGATCCGCTACGGCCTCAACCCGCTGGACGGCGGTTTCGGCGGCACCACCGCCTCGAGCGTGGATCTCGACGGCGACGGCCGCCTGGACTACGTCTACAACGTCGCCGATTTCGTCAACGGCGCCTGGGGCGATCCGGACAACGACGGCCTCAACAACCGCGCCGAATGGCTCGCCGGCACCAATCCGTTCGAGTTCGACACCGACGGCGACGGCTTGGGCGACTACGACAGCCCGCCGGTCGGCGCGACCTACGGCTCGCTCTACATGGACGGCGACAACATTCCCGATGCCTGGGAATCGCTCTTCCCGACCGCTTGCAGCCCGTTGCGCTTCGACGCCCACCTCGATCCGGACGGCGACGGCTGGGACAACTATTCGGAATACATGGCCTACTACCTGACGCGCAGCGCCAACGTCTACTCGGTCACCACCAACGAAGACGGCAACGTGTCGTCCAACTGGGTCAGCGGCACCGGCTATTCGATCCCGTACTGCGATCCGGACGATCCGCGCTCCTATCCGAAACCGCAGCTGACCTTCCGCTTCAAGACGGATTGCCCCGACGTGGAGGAAGGCACCCTGCGCATCTTCGCCTACCGGAATCCGGACATGGATTGCCCCGATGCCAAGACCTCCTATGCGCTCGAGACGTCGATCCGCGACGGCAATTCCCTGTCGCTGACCGACTGGATGGACGGCGGCCACCTCTGGCAGGGCCGGACCTACTTCATGGCCTTCGTGGACGAAAACAACGACGGCCAGTGGAACGACAAGGAACTGCTGGGCTTCGCCGAGTACATGCCCGAGCACATGGGCTGGGGCGAGGCGGTCGTGGACATCGCCCTGCGCGAAAAGGCCAACGGCGCCATTCGCTTCGGCTGGGAGCCGGTCGAGACCGCCACGAACGTGTCGGCGTCCAGCTACACGATCTTGATCACGCGCACCGGCAACCTGGTCTACGAACTCACCCGCAGCGGCTGCTCGGACAACCGGAACTACATCCATGAATTCGACTTCCGGCACGCGACCGGCGTCAACGCCGCGATGTCCACGGGCGCGCTGTTCGGACCGTACAGCTGGCAGGTGAAGTCGGGCACCAACGTGCTGGCTTCGGGCCTCCAGACGGCGGACTACCCGACGAACTTGGCGGCGCCGTCGGTTCTCAGCCCCGTCGGCACCATCCTCTACGCCAACGAGAAACTGCGCCTGGCGCTGGACCGGAACACGGCCCAGGTCCAGATCCAGATCGTGAACGCCGTCAGCGGCGCCTCCGTGTGCAACGTCACCCGGTTCGCGCCCTACGTGGACCGCACCGGCCACGCCGAAATGGATCTGCCGGTCGTTCCGGGCTGGGGCACGTTCACCAACGGCCAGTACCGCATCCAGGTCCGGGCCTTCAATCCGCGCGCCAGCGCCGCGAGCGGGTGGATCAACTTCGCCATCAACCTGCAGCCGCCGGCCGCCGGCGGACCGGGCATGATCAGCGGCCGGGCCCAGTACCGCGGCTGGTCCACCAGCGCCGTCGTCGTCGTCGAGGCGTTCACGGGCAGCGGGTTCGACCAGCGCCCCGTGGCCAAGGTCCGCGCCGACCGCAACTTCAACTACCGGCTGATGGGCCTGCCGATCGGCACCTACGTCGTGCGCGCGTACCACGACCTCAACAACAACGGCGTCCTCGACGCCGGCGAGGCCTGGAGCCTCGTCAAGGGCGCGCCGGCCACCGTCGGCAGCATCAACTGGGTCGTCGCGACCATCAGCAAGCGCGGCGGGCTCAGCACGACCGCGGCGGTCAATCCCTACGCCTCGGACTACTCGGCCAAGGCCATCCAGGTCCGGAGCGCCGCGGAACTGTCCGGCAACAACGTCATCGTCCACGACGCCGACGCCGACAGCGACGGCCTCCCGGACATCTGGGAGAAGACCTACGCCGCCGGCTCGCTCACCATCATGAACAGCTTGTCGGATTCGGACAACGACGGCCTGCCGGATCTCCAGGAGTTCCGCGCCGGCAGCGATCCGACCAATCCCGACACGGACGGCGACGGCCTCACCGACAGCCAGGAAGTGCTCTTCTACGGCAGCAGTCCGACCACGCCCGACACGGACGGCGACGGCCTCGGCGACCTCGAGGAGTCCGCCCGCGGCACCGATCTCCTGAAGGCGGACACGGACAACGACGGGCTGACGGACTCCCAGGAAGTCCTGCTCGGCACCAATCCGCTGCTCAAGGATTCCGACGGCGACGGCCTCTTCGACCTGTGGGAAGTCACCTACGGCCTGAATGCGACGAGCCCGGCCGGCGCCGACGGCGCCGCCGGCGATCCGGACAGCGACGGCCTCTCCAACGCGACCGAACAGGCCAACGGCACCAATCCCAAGAGCGCCGACACGGATGGCGACGGGATTCCCGACGGCGTAGAAATCGCCCATGGCCTCGATCCGCTCAGCGCCGAAGGCGACGACGGCGCGGCCGGCGATCCGGACGGCGACGGCGTCTCCAACGCCGACGAACTCGCCGCCGGCAGCGATCCGCAGGTCGCCGACAGCGACCTGGACGGCATTCCCGACGCCCAGGAAGCGCTCGCCAGCCTGGATCCGAACAACTGGGACACCGACGGCGACGGCTTCGGCGACGGCGTGGAAACCGCCCTTGGCTCCGATCCGAACAACGCGGGTTCGCAGCCGGCGAGCGACGGCACCGTCGCGGAACCGAGCGTGGTCAAGGCCGTGGCGGGCAGCGACCTGCTCGCCGTCACCTTCAGCGTCAACCTGCTGACGGGCTCGGCCGTGATCCTGGAATTCGAACAGAACAACGATCTGTCCAACGGCGCCGGCTGGGTGCCTTCCGGGATCCAGCGCGTGATCACCGCGTCGGGCACCTACACCAACGCCGTGCCGGATCTGGACGTCGACGGCATTCTCAACGTCCGCATCCAGACCAAGTAGCGCCTCCGCGGCGCGGGGCTCCCGCCCGGGAGCCCCCCGCCGAATGGCGTTGACGCGCGCTGGACATTCAGTTTATGGTCGAACAATAAGGGCATCTAGCAAGGAGATCGGACAGGATGAAACGGTTTGCTTTGATCGGCATGGTGATGGCGGCGCTGGCCGCCGGTCTCGTGGGTTGCGAATGGAGTACCGGCGAGGATGCCACGAGCTGGAGTTCGGCCTACGACTGGGTCAATTTCAGCGGCGTCTACCGCGGTCTCGGCGGCGGCTTGCTCGTCACCGACTACACCACCACGCCCAGCATCCCCGGCGTGACGAACGTCTATACCCGCACCGAATCCGGCGGCACGATGCCTAAGCAGGGCACCACGGCGTCCGGCAGCATGTCCCACCGGCCCATCGTGCCCGGTTCCGTCATGATCACCGTCGGCAACGCCACGTTGTCCGATCCCGGCAAGGCCGGCGTCCTGACCGGCAACGGCTCCGGCTCCGTCAACTACGACGGCGGCACGTGGAACATCGAGATCGATGCCGAACTGGCCGATTGGGACAAGGCCAACCCGATCTCCGTGACCTATTCCTACACGGTCTCGACCGACGGCAGCTCCTCCGGCGGCGCGGAATCCGGCGCCACCCGCATCAGCGTCTATTCCTTCAGCGTCAACCACACCGGGCAGAACCTGACCATCGTCGACAACAACGGCTCGACCTACTCCGGCAAGTTGTCCCAGATCCGGTCGCTCTCCGGCGCCCAGAACAGCGACATCCCCCAGGTGGTCGACGATGAAATCTCCGCCCGCGCCAAGGCGACGTACTACGAGAGCGAACTGCCCGCGGACGGCGACGTGATCGTGGCCAGCTTCGAGGCCTCCGGCGTCAGCGCCGCCTTCATCCCCGTCAAGATCGTCGGCACCTTCGAGGGCACGGTCGTGGCCGGCATCTTCACCAGCCGCCAGATGGACGGCACCTGGATCGAATCCGGCGGCAAGACCGGCAACATCAATGCCCAGACCGAGTCCGTCGCGATCCAGGTCACGCCGGCCACCGAAACTCCCGCAGAAGAAGAAGAGGCCGCCGCGGAATAGTCGCGGTCTTTTCAAGTCGGCGCCGCGGAGAAATCCGCGGCGCTTTTTTTTGCGGCGCCGGGCCGCCCGGCGCTGGCCGACCTGATTCACCCACGGCGCAAGGCCGTGGGGGTCTTCCGGCCCCCCGACGGCCTTGCGCCGTTGGAGGCCACAGGTCCGCTCGACCGAAGCCGGGAGCGCAATGTCCAATAGCCGATGTTCAACGTCCAAATGGATCGAATTGCAGCTGGCCCCGCCGGGGCCGGCGGCGGCTTGGCGGATTGGAGCCGGGACGCCCCCGTCCCGGTCTTGGCCCTACGGCTCGACGAAGGCGATGCCGGGGTTGTCGCGGTCGGTGCGTTCGGTGGCGCGCAGGGCGGGGTGGCGCCGCAGGAAATCGCGGCCTTCGGGCGTCGCGGGACTGAACCGGTCGCCGAACAGCACGCCCCGCACCTGCCGGGCGGCGAGCTGCTCCTGCAGCCAGCGCCGCGCCGCCGCGCGGATCTTGCCGCCGCCGCCGGTCGCGGACCCCCAGCCGTGGATCACGCGCACCACGCCCACGCCGTCGGCGCGCGCGCGGTCGAGCTGCGCGGCCAGCCGCCGCAGCGCTTCCGCCACGGTCGGCAGGCCCGCTTCGATATCCACGTTGCGCACCGCCGGGCCGGCCGCGCGCCCGCCCGCCGCGGGCGCCTGGGGCGCCTCGCAGTAGGGGCACGCGGCGGACCCGGGCGCGAGCGGCTCGCCGCAGACGTCGCAGGGCTTCATGCGGCGGCCTCCGGCGCCTCCGCTTCGCGCCGGCGCAGCTCGCGCAGCTGCCGCAGCACGAGCGGCAGCGCGATCAGCGTCGTCAGCACGTCGGAGGCCGGCGCCGCGGCGTAGATGCCCGGCAGGCCCCAGACCAGCGGGAAGACCAGCAGGAAGGGGATGAACAGCAGGATCTGGCGGGCCAGCGCGATCAGCGCCGCCGGCACCGGCCGGCCGATGGCCTGGAAGAACTGCCCGCCCATGATCGGGAACCCGATGATCGGGAAGGCCAGGCTGAAGATCCGCAGCGCCTGCGTGCCCACCGGGATCAGTTCCGAATCCGCCGCCACGAACAGCCGCAGGATGGGCACGGGGAAGAGCTGGCTGACGAGCCAGCCGGCCGTCATGATGGCCGTCGCCGCCGCCGCCGAGGTCCAGAAGAGATGCCGCACGCGCCCGTACCGCCGCGCGCCGTAGTTGAAGCCCATCAGCGGCTGCGCGCCCTGGCCCAGGCCGAAGAGCGGCATGAAGATCACGCTCATGTAGGCCGACAGGATGCCCATGACCGCGATGGCCGCGTCGCCGCCGTAGGCTTTCAGGCCGCGGTTGAGGATCAGGTTCAGCAGGCTGTTGGCGAGGTTCATCGCGAACGGCGCGAAGCCGATCCCCAGCAGCGGCCAGACGATTTGCCGGAATTCCAGGCGCAGGCAGCGCCGGCGCAGGCGCGTGCCGGCTCCCGGCCGCAGGAAATAGGCGAAGCACCACGCGAACGAGAGCCCCTGCGCCAGCACCGTGGCCCACGCCGCGCCTTGCATGCCCCAGCCGAAGCCGAAAATGAACAGCGGGTCGAGGACCGCGTTGGCGCCGGCGCCGATCAGCATCGCCCCCATCGAGATCTTCGGCCGGCCGTCGGAGCGGATGAAATGCGAGAGCCCGTGGCCCGTCGTGCTCAGCGCGATGCCCCCGAGCACGATGCGGGCGTAGTCGCGCGCATAGGGCAGCAACGCCTCGCCCGCGCCCATCAGGCGCAGCAGGGGGTCGAGCCAGAACAACCCGGCCAGCGACGCGACCAGCGGGATGAAGAACAGCAGCCCGAACGCGTTGCCCAGGATGCGTTCCGCCTCGTCCCGGCGCCCTTCGCCCATGCGGATGGAAAACAGCGTGTTCGCGCCCACGCCCACGAGGATCGAGAACGACACCATCGCCATCACCAGCGGAAAACAGATCGTGACGGCCGCGATGCCCTGCGCCCCGACGCCGTAGCCGATGAACATCCGGTCCACGACGTTGTAGAGCGCGTTGACGAGCATCCCCACGATCGCCGGCACGGAATAGCGGACCAGCAGGGGCCCGATGCGGTCGGTGCCCATGCGGTCGGCGGCATCCGGCGGAGCCGGGGAGCGGTTGGCAGGCGCGACGTCCATGGCGGCAAATCGGCGGCATTCTATGCCGGGCCCCGCCCGAGGGCCAGTCTGGAATCAGGGGGCAGGGGACAGGAGTCAGAGGTCGGAGATCCGAGGTCCGCAGGGATGAGGACGTGGGCCGGAGGCCGAAAAAGGGCGGGGCCGGCGGCTATTTGTTCAGGCTTTGACGCATGGGCGGCAAAACCGCCTGCGCAAGGGGGGGCGGCCCCTTGTTTTGACCGCCCCGATTGTTTGAAATTTGTTTCCGGAATTCTCTTGCCAACCCCCCGGAGAAGGATTAGTTTTCGCACATAAGTAGGTCTGCGTAGTGCAGATCCTCTTTGGCGATTTAAAAAAGCGCGAAAAACGGGAGCGGACCATGAAGAAATTGATGTGGGGTTTGGTTGGAGCGGCGCTGGTCGCATCCGTCGTGGCTGCTTCCGCCCAGGAAGTCCTCAGCGCCAATACCATCGGGTACATCAAGAAGTCGCTGCCTCCCGGAGGCAAGGTAATCTGTTTGACCGTGCCGCTGTTCAGCATGACCGAAGGCTCGAATGTTTTCGGCCGCACCTCGTTCGCGCAGGAAGCCCCGAACGGTTCGTGGGTTTATTTTTGGAATGAAGGAAGCCAAGTGTGGAACGGTGGCACGAAAAGCACCAAAGGCGTTTGGGCTGCCTTGCAGTCCAACTACGTGATCAAGGCTGGCGAAGGCTTT
The DNA here is from genome assembly GCA_938003985.1 of uncultured Verrucomicrobiota bacterium. Taxonomy (GTDB): domain Bacteria; phylum Verrucomicrobiota; class Kiritimatiellia; order CAIQIC01; family Lenti-01; genus Lenti-01. The sequence continues at coordinate 810 of CALKWZ010000017.1, read as the reverse complement.
TTCCTGAAGTCGCCGACAAATTCCGTCACAGCGACGGAAATTACAATAGCGGGCGAAGTGCCGGCACTGTCCACTCAGACTCGTTCCGTCATGGGGGGGTTCAGCCTTGGCACGGTGGGTAATCCCTATCCCGCTGATTTCAAGTTCGGCGATTCCACCTTGGCTCGCAACGCCGCCAATGGCTCGTGGGTTTATTTCTGGAACGAATCCAGTCAGGTATGGAACGGTGGAACGAAAAGTACAAAGGGGGTTTGGGCTGCCCTACAGTCCAACTACGTCGTGAAAGCGACGGAAGGTTTCTTCCTGAAGACGAGCAATGCGACGTCGTGGGTGTGGACGAACGCGAAGCCCTACACCTGGCCCTAAACCGACCGGTCCCGAAAAGGACGCCCCGCGTGGGCGTCCTTTTTTTGTGCATTGTTGGTCATGTCGAGCGCAGGCGCTCGGCGCCGAAGTCGAAACATCTGGGCGTTGACGCTGCGGCAGGCCGGCAACGCATGACCAGATCCCTCGACAAGCTCGGGAGACGGGCTGGAGCCGGCGAATGGCCCCCCGGCCTCAGCGAGGCCGGCTACAATCGATCCGTTCGAGATGTTCGTGTTCTCCGCGAGGAAATATTTCCTGCGGGCCCGTCCGCGCCCGTTTTTACCGATTTTTTGCCCGATTTTACTAAAATTTCGGCTTGGAAGGCCGCCCAAAGCCGCTCCGGGGCCGATTTTGGCCAAAAATGGCCATTTTGGGTCAAATATTCGCGTTTTTTGGCCGATTTCGCCTGATTTTCACCCATTTTAGGCCCATGCAACGCTTCGG